>NZ_MAUE01000030.1 GCF_001702265.1 Pseudomonas aylmerensis
TCAGTTGTCCCTGCTTGTCGTAGCTGTAGTCCGTTACGTTGCCGTCGGGATCAGTCTTACGAACGATATCGCCCTGATCATTACGCTCGTATTTCCAGGCAGCTTCACCACGCCTTACCACCCGTACGAACCCATTGTCATGCTCGTAGGACGTCGGCTCATCGTCCCCCGGAAACACCGCCACCAAGCGTCCGGCATCGTCGTACTGATACGCCGTCACCGCGCCCAGCGGATCCTGCTCGACCGTCAGCCGGCCTTTTTCGTCGTAGGATCTGAAATGCTCGGCACCATCTGGATCAATGCGCTGCACCAGTCGCGCACGCTGGTCGTGCACGTAGACTTCCTGGCTACCATCAGCGTTAAACACCGTGACCTGCCCGTGGTCATCCCAGGCATAACGCGTGTCCATTTGCGAAAAGCTCGCCCAGTGGCGAACACAGCGCGCGGCCTTGCCAGCGCGTTCCCACGCCCAAAAGAAACTCGCGCCACCGGCCAACTGCCGCTCAAGAATGACGTGCTGATCGTCGTACCGATAAACCTCGCTTTCGCCGACGGCATTGGTCGCCGAGACCAGTCGGCCAGTGTCGTCGTAGGCGTAGGAAACAACGTTGTGCTCAGTCATCCACTCGAAAGGGCCATGGCCCTTGGCGCGCTGGATCTGGTAGTCCACCGCCACGATGCGACCCAACTCATAACGCAGGAACAGCGAACGCCCGACACCGTTATCCAGCCGCTCAATGCGCCCCAAAAGATCCCGGACAATGCGCAGCCGGTTGTCATACGCATCGCTGATAGCCGTCAGCACACCGTCGCGAAAGTGGTAGAAGCGCGACGCCTGCGCCAACACCAATTCGTCCGGCGAAGCGCCTAAATAGATTGCCGCTTCGGCTAGGCTATTGGTGATTGCTGGGCGAGAAACAGATGGCAAGGGCAGGGTGGTCGAGCGGTTTTCATGATCGGTCCACACCACCGAATCACCGGAAACACTCAGCCGATGCGCCAGCGAATGACTCCAGCCAAACCCCAATCCGCCATCCATTTCCACCGCACTGGTGCAGTACAAGCGGCTCCATTCAAACGGCAATACCCCGTCCAGCGCCCCATCGGTCAAGGTGAGCAATTCCTCTCCGGTAACCATCGACACCGGGCAGCCGTTAGTGGCGGTCTTATCCGCAGGCGCCGCCGAGTCTCCGTTTGGGTTCTTGCCAGCAGCAGGCACATCGTCGACATGCTCCTGCCGAACCAACGTCGTCCGCTGCGTCTTGCCGCGAACCGCCGGCACCGGGT
>NZ_MAUE01000031.1 GCF_001702265.1 Pseudomonas aylmerensis
TGAACTGGTCAAGTAATCTTGGACACCGATTAAGGTTTCACGCCACCAGCTTCTCCCTGGCGACTGGTGACCGATAGTCGTTGTAGCTATGCGGCCTGGTGATGTTGTAGCGCGATACATAGCGCTGCACATCCGCTCGGGCCTCATGTTCCGACCCGTAGCCTGCTTCTGGCACCCACTCTGATTTCAAACTTCCAAAGAAACGCTCCATCGGAGCGTTATCCCAGCATTCGCCTTTACGGCTCATGCTTTGTCGGAGTCCATGTTCCAGCAGTTCATTTCTGAATTTATGGCTGGTGTACTGGCAACCTTGGTCGGAGTGAAACAGTACGTCTTTTGGGCGACCGCGCAGTTCAATCGCCATGCGCAGGGCTTCGCAGGTCAGCGTGGCATCAGAGATCATCGAAAACGACCAGCCCACAATCCGGCGAGCGAACAAGTCCAGAACCGCCGCAAAATACAGCCAACGCTTGCCGACTTTGATGTACGTCACGTCCCCACACCACACCTGATTGACCGTCGCAACATCAAACTTGCGTTTGAGCACATGCGGTGCCACCAAAGCCTCCACGCCAGGTGACTTGTACTTATGGCGCCGGCGTTGACGGCTGACAATGCCTGCTTCTCGCATCAAGCTGCGAGCCATGAACCGCCCGACATCATGCCCGCCGGCTTGCAGCTGTTTAGCCAAGGTACGAGCGCCCGCAGACTCTCTCGACGCCCTGTGGTGCTTGACCAGCATAGCCTTGAGTTTCTCTCGCTTAGGGCTCACCTTGCCTTGGCGCTGACGCCATGCGTAAAAGCTACTGCGGTTTATTCCGAACACACGACAGCAATCGTTAACGCCGTACTGCTCGCCCAGCTCACAGATCAACGAGAGTGATCTTTGGCGTCCAAAAGCAGGAGAGCACTGGCCTTTTTTAGGATTTCGATATCCCGGTCTCTTTGCCTGAGCAAGGCTTTAAGTTCCTGGATCTCTCGCTGATCCGCGGTAATCGCCTTGGCTCCCACCGGAGTCGAGCCCAAGCGTTCCTTGCGAACTTGATCGACCCAGCGGCGCAAGGCCGTAGGGCCAATATCCAAGCTGGCACAGACCTCGGGAACCGACTGCCCCTCGTCCAGCACCATGCTGGCAGCCTTGAGTTTGAACTCACATGAATAAGATTTACGCATATCCAAACACCTCAGATTTGGACGCCATCATAGCGCCCGATTGAGGTGTCCAAAATCATTAGGCCAGTTCATTGCTCCGCCATAAGCGACAGCGATCAACGCGCCCTTTGCAATGCCAAACAAAGTGGCGCCAGCTGCGAAAACATCAGCAATAGCGATTTGCGCACTCAGTGCAACGCAATGAAGCGTTGATCAAGGATGGGCTAAGGGACAAAAAAGTCGCCCCAGTTTTACGGTCTGCCTATCCGTTTATGACCCGCGAAGCCCCCGACCTTGCGTGCTAACCTTGTCGCCAACGCCCATTCACCTCAATTTAAAGCGGTATGCGCAAGACCACAAATGACCGAATGGAGAAATCAGAGCTTCTGGGGCAAGGCGTGGATATACGCCGTGCTGGCGATTCTAATGTTGATTTCCGACGGCGCAGACCTAAGCTCGCTGGGCGACGGGGGCTCTAATCGCAAGCGGGTCTTCAGCCTCGGATTCATTGTGCTGTGCTGTTTCGTCGCGGTGATTGAATTGATAGTGCTGAACCATTTCTATGGGGCGAACGGATGAGTCGAGAGCTAAAGACCCCGGCGTCAAGCACGGCAATCCCCCAGCGTCGACGGCGCCTTATATCTGCAAAGTCACCAGCGCTGCTATCGTGCGCCCCTCTTATAGAAATGGAAGCTTCGAAGAATGGACTCATGAAAGACTCTGGCAATCGCTGTCACGGTATTGATCGGCGCCCCAGCAGTGGCCGCTGAAAATGCCAACCCTTTCGATAAAGCGCTGATGTACTCGACGTTCGTGCCAACCATCCTGGTTGCGGGGACTACCTCTCTCACGACCGATGCGCCAAAGCTTTTCACATCCTCCAAAACCGATGCCCTTGCTTTTATCGGTTCGGACGGAGAGATCCGCGGTGCCGATTTTGAACAGGCATCTCGGTACTATCGCTCGACCTACGCCGCGCCTCTTATGTCCGACATGCAACTGGCCAAGGCAATCGTGTCAGCGTACTGATAAGAAGACTTTCTCCATTGCGCGCCAACAGCGTTGCTTGCGTGCAATAAGCCTTGCGCATTTAAGTAAATGCACCGCCCCCTTTGCGTTTTCCCTAGCCGTTTGCATCCTGCGAAGGGCCGACCTCGCGTGTTAACCTTGCGCCCATCGCAAAAAATGCTGGGCCAAGCGCCCCCTTTGCCCCATCACTTTCAACGAATTTGCCTACGACCCAATGAGTAAAAACACGTCCGATCTGTCCTCCCACACCCCGATGATGCAGCAGTACTGGCGCCTGAAAAACCAGCACCCTGATCAGTTGATGTTCTATCGCATGGGCGACTTCTACGAAATCTTCTACGAAGACGCGAAGAAGGCGGCCAAGCTGCTGGATATCACCCTGACTGCGCGTGGGCAGTCGGCGGGGCAGTCGATTCCGATGTGCGGGATTCCTTACCACTCGTTGGAAGGCTACCTGGTCAAGCTAGTGAAGCTGGGCGAGTCGGTGGTGATCTGTGAGCAGATCGGCGATCCCGCGACGAGTAAAGGCCCGGTCGAACGCCAGGTGGTGCGCATTATCACGCCGGGGACGGTGAGTGATGAGGCGCTGCTGGATGAGCGTCGCGACAACCTGATCGCGGCGGTATTGGGCGACGAGCGTCTGTTCGGCCTGTCGGTACTGGACATCACCAGCGGCAACTTCAGCGTGCTGGAGATCAAGGGTTGGGAGAACCTGCTGGCGGAGTTGGAGCGTATCAACCCGGTGGAGCTGTTGATCCCGGATGATTGGCCGAAGGATCTGCCCGCAGAAAAACGCCGTGGGACAAAACGCCGTGCGCCGTGGGATTTCGAGCGGGATTCGGCGCTGAAAAGTCTGTGCCAGCAGTTCTCGGTGCAGGACCTCAAGGGTTTCGGTTGCGAAACCCTGACCCTGGCTATCGGCGCTGCCGGTTGCCTGCTCAGTTATGCCAAGGAAACCCAGCGCACCGCCCTGCCGCACTTGCGCAGCCTGCGTCATGAGCGTCTGGACGACACCGTGGTGCTCGATGGCGCGAGCCGTCGCAACCTGGAACTGGACACCAACCTGTCAGGCGGGCGTGATAACACCCTGCAGTCGGTGGTCGACCGTTGCCAGACCGCCATGGGCAGCCGCTTGCTGACCCGTTGGCTGAACCGTCCGCTGCGCGATTTGAGCGTGCTGCAAGCTCGCCAGACCTCTATTACCTGCCTGCTCGACCGCTATCGCTTTGAAAAACTGCAGCCACAGCTGAAGGAAATTGGCGATATCGAACGCATCCTGGCACGGATCGGCCTGCGCAACGCGCGGCCGCGTGACCTGGCGCGCCTGCGCGATGCACTCGGCGCCCTGCCGCAGTTGCAAGCGGCGATGACCGAATTGGACACGCCGCACCTGCAGCAACTGGCCGTCACCGCCGGCACCTACCCGGAACTGGCGGCGTTGCTGGAAAAGGCGATCATCGACAACCCACCGGCAATCATCCGTGACGGCGGCGTATTGAAGACCGGTTACGACAGCGAGCTGGACGAACTCCAGGCCCTGAGCGAAAACGCCGGGCAATTCCTGATCGACCTGGAAGCCCGCGAAAAGGCGCGCACTGGCCTGGCCAACCTTAAAGTCGGCTACAACCGCGTGCATGGCTACTTTATCGAGTTGCCAAGCAAGCAGGCCGAGTCGGCGCCGATCGACTACCAGCGCCGCCAGACTCTCAAAGGTGCCGAGCGCTTTATCACCCCTGAGCTGAAAGAATTCGAAGACAAGGCACTTTCGGCCAAGAGCCGCGCCCTGGCTCGGGAAAAGATGCTCTATGAAAACCTGCTTGAAGACCTGATCAGCCAACTGGCGCCGCTGCAGGACACGGCAGCCGCCCTGGCGGAACTGGACGTACTGAGCAACCTCGCCGAACGCGCGCTGAACCTCGACCTGAACTGCCCGCGTTTTGTCAGCGAGCCCTGCATGCGCATCGTGCAAGGTCGCCACCCGGTTGTAGAGCAGGTATTGACCACGCCATTCGTCGCCAACGACCTGTCGCTGGATGACGATACCCGCATGCTGGTGATCACGGGTCCGAACATGGGCGGTAAATCCACCTACATGCGTCAGACCGCTTTGATCGTGCTGCTCGCACACATCGGCAGCTTTGTGCCGGCGGCCAGTTGCGAATTGTCGCTGGTGGACCGCATCTTCACGCGGATTGGCTCCAGCGATGACCTGGCCGGTGGCCGTTCGACCTTTATGGTGGAAATGAGCGAGACCGCCAACATCCTGCACAACGCCACCGAACGCAGCCTGGTGCTGATGGACGAAGTGGGTCGCGGCACCAGCACCTTCGACGGCCTGTCCCTGGCCTGGGCTGCAGCCGAGCGTTTGGCGCATCTGCGCGCCTATACCCTGTTTGCCACGCACTATTTCGAGCTGACCGTGCTGCCGGAAAACGAGCCGCTGGTGGCCAACGTGCACCTTAATGCCACCGAGCACAACGAGCGCATCGTGTTCCTGCACCACGTGCTGCCTGGGCCGGCGAGCCAGAGTTACGGCCTGGCCGTAGCGCAACTGGCCGGTGTTCCCACGGAGGTGATCACCCGTGCCCGCGAGCACCTGAGCCGCCTGGAAGAAACCGCACTGCCCCACGAGCTTCCGGTGGCAAGCCCGGCCAAAGCCAGCAAAAAAGCCAGCGCGCCCCACCAGAGCGATCTGTTTGCCAGCCTGCCCCACCCAGTGCTGGACGAGCTGGCTAAACTTGACCTGGATGACTTGACGCCGCGAAAAGCGCTCGAAATGTTATATGCACTTAAGACTCGGATATAACGCAGACGCTTGCAAGCTGGTAGACTCTCGCGCGGTTTGGGATGCTGCGGGCTTTTAGCCTGGTCCGCAGACTATCGCTCCCGAACCTCGCGAGCCCTGCCACAAAGGGTTTCGCTGCCGCCGCCTGAGGAGAAAATTAGAAATGACCTTCGTCGTCACCGACAACTGCATCAAGTGCAAGTACACCGACTGCGTAGAAGTGTGTCCGGTGGACTGCTTCTACGAAGGCCCGAACTTCCTGGTCATCCACCCGGACGAGTGCATTGACTGCGCCCTGTGTGAACCTGAATGCCCGGCCGTCGCCATTTTCTCCGAGGACGAAGTCCCGGCAGAGATGCAGGAATTTATTCAGTTGAACGTCGAGCTGGCGGAAATCTGGCCGAATATCACCGAACGTAAAGACCCGATGCCGGATGCGGCAGAGTGGGATGGCAAGAAAGGTAAGATTGCGGACCTCGAACGCTGATAGCGTCGCCGCCCTCTAAAAAGGCCCCTTGCGGGCCTTTTTGCGTTTCTGGATGACGGGATTCACTTTCCTGCAGGCAAAAAAAAGGGGCGGTATGACCCGCCCACATTTTTTCCCTAGTCCCTGTATTCCTTTTCATCGTCCTGATGAATCGCATCCTGCGACGTTCCCTCAAACCATCGTTCCTTGATGGCTGTGTCAATCCGTGGACACAGGGCTGATGTTAGAGAGTTCCCTGGGAAGTTCAACGGGATGCAACGAGCCGACTGACAGATGCCAACGCTAATACCCACATAAATAGTTGTTATATTTCAACAAGATAGAAAAATCTTTCGAGCACTCGAGACCTCTACCCCCCAGGAAAAAACCCAAACACTTACGAAAAAGTAAGTGAATGCTTACAAGCGCAATTGCGAAAAAGTGTCATTGGAGACCTTGGGGTGATTTGCAGGCAAGAAAAAGCCCCGACACCGTCGAGGCTTTTTCCTTTCAATCCGCTCAGTCGTCGCTGACCGTTATCGTCGGCATTGCCGGCGCCGCCGCTTCCTGAAGGACGATCCGCGCGCCTACATGGCGGGCCAGTTCCTGGTAGATCATGGCGATCTGGCCGTCCGGCTCGGCGGCCACGGTCGGTTTGCCGCCGTCGGCCTGCTCACGAATCACCATCGACAGCGGCAACGAGGCCAGCAGCTCGACGCCGTACTGGGTGGCCAGTTTCTCGCCACCGCCCTCGCCGAACAAATGCTCGGCGTGCCCGCAGTTGGAACAGATATGTACCGCCATGTTTTCCACGACGCCCAGCACCGGGATGTTGACCTTGCGGAACATCTCTACGCCTTTTTTCGCGTCGAGCAGCGCCAGGTCCTGAGGCGTGGTGACGATCACCGAGCCGGCCACCGGGACTTTCTGCGCCAGGGTCAGCTGGATATCACCGGTGCCTGGTGGCATATCGATCACCAGGTAATCCAGGTCGCCCCAGGCGGTCTGCGTGACCAACTGCAGCAGCGCGCCGGAGACCATCGGCCCACGCCAGACCATCGGCGTGTTGTCATCGGTAAGGAAGGCCATGGACATTACTTCGACGCCCAGCGACTCGATCGGCACAAACCACTTCTGATCCTTGACCTTGGGCCGCGTGCCTTCGGCAATGCCGAACATCACGCCCTGGCTGGGGCCGTAGATATCCGCGTCGAGGATACCCACGCGCGCGCCTTCCCGGGCCAGCGCCAGGGCCAGGTTGGCGGCGGTGGTGGATTTGCCCACGCCGCCCTTGCCGGATGCCACCGCCACCACGTTCTTGACGTTGGCCAGGCCCGGGATCTGTGCCTGGGCCTTGTGCGGGGCGATCACGCATTGGATGTCGACCTTGGCCGAACTCACGCCGTCGAGGCCTTCAATGGCCATTTGCAGCATCTGCGCCCAGCCGCTCTTGAACAGCCCGGCGGCATAGCCCAGCTCCATCTGGACGGACACCTGGCCCCCCTGGACCTCGATGGCGCGTACACAGCCGGCACTGACCGGGTCCTGGTTCAAATAGGGGTCGGTGTACTGGCGAAGAACGGCTTCCACCGCTGCGCGATTGACGGCGCTCATGGGCAACTCCCGAAAAAAGACTGACTGAAACAGGCGGCTATCCTAACCGTTCCAGCGTCGTTGCGGCATGCTTTCGCGGGCAAGGAAGATTCTGAAACAGCAGCACGGGGTGAAATAAATTTCCCGGCGCTTTATAGTGGCCGACCTCCGTTTCATCAAGTAGCCGAGCCCCATGTCCGAGCCACGCAAGATCCTCGTCACCAGCGCCCTGCCCTATGCCAATGGTTCCATCCATCTTGGCCATATGCTTGAGTACATCCAGACCGATATGTGGGTGCGCTTCCAGAAGCATCGCGGCAATCAATGCATTTATGTCTGCGCGGACGACGCCCACGGTTCGGCCATCATGCTGCGCGCCGAAAAGGAAGGGATCACCCCGGAACAACTGATCGCCAATGTGCAGGCTGAACACAGCGCCGACTTTGCCGAGTTCCTGGTTGATTTCGACAACTTTCACTCGACCCACTCCGAAGAAAACCGCGAGCTGTCGAGCCAGATCTACCTGCGCTTGAAAGATGCCGGGCACATTGCCACGCGCTCGATCACGCAGTATTTCGACCCGGAAAAGAAAATGTTCCTGGCCGACCGCTTCATCAAGGGCACCTGCCCGAAATGCGGCACCGAAGACCAGTACGGCGACAACTGCGAGAAATGCGGTGCCACCTACGCACCGACCGACTTGAAGGATCCGAAGTCGGCCATCTCCGGCGCCACCCCGGTACTCAAGGACTCCCAGCACTTCTTCTTCAAGCTCCCGGATTTCCAGCAGATGCTGCAAACCTGGACCCGCAGCGGCACCCTGCAGGATGCCGTGGCGAACAAGATCGCCGAATGGCTGGATGCCGGCCTGCAACAGTGGGACATCTCCCGCGATGCGCCGTACTTCGGCTTCGAGATCCCCGGTGAGCCGGGCAAGTATTTCTACGTGTGGCTGGACGCGCCGATCGGCTACATGGCCAGCTTCAAGAACCTCTGCGACCGTACACCGGAGCTGGACTTCGATGCGTTCTGGAACAAGGATTCCACGGCCGAGCTGTACCACTTCATCGGCAAGGACATCGTCAATTTCCACGCGCTGTTCTGGCCAGCCATGCTCGAAGGTTCGGGCTACCGCAAGCCAACCGGCATCGCCGTGCACGGCTACCTGACCGTCAACGGCCAGAAGATGTCCAAGTCCCGTGGCACCTTTATCAAGGCGCGCACCTACCTGGACCACCTGTCGCCGGAATACCTGCGTTACTACTACGCCTCCAAGCTGGGCCGTGGCGTCGACGACCTGGACCTGAACCTGGAAGACTTCGTACAGAAGGTCAACTCGGACCTCGTGGGCAAAGTCGTCAACATCGCCAGCCGTTGCGCCGGTTTTATCCACAAGGGCAACGCCGGTCTGCTGGTGGCCGACAACGCCGCGCCGGAACTGACCGAAGCGTTCCTGGCGGCTGCGCCCAGCATCGCCGACGCCTACGAGGCGCGCGACTTTGCCCGCGCCATGCGCGAAATCATGGGCCTGGCCGACCGCGCCAACGCCTGGATTGCCGACAAGGCGCCGTGGTCGCTGAACAAGCAGGAAGGCAAGCAGGCTGAAGTCCAGGCGATCTGCGCCACAGGCGTCAACCTGTTCCGCCAGTTGGTGATCTTCCTCAAGCCGGTCCTGCCATTGCTGGCCGCCGACGCCGAGGCGTTCCTCAATGTCGCACCACTGACCTGGAACGACCACGCCACCTTGCTCAGCAACCATCAGTTGAACGAGTTCAAGCCGCTGATGACCCGTATCGACCCGGTCAAGGTGCAGGCCATGACCGACGCGTCCAAGGAAGACCTGGTCGCCAGCCAGACCGACACCGGCGAATCGGCTCCGGCCGGCAACGGCGAACTGGCCAAGGACCCGCTCTCCCCGGAGATCGATTTCGACGCCTTTGCCGCTGTGGACCTGCGTGTTGCCCTGATCGTCAAGGCCGAAGCCGTGGAAGGGGCCGACAAACTGCTGCGCCTGACCCTGGATATCGGTGACGAGCGACGCAACGTATTCTCCGGGATCAAGAGCGCTTATCCAGACCCGTCGAAGCTCGATGGTCGCCTGACCATGATGATCGCCAACCTCAAGCCACGGAAAATGAAGTTCGGCATCTCTGAAGGCATGGTGATGGCAGCCGGCCCTGGCGGCGAAGAGATCTACCTGCTGAGCCCTGACAGCGGCGCCAAGCCAGGCCAGCGTATCAAGTAAGCGTCTAGGCCTTTAGTGAGCGGGCCTGGTGTGGTTGGCCAGGCTTGTTGTGATTAGCCGGGCTTGTTGTGGTGAGCGGGCTTGCCCCGCGTTGGGGCGCGTAGCGGCCCTGAACCAGGCACCCAATTCTGTCTGTAGGAATGCGGCGGCCCTGATGGGGCTGCTTCGCAGCCCAACGCGGGGCAAGCCCGCTCACCACAACAGCCCTCCATAAGCTTTAAGCCACAAGCTGCAAGCTTCAAGCTAAGAGCTAAGAGCTAAGAGCTAAGAGCTAAGAGCTAAGAGCTAAGAGCTAAGAGCTAAGAGCTAAGAGCTAAGAGCTAAGAGCTAAGAGCCAGCTCGTAGCTTGTAGCTTGTAGCTTGTAGCTTGTAGCTTGTGGCTTGTGGCTTGTGGCTTGTATCTAAACGCTCTGTTTGTCCAACCGGCATGCCAATGATTACTCCATGAATCTGATTCAACGTATCGACGCGCTGCTGCCGCAAACCCAATGCGGCAAGTGCGGGCACCCGGGTTGCAAGCCTTACGCCGAGGGCATCGCGCGTGGTGAGGCGATCAACAAATGTCCGCCCGGTGGGCAGGAAACCATCGCCGGCCTGGCGCTCTTGCTGCGTGTGCCAGCGCTGGAGCTGGACACCAGCCGCGGCGAAGCCCCGGCCCAGGTTGCCTATATCCGCGAGGCCGAATGCATCGGCTGCACCAAATGCATCCAGGCCTGCCCGGTGGACGCGATTGTCGGCGCCGCCAAGTTGATGCACACCGTTATCGTCGATGAGTGCACCGGTTGCGACCTGTGTGTCGCGCCCTGCCCTGTCGATTGCATTGAGATGCGCCCAACGGCCAGCGTGTTGCCGATTGTGGGCGGCTTGGCGACCAATGAGTCCCAGCGTCATGAACGCGGCCTGAAACGCGATCGCGCGCGGCGGCGCTTTGAACAGCGCAACGCACGCCTGCAACGGGAAGAAGCCATCAAGCTCGCTGAACGCCTGGCACGGGCCAAGCGCGCCGCACCAGAGGTCCCCACGCCACCCGATGCCGCTCAGGCAGCACAAGACGCCGCGATCAAGAAGGCCAAGATCACGCTCGCCATGAGCCGCGCGCAACTGCACAAATCCTTGAAGGCATTCGGCCATCCGCCGACCTTTGAGCAGCAGTCGCAATTGATCGTCCTGCAGCAGCAGTTCGAAGCGGCGGAGCAGGCGCTGGCGGCCCTGGAGGTCACCGAGCGAGCGGCGCCGCCCGCGCAAAAAGACCCTGCGCTCAAACGCGCAAAAATCCAATTGGCGATGCGCCGCGCCGAATTGAAAAAAGCTCAGGACCTGAACGCTGACGAGCAGCAGCTGGCGACCTTGAGCGCTGCGCTGTCCAGCGCCGAGCAAGCCTTGCATGACGCCGAGATTGACAGTGAGCAGCCCCGGCCCGATTTACAGCGCGTGGAAAAGCGTCCGATCGACGCCCAACTGCGGCAGCTGAAAACGGCGCTGGCCTATGCTCGAGCCGATGTTGCCAAGCTACAACGCCAACCAGGCGTCAGTGCGGATCAACTCAAAGCCGCAGAACACGCGCTGGAGCAAGCGCAGCAGCGGGTGGACACTCACGTCGGCGCTTGACCCACTGCAGGCGACGCTGCCGTGCGCCGTGGCGATGGTTTATCCTGCTCGGGTCATCGCCCGCGGGCCCGAAGCCTGGATCCACTTTTCATACTGATGTCGACCGTTTGCAAGGAACCCACCGCCCCATGAACGCCGCAAAACGCCTGGAAATTTTCCGCAGGCTTCACGAAGACAATCCGGAACCCAAGACCGAGCTGGCCTACACCACGCCGTTCGAGTTGCTGATTGCGGTGATCCTCTCGGCCCAATCCACGGACGTTGGCGTCAACAAGGCTACGGCAAAGCTGTATCCGGTGGCGAACACACCCGAGGCGATCTACGCCCTAGGAGTGGAAGGGTTATCGGAATACATCAAGACGATTGGCCTGTACAACAGCAAGGCCAAGAACGTGATCGAAACCTGCCGCCTGCTGGTCGAACTGCACGGCAGCGAAGTACCGCAAACCCGCGAAGCCCTTGAAGCGCTGCCGGGAGTGGGCCGTAAAACCGCCAACGTGGTGCTCAACACCGCGTTCCGACAACTGACCATGGCCGTGGACACGCATATATTTCGGGTCAGCAACCGGACCGGGATTGCCCGTGGCAAGAATGTGGTGGAAGTCGAAAAGCAGTTGATGAAATTTGTCCCCAAGCCCTATCTGCTCGACTCCCATCACTGGCTGATCCTGCATGGGCGCTACGTTTGCCAGGCGCGCAAGCCTCGCTGCGGCAGCTGTCGGATCGAAGACCTGTGCGAATACAAGGAAAAAACCTCCGACGATTGAGCAATCATTGATTTTCTCGATCAGTCGATTGAAAAAATCTTTTTTACCCGCTCATGGAATATCGTTATAAGGAGCGCCAACGGCAGTCTTAGCCCGGAGTTAACCTTATGAGCACTGGCAAAGAACAACTGGAAGTGGAAGACGACCTCGTTGAGTCGGATGACGATGGGGCAGAAGCACCTGTGGCAGAGGTGGCCAAGACCAATCTGAGCAAACGCCGCACCATCGACAATCTTCTGGAAGAGCGACGCTTGCAAAAACAGTTGGCCGACTACGACTTCGACCTCTGATAGAGCCTGTAACGGCCGGAAGCCTCCTTTACGGAGGCTTTTTTGTGCCGGCACACCTGGATTGACAGCGGCCCTATACCAGACCGTTGCGTTGGGCCAACTCGATCAGGTCCACCAGCGACCGTGCATTGAGTTTGAGCAGCAAGCGTGTCTTGTAGGTGCTGACGGTCTTGTTGCTGAGGAACATGCCGTCAGCGATCTCCTTGTTGGTTTTGCCTCGGGCCAACTGTTGCAACACCATCATCTCGCGACCGGAAAGGCGCTCAACCATGTCAGCCTCGCTGGCGTTGCCCATGGTGGAGCGCACCGAGTTCAGCGCCTGGTTGGGGAAATAGCTGTAGCCCGAGAGCACCGCTTTTATGGCACTCAGCAACTCGGTCAGATCCTGCTGCTTGCACACATAGCCGGCAGCCCCCGCCTGCATGCAGCGCATCGAGAAATGGCCGGGGGCCTGCGACGTCAGCACCAGCACCTTGAACGGTGTGGCCTGCTTGGTGGACGACAGTCGGCAAATGACTTCCAGGCCGTCGAGCTTGGGAATTCCAATATCCAGTATGACAATGTCCGGCATATGCTCGCGCGCAAGTTGCAACGCATCGACACCGTTATCGGTCTCGGCAACGACCTCATAACCATGACGCTCCATTAGCATACGCACAGCAAGACGAATGACGGGATGATCATCCACGATCAGCACTTTATTCATGAGAAAGTCCAATTTCGCTGTTCGAATTATTCAGAGCAAACACAATAGCCTAGTCGTTTCCTAGTTGGCATAGCATTCACCCCCAAGTTAGAGCAACCAGAGACCCAACCCACAACCACTTCGGAATTAACCTACAAAAAAACGCCAACTCGGATGTGTCGAGATTTATGTGGCCTTTCAGACCTTTCCTGGGTCGCACATATTTTGAATGAAATATCCAACCAATAAGGGGGTTGGGGTAAACGCGGCGTACGCAACCTTCAGGAAACATCCCTTGCTTGGGGCGTAGGCATAAGCGGGCCGGCGAAAAGCGGCCGACGCCCTCAGTTCCATTTGACATATCCATTTACACTCAAAATCTCCTACAGAACTTTCATAAACGCTTAGTCAAAACACACTTACATGTGTGAATTTTCTGTAAGACATAGTTCCTAGTCAGATGTAAATAATTCGCCCCCTCCAAGAATCGACAATAAATGTTCAGGATTGAAACTTTTAACCCTTATCAGCTCGGCAACTTTAAACATTTATAAACATGAGACTGTGTTGCTTAATCGACAGGCAAAAAAAATGGCCCCTTGATAAAGGGGCCATTCTCACAACGCGTCTGACACTCAGAACAACTTGCGACCCTTGTTGGCCGCAATGCGCATGCGCAGTGCGTTCAACTTGATGAAGCCCGCAGCGTCCGCCTGGTTGTAGGCGCCGCCATCTTCTTCGAAGGTGGCGATATTGGCATCGAACAGCGACTCATCGGACTTGCGCCCGGTGACGATCACGTTGCCCTTGTACAGCTTCAGGCGCACCACACCATTCACGTGGGCCTGGGAAGCGTCGATCATCTGCTGCAGCATCAAACGCTCTGGGCTCCACCAGTAGCCGGTGTAGATCAGGCTGGCGTACTTGGGCATCAGCTCGTCTTTGAGGTGAGCCACTTCGCGGTCCAGGGTGATCGACTCAATGGCGCGGTGGGCGCGCAGCATGATGGTGCCGCCTGGAGTTTCGTAGCAGCCACGGGACTTCATGCCCACGTAGCGGTTCTCGACGATGTCGAGACGGCCGATACCGTGTTCACCACCGATACGGTTCAAGGTCGCCAGCACGGTGGCCGGGGTCATTTCGACGCCGTCCAGTGCGACGATGTCGCCGTTGCGGTAGGTCAGTTCCAGGTATTGCGGCTTGTCAGGTGCGTTCTCCGGGGAGACGGTCCAACGCCACATGTCTTCTTCGTGCTCGGTCCAGGTGTCTTCCAGCACGCCGCCTTCATAGGAGATGTGCAGCAGGTTGGCATCCATCGAGTACGGGGACTTCTTCTTGCCGTGACGCTCGATCGGGATCGCATGCTTTTCAGCGTAATCCATCAGCTTTTCACGCGACAGCAGGTCCCACTCACGCCAAGGGGCAATCACTTTGACGCCTGGCTTGAGGGCGTAGGCGCCCAATTCGAAGCGCACCTGGTCGTTGCCCTTGCCGGTAGCGCCATGGGAAATGGCGTCGGCGCCGGTTTCGTTGGCGATTTCAATCAGGCGCTTGGCGATCAGCGGACGTGCGATGGAAGTACCCAGCAGGTACTCGCCTTCGTAGACGGTGTTGGCGCGAAACATCGGGAAGACGAAATCGCGGACGAATTCTTCGCGCAGGTCGTCAATGTAGATCTCTTTCACGCCCATGGCTTGCGCCTTGGCACGTGCAGGTTCGACCTCTTCGCCCTGACCCAGGTCAGCGGTGAAGGTCACCACTTCACAGTTATAAGTATCCTGCAGCCACTTGAGGATCACCGAAGTGTCCAGGCCGCCGGAATACGCGAGAACGACCTTGTTTACGTCGGCCATGCCATCACTCCACGGGGTTGTACGGAAAGCCGTCGATTCTACCGACCAAAACCGTGAATTTACAGAGGCGCGACAGCAAATGAAGATAAAGCGACAGATTATGTCGAGTGAGCGACCGATGGTCGCATCACAGGACCGGGCTTTATGACGTGTGTGCCGGGTTGCTCGGCGCAGTAGCCTGGGGCGCCGGTTTCTCGGGAGCGGCCACGCGCTCCAGCTGAATATTCACGCGGCGGTTGCGCGCCCGGTTGGCCGCATTGGTGTTGGGTGCCAAGGGATAGCTTTCGCCGTGGAATCGCATGGTGATTTGCGACTCCTGGATGCCATTGGCCTTGAAGTAATCCATCACCGCCAACGCGCGGCGGCGCGAGACATCGCGGTTGGTGAGGCGATTGCCACTGTTGTCCGAATGCCCGTTCAACTCGATATGGTTGACGGTGGGATCCGCCTTCATGAACGCAAGAATCACCGACAGTTTTTTCTTCGCGGCCGCATCCAGCTCGATGCCGCCACCGGGGAAACCGACCTCGGTCTGCTTGACCTGATCGTAATTCATCGGCAGCAACTTGGTGGTACACAACTGATAGTCGTTGTAGGCCTTGTTGAATTTCACCGGCAACAGGCGAATTTCCGAATAGCCGCCTTCGCGCCCGTAATGCCGCACGGTCGGGCTGCGTCCTTCCAGCAAACCGGTGAACAAGCGCCCGGCCTGGGCCTGAGAGCTGTTGAACAGTACATCGCCACTGCCTGCCCGCACCGCGCCGAGGTTGATATCGCCCCGGCCCGGTTGCCAAGGGGCAGCCGCCGCCAACAACGTGGCAGAGCCCGCGCCCAGCGCGCCGCTGTAGGCTTTCAGACGAAATGTTGCCTGCTCGCCGGCGCGGCGCACGAACTCACCCGAGCCGAAATCAGTGATTGGCTGGGTCAGGCGGCACTCGAACTGATCGCCTTCCACCTTCCACTCAATGTTCTCCAGACGTGTCTGGAACGTGAGGGCCATCGCAGGCAGGCTGGCGAACACACTGAGCAGGGCTAGATAATGCTGGCGCACGGGAGGCTCCACTGGTTTCTACAACACTTCAAAGCGTCATACATCGTTAAGGCATACCTAGGGCTATCGGTTGCATCCGGCAAAACTTGATAGCGAGTGCCTGCAAGAGTCTTTTCCGGTAGCATTCCCACCAGATTGACCCGCCTGGAATCCCCAATGTCCGACCGCCTGACCCTGCTGCGTCCCGACGACTGGCATATTCATCTTCGCGATGGTGCTGCGTTGCCTCAAACCGTGGCCGATGTAGCGCGCACGTTTGGCCGCGCCATCATCATGCCCAACCTGGTACCTCCGGTGCGCAACGCCGCTGAAGCCGACGCCTATCGCCAGCGTATCCTCGCTGCGCGGCCGGCCGGCAGCCGCTTTGAACCGTTGATGGTGCTCTACCTCACCGACCGCACCCAGCCTGAAGAGATTCGCCAGGCCAAGGCCAGCGGTTTCGTGCACGCCGCCAAGCTGTATCCGGCGGGCGCGACCACCAACTCCGATTCCGGCGTGACCAGTATCGACAAGATCCTGCCGGCCATCGAAGCCATGGCGGATGTCGGCATGCCGCTGCTGATCCACGGCGAAGTGACCCGTGGTGATGTCGACGTGTTCGATCGCGAGAAGATCTTCATCGACGAGCACATGCGCCGCGTGGTCGAGCTGTTCCCGACCCTGAAGGTGGTGTTCGAACACATCACCACGGCCGATGCGGTGCAGTTCGTCACCGAGGCTTCGGCCAACGTGGGCGCGACCATCACTGCGCATCACCTGCTCTACAACCGCAACCACATGCTGGTGGGCGGGATTCGGCCGCATTTCTATTGCCTGCCGATTCTCAAGCGCAACACCCATCAGGTCGCCCTGCTGGATGCCGCGACCAGCGGTAATCCGAAGTTCTTCCTCGGCACCGACTCCGCGCCCCATGCCCAACACACCAAGGAAGCCGCGTGTGGCTGTGCCGGCTGCTACACCGCGTATGCCGCCATCGAGTTGTATGCCGAAGCGTTTGAACAACGCAACGCCCTGGACAAGCTCGAAGGTTTCGCCAGCCTCAACGGCCCGCGTTTCTACGGCCTGCCGGCGAACACCGACCGCATTACCCTGGTCCGTGAAGACTGGACCGCCCCTGCCAGCCTGCCGTTTGGCGAGCTGACTGTTATCCCGCTGCGCGCCGGTGAAACACTGCGCTGGCGCCTGCTGGAGGAAAGCAAGTGAGTGAAGACCATTACGATGACGAACACGAGCACAGTGGTGGCGGCTCCCGTCACCCGATGGCCGAGCGGTTTCGCGGTTATCTGCCGGTTGTCATCGACGTAGAGACCGGTGGTTTCAATTGCGCCACCGACGCCTTGCTGGAAATCGCCGCCACCACCATCGGCATGGATGAACAGGGTTTTGTGTTCCCGGAGCACACCCACTTCTTTCGCGTCGAGCCGTTCGAAGGCGCCAATATCGAAGCAGCAGCCCTGGAATTCACCGGGATCAAGCTCGATCACCCACTGCGCATGGCGGTGAGTGAAGAAGCGGCGCTGACCGATATTTTCCGTGGCGTGCGCAAAGCGTTGAAGGCTAATGGCTGCAAACGCGCAATCCTGGTAGGCCACAACAGCAGCTTCGACCTGGGTTTCCTGAATGCTGCCGTGGCGCGCCTCGATATGAAGCGCAACCCGTTCCACCCCTTCTCCAGCTTCGACACCGCCACCCTCGCAGGCCTGGCGTATGGCCAGACCGTACTGGCGAAAGCCTGCCAGGCAGCCGGTATCGACTTTGACGGACGCGAAGCCCACTCGGCGCGCTACGACACCGAGAAGACGGCCGAGCTGTTCTGCGGCATCGTCAACCGCTGGAAGCAGATGGGCGGTTGGGAAGACTTCAACGACTGACAGCGCGGTTGTGGCGCCCTGCTTGCTCTGATGTGGCAAGCCGGTTTGCCCTGATGTAGCAATGTGGCTGCGCTGTTGTGGTGAGCAGGCTTGCCCTGCGTTGGGCTGCGCAGCAGCCCCATTGACACCCACAGGGTTTATCAGGTAAACCGCAGGGTCTGGTTTTGGGGCCGCTGCGCGGCCCAACGCAGGGCAAGCCTGCTCGCCACAAGAGGCCTGCTCACCACGAGAGGCTTGTTCCCCACACGAAGCCTATTCACTAGAAAAAGCTTGTTCCCCACGGGGAGCCTACTCACCACAGCCTGCTTGCCTTGATGCGGCAATTTGGCTGCTCTGTTGTGGTGAGCAGGCTTGCCCTGCGTTGGGCTGCGTAGCAGACCCATTGGCACACACAGGGTTTGCCAGGTAAACCGCAGCGTCTGGTTTTGGCGCCGCTGCGCAGCCCAACGCAGGGCAAGCCTGCTCGCCACAAGAAGCCTGCTCACCACGAGGCTTGTTCCCCGCACGAAGCCTATTCAATACAAGAAGCTTGTTCCCCACGGGGAGCCTACTCACCACAGCCTACTTGCCTTGATGCGGCAATTTGGCTGCTGTGTTGTGGTGAGCAGGCTTGC
>NZ_MAUE01000032.1 GCF_001702265.1 Pseudomonas aylmerensis
AGGCTTGCTCATCACGAAAGGCTTGTTCTCCACAAGAAGCCTATTCAATACAAGAAGCTTGTTCCTCCACGTGGAGCCGCCTCACCACGGCCTGCTTACCCTACTGTGGCCATCGGGTTGCTGTGTTGTGGTGAGCAGGCTTGCCCTGCGTTGGGCTGCGCAGCAGCCCCATTGGCACCCACAGGACTCATCAGGTAAACCGCGGGGTCTGGTTTTGGGGCCGCTGCGCGGCCCAACGCAGGACAAGCCTGCTCGCCACAAGAAGCCTGCTCACCACACGAGGCTTGTGCACCACATGAAGCCTACTCACCACAGCCTGCTTGCCTTGATGCGGTAATTTGGTTGCTGTGTTGTGGTGAGCACGCTTGCCACAAGAGGCCTCCTGACCACGAGCAGCGCGCTCGCGACTCAAAGCCAGTCACACGGCTGAATCCCGCGCATAAAAAAACCGGCCTTCTCAGGCCGGTTTTTTTTACCGTGAAACTGGCTTACAGCTTGCCAGCGTTCTCGGTCAGGTAAGCCGCAACGCCTTCTGGCGAAGCGTTCATGCCTTTGTCGCCTTTTTTCCAGTTGGCAGGGCAGACTTCGCCGTGCTCTTCGTGGAATTGCAGAGCGTCGACCAGGCGGATCAGCTCTTCCATGTTACGACCCAGCGGCAGGTCGTTGATGATCTGGGAACGTACAACGCCCTTGTCGTCGATCAGGAACGCGCCACGGAAAGCCACGCCGCCTTCGGACTCGACGTCGTAGGCCTTGGCGATGTCGTGCTTCATGTCGGCAGCCATGGTGTATTTGACTTTGCCGATGCCGCCATCATTGATGGCAGTGTTGCGCCAGGCGTTGTGGGTGAAATGGGAGTCGATAGAAACGGCAACCACTTCTACGTTGCGCGCCTTGAAATCGTCCATGCGGTGGTCCAGAGCGATCAGCTCCGAAGGGCAGACGAAGGTGAAGTCCAGCGGGTAGAAGAATACCAGGCCGTATTTGCCTTTGATGGCTTCAGACAGTTTGAAGCTGTCAACGATTTCGCCATTGCCGAGGACGGCAGGTACGTCGAAATCCGGGGCTTGTTTGCCGACGAGTACGCTCATTGGTTATCTCCTGATAGTAGGGTGACGATTGAAGTAAAAGGACCGGCCTCAAGTCTGCCGCATTCAAGCGACAGGCCCGTGACGCAGTCACGCTTCGTGAAGACCGAGCATCATACACTGAAAAAACCGTTCGTCAGTGCGTGGGCAATGCCTGCGAATACCCTACGAATCTACTTTGACAATCATTCTCGTTAACATTAAGATCCATCGCACTTAAGCCTTAAACCCGCGACGGTTCTCCCTTATGTATGTGTGCCTGTGTACTGGCGTCACCGACGGACAAATCCGCGAAGCAATCTACGAAGGTTGCTGCAGCTACAAGGAAGTACGTGAAACCACCGGCGTTGCCAGCCAGTGCGGAAAATGTGCTTGCCTCGCCAAGCAAGTGGTACGGGAAACCCTGACGCAGCTGCAGACAGCCCAGGCCGCGCTCCCCTACACAGCAGAATTTACACACGCCTGAATACGCGTGTTTTAAAGAACCGGACTTAGTGTCCGGTTTTTTTATGCCTGCAATTCAATTAGTTAGCGTCAAGACGCGGAACACAAACATTCTTATTCCGATTAATTTTCATTTATTATTCAATAACTTAGGTTTGACACTAGGGATTTCGCCGCTCAAACTCCGCCTTATACACAGCTATTACAGGGCAGGACCCCAGTCATGAAAGGCGACATCTCAGTCATCCAGCAACTCAACAAAATCCTTGCCAATGAACTGGTCGCGATCAATCAGTACTTTCTGCATGCGCGCATGTATGACGATTGGGGCCTGGAAAAGCTCGGCAAGCGTGAATACAAAGAATCCATCAAAGCCATGAAGGACGCCGACGCGCTGATCAAGCGCATCCTGTTCCTGGAAGGCCTGCCGAACGTGCAGGACCTGGGCAAGCTCAACATCGGCGAGCACACCCAGGAAATGATCAGCAGCGACCTGGGCTTTGAACGCAAGAGCCACAGCGACCTCAAGGCCGCCATTGCGCACTGTGAGACCAAGGGTGACTTCGGCAGCCGTGAACTGCTGGAAGATATCCTGGAAGACCAGGAAGAACATATCGACTGGCTGGAGACCCAACTGGGCCTGATCGACAAAGTCAGCCTGGAGAACTACCTGCAATCGCAGATGGGTGAATAAGCCCTAGGCGACAGGTACAAAAAAGCCCCGCTCTCTTATGAGAAGCGGGGCTTTTTATTGACCGATGATTTCTAGAATCAAGCGTCGGTCTTGGCTGCAGCGTTTGCCGCGGCTTCTTTGATCAGCGCCTGCAGCGAACCATCAGCGGCCATTTCGACGATGATGTCGCTACCGCCGACCAGCTCACCGGCAACCCACAGTTGTGGGAAAGTAGGCCAGTTGGCGTACTTCGGCAGGTTGGCGCGGATTTCAGGGTTTTGCAGGATATCCACGTAAGCGAACTTCTCGCCGCACGCCATGATGGCCTGGGAAGCCTTCGCGGAGAAACCGCACTGAGGAGCGTTCGGAGCGCCCTTCATGTAAAGCAGAATGGTGTTGTTGGCAATCTGCTCTTTGATCGTTTCGATGATATCCATGGAACACCTCGGCTGGAACTTTGCGACTCACAGGTCGGCACGGTGGCGCATTGTAACGCAAAATCCCAGCGTGGTGCTCGGGCTCCTTAAGCGGCTGCAACCTGCACCGGCACCCCGTTCAACGCGGCGTTGCCGGACAATTCGTCCAATTGCCGTTCGTCAGTCAAGTCGTTCGCGCTCGCGCCCGGCTGGCTGCTGGCGATGGTCATCTGCACGCCGGGGCGGCCATGGCCCCAGCCGTGAGGCAGGCTGACCACGCCGGGCATCATGTCCAGGCTGGCCACCACCTCGACCTCGATCATGCCGATGCGCGAACTCACACGCACCCGCTGGCCATCACTCAACTGCCGACGGCTCAGGTCGTCCGGATGCATCAGCAACTGGTGCCGAGGCTTGCCCTTCACCAGCCGGTGATAGTTGTGCATCCAGGAATTGTTGCTGCGCACATGGCGCCGACCGATCAGCAACAATTCGTCAGCCACCGGCACCGGCTGCGCGGCAAAACGCGCCAGGTCCGCGAGGATCACCGCCGGCGCCGCGCGCACCTTGCCATCAGCGGTTTTCAGACGCGCGGCGAGGTTGGGCTTGAGCGGGCCCAGGTCCAGGCCATGGGGATGCTCGGCGAGCATCGCCACCGACAACTTGTACCCGGACGCATCACCATAGGTCCCGGCCCGCAGCCCGAAATCGATCATCTGCGCTGGCGGCATGGTGGGCTTGAGCGCAGCGCCGGTGTGCGCCGCAAACGCTTGAGCCAGCCCGACAAAAATCTCCCAGTCATGCAGCGCGCCCGCAGGCTTGGGCAGGATTGCGCGATTGAAGCGGGTGACGTTACGCACCGCAAACATGTTGAAGGTGGTGTCGTAATGATCGTTTTCCAGCGCCGAGGTGGACGGCAGGATCAGGTCGGCATAACGCGTCGTCTCGTTGATATACAGGTCGATACTGACCATGAACTCCAGGCTATCCAGGGCCTGTTCGAGCTGACGACCATTGGGCGTCGACAGCACGGGGTTGCCGGCCACGGTCACCAGCGCGCGGATTTGTCCTTCACCTTCGGTGAGCATTTCCTCGGCGAGGGCCGACACCGGCAACTCGCCACCGTACTCCGGTCGTCCGGAGACCCGGCTCTGCCAGCGATTGAAATGCCCGCCGCCGGTGGACGCGACCAAGTCCACGGCCGGGGTAGTGCACAAGGCACCGCCGACGCGGTCCAGGTTGCCGGTCACCAGGTTGATCAACTGCACCAGCCAATGGCACAGCGTGCCAAACGCCTGGGTCGAGACACCCATGCGCCCGTAGCACACCGCCTTGTCGGCGCCTGCAAAGTCCCGCGCCAACTGGCGAATCTGCTCAGCCGGCACCGCACACTGATCGCTCATGGCCTCAGCGGTAAAGCCGGCGATGGCCTGACGCACCTCCTCCAGGCCTTCAACCGGCAGATGGCTGGCGCGGGTCAGGTTTTCGGTAAACAGCGTGTTGAGCACCCCGAACAACAACGCGGCATCCCCTCCCGGGCGCACGAACAGGTGCTGGTCAGCCATTGCCGCTGTCTCGCTGCGCCGAGGATCGACCACCACCACTTTGCCGCCCCGCGCCTGGATGGCCTTGAGGCGCTTCTCCACATCGGGGACGGTCATGATGCTGCCATTCGACGCCAGCGGGTTGCCGCCCAGGATCAGCATGAAGTCGGTGTGGTCGATGTCCGGGATCGGCAACAACAGCCCGTGTCCGTACATCAAGTGACTGGTGAGGTGATGGGGCAACTGGTCCACCGAGGTTGCGGAAAACCGGTTGCGTGTCTTCAGTTGGCCAAGGAAGTAGTTGCTGTGGGTCATCAGCCCGTAGTTATGCACGCTGGGGTTGCCCTGATACACCGCCACCGCGTTTTGCCCGTGACGCGTCTGAATGCCCGCCAGCCGTTCGGCTACAAGCCCAAAGGCTTCTTCCCACGAGATCGACTGCCATTCGCTGCCCACGCGCCGCATCGGCTGGTGCAGGCGGTCCGGATCATTCTGGATATCCTGCAGCGCAACGGCCTTGGGGCAGATATGCCCGCGGCTGAACGTATCCAGCGCGTCGCCCTTGATCGAGGTGATCGCCAGGCTGCCGTCGTCGGCCTGGGTGGTTTCCAGGGTCAGGCCGCAGATGGCTTCGCACAGGTGGCAGGCACGGTGATGGAGAGTCTTGGTCATGGCCAGTCTCTTTATTGGGGATGGCTGCACTATGGGCCGCGCCAGGCACAGGGACCAGTAACGTTCGCCCCGTGAATCGGCCGGCATCAGGCCCGGGCATGGGTATACGTGAGCAAATGTTTCAGAAACTTCCCACATAGCCGCCAAAACCGACGCAGCTTGGCCTGGGCGCGTCCCCGCGCATTGCAAAAGGCTGCGGCGCCAGTGTACAAATGGCCCGCTGCTGTCAGGAAATCGTCTTCAAACGCGCTCCGGCGCCCTGCTTGAACACCCTTAAAAACCGTAGCCCTATTGGTAAGACGCGACATTTAATTATAAGATCGCGCCTTCCCCTATTTCGTCGCCCCGTGCGGCTTTCGCCGCAGGTCTCGCCCGTTGTCACAATAAACAAGGCTTTGAGTATCTGCGGTCTGTTGCAAAAAGGTAGTTAATGATGAGCGCAAGGCACTTTCTCTCCCTGATGGATTGCACGCCCGAAGAGCTGGTCAGCGTGATCCGTCGAGGCATTGAGCTTAAAGACCTGCGTAACCGCGGCGTACTGTTCGAGCCTTTGAAAAACCGCGTGCTCGGCATGATTTTCGAGAAGTCGTCGACCCGCACCCGCTTGTCTTTCGAAGCCGGCATGATCCAGCTGGGTGGCCAGGCCATCTTCCTGTCGCCGCGCGACACCCAACTGGGCCGTGGCGAGCCGATCAGCGATTGCGCCATCGTCATGTCGCGCATGCTTGATGCGGTGATGATCCGTACCTTTGCCCACAGCACCTTGACCGAATTCGCTGCCAACTCGCGCGTGCCGGTGATCAATGGCCTGTCCGATGATCTGCACCCGTGCCAGTTGCTGGCCGACATGCAGACCTTCCTCGAACACCGCGGCTCGATCCAGGGCAAGACCGTGGCCTGGATCGGCGACGGCAATAACATGTGCAACAGCTATATAGAAGCGGCGATCCAATTCGATTTCCAGCTGCGCATTGCCTGCCCGGAAGGCTACGAGCCTGACGCACGTTTCCTCGAACAGGCCGGCGACCGCGTGACCGTGGTGCGTGACCCGCGCGACGCGGTGATCGGCGCCCACCTGGTGAGCACCGACGTCTGGACCTCGATGGGTCAGGAAGACGAAACCGCCAAGCGCCTGGCGCTGTTTGCGCCCTTCCAGGTTACCCGTGCCCTGCTCGACCAGGCTGCGCCAGATGTGCTGTTCATGCACTGCCTGCCGGCCCACCGTGGCGAGGAGATCAGCCTCGACCTGCTCGACGACCCGCGCTCCGTGGCCTGGGACCAGGCAGAAAACCGCCTGCACGCACAGAAGGCCTTGCTTGAGTTCCTCGTCGAGCCGGCGTACCACCACGCATGAGCCAGCCATTACTGCTGAACCTGCGCAATCTGGCATGCGGCTATCAAGATCAACGTGTGGTGCAGAACCTCAACCTGCACCTCAACGCCGGCGACATCGGGTGCTTGCTCGGCTCCTCGGGCTGCGGCAAAACCACTACCCTGCGGGCGATCGCCGGGTTCGAGCCGGTGCATGAAGGTGAAATCAGCCTGGCCGGCGAAGTGATTTCCAGTGCCGGCTTCACCTTGGCTCCAGAGAAACGTCGTATCGGCATGGTGTTCCAGGACTACGCGCTGTTTCCGCACCTCAGCGTGGCGGACAACATCGCCTTCGGCATTCGCAAGCACCCGCAAAAAGACCGCGTGGTCGCCGAACTGCTGGAACTGGTGAACCTGAAGAACCTCGGCAAACGCTTCCCCCACGAGCTTTCCGGCGGCCAGCAACAACGGGTGGCCCTGGCCCGCGCCCTGGCGCCGGAACCGCAGCTGTTGTTGCTCGATGAACCCTTCTCCAACCTCGATGGCGAACTGCGGCGCAAGCTGAGCCACGAAGTTCGTGACATCCTCAAGGCACGCGGCACCAGTGCGATTCTGGTCACCCATGACCAGGAAGAAGCCTTCGCGGTGAGTGATCAGGTGGGCGTGTTCAAAGAGGGTCGGCTGGAGCAGTGGGACACGCCCTATAACCTCTACCACGAGCCGCAGACGCCATATGTCGCCAGCTTTATTGGCCAGGGCTATTTCATCCGTGGCCAGCTAAGCTCGCCGGAATCGGTCAGCACCGAACTCGGCGATCTGCGGGGCAATCGTGCCTACACCTGGCCTACCGGTGGCGCAGTGGACGTGCTGCTGCGTCCGGACGACATCGTCTATGCGCCGGACAGTGCACTGAAAGCGCAGATCGTCGGCAAGACCTTCCTGGGCGCCTCAACCCTGTACCGCCTGCAATTGCCAACGGGCGCGCAGCTGGAGTCGATATTCCCTAGCCATGCGGATCATCAGGTCGGCGCGGATGTGGGTATCCGTGTCGCGGCAGAACACCTGATATTGTTCCAGGCCTCGGGCAGCACTGCCGCGCAGATTCCGCATGCCGAATCCGGTGTACGGCGTTACAGCCCGGCGAACTGACAAAGCCCTATCTTAATGTGGGAGCGGGCTTGCTCGCGAATGCGCTGCATCAGCCACTGCATCTTTGAGTGTCACACTGCTTTCGCGGGCAAGCCCGCTCCCACATTGGATCTGCACTGGCCTGAGATCAGGCCCGGCCTATCAGCGCGAACTTGGCCTGGGGTATGTTCGACAAATCCCTTCGAACAGCAGGCGGCGTTACAGCCCGGCGAACTGACGCAATCCTATCGAAATGTGGGAGCGGGCTTGCTCGCGAATGCGCTACATCAGTCACTGCATCTTTGACTGCCACACCGCTTTCGCGAGCAAGCCCGCTCCCACATTGGATCTGCACCGGCCTGAGATCAGGCCCGGCCTATCGGCGCGAACTTGGCCTGGGGTATGTTCGACAAATCCCTCCGAACCCAGCATGCGCCCTTCCAGCCCAACGAACTGACAAAACCCCATCGAAATGTGGGAGCGGGCTTGCTCGCGAATGCGCTTCATCAGTCACTGCATCTTTGACTGTCACACCGCTTTCGTGGGCAAGCCCGCTCCCACATTGGATCAGGCCCGGCCTATCGGCGCGAACGTGGCCTGGGGTGTGTTCGACAAATCACTCCGACCCAGCATGCGCCCTTCCAGCCCAACGAACTGACAAAACCCTATCGAAATGTGGGAGCGGGCTTGCTCGCGAATGCGCTACATCAGTCACTGCATCTTTGCCTGACACACCGTTTTCGCGGGCAAGCCCGCTCCCACATTGGATCTGCATTGGCCTGAGATCAGGCCCGGCCTATCGGCGCGAACTTGGCCTGGGTGTGTTCGGCCAGCACTGCTGCGGGCAGTTCGACCTCCAATCCCCTTCTCCCTGCACTCACGTGAATCGTCGCAAATTGCTGCGCCGTCATATCGATAAAGGTGCGCAGGCGCTTTTTCTGGCCCAGCGGGCTGATACCGCCGAGCAAATAACCGGTGGAGCGTTGCGCCGCAGCCGGGTCGGCCATTTCGGCTTTCTTGACCCCCGCCGCCTGGGCGAGCGCTTTCAAATCCAGACTTCCGACGACCGGCACCACCGCGACCAACAGTTCGCCCTTCTCACTGCTGGCGAGCAAGGTCTTGAACACCTGCGCCGGGTCCAAGCCCAATTTTTCCGCGGCCTCCAGGCCATAGGAGGCGGACTTCGGATCGTGCTCATAACTGTGGATGCGATGTTCGGCACGAACTTTTTTCAACAAATCCAATGCAGGTGTCATGACCTCTCCGGGCGTGGCAGACAGAGCACCAATTCTAAGCCAAGCCCGTGCGAAACGCTCTAGTGCGCGCGCTCGTGACCTCTCGCTTCAGAGGGCGCCTCATGATCATTCACCAGACCAATAGTTGGAAAGTGACCGACCGTTCACTTTCGACCTTTGACAGCCGTGATTCTTGTCTATATTTTTTCGTTTCCGAATACTGTAGGAATACACCTACGTGTTTCGAGCAGTAAGCCGTGGCGGAGATGGGGATCCCCACCACGGTGAAAATCGCGCATGACCCGTTGAGGTCAAACGCCAGACAAGAACAACAATTGAGGTTTTCCATGACAACTGCTCTTCAACAGCCTTCACTTTCGAGCCAATGCATGGCCGAGTTCCTGGGGACTGCGCTGCTGATCTTCTTCGGTACGGGATGTGTCGCTGCGCTCAAGGTCGCGGGTGCCAGCTTTGGCTTGTGGGAAATCAGCATCATCTGGGGGGTCGGCGTCAGCATGGCGATCTACCTGAGCGCCGGTATTTCCGGGGCCCACCTCAACCCGGCGGTCAGTATCGCCCTGTGCATCTTCGCCGATTTCGAAAAGCGCAAACTGCCCTTCTACATTCTCGCCCAGATCGCCGGCGCCTTCTGCTCGGCAGCCCTGGTGTACACCCTCTACAGCAATCTGTTTTTCGATTACGAACAAACCCACCACATGGTGCGCGGCTCACAAGCCAGCCTGGAGTTGGCCTCGGTGTTCTCCACCTACCCCCATGCGCTGCTGAGCACTGCCCAAGCGTTCCTGGTGGAAGTGGTCATTACCGCGATCCTGATGGGCGTGATCATGGCCCTCACCGATGACAACAACGGCCTGCCACGCGGCCCGCTGGCACCGCTGCTCATCGGCTTGCTGATTGCCGTGATTGGCAGCGCCATGGGCCCGCTGACCGGCTTTGCGATGAACCCGGCGCGGGATTTCGGGCCCAAGCTGATGACCTTTTTCGCCGGCTGGGGTGAAATGGCCTTTACCGGTGGCCGTGATATTCCTTACTTCCTGGTTCCGATTTTCGCGCCGATTGTCGGCGCATGCCTCGGTGCTGCGGCCTATCGCGGGCTGATTGCCCGTCATCTGCCGAGCGCCGCACCTGCTATAGCTGAAACACCTGACACGGCTGTCAACGGCAAGACCCGTATTTCCTGAAAGCGCCAGCCTGGGCCCCTGCCCTTCGCGGTCCAGGCTGATTTCTGACTTCCTTATTTCGTCCAAGGCAATTGACATGACCGATATCGAGAATAAGAACTACATCATTGCCCTTGATCAGGGCACCACCAGTTCGCGCGCGATCATCTTCGACCGCGACGCCAACGTGGTCTGCACCGCCCAGCGTGAATTCACTCAGCATTACCCGCAAGCCGGCTGGGTCGAACACGACCCGATGGAAATTTTCGCCACCCAGAGCGCGGTGATGGTCGAGGCCCTGGCACAAGCCGGCCTGCACCATGACCAGGTCGCCGCCATCGGTATCACCAACCAGCGTGAAACCACCGTGGTGTGGGACAAGATCACCGGCCGGCCGATCTACAACGCCATCGTCTGGCAGTGCCGCCGCAGCACCGAGATCTGCCAGCAGCTCAAGCGCGACGGCCACGAGCAATACATCAATGACACCACTGGCCTGGTGACCGACCCGTACTTCTCCGGCACCAAGCTCAAGTGGATCCTCGACAACGTCGAAGGCAGCCGCGAGCGGGCGCGCAACGGCGAACTGCTGTTCGGCACCATCGACAGCTGGCTGATCTGGAAATTTACCGGCGGCAAAACCCACGTCACCGACTACACCAACGCCTCGCGCACCATGCTCTTCAACATCCACACCCTGGAGTGGGATGCGAAGATGCTGGAGATTCTCGACGTGCCGCGCGAAATGCTGCCGGAAGTGAAATCCTCCTCGGAAATCTACGGCCGCACCAAAAGCGGCATCGCCATCGGTGGTATCGCCGGTGACCAGCAGGCTGCGTTGTTCGGCCAGATGTGCGTCGAAGCCGGGCAGGCCAAGAATACCTATGGCACCGGCTGCTTCCTGCTGATGAACACCGGCGACAAGGCGGTGAAGTCCAAGCACGGCATGCTCACCACCATCGCCTGCGGCCCTCGTGGCGAAGTGGCTTACGCCCTCGAAGGCGCGGTGTTCAACGGCGGCTCCACCGTGCAATGGCTGCGTGATGAGCTGAAGATCATCGCCGACGCCACCGACACCGAATATTTCGCCGGCAAGGTCAAAGACAGCAACGGCGTGTACCTGGTCCCGGCGTTCACTGGCCTGGGCGCTCCGTACTGGGACCCGTATGCCCGTGGCGCGCTGTTCGGCCTGACCCGCGGCGTACGCGTGGATCACATTATTCGTGCAGCCCTGGAGTCGATTGCCTACCAGACCCGCGACGTACTGGACGCCATGCAGCAAGACTCCGGCGAACGCCTCAAGGCCCTGCGCGTGGACGGCGGCGCGGTCGCCAACAACTTCCTGATGCAGTTCCAGGCCGACATCCTCGGCACCCAGGTCGAGCGCCCGCAAATGCGCGAGACCACGGCGCTTGGCGCGGCGTATCTGGCCGGCCTGGCCTGCGGGTTCTGGGGCAGCCTTGACGAACTGCGCGGCAAGGCCGTGATCGAGCGCGAATTCGAACCGCAACTGGACGAAGTCGCCAAAGAGAAGCTGTATGCCGGCTGGCAGAAAGCAGTCAGCCGCACCCGCGACTGGGAACCCCACGAAGGCGCTGAATAAGCCAGGCGCCGGACGGCGACAGGGTTGTAACTGGCAGGGAGCGGATTCCTGCGTCATCATGGGCCACTTTTGTATGGCAGCCCAAAGGACGCCCCATGAATCTGCCTCCCCGCCAGCAACAAATCCTCGAACTGGTCCGCGAACGCGGCTACGTCAGTATCGAGGAAATGGCGCAGCTGTTCGTTGTCACCCCGCAAACCATCCGCCGCGATATCAACCAGCTGGCGGACGCCAATCTGTTGCGCCGCTACCATGGCGGCGCAGCCTATGACTCCAGCGTCGAAAACACCGCGTACGCCATGCGTGCCGACCAGATGCGCGACGAGAAACAGCGCATCGGCGAAGCCATCGCGGCGCAAATCCCCGATCATGCCTCGCTGTTCATCAATATCGGCACCACCACCGAATCCATCGCCCGCGCGTTGCTCAACCACAATCACCTGAAAATCATCACCAACAACCTCAACGTCGCCACCATGCTCAGCGCCAAGGACGACTTCGACGTGCTGTTGACCGGCGGCAACGTGCGCCGTGACGGCGGTGTGGTAGGCCAGGCCAGTGTGGATTTCATCAACCAGTTCAAGGTCGACTTTGCCCTGGTGGGTATCAGCGGCATCGACGAAGACGGCAGCCTGCTCGACTTCGACTATCAGGAAGTACGGGTTTCCCAGGCGATCATCGCCAATGCGCGCCAAGTGATCCTGGCGGCGGACTCAAGCAAATTCGGGCGCAATGCCATGATTCGGCTGGGGCCGATCAGCCTGGTGGACTGCCTGGTAACCGACCAGCAGCCGGTGCCCGCGCTGGTGCAGCTGTTGAATCAGCATAAGGTTCGCCTCGAAGTCGTGTGACGCTTCGATCTCTGTGGCGCCTGCACCGACGCCTTCGCGAGCAAGCCCGCTCCCACATTTGAATGCGTAATTCCTGGCGAAATGCGATCAACCTGTAGGAGCCCGGCTTGCCGGCGATAGCGCCCTTGAGATCGCCATCGCCGGCAAACCGGGCTTCCACAGGTTTATGTTCACAAATTTTCCTTTTCCCGCCCTTCGATGAGTTTTTTCAATCGAAGTCGGGTGGCTGTGCGCGCGTTTATCAGCTACCATTTTCGCAAATGAACATTAATGTTCGAATTCCAATACGAAAAGATCGCGAGGCCAGCCGATGAACCCTTCTACCTTGCCTGCTGCACCGCTTGCCGAAGTCTATGACGTCGCCGTGATCGGCGGCGGGATCAATGGCGTCGGCATTGCAGCAGACGCAGCCGGGCGCGGTTTGTCGGTATTCCTTTGCGAAAAGGACGACCTCGCCAGCCACACCTCCTCCGCCAGCAGCAAGCTGATCCACGGCGGCCTGCGCTACCTCGAACATTACGAATTCCGCCTCGTGCGCGAAGCCCTGGCCGAACGTGAAGTGCTGCTGGCCAAGGCCCCGCACATCGTCAAGCAAATGCGTTTTGTCCTGCCGCACCGACCGCACCTGCGTCCGGCGTGGATGATCCGCGCGGGCCTGTTCCTCTATGACCACCTGGGCAAACGCGAGAAGCTGGCCGGTTCCAAAAGCCTCAAGTTCGGCGCCGACAGCCCGCTGAAAAGCGAAATCACCAAAGGCTTCGAATATTCCGACTGCTGGGTCGACGACGCCCGCCTGGTGGTGCTCAACGCCATGGCCGCGCGTGAAAAAGGCGCGCATATCCACACCCAGACGCGCTGCGTCAGCGCGCACCGCAGCAACGGCATGTGGGAAATGAACATGGAACGCGCCGACGGCAGCCTGTTCTCGATCCGCGCCCGCGCCCTGGTGAACGCGGCCGGCCCGTGGGTTGCCAAGTTCATCAAGGAAGACTTGAAGCTGGACTCGCCCTACGGCATCCGCCTGATCCAGGGCAGCCACTTGATCGTGCCGAAACTGTACGAAGGCGCCCACGCGCACATCCTGCAGAACGAAGACCAGCGCATTGTCTTCACCATTCCGTACTTGAATCACCTGACCATCATCGGCACCACCGACCGCGAATACACCGGCGACCCGGCGAAAGTGGCGATCACCGAAGGCGAAACCGACTACATGCTCAAGGTGGTCAACGCGCACTTCAAGAAGCAACTGAGCCGCGACGACATCGCCCACACCTACTCCGGTGTGCGCCCGCTGTGCAACGACGAGTCGGATAACCCGTCGGCGATCACCCGTGACTACACCCTGTCGCTGTCCGGCGGCACGGGCGAAGCACCGATCCTGTCGGTGTTCGGTGGCAAGCTGACCACCTACCGCAAACTTGCCGAGTCGGCGATGGCACAATTGGCGCCATACTTCACGCAGATGCGCCCGAGCTGGACCGCCACCGCGAGCCTGCCCGGCGGCGAGCACATGACCACGCCGGAAGCTCTGGCCGAGGCCATTCGCGCGAAGTTCGACTGGGTGCCAAGCGAGATAGCGCGCCGCTGGTCCACCACTTATGGCAGCCGGACCTGGCGCTTGCTCGAAGGCGTGCAATCGCTGGCCGATCTTGGTGACCACCTGGGTGGCGGCCTGTACACCCGCGAAGTGGATTATCTGTGCGCTGAAGAATGGGTGACCCAACCTCAGGACGTGCTGTGGCGGCGCACCAAGCTGGGCCTGTTCACCACGGCGCAGGAACAGGACAACGTGCAACGTTACCTGTCCAAGGTCGAGCAGAACCGCAAGATCGAAGCGGCCTGATCAACCGGTCGTAAAGAAGCCCCTGTGCCGTAAGGTCCAGGGGCTTTTTCATGCCTCGAGGGCCTGGCGCTGGTAACGCAGCCCCATGTCCCGGATACCGGGCAAGGCCGACCCGAGCAGCACCGGGTAAGCCGCCAGCAGGAAGCCCGGCGTGGCGCCCACCAGCGCGCGCTCAAGCCAGACACAGGCCTGCGCCTCGTCGCCGGCTTCTGCCAACTCCGCCGCGTGGTTGTATTGCCCACGGAAATCACCGGCCTCGGCCGCGCGCCGGTACCACTGGCGTGCCAGCGGCACATCCCTGGGCACCACGACGCCCTCATGGTGGAAACGCCCGAGCAGGTTCATCGACTTGGCGTGTCCTTGGGCAGCCGCCTGCTGGAACAATTGGAACGCCGCGCCCAGGTCTTGCTCGACGCCGCGGCCACGGGTCAGCAACTGACCGAAGTTGTACAGCCCCCAATCCAGGCCCAGATCGGCCGCCTGCCGGTAATGCCGTGCGGCCTGTTCCAGGTTGATCGCGTCGCCCCAGCCATGCTCCAGGCAACGGCCGATCATATTGATTGCCATCGGATGCCCCTGGCGCGCAGCGATCCGAAACCAACTCAGCGCCAAGGCCTGGTCCAGCTGGATGCCACGCCCCTCCAGCAGCAACTGGCCCAAGGTGGCCTGCGCGTCGGCATCCCCCAATTGTGCGGCGTGCATCACCCACCGTGCGTAGGCCCGGGGGTTACCGGCCAAATCAGAAGGCTCGGTGCTGTGCATTTGCGTCTCCCCACGGTGGATAAAACTTACAAAACTTTCATGAAACATTACGTAACAATCTATTACATTTGAGATTGGTTATCAAACACGACCACCTCTCAATCCTACTAACAAGAGACCATTCAATGACGACCGGCACCCGTTCCGCCCCCCTCTCCACGCGGCATTTGCTCGCATCGGCAGTGGGTTTGGCAGTGGCTGCGCAGGGAGGCTTCAGTTATGCGGGGGATGCCGCACCAGACGACAACACCGGGCCGATCCAGCTCGGCGCGACCAGCATCGAAGGGCAGGCGCAAAGTGCCTACAACCCGGTAGCACCGTCTTCACCCAAGTACACCGAAGCGCTGCGCGACACGCCGCAGACCATCACGGTGGTGCCCAAGGAAGTCATTCACGATCAAAACCTGCTGACCCTGCGCGACGTGCTCAGCACCGTGCCGGGCATCACATTCGGTGCCGGTGAAGGCGGCAGCGGCTATGGCGACAGCATCAATCTGCGCGGTTTTTCCGCCAGCGGCGATATCTACGTGGACGGCGTGCGCGACAGCGCGCAATACAGCCGCACCGACCCGTTCAACCTGGAGCAGGTCGAAGTCGTCAGCGGCGCCAGCTCGGTGTACTCGGGTTCGGGCGCTGTCGGCGGCACCATCAACCTGGTCACCAAGGCCCCGGAACTGCGCGACAAAACCACGATCAGCGCCGGCATCGGCACAGACAGCTACAAGCGCCTCACCCTGGACAGCAACCAGACACTCAACGACACCACGGCATTCCGCTTGAACCTGATGGCCCATGGTAACGACGTGCCGGGCCGCGATTATGAAGATTACTCGCGTTGGGGCATCGCCCCCTCGATCGCCTTCGGCCTGGGCACGCCGACGCGCGTGACCGTCAGTTATGAACATCAGAAAGATGACAACACGCCGCAATACGGCATCCCTATCTACAACGGCAAGCCGATGCCGGGCGTGGGCTGGAGCGACTATTACGGTTACCACAACATCAACGACCAGAACATCACCTCGGACGCGTTCAGCCTCAAGCTCGAACATGACTTCAACGATGCCGTGTCGGTCCGCAACTTCACCCGCGTCGAGCGCGTACGCCAGGAGCTGCGCGCTTCCGGCCCTGAAGGTGCGCAGGCCGGTTGCCTGGCCAGCGGCACCCAGATTACCGGTGCCCCCTGCCCCGCAGGCCTGAGCCCGGGCTTTTTCCAGCCAGCCGGTGGCTCATTGGGTAACGAGCGCAACACCCAGAACAAAATGTTCACCAACCAGACTGACGTGACCAGCCACTTCAGCACCGGCTTCATCGACCACACGCTGGTGACCGGCATCGCCATCAGCCGCGAGGAATACCAGGCCGACACCGGCAAGTGGCTGACGAACAGCAACGGCAGCACGATTGTGCCGCCGCCGGTCAGCTACAGCGATCCGAATTCCGACTGGACCGGCCCGGTCAATTTCACCCGTGCGGCTCATGTCGACGGAGCACTGAACAACCGCGCCGCCTATGCCTTCGATACGCTCAAGCTCAACCCGCAATGGGAAATCAATGGTGGCCTGCGGTACGAGCACAACGCCGGCAGTTCGGTGAGCAACGCCTATTCCAGCACCGGCGTGGAAACGCCCGGCGTGCGCTACGGCCAGGCAGACGACCTGACGTCCTACCGCCTGGCGCTGGTCTACAAGCCGGTGGAAAACGGCAGCTTCTATGTCGCCTATGGCAACAGCAAGACGCCGTCGCAAGCCAGCGTCAACGGTGGCTGCTACACCCCGGCCAAGACTTCCAGCACGGCCACCAACAACTGCAACGTCGCCCCGGAAACCGCGGTCAGTTATGAAATCGGCACCAAGTGGGACTTCCTCGACGATGCCTTGTCGGTCACCGGCGCGATCTTTCGCAATGACCGCACCAACTACAAAGTCGCCGATAACGACCCGAGCAACCTGAGCGGCACGCAAACCCTCGACGGCAAGGCGCGTGCCGATGGCGTGGCGCTCGGCCTGAGCGGCGCGCTGACAGATCGCTGGAAGGTCTTCGCCAACTACACCTACCTCAACACCCGTGTACTGCGCAGCGCCAGCGACTACACCCTGGCAACCACCGGTATCGATGTGCAGAAAGGTGAACCGCTGACCTTCACCCCCAAGCATGCGGCCAGCCTCTGGACGGTGTACGACCTGCCATACGACTTCCAGGTGGGTTACGGCATCACAGCGCAGACCAAGCAGTACCTGGTCAGCGCGGCCGGGGCACCGACTGCGCCTGGCTATGCGGTGCAGCGTGCGATGCTGGGTTACAAGGTCAACAAGCAGCTCAACCTGCAGTTGAACGTCAACAACCTGTTCGACAAGGAGTACCTGACCCGCATCCGCAACAACGGTTGGGCGGTGCCTGGCGACGGGCGTGCGGCGGTGGTCTCGGCCGACTACACCTTCTGACAGCAGAACCTGCCGTCGATAGCCCTGTGAGGGCTGGCGCGCCTGCGATGCAGACACTGGGCAGATCAATAAGCCCCGTCGATGCCCTCGCAGGCGTGCTCGTTCCTACAGAAAATACTGACCCGCTGGCATTCGGTTTTCCGAACGGCATACCCCCAACCATTCGGTTTGCCGGACCCAAGCCTTGAAAATACATCGTCACACAAAGTTAATACGCTTATAAATCAGCCGCTTAGCCTTTTAATTCGGGTATGGCACGACTCATGCTCTACACTTCCTGACGATTACCTGGGACGCCTTAGGAGCCGTCACGGGCATTCGCTGTACAAGAGAGCCGTTTAGCCGGCTTCATAAAAAAAACAAATGTCGAGGAAGTATTGATGCGCATCGTTCCCCATATCTTGGGCGCAGCTATCGCTGCTGCTCTGATCAGCACTCCAGTTTTCGCCGCCGAACTCACCGGCACACTGAAGAAAATCAACGACTCCGGCACCATCACTCTCGCTCACCGCGACAGCTCCATTCCGTTTTCCTACATCGCGGATGGTTCGGGCAAACCAGTGGGCTACTCCCACGACATTCAGCTGGCCATCGTTGAAGCCCTGAAAAAAGACCTGAACAAACCCGACCTGAAGACCAAGTACAACCTGGTCACCTCGCAAACCCGTATCCCGCTGATCCAGAACGGCACCGCGGATATCGAGTGCGGCTCCACCACCAATAACGCCGAACGCGCCCAGCAAGTCGACTTCACCGTCAACATCTTCGAAATCGGCACCCGCCTGCTGGTCAAGAAAGACAAGGATGGCAAGCCGTCCTACAGCGACTTTGCCGACCTGAAAGGCAAAAACGTCGTGACCACCGCCGGCACCACGTCCGAGCGCATCATCAAGGCGATGAACGCCGACAAGCAGATGGGCATGAACGTCATCTCCGCCAAGGACCACGGCGAGTCCTTCCAGATGCTGGAAAGCGGCCGCGCCGTTGCCTTCATGATGGACGACGCCCTGCTGGCCGGCGAAGAAGCCAAGGCCAAGAAGCCGGATGACTGGGTCATCACCGGTACTCCACAGTCGTTTGAAGCCTACGCGTGCATGGTTCGTAAAGACGATCCAGCATTCAAGAAGGCTGTCGATGACGCCATCACCGGCCTGTACAAATCCGGCGAAATCAACAAGATCTACAGCAAGTGGTTCGAGAGCCCGATTCCACCAAAAGGCCTGAACCTGAACTTCCCGATGAGCGACAAGGTTAAGGATCTGATCGCTAACCCAAGCGACAAGCCAGCGCCTGACGTAAAAATCTGATTTCTGACTAACCTTATCTCCTGAGGGAGCAAACCTCCCTCAGGCGTCTGTTACTACCTGCTGGCTTTATTTTGGAACACTCGACCTGGCGGTTTTCGAGCCGATCGTGTGTGCCTGGCGTTCAACGTCAGGTGGGAAAGGATCTTCCCCAAGCGGGTGCTTGTACATCGATCGATCTCGAGGGGAGACCCTAATGAATTACAACTGGGACTGGGGCGTGTTCTTCAAGTCCACTGGCGTTGGCAGCGAGACTTATCTCGACTGGTACATCGCCGGCCTGGGCTGGACCATCGCCATCGCTGTCGTGGCATGGATTATCGCCTTGTTGCTGGGCTCCATTCTGGGGGTCATGCGCACCGTGCCAAACCGCATCGTATCGGGCATCGCGACCTGCTACGTGGAACTGTTTCGTAACGTACCGCTGCTGGTCCAGCTGTTCATCTGGTATTTCCTGATACCCGACCTGCTGCCGCAGAACCTGCAAGACTGGTACAAACAAGACCTGAACCCGACCACCTCGGCCTACCTGAGCGTTGTCGTGTGCCTGGGCCTGTTCACCGCCGCCCGGGTGTGCGAGCAAGTGCGCACCGGCATCCAGGCGCTGCCACGTGGCCAGGAATCCGCCGCGCGCGCCATGGGCTTCAAGCTGCCGCAGATCTACTGGAACGTGCTGCTGCCCCAGGCCTACCGCATCATTATTCCGCCGCTTACCTCGGAATTCCTCAACGTGTTCAAGAACTCCTCCGTGGCGTCCTTGATCGGCTTGATGGAACTGCTGGCGCAAACCAAACAGACCGCCGAGTTCTCGGCCAACCTGTTTGAAGCCTTCACCCTGGCCACGCTGATCTACTTCACCCTGAACATGAGCCTGATGCTGCTCATGCGCCTGGTCGAGAAGAAAGTCGCGGTGCCCGGCCTGATCTCCGTGGGGGGTAAATAATGGACTTCGATTTCAGCGGCATCATCCCCGCCATCCCGGGCCTGTGGAACGGCATGGTCATGACCTTGCAGTTGATGGTCATGGGCGTGGTCGGCGGCATCGTCCTGGGCACGATCCTCGCGCTGATGCGCCTGTCGTCCAGCAAACTGCTGTCGCGCCTGGCCGGCGCCTATGTGAACTACTTCCGTTCGATCCCGCTGCTGCTGGTGATCACCTGGTTCTACCTGGCGGTGCCGTTCGTGCTGCGCTGGATCACCGGCGAAGACACCCCGATCGGCGCATTCACCTCCTGTGTCGTGGCCTTCATGATGTTCGAAGCCGCGTACTTCTGTGAGATCGTGCGGGCCGGCGTGCAGTCGATCCCCAAGGGCCAGATGGCGGCAGCACAGGCAATGGGCATGAGCTATGGCCAGACCATGCGCCTGATCATCCTGCCCCAGGCGTTCCGCAAGATGACCCCGCTGCTGCTGCAGCAGTCGATCATCCTGTTCCAGGACACCTCGCTGGTCTACACCGTGGGCCTGGTGGACTTCCTCAACTCCGCCCGTTCCAACGGCGACATCATTGGCCGCTCCAATGAGTTCCTGATCTTCGCCGGTGTCGTCTACTTCATCATCAGCTTTTCCGCCTCGCTGCTGGTCAAGCGTCTGCAAAAAAGGTTTGCCGTATGATCTCTATCAAGAACATCAACAAGTGGTATGGCGACTTCCAGGTGCTGACCGATTGCAGCACCGAGGTTAAAAAAGGCGAAGTGATCGTGGTGTGCGGGCCGTCGGGCTCGGGCAAATCCACCCTGATCAAGTGCGTCAACGCGCTGGAACCGTTCCAGAAGGGCGACATCGTGGTCGACGGCACCTCCATCGCCGACCCGAAGACCAACCTGCCAAAACTGCGTTCGCGCGTGGGCATGGTGTTCCAGCACTTCGAACTGTTCCCGCACCTGACCATCACCGAAAACCTGACCATCGCGCAGATCAAGGTGCTGGGCCGCAGCAAGGAAGAAGCCACCAAGAAAGGCCTGCAATTGCTCGAGCGCGTCGGCCTGTCGGCACACGCCCACAAGCACCCTGGCCAGCTTTCCGGCGGCCAGCAGCAACGTGTAGCGATTGCCCGCGCCCTGGCCATGGACCCGATCGTCATGCTGTTCGACGAACCGACCTCGGCACTGGACCCGGAAATGGTCAACGAAGTGCTCGACGTAATGGTGCAACTGGCCCACGAAGGCATGACCATGATGTGCGTGACCCACGAAATGGGCTTCGCCCGCAAAGTGGCCGACCGCGTGATCTTCATGGACGCCGGCAAGATCATCGAAGACTGCCCGAAAGAAGAGTTCTTCGGCGACATCAGCGCCCGCTCCGAACGCGCGCAGCACTTCCTTGAGAAAATCCTGCAGCACTAAAAGCGACAACCCTGCAGGAACGCAGTTTCTGTGGGAGCTGGCTTGCCTGCGATAGCGCCACCTCGGTGTCACAGTTACACCGCGGCGATGCCATCGCAGGCAAGCCAGCTCCCACAAAAGCCCGGCCCTGCAAGGTTGACAGCGGTAGCTGACCCAAGGCATCTGTGATGAAATGCGACCCCAACCAATTTCGCGCCGCACCGCCATCACTTGCCGTGAAACCTCGTCTGATTCGCCAACTGTTCCTGCCGCCGTTGATCATCGCCCTGATGATCGGCCTGGGTTATATCGGCTTCTGGGTCAGTGAGCACTACGGCATCCGCACCCTCAGCGACAACGGCGAACGCCAGTTGGAGCTGCATGCGCGCACCGTCGAAAGCGAACTCAGCAAATACACCTACCTGCCCAGCCTGCTGGAGCTGGAGTCCAGCGTCTCCAAGCTGCTCGCCGACCCCAACCAGGAGACCCGGCAGACAGTCAACGATTACCTCGAAGGCCTGAACCGACGCAGTCGCAGTCGGGCCATCTACGTGATGGACACCACCGGCCGCGTGCTGGCCACCAGTAACTGGCGCGATGCCGACAGTTACCAGGGTGAAGACCTGTCCTTCCGTGCCTATTTCCAGAATGCCGTACGCGGTCAGCCCGGGCGCTTTTATGGCATCGGCAGTACCAACGGCGAACCCGGCTACTACCTGGCCCATGGCCTGGAAGAACACGGCAAGATCATCGGCGTCGCCGTGGTCAAGGTGCGCCTCGAAGCCTTGGAAGAGCGCTGGCAGCGCGCGCGTCTCGAAGCATTTGTGAGCGACGAAAACGGCATCATCATCCTCTCCAGCGACCCGGCCCGCCGCCTCAAGGCCGTGCGCCCGCTCAGCGATGACACCAAGGAACGCCTGGCCCACAGCCTGCAATATTACTGGGCGACGCTGAACGAGCTGGAGCCGCTGGCCCGCGAGCGTATCAACGAAGGCACCGAGAAACTGACCTTCCCCGCCAACAGCGAAGTGGTGAACGACGAGCATGAGGTCAGCTACCTCGCGCAAACCCGTCCGCTCAACGACACGCCGTGGAATTTCACCCTGCTCACCCCACTCAACGACCTGCGCCGCGCGGCGATCAACCAGGGCATCCTGGTGGCCGTGGCCTTTGGCCTGGTGGCCTTCCTGCTGATTGCCTGGAACGAGCGGCGCAAGGTCATCGCCACTCGCCTGGCCGCGCGCGAAGCGCTGCAGGAAGCCAACAGCCAGCTGGAACGCCGGATTGCCGAGCGCACCGCCGACTTGCGCGCCAGCAATGAACGGCTCAAGAGCCAGATCCGCGAACGCCGCCAGGCCGAAGAGACCCTGCGCCGCGCCCAGGATGAACTGGTGCAGGCCGGCAAGCTCGCCGCCATCGGCCAGATGTCCACCAGCATCGCTCACGAACTGAACCAGCCGCTGGCCGCACTGCGCACATTGTCCGGCAACACCGTGCGCTTCCTCGAACGCGGCGCGCTGGACACCGCCAGCGCCAACCTCAAGACCATCAACGAACTGATCGACCGCATGGGCCGCATCACCGCCAGCCTGCGCTCCTTTGCGCGGCGCGGCGACGACCAGGGCGAAGCCAGCCTGGGCAAGGCGGTCGACGCGGCGTTCCAGGTCATGGGCGCACGCCTGGACAACCTGTCGCTGACCTTGCACCGCGACTTCGCGCCGGCCCAGTTGCAGATCGACCAGACACGCCTGGAACAGATCCTGGTCAACCTGATCGGCAATGCCCTCGACGCCATGCAAGCGCAACCGGCCCCCGAACTGTGGCTGGAAGGCAGCGCCGCCGACGGTAAGTACCGCCTGCTGGTACGTGACAACGGCCACGGCATCGACGCCGAGGCACGCAAGCATTTATTCGAACCGTTCTTCACCACCAAGCCCGGCGAGCAAGGCCTGGGACTGGGCCTGACCCTGTCCGCCAGCCTCGCGGCGGCCACCGGCGGCAACCTCGCCGTCGAACACCCGGCCAGTGGTGGTACTGCCTTTGTCCTGTGCCTGCCGTTGGTGGGCGCTCAACATGTTGAGTCGACATGAATACAGATCCGAAAGACCTCACCGTCCTGATCGTCGAAGACGACCCGCATGTGCTGCTCGGCTGCCAGCAGGCCCTGGCGCTGGAAGATATTCCCAGCGTCGGCGTGGGCAGCGCCGAAGAGGCGTTGAAGCGCATCGGCGAGAACTTCGCCGGCATTGTCATCAGCGATATTCGCCTGCCGGGCATCGACGGCCTGGAGCTGCTCACGCGCCTCAAGGCCCTGGATAAAAGCCTGCCGGTGGTGTTGATCACCGGGCATGGCGACATCTCCATGGCGGTGGGCGCGATGCGCAACGGCGCCTATGACTTCATGGAAAAACCCTTCTCTCCCGAGCGCCTGGTCGACGTCGCCCGCCGCGCCTTGGAGCAACGCGGGCTGGCACGCGAAGTCTGGTCACTGCGCCGCCAGTTGGCCGAGCGCGACTCGCTGGAAGGCCGCATCATCGGCCGTTCGCCGGCCATGCAGAATCTGCGCGAGCTGATCGCCAACGTCGCCGACACGTCGGCCAACGTATTGATCGAAGGCGAGACCGGCACCGGCAAGGAGCTGGTGGCGCGCTGCCTGCATGATTTCAGCCGACGCCACGACCACCAGTTTGTCGCACTGAACTGCGGCGGCCTGCCGGAGAACCTCTTCGAAAGCGAGATCTTCGGCCACGAAGCCAACGCCTTCACCGGTGCCGGCAAGCGCCGTATCGGCAAGATCGAGCACGCCCATGAAGGCACGCTGTTCCTCGATGAAGTGGAAAGCATGCCGATCAACCTGCAGATCAAATTGCTGCGGGTCTTGCAGGAGCGCACCCTCGAACGCCTGGGCTCGAACCAGAGCGTGGCCGTGGATTGCCGCGTGATCGCCGCCACCAAGTCCGACCTGGATGAACTGAGCCGCGCCAATCAGTTCCGCAGCGACCTGTATTACCGCCTCAACGTGGTGACCCTGGAGTTGCCGCCCCTGCGCGAACGCCGTGAAGACATCCTGCAACTGTTCGAGCACTTCCTGCAGCAGTCGTCCCTGCGCTTTGATCGCGCGGCACCGGATCTGGACAACCAGACCGTCTCGAGCCTGATGAGCCATGACTGGCCCGGCAACGTGCGCGAACTGCGCAACGTCGCCGAACGCTTCGCCCTCGGCCTGCCCGCCTTCAAGAAGAGCGGCGCGAGCAGCGGCAGCCATGGCCTGGCCTTCACCGAAGCAGTGGAAGCCTTTGAACGCAACCTGCTCAACGATGCCCTGCAACGCAGCGGCGGCAACCTGACCCAGGCCAGCCAGGAATTGGGGATGGCCAAGACCACCCTGTTCGACAAGGTCAAGAAATATGGCTTGAGCCACTAAGGAGCGCGTTGTGGATCTGGTATTGAAGGCCGCCCTCGGCGCGGCGGTGGTATTGATATTGGCTGCATTGGCCAAGACCAAAAACTATTACATCGCCGGGTTGGTGCCGCTGTTTCCGACCTTTGCGCTGATCGCCCACTACATCGTCGGCAAGGGCCGTTCACTGGACGACTTGAAGACCACAATCCTGTTCGGGATGTGGTCGATCATTCCGTACTTTGTTTACCTGGCGACGTTGTATCTGATGGTCGATCGGATGCGCCTGGAAGCATCACTCGCCGTGGCGGCGGTGGCGTGGCTGATGGCGGCGACAATATTGGTCAGCATCTGGGTGCGCATTCACGCCTGACCCAACCCGATCAAAAACTGCAGGCGCTGGCTTGCCTGCGATAGCGGTGTACCCGCCAACTCAGCTGACAAAGACATGCCGCCATCGCAGGCAAGCCTGCTCCCACATCTGGATCGGTGGCTCAAGAGAGATCAGCGCACGATCTTGTCGACCTGGATGCCCAGCTTTTTCAGGCGGTACCAGAAGCTGCGCTCGGATATGCCGATCTTCGCCGCCGCTGCGGCCTGCACGCCGTTGCTTTCATTCAGCGCCGCCAGAATGTAGGTTTTCTCGACTTCGGCCAGGGCCGCATCCAGGTCAGCAGGCACGCCTGGTGTGTCACCCAGCAGCGCGGTGACGCCGCCTTCGCCAGGCCGGGAAGCAAACAGGTACGCCGGCAGGTCGATATCCTCGATCACCGGCGAGGCCGCCACGATGGTCGCGCGCTCCACACAGTTTTGCAGTTCGCGAATATTCCCCGGCCAGTGATAGGCGGCCATGGCCTGCAGCGCCTCCGGGCTGAAGCCGGTGATGCGTTTACCCGCGGTAGCACTCAGGGTCTGGGCGAAGTGGCGGGCCAGCGGCACGATATCTTCGGCGCGCTCGCGCAGCGCCGGCAGCGGAATCGGGAAGACATTGAGGCGGTAATACAGGTCTTCGCGAAACTCTTTATTGGCCACCGCATCGAGGAGGTTCTTGTTGGTGGCGGCAATCACCCGCACGTCCACCTTGCGCTCGCGCGGGTCGCCCACCGGTTCGATCACCCGCTCCTGCAACGCCCGCAGAATCTTGGCCTGCAGCGCCAGCGGCATGTCGCCCACTTCATCGAGAAACAGCGTGCCCTTGTCGGCCTGCTGGAAGCGTCCGACCCGGTCAGTCACGGCGCCGGTAAAGGCGCCCTTGCGATGACCGAACATCTCGCTTTCCAGCAAGCCCTCGGGAATGGCGGCGCAGTTGACCGCCACGAACGGTTTATCGGCGCGGCTGCCGTGCTTGTGGATGGCGCGGGCGACCATTTCCTTGCCGGTGCCACTTTCACCGGTCAGCAGCACGGTGGCAGCGCTGTCGCGCACCGAATCCACCGCCTGCAGCACTTTGCGAAACGCCGGGCTGTCGCCGACCAGGCTGTCGAATTGCGCGTGCTCGTCCAGCTCGGCGCGCATGCGCGCGTTGTCGCGCATGATCTCGCGAAACTGCAGGGCCTTGGCCACGGTGATGTCCAGCTCGTCGATATCGAACGGCTTGGCGATGTAGTCATAGGCGCCGTTGCGCATCGACTGCACGGCGTTTTTCACCGTGCTGTAGGCGGTCATCACAATCACCGGCACCTGGGGGTAGCGCACCTTGATCTCCGCCAACAGGGCCGGCCCGTCCATGCCCGGCATGCGCCAGTCGCTGATCACCAGGTCGATGTCTTCCTGCTCCAGCACCTTGAGCGCGTGCAGGCCATTACCGGCAATGAACACCTGCACGTGGTTCTGGCCCAGGGCCGAGGCCAGCAGGTCGCAGAGCTTGGGTTCGTCGTCGACTACCAGAATGTTATGCGTCATGACTGTCCTCGTCGTCTTCGCCAATCGCCGGAATGTACAGGCTGAAGGTGGCGCCGGCATCTTTCTCACTGGTGCATTCGATGCTGCCGTCGTGACTTTCCATGATCGAATAGACTTTTGCCAGGCCCAGGCCAGTGCCCGAGGCCTTGGTGGTGACAAACGGCGTGAAGATGCGCTCGATCATCTCCGCCGGGATCCCCTGGCCGGTGTCGCCGATGCTGATCAGGGTATTGTCGCCGACGCTGCGAATGCCCAGGGTCAGGCGGCCGCCTTCGGGCATGGCATCGATGGCGTTGAGAATCAGGTTGAGGCAGGCCTGCTTGAGCTGCTTGGCGTCCGCGTAGATCGTCGCCCCCGGCGCCTGGTCGTCGATCTGTGCATCAATGTTATGCGTGGCCAGTTCCGGCGAGCAGAAACCCAGGATCTCCTCCACCAGCGGCCGGGCCGGCTGCAGTACACGCAGTGGCGGGTTGGGCTTGGCGAAATCGAGGAACTCGGTGATCAGGTCATTGATGCGGCTGACTTCGCTGATCACGTATTCCAGGTGGCGCTTATCGGACTCGGCCAGGTCGGCGCGGCGGTGCAGCAACTGGGTGGCGGTCTTGATGATACCCAACGGGTTGCGGATCTCGTGGGCCAGGCCCATGGCGACTTCGCCCAGGGCGTGCAGGCGATCACGGCGGCGCAACTGGGCCTCGAGGTGATGCAACTCGCCGAGGCGCTCGGTCATGTGGTTGAAGGTGCTGCTCAACTGCGCCAGTTCGTCGCCACCGCTGACCAGCACCCGGTGCTCGTAGTTGCCCGAAATCACCGCGTCCACGCCCTGGGACAAATCCCGCAGCGGCTTGGTCAGGCGCCGCGACACCAAGACCCCGGCCGCCAGCGACAGCGCCGAGCTGAGCAGGAAAATCAGCACGAACAGGTTGCTCTGGTTCACCAGCCCGACCAGGCTGGTGTGGCGCAGCAGGCCGCTGAAGATCACGCCTTGCAGGTCGCCGGCATCGTTGAAGATCGGCCAGTACAGACCGCTGTAGTTATTGGTGAACTGCTCGCTGGGCTGCTTGGTGCTGCGCATCGCGGCTTCGACATTTTTCGGGATGCGCGAAGGGTGATCCTCGAAACGCTGGGTCGAGAAGATCTCCGAGAAACCGTCGGGGTTGGCCAGGTACAAGCGCAAATCCAGCGAATGCACATCGGCCACGCTGGTCAGGAAGCTGCTGTCCAGGTAAGTGGCCACGAGCAGCAGGTAGTCGACACCCTCCTGGGTGGTTTCGAAGGTCGACACCACCAGGCCGGTGCTCACCCCCGCCACCTTGACCGTCTGCAGCACCGCGTTGCTGGTCAGGTCGATCTGTTTGACGACATCGTCGGCCGCCGTGCTGAACACCACTTTGTGGTCACTGACGCGAATCAGCGCGACCACGTCGATGTCGGTGGCATCGGCGATGTCGGCGGTGAGCCGGTCGTGCTTGGCCGCCTGCTTGTTCGACGGCGGGCTGGTGTAGCGCAGGAACAGCTTGGCCATGCGCGCGTTGTCATGAAGGATGTCGCCGATTTCGTCCTTGACGATCTTGGTCGACTCCTGCAGCCAGATCCGCACGTTGCTGTCGAAAATCTGCGACAGCGTGGTCGCCGCCAGTTCGGCCGCGATCATGGTGGGAATGACGCTGACCAGCCAAAACGCCAGCACCAGCTTGCGCTGGACGCTCCAACGCGAAATGGCAAAGGGGCGGGCTTTCTGGCGGGTCTTGGTGATCATCAGGTTTCGCTTATCGCAGCAGCCATGGCAGGGTCGGAACGATCCGGTCGGAGGTACATCTTCACAAGTTTGAGCAGGCCGTTGACCAGCCGATTACGGTGACGGAAAAACAGGTTGTTGCCGCGGAATTCGCACCCCAGGCGCAGCTTACTGGCATAGCCCTCCTGGCCGCATTCATACACGGGGATATTGTGCTGAATACAATAGTCGACATTGGTCAGCCAACACCTGAAGTACAGGTTGTACTCACGGCTGAACTCACGGTCATGCCCGAAAAACTTGTCGACCAAGCGGTGCTGATCCACCAGCATCAGGTTGAACGCCACCAGGCGCTCGTCCACCCAATAAAGTGCACAGACCGCGCGTTTTTCAAGCCGTTCAAGGATACCGGTGAAGTAACTCGCCGGCAGGCGTTCGAACTGTAAATCCGCGCGGCTGAGCGTGTCTTCATACAAGCGCATCACCTGCGGCAACACGTCGTCTATGTTGTGCCGCCATTCCACCCGTGGCCCCGGCGCACGCAGTTTACGGCGCAGGTCCTTGCGGGTCGATTTGCACAGCGAACCCAGGTAGGCGTCCACCGAACCGTAAGGCACCGTCAGCCAGCCGCTGGGCAGGCTCGGCATGCTCTGAAACCCGGCAACACGGCAACTGGCGGCCCACTGCGTATCGTGGGTGGGCACATCCTTGACCGCCACCAGGCCGATGCCGAATTCGTTGGCGTCCTGGCGCGCGGCCTTGAGTACGTGCGTGATCATCAGCGGGCGCCGCGCCTCGGGCACGCTACTGGCGATGCCCGCATCACAGCGCTCGGCCACCGGAGAGCCGATGGCATACAACGGCAACTGTAAAACACCCGGCCACAGTCGCTCCAGGCGCTCGGTAAAGCGCTTGCCGGTGCCCGACACCGTGGTGTCGAGTCGATACTGCGTGATGAACGCGGGCGCAACCGCCACCAGCGAACCGCTGTCGTAGACCGCCAGGTAACGCCATTTGAAATCATCAATGGCCGCGTTTTCCACGGCCACATAAAAGTCCCAATCCTCCAGGGCACCGGGAAAACAGTCGTTCCAGGCACTGCGCTGGATGGCCCGGATGGTCGAGAAGGCTTGGGCGGTGATCACGGATTTCCCTTTTTCTATTTCTTGAGCGAGCCGGCCTGTGGTCATGATCGGGCGTGGTGTGGCAGCAATCCTCTTGTGGCAACCGCTCTATTGTGGCGAGCGGGCTTGCCCCGCGTTGGGCGGCGAAGCCGCCCCAGACCCAGCCACCCCAGTCCTAACGGGAAGCATGCAGTGTCAGCGAGGGGGCGGCTTCGCCACCCAACGCGGGGCAAGCCCGCTCGCCACGAGAAGCAGGTTCAGCCTGGAAAACAGGTTCAGCATAAGCAGCAGGTTCAGCCTGCAAACCAGACCCAGCACGGGAAGCTGCCTCACCCTGGAAAACAGGTTGAGCATAAGCAGCAGGTTCAGCCTGCAAACCAGACCCAGCATGCGAAGCTGCCTCACCCTGGAACACAGCTTCAGCCGCAGAAGCTCGTTGCCCCTGTGAAACCCGCTCACCACGGATGCGCGCATGCTGCTCGACAAACTCGGCACTCAACTCGATCACCCGGCGGTATTGCAGGTCGACGGTAATCATGTGATAGCAGTTGTCCAGCAGGATCTTGGTCACCGGCCCGCCGAGGTGGCGCTCCACGTAATCGGCGTTCCAGCGGCTGGTGATGTCGTCCTCAATGGAGTGCAGCACCAGCGCCGGCACCTTGACCTCGGGCATGCGTTTCTTGACCACGGCGTTCATCCGATGCAACTCGCGCACCGTGATGCCTTCCATGGTCAGCAGACCGGCTTCGCTGCTCTCCCCTTCCTTCATCTGGCGCTCGACGATCGCCCGCAGGCGTTCGTTCTTGATGCCATACGGCGGCTTCTCTTCGAAGCGGCAGATGTGCACGCCGAACGGAATCTTCATCAGCAATGGCGTCAGAAACGCCAGCTTGTGAATGCTCCAGCCGTCGTACTTCAAGGTGGTGGAATACATCAACAGCCCGGCGACTTGCCCAGGGTGCTCGGCGGCCACGTACATCGACATCACCGCGCCCATGGACAAGCCACCGACAAAGACTTGCGCGTGGCGTTGCCTGATCTGGACGAAGGTCTTGCGCACGCCTTCGTACCAGTCCAGCCAGCCGGTGGCCTGCAGGTCGCTGTTATCGCCGCAGTGCCCGGCCAGGGTGGGCACGTAGACCGTGCAGTTACCCGCCTTGGCCAGGCCCTTGGCGACCTGGCGCAATTCCGTCGGGGTGCCGGTCAGGCCGTGGATCAACAGGATCCCGACCGGACCTTCACCGAGAACGAAGCCGGCATCACCTTCACCGAGGTCGATCCCGAGGCTGTTCACCGTTTGGTCGCCCGCACCAGCAGTTGCTCGAGGAGCTTGAGGCCCAGGTCGATTTCCGGGTAACTGATTTCCAGCGACGGTGCCAGGGTGATCACGTTTTTGTAGTAGCCGCCCACGTCGAGGATCAGCCCGAGTTTCTGGCCATCAACGACCATGTCGCCCTTCATGCCTTCCTCGACCATGTAGTCCAGGGTCGCCTTGTCCGGGGTGAAACCATCCGGGCCGCAGATTTCGCAGCGCAGGGCCAGGCCCAGGCCGTCGACGTCGCCGATGATCGGGAAACGTTTCTGCAGGTCCTGCAGGCCTTCCAGGAAGTATTTGCCCTTGGCCATGACCATCGCGCCGTAGTCGACTTCGTTGGTCATCTTGAACATTTCCAGGCCCACCGCCGTACCCAGTGGGTTGGAGGCGAAGGTGGAGTGGGTCGAACCTGGCGGGAAGATCTTCGGGTTGATCAACTCTTCACGGGCCCAGATGCCGCCCAGTGGGTTGAGGCCGTTGGTCAGCGCCTTGCCGAACACGATCACGTCCGGTTGCACGTCGAAGTGCTCGATCGACCACAGCTTGCCGGTACGGTAGAAGCCCATCTGGATTTCGTCGGACACCATCAGGATGCCGTGCTGGTCGAGCACCTGCTTGAGTTCGCGGTAGAAGTTCATCGGCGGGATCACGTAACCNAACCGCCGGTGCCCTGGATCGGCTCGACGTAGAACGCGGCGTATTCACTCTGGCCGACTTTCGGGTCCCACACGCCGTTGTATTCGGTCTCGAACAGGCGGGCGAATTGCTGCACGCAGTGGCTGCCGTACTCTTCCTTGGTCATGCCTTTAGGGCCGCGGAAGTGGTACGGGAACGGGATGAACTGCGCACGCTCGCCGAAGTGGCCGTAGCGGCGACGGTAGCGGTAGCTGGAAGTGATCGACGACGCACCGAGGGTACGGCCGTGGTAGCCGCCTTCGAAGGCGAACATCAGGCTCTTGCCGTTGGTGGCGTTGCGCACCACTTTCAGCGAGTCTTCGATCGACTGCGAACCGCCGACGTTGAAGTGCACGCGACCGTCGAGGCCGAATTTTTTCTTGGCATCGACGGCGATCATTTCCGACAGCTCGATCTTGCCTTTGTGCAGGTACTGGCTGGCGATTTGCGGCAGGGTATCGATCTGCTGCTTCAACGCGTTGTTCAGGCGCGGGTTGGCGTAGCCGAAGTTGACGGCCGAGTACCACATTTGCAGGTCGAGGTAGGCCTGGTCTTCGGTGTCCCACACATAGGAGCCTTCGCAACGGCTGAAAATACGCGGCGGCTCGATGTAGTGGACGGTGTCACCGTAGGAACAATACTTGGCTTCTTTATCCAGAAGGACCTGGTCTTCGGCGGTAGCGATACGGATATCAGACATGGTGGAAGAGTTCCTGATTTTCGGTAGACAGTTCGCCAGCAAAAGCGCTGGCGTTGGCGGCGATGCCCTGCGGCAGTTGCGCCAGCAATGCAGGCACTTCGGCGAAGGTGTCGAAGCGCGCGTGAGGAATGTTGTTGGCCACGCAGTAGTCGGCGAGGCTGCCTTTGGCGAACACGAAGTCGGCGGTGGAGGCCACGCACATGTCGGACTTGCCGTCACCGATCACCAGCACGCGCTTATTGCGCGGGGTGGACTTGCACTTGCAGTTGCCGGAAGCGGCCCGGCAGGCATCGCTGGCATACGGGAAGTCGATGCGCCAGCTGTTCTGGTCGACCTGGCGCAGGCGGTTGGCGAGGATCGGCAGCAAGGTCACGTAGTTGCGCGACAGGATGCGCGCGATGCCTTGTTCGATGCCGTCGCTGACCACTTCGATGGTCGCGCCCAGGCCCATGACGTGATCGACGAAATCCGGGAAGTCCGGATCGATCTCGACACTGTCGAAGTACGCCAGCAGTTCAGTCGGGGTCGCCTTGATCAGTGCCAGTTGGCGGCTCAGGCATTCGCGGGAACCGATATGCCCATCCAGCCATTCCTGTTCGATGGTTTCCCACTCGGGGCCGGCGAAGCGTTGGAGGACGTTGTCGATGACATCGGTGGGGGTGATGGTCCCGTCGAAGTCACACACGATATGCCAGTGGATCATTGCCTTTCCTTGAGTTGGAGGGCTTGAAGAAGAGCGCTCTGTGCGCTTGCCACTGGAGTAGAGCAGGGAGCGTGCCAACTGACGCAAACCCAGCGGGGCTGGGCTTTGCGTGGATTTGTCGGGAGATATGTGTCGCGCAAGCTACAATTTTTGTAGCTCGCTACAAACAAGATGAGTGCTTGCGCCAGGGACGCCCTTCGCGCGTGAATGCGCGTATGTCCAGATAAGGAAACCGCTGCATGTTCAAGGTGACTTCTGCTGTATTCGCCGGCCTCCTGGGGCTGTGGGGCTTTTCCAGCACGGCATTGGCCCAAGGCATTACCGGCGAGATGGGCGCGGGCGTCAGCTATCAACCCCACGACCCGACGGGCAGTCGCTACGAAACCCGGCCCATTCCCTACTTCGACCTGGACTGGGGCCCGGTCAGCCTCGGCACCGACGATGGCCTGACCTGGAGCGCGCTGGACACCCACGGCTTCACCGCGGGCCCGTACATCAATTACCTGCCGGGGCGTACCGCCAACGGCTCACTGCGCGGTCTGCGCAATGTCTCGGACATGGCCGAGGTGGGCGGTTTCATCCAATACGCGCCGGCCGACTTCTGGCGCGTGTACGCCCAGATGGGCCAGGCCGTCGGCGGCGGGCGTGATCAAAGCGGCGTGCTGGGCAAGGTCGGCGGCGAACTCGGCTACCCGCTCGGCGGCGGGATCATTGGCAGCACCGGCTTGCTGGCGCACTTTGCCGACGCCCGCCAGACCCAGACCTTTTTCGGCGTCGACGACAAGGAATCCGCGGCCTCGGGCATTCGCGCCTACAACGCGAGTGCCGGCTTCCAGAACCTGACGCTGACCCAGAGTTTCGAATTCCCCCTGGCGAACAACTGGTCACTGCTGACCAGCGCCAGTTGGGTCCACCTGGTGGGCTCGGCGGCCAACAGCACCATCGTCAAGGACACCGGGGATGTGAACCAGGGCCAGGTGCAGACCGCGATCAGCTACAAGTTTGACTGAAGAACCCGCGCCCCCTGCAGGCGCTGGCTTGCCAGCGATGCCGGCACTTCGGTCTATCCGGTAGACCGCGCAGACCATCGCAGGCAAGCCAGCCCCCACCCACAGGCTTAGCCCTTCGCCTCGCGGATGATCTGGCGAATAGCGCCCACGAAGGCGTCGGCCGGCTGGCCACCGCTGACCGCATACTGATCGTTGAACACGATGGTCGGCACCGAGGTCACGCCCCGGGATATCCACAACTGCTCTTGCTCGCGGACATCGGCGGCGTATTCGTCGGAGGCGAGAATCTCGGCCGCCCGCTTGATATCCAGCCCGACGCTTTCAGCAATGATTGCCAGCGTGGCGTGATCGGAAGGGTCCTGCTGATCGGTGAAATACGCCTTGAACAGCGCTTCCTTGAGGTTGTACTGCAAACCTTCCAGCCCGGCCCAGTGCAACAGGCGGTGCGCATCGAACGTGTTGTAGATACGGCTCTGTCCATCGGTACGAAAGGCAAAGCCCAACGCTGCGCCCAAGTCGCGGATGCGCGCACGGTTGGCCTGGGATTCTTCGGCAGTGGAGCCGTACTTTTCAGTGATGTGCTCGACGATGTTCTGACCGATGGCCGGCATGTTCGGGTTCAGTTCGAACGGCTGGAAATGAATCTCGGCCTGCACCTCGGCGCCAAGCTGGTCGAGGGCTTCGGTCAGGCCACGCAGGCCGATGATGCACCAGGGGCAGGACACGTCGCTGACGAAATCGATTTTCAGGGGAGTACTCATGGTAGGCAACCTCGCAGGCAATGCGCCGCAAAAGTTGCACGATACACCAATGTCACAACACCTTCGAAGGCTCGCCCAGGTCAATCTGCGCCCAATGGGCGGCATCTTCGCGATGGGCTTGCAGGTACGGCAGCACTGCCGCCAGCAGCGGCGCCTTGAAGGCTTCCTGGAATCGATGGGCCAGGCCTGGAATCAGTTTCAGCTGGCTGCCCTGGATATGCGCCGCCAAATGCACGCCGTGCATCACCGGCAATAACGGGTCGGCCGTGCCGTGGACTACCAGGGTGGGCACGCGCAACTGATTGAGCAACGGTACCCGGCTTGGCTCTGCGAGGATCGCCATGATCTGGCGCTTCACGCCGTCGGGGTTGAAGGCGCGATCGTAGGACAGCGCCGCCTGCTGCAGCAGCACCTGGCGATCGTCTTTCACCGACGGGCTGCCCAGTGCTGCCAACAAATCCGCCTGCTGTTCCAGCGCGACTTCACGGTTTGGTGCGCTGCGCCGCGACAGCAATTGCACCAACGCCGCACTCGGCGCCGGCAGGCCTTCGGCGCCGGAGCTGGTCATGATCAGCGTGAGGCTTTCGACCCGCTGCGGCGCCATGGCCGCCAGGTGCTGGGCGATCATGCCGCCCATGCTCGCGCCCAGCACATGGAATTGGCGGACCTGCAATGCGTCCATCAGGCCGAGGGCGTCGTCGGCCATGTCAGTCAGCGTGTAGGGCGCCGCCACCGGCAGGCCGAGCTTGTAGCGCAGCACTTCGAAGGTCAGGTTGGCGCTGGCAGGTGCCTGTCGCCAGGTGGACAGGCCGACATCCCGGTTGTCGTAGCGGATCACCCGAAAGCCCTGTTCGCACAACGCCACCACCACTTCATCCGGCCAGTGGATCAACTGCCCGCCCAGGCCCATGACCAGCAGCAACGCGGGATCGGACGCCCGCCCGATGCTCTGGTAGGCGATGCTGACCGTTTCCAGGTCGACCGTTTGGGTCGGGACATTGACATCACATCGAGACGCCGCAAAAGACGGCAGGCCGAACATAAAAGCGGCCAATAAAAGCAACACGCGCATGGAAAACACCGAAACACAGAACCCCAGTAGAGCGCGAGTCTGATGAAGTTTGTTCGAGCGCGCTGCCACAGTTGCGTGACAGTTTGATGAAGAGTGCCCAGTGGTCATGGTCGACACGGCCTGCAACATGAGACAAACTCACGCCATTCCAATTCTTCACAAATTGTTTTCATGGAGAGCCCGTGCTCGAAATCCGCCACCTCAAGACCCTGCACGCCCTGCGCGAAGCCGACAGCCTGGTAGAAGCCGCCGAGCGCCTGCACCTGACGCAGTCGGCACTGTCCCACCAGTTCAAGGAGTTGGAGGAACGCCTGGGCATGCCGTTGTTCGTGCGCAAGACCAAGCCGCTGCGCTTCACCAGCGCCGGCCTGCGTCTGCTGCAACTGGCCGATGCGACCCTGCCGCTGCTGCGCGGCGCCGAGCGTGACATCGCACGATTGGCCGGCGGTACCGCCGGGCGTTTGCACATGGCGATCGAGTGCCACAGCTGCTTCCAATGGCTGATGCCGACCATCGACCAGTTCCGCGATGCCTGGCCGGAAGTCGAGCTGGACCTGGCCTCGGGCTTCGCCTTTGCGCCGCTGCCAGCCCTGGCCCGTGGCGACCTGGACCTGGTGGTGACGTCCGATCCACTGGAATTGCCGGGCATTACCTACGTGCCGTTGTTCACCTACGAAGCCATGCTCGCGGTGGCCAATCAACACCCACTGGCACACAAGTCCTACATCGTGCCCGAAGACCTGCTGACCGAAACCCTGATCACCTACCCGGTGGAGCGCGACCGCCTGGACATTTTCACGCGCTTCCTCGAGCCAGCCGATGTGGAACCAGCCCAGGTGCGCACCTCGGAGCTGACGGTGATGATGATGCAACTGGTCGCCAGCGGCCGCGGCGTGTGCGGCATGCCCCATTGGGCGCTGCATGAATACAGCTCACGGGGTTACGTGAAGGCCAAGCGCCTGGGCGAGAAAGGCCTGTTTGCCACGCTGTATGCGGGCATCCGCGCGGACATGCTGGACGCGCCGTATATGCGCGACTTCCTGCTGACGGCCAAGGACACCTCGTTTTCCACCCTGGATGGCGTCAGCGCGGTGCGCTGACGCGCAAGCGGCGATCAGGCCGGGGTGGTCAGCGACGCGCGATAGAACGGCAGGATCAGATCACGGGTCAACGGCGCCAACAGCAGGCCGCCATCGCCGGCGGGGTCGATCCAGCGCACCTCTTCAATCTCGGCGGCAGGGGTGACCGGGACGTCGATCTGCACCTGGAACAGCTCGGCTTCCACGGTGAAACCCGGCTCGTTGACGGCAGGTGCCGAAAACTGGCCGAGGTAGGTCGCAGCGCCGGGCTCGATACGCAGGTTCAGCTCCTCAAACAGCTCACGCGCCAGCGCCTCGACAGGTTGCTCGCCGGCGTCGATCTTGCCGCCAGGTTGCATGAACGCCTGGGTGCCGCGCTTGCGCACCAGCAGGGTCTGGCCGTCACTGCCAATCAAAAGGGCGGCGGCGATGCGGATGGTCGAGGTCATGGATAAGTCGTCCTTGAAGGCAAAGGGCGCAAGGATCACATGATCGACACGAACGCCGCAATCAATCCGAAAGCTGGCTTGCCTGCGCCTATTCGCTCAAGGGTGTTGAGCCGCGATCTCGGTGTGCTCTTTGATAAACACGCTGTAGCGCGCACCCTCCATGGTTTCGAACGCGATCAACTTGTCCACCAGCGGCAGGTTCAGCACCTTGCCGGCATTGAGCAGCAGCATGCCGTTGTCGGCATTCAGATTGCGCGCCAGCACCATGCCCTCCTCCAGCTCGCGGGTGCCGAGCACTTTGACGTTGGGGTCGCCCAAGGTCACGTCATTCAAGTAGGTTGCGCAGACCTGCACAAAGTCTTCGACCAACAGCGGGTCATACAGCCGCCCGGCGTATTTGCGGATGTACAGCAGCGCTTCATCGCTGTTCATCTGCCGCTCGAGGATCAGGCCCTTTTGCAGCTCGATAAAATCCACCGCCAACTTCAACAGCCGCGACCCGGCGGGAATCGCTTCACCCTTGAGGTGATCGGGAAAGCCACTGCCGTCCCAGCGCTCCTGATGATGGCGGATCAGGCGCGCGGCATCTTTCATCGGCTCCAGGGTCATCAGCAGTGATTCGCTCTGGGCCGGGTAGGCGCGATACCGTTCGCGGTCGCTGCTGTGCAGCAAGTCCGAGGGCGAGGCCATCATGCTGTCGCTCCAGCTCAACTTGCCGATGTTGTAGAGCGCGGCGGCCATGGTCAGGTCGCGATTGCTGGCGCAGTCTTCGCCATGGGCCACGCACCAGGTGCGTACCAGTTCGATGATCTGCCGGTTGGTCTGCTTCGCGCGCGGCAGGCGCAGGTTGGCCAGCAGCGAGAACACCTCGGCGCCGGTGGCATAGCTGTGCTTGAGTTCTTCGTAGGCCAGGTCAAGCATGTCGGCGGTTTGCTGCAGCTCGCTGGTGCGCGAGGCCACGCGTTTTTCCAGGGTCGTGTTGAGCTGCTTGAGCGCATCGTTCTGCTGCTGGATCAGTTGCTCCAGCCGCGCACGCTCGCGCTCCGAATGCTGATGCGCCAGGGATTGGCGCAGCGCCAGCAACAACTCTTCATCCTTCCAGGGTTTGCTCAGGTAGCGGTAGATCTCGCCTTCGTTGATGGCCTTGATGATCAGGGTCAGGTCGGTCTCGCTGGTCAGCAGGATGCGCACGGTGTGGGGATAGTGCTGGTGGATATGCGCCAGCAATGACGCGCCGTCCATGTCGGGCAGGCGCGCAGCGCTCATCACCAGGTCGACGGGTTGGCTGGCGAGGATGGCCAGGGCATCGGCCGCGCAAGTGGCGCTGTGCAGTTCGAAGGGCTCCAGCCGCAGCAGGTGCGTCAGGCTGTGCAGCACCTGCGGATGGGCATCGATCAGCAGCACGACGGCGCGTTCGGTATCGGTGAAAGCCACTGACTCTCCCATGGCACACCTCGGATCGTCGGTTGGGTTTCCTTGTTGTTGTGGTTCACGGCCTCCTTGGCGATTACTGAGGAGTTTAGTTGGTTTTCGCTAAAGTAATGGCCTTACGATATCAACCCACAAAAAAAAGCCGCTCCATTTTCTGGAGCGGCCTTCGAGGTGAAACGCGGAGCCCTCACGCCTCGGTTTTTTTCGGGCTGGAGCCAAACGAAGCGAAACGCTTGTTGAACCCGGCAATACGGCCTTCGGCCTGGGTCTTGCGCTGTTGGCCGGTGTAGATCGGGTGCGAGGCGCTGGACACGTCCAGCGGGATGTAAGGGTAGGTGTTGCCGTCGCTGTGTTTATGCGTGCGGTCGCTGTCGGCGGTGGAGCCGATCAGGAAGAACACATCGGCGGCGGTGTCATGGAACAACACGGTACGGTAGTCGGGATGGATACCAGCTTTCATAAGGCCTCCGGGGCGTCTGGGTGCACTTGATGTGTTATACAGTAACACAAATCATGCACCCAAACGAGAACCGATTGCAATAAGAATAGGCCGTACGCTTCTATGCGGCCTCCTGGAAGTCCATTTCCGGCGGCTGTCGGGAGAAGCCGCGCGTGAGGAAACCCAGGTAAACCAGGCCGATCGCCAACCACACCAGGCCCAGGTAGATCGCCAGGTGGTCGAGGCTGATCATCAGCCACAGATCCGCCAGCAAGCCAATGGTCGGGAACACCAGGAACAGGATCAACTCACGGACACCACGCTGCTGGGCGCCGATCCAGTAGTGAAAAATCACCGACAGGTTCACCAGGCTGAACGCCAGGAACGCGCCGAAGTTGATGAACGATGTGGAGGTGGTCACGTCCAGCTTCAACGCCAGCAGCGCCACCGCTGCACACAGCAGGATACTGTTGACCGGCGTGCCGAACCGCGCATGCAAGGTGCCGAAGAAAGACTTGGGCAACACGCCGTCGCGGCCCATCGCAAACAGCAGGCGCGAACCACTGGCCTGGGCCGACAGCCCCGAGGCGAACTGGCCGACGATCAGGCCGATCAGGAAGATCGACACGAACAGGTCGCCGCCGATGTTGCGCGCGATTTCATACGCCGCCGAATCGACATTGGCGAATTCGAAGGACGGATGGGCGATCTGCACAAAATAGGACACCGCCACGAAAATCAGCCCGCCGATCAGCGTGATCAACATGATCGCCCGCGGGATGGTGCGGCGAGGGTCGCGGGTTTCTTCGGTGAGGGTGCTGACCGCGTCAAAACCCAGGAACGAATAGCAGGCGATGGCGGCGCCGCTCATGATCAGCGGCATCTGCATCTGGCCGTTGAAGAACGGGGCGACGGTCCACAAGGGCTTGCTCGCATCACCGCCGATGTAGTGGATGCACAGCGCGACAAACGCGATCAGCACCAGAAACTGCACCAGCATCAGCAACGCGTTGATGCCATTCGCCAGCTTGAGGCCAATGATGTTGATGACGCTGGTGATGCCGATAAACGCCAGCACCCAGACCCATTGCGGCACCGCAGGGAACGCCGAGTTGAGGTACGCCGCGCCGATCAGCCAGATGGCCATGGGCAGGAACAGGTAATCGAGCAACACCGCCCAGCCGGCGATAAAGCCCAGCTTGGGGCTGATCGCCTTGCGCACGTAGCTGTAGGCGGAACCGGCCACCGGGAACGCCGAGGCCATGCGCCCGTAGCTCATGGCGGTAAAGAACATTGCCACCAGCGCTGCCAGGTAGGCGGCAGGGACCATGCCGGCGGTGGATTGCGCGAGGATGCCGAAGGTGCCGAGCACAATGATCGGCGTCATATAGGCGATGCCAAACAGCACCACCGACCCTAATGACAGGGTGCGTTGCAAACGAGCCATGAGCGATTCTCCGCTGATTTATTAGATTTATGGCAGAACTGAAGTCGGTGAAGCGGACGTCTTTTTTCTTATGGTCAAACCGATTTACAAGGCCAAGCCATTGATAGGCCCAGCCGTTTTATTGTGGCGAGCGGGCTTGCCCCGCGTTGGGCTGCGCAGCAGCCCCCATTGCGTTCAGCGCATTTCTCCAGACAACCCGCGGTGGCAGGTTTTGGGGCCGCAGGGCAAGCCCGCTCGCCACAGGAGCTCCATCAGTTTCCAGGGATCAGCAGCTCGCGCGTGCCGTCAGGGTGCTCAATCACCTCACCGGGCAATTTCAAGCGTTGGTCATCCAGGTAGCGGTAGTCCTTGCGCGCCGCCTCCAGCTGGTCGAGGTCCAGCTCGACGGTAAATTGCCCCGCCTCGCGCCCGGCTTCGAACAGCAAGGTGCCGAACGGGTCCACCAGGGCGCTGCCGCCGGCGAACAGCAGGCCGCCATCACCCTCCTCCACGCGGTTGACCATCAGCGCAAACGCCTGGTTTTCCTGGGCCCGAGCCATGATCGCGGTGCGGTGCGTGGGGCCGTACGGGTCCATGTTGCCGTTGGTGACGATCAGCAATTCAGCACCCAGCTGCGCATTCGCACGGGCGCTTTCCGGGAACTCGATGTCGTAGCAGATCAGCAGGCCCACGCGTACGCCGTTCCACACGCAGGTGGCGTAGCGATCGCCCGGGGTGAACACGCCACGGTCCGAGGCCCACAGGTGGGTCTTGCGATAACGCAGCGCGATGCCTTCGGGGGTGATCAGCAAGGTGGTGTTATAGAATTGGCCGCCGTCACTCTCGGCCATGCCGATCACCACCGCGATATCGCGCGCCTGGGCGGCCTGGATAATCGCCTGCACAGTAGGGCCATCCACCGGCTCGGCGATGGCGGCGACGGTCTCGGCTGTCGGGAAGCCCATGAGGTGGGTTTCCGGGAATACGATCAGTTGCGTGTCGCTTGCACTTGCAGCAATCGCCGCCAACGCGCGCTCAAGGTTGTAAGCTGTGCCGTTATCGCGGACTGCCAACTGGGCAAATTCGACCTTCATGGGACATCCTGTGGTTTTATCTGTGGCGCAGTATGCGCAGCCGCACACGCCGGGGAAATCACGCCGCCGGGGTAACCCTATGGGGGTAGACGAATGACCGTTTCGCTGCAAGACATCGCCTGGCACCGTTCAGTCGGGCAAATGATAGACGCCCTCGACCAGGCCAACTTCTGGACCCAACTGGTGCGCCTGCTCGACCAGTACGTGCCGTTCGACAGTTGGGTGGTGTTGCTGTTCAGCAGCGAGCACCGCCCGCTGGTGTTCGCCGAATGCCCGGGCGCCGACGGTACCCCGGACCATTTGTTCCAGGATTATCTCAACGGCCTCTACCTGCTCGACCCTTTCTATATCGCCAGCCGCGAGCACTCGCACACCGGCCTGTTACGCCTGGCTGAAGTGGCGCCGGAGCATTTCGAACTCACCGAGTACTACCAGCGTTACTTCCGCCTCAATGTGGTGGCCGATGAAATTCAGTTCAATTGCCACCTGCCGGACGGGCGCACCCTGTGCCTCTCCCTGGGCTCGAAGCAGCGTTTCGAACCGCAGCAGATTGCCCTGCTGTCGCTGATCCAGCCCTGGGTGCTGAGCCTGCTGCGCCAGCGCCTGCCCTTTGAACTTAACCAGGTCAGCACGCCCCAGCCGCCGATCCAGAATGACGACTGGGGTGCCCAACTCACCGCCCGCGAGCTGGACGTGGGCCGCCTGATGCTCAGCGGCTGCTCCAGCAAAGAGATCGCGCGCAAGCTGGAAATCTCGGTGGAAACCGTGAAAGTCCATAAGAAGCACATGTACAGCAAGCTGGGGATCAAATCCCAGTCGGAGCTGTTCTCTATTTTCCTGCAAGCGCAGCGGAACTAGCCGCGACGCCCCTCACGGAGTGGGACAGCGCCAGCGTCGACTTGACCGAGTCGGGCGTGGATTCGTTATGGGCCACCGCTTGCGAGTAGCCATCGGCAACCGCCATCCAATCGCCCCTCGCAGCCCCCAGAGCCGCCGTGGCCAGGCCCGTCTGCAGGGTTTTATCAACACCGTTTATCATCCCCGCCAACGCGCCGCTCAAGCTGCCGTCGGACTTTTCCACCCCATGGAGCATGTTGCTCAAGCCGGGAATAAACCAGGTGTTGCGAGCAACGTCGCCCGCCGCCTTTTGTAGCCCAGTGCGCTCGGCGCCTCCCGGCATTTGCGCTGATGCGGCCCGTGGATGGTGGCCCGATGAAGACGAGAATTGCTGGTCGAGCCTGGACCTGACCAAGGGGTTGTCATTGCGCAAGCCAGACGGAAATTGGCGATGGGTCGGTGTGATGAACGGCTCACGCCCGGAAGCCACTTGAGGCGCAGCAGGACGCGCCTCCGGCGCCTGGGTCAGGCGTGTCAGGAGATCCACCGCAGTCAGGGCAGTATTGATATTCATGGTCGGCTCACTTTGGGAGAGGTTGAGGAACGTGTGTTTAAGTGGCTCGGGGCAACCGATGAGTTCCGCGCGCCAACCCCTCTGAAATGGGCCTCTGCGCGCTCAAACCTTGTCCACGGTTTCGCAACAGGCGCAGAATGGGTGATCGACCTTCAGAGTTGAACCAAGGAAAAACCGTATGAGCCTGTCCTTGTTAAGCCGTTACGCGTTCTTTGCTGCCTGTGTCATTTTCACCCTCGCCAGCCTCCCTTTTATCGAACATGAATGGCTGTGGCCCATCACCCTGGTCACCGGTGTACTGAGCCTGATCGGTCTGTTCGACCTGCTGCAAAGCCCCCACGCGGTGCGCCGCAACTACCCGATCCTGGGCAATATCCGTTACCTGGTGGAAGCCATCCGCCCGGAAATCCGTCAGTACCTGCTCGAGTCCGACAGCGACGCCCTGCCCTTCTCGCGGGCCCAACGTTCGCTGGTGTATTCGCGCGCCAAGAACGAAACCGCCGACAAACCCTTCGGCACGCTGATCGACGTGTACCAATCGGGCTTCGAATTCATCGGCCACTCCATGCGCCCCGCGCCGCTGAGCGACCCCAGCGCATTTCGCGTGATGGTTGGCGGCCCGCAGTGCACGCAGCCGTACTCGGCCTCGGTGTTCAATATCTCGGCGATGAGCTTTGGCTCGTTGAGCGCCAACGCCATCCGCGCGCTGAACCAGGGCGCCAAGCTCGGCAACTTTGCCCACGACACCGGCGAAGGCAGCATCAGCCCTTATCACCGCGAAAACGGCGGCGACCTGACCTGGGAACTGGGCAGCGGCTATTTCGGCTGCCGCACCAGCGACGGGCGCTTCGACCCCGAGCGCTTCGCCGTGCAGGCACAGAACCCGCAAGTGCGCATGATCGAAATCAAGATGAGCCAGGGTGCCAAGCCGGGCCACGGCGGGATTCTGCCCAAGCACAAAGTCACCCAGGAAATCGCCGATACCCGCGGCATCCTGATGGGCGAAGACTGCATCTCGCCGTCACGTCACAGTGCCTTCTCCACCCCGGTCGAAATGATGCAGTTCATCGCGCAGTTGCGTGAACTGTCCGGCGGCAAACCGGTGGGCTTCAAATTCTGCCTGGGTCACCCGTGGGAGTTCATGGGCATCGCCAAGGCCATGCTCGAAACCGGCATCCTCCCGGACTTTATCGTGGTCGACGGCAAGGAAGGCGGCACCGGTGCCGCGCCGGTAGAGTTCACCGACCATATCGGCGTGCCGCTGCGTGAAGGCCTGCTGTTCGTGCACAACACCCTGGTGGGCCTGAACCTGCGTGACAAGATCAAGCTCGGCGCCAGCGGCAAGATCGTCAGCGCCTTCGATATCGCCAGCGTCCTGGCCATCGGTGCCGACTGGGCCAACTCGGCGCGTGGCTTCATGTTTGCCATTGGTTGCATCCAGTCGCAAAGCTGCCACACCAACAAATGCCCCACCGGCGTCGCGACCCAGGACCCGCTGCGCCAGCGCGCCCTGGTGGTACCGGACAAGGCTCAGCGCGTGTTCAACTTCCATCGCAACACGCTTAAAGCCTTGGCTGAAATGCTCGCGGCAGCCGGCCTGGATCATCCGTCGCAGCTCTCGGCCAAACACCTGGTGCGGCGCATGTCGGCCACCGAAATCAAGCTGTTCTCGCAGTTGCACGTGTTCCTCAAGCCTGGCGAATTGCTCACCGGCGAAGTGAACGGCGAGTTCTACTCGCGCATGTGGCAGATGGCGCGGGCCGATAGTTTTGAGCCGAATGAAATCGCGGCTGCCTGATGTTTTTAACGGAACGATACGATGCTGAAAGTGATTGCCGAAGACTTCATCAAACCTGAACACCTCGACACCGTGCGCCCCTGGTATGCAGAACTGGTGGAAAAAACCCGCCAGGAACCCCTGTGTATTGACTACGATCTGTTCGTCGACCAGAAAGACCCCGGGCACTTTATCTTTATCGAGCAATGGCCCGACCAGGCCGCTCTCGATGCGCACTGCCAGACGGAACACTTCACCCGTCTGGTGCCGCAGATCAACCAATACGAAGCCAAACCCTGCCGGGTTTTGCTGATGGACACGTTCTAAACCATCCACTTTCCTGCTGAACCGGACCACCGAACGGCATCGTTGAAACAAGGAGCTTCACCATGCCGTTACTCGACTTCACCGCCCTTGCCGCCCAACTGCCGGACACCTGGAAATCCACCCGCGTGGGCCAGGTCGGCCCGGCGCGGATCAAGGTGTTGCGCATGGATGCACAGGCTTATGAAGAAGAAAGCCACGACTACAACGAAGGGCTGTTGGTGATCGACGGCCTTTTGCGCCTGTCTATTGGCGAGGAGGCCATCGACGTCGGCGCCGGTCAGATGTACCTGGTTGAAGCCGGCATCGCCCACGCGGTACTCGCCGGCAGCCAAGGCACGCTGGTGATCATCGACGTTTAAACAAAGCGATGAGACATTCAGCAAAAAACTCAGCTTTGCAATTGCTTACAAATACCGCCAACCTGCGCCCGCCCGACGTACGGCTCGACTGAAGCCGTCGTCCACTTGTCATTACTAAACCCCTTGTTCAAGAGCCCGCTGCCATGTTGAACGGACGCGACCCGCGCATCGATTTTTTTCGGGGCCTGGCGTTGATCTTTATTTTCTGGGATCACGTGCCCCACAACCCTCTGGGCCAGATCACCTTGCGCAACTTCGGTTTCAGCGACGCGGCGGAAGTCTTCGTGTTCCTGGCCGGTTATGCGGCCGTGCTGGCCTACGGCAAGATCCTGCAGCGCGACGGTTATCTGATCGCCTGCGTGAAGATCTGGCGGCGCACCTGGGTGCTGTACGTGGTGCACATCTTCTTGCTGGCGATGCTGATGGGCATCGTGTTCTTCGCCAACAGCCATGTGGAAACCCGCGACCTCGTTGAAGAGATGGGCTTGACGCACTTCGTCACTCATCCCCAGCAAGCCCTGGTGGATGAACTGCTGCTGCGCTTCAAACCCAACCTGATGGACCCGTTGCCGCTGTACATCGTGCTGCTGGGTTGCCTGCCGCTGGTGTTGCCGCTGCTGTTGCGCAAGACCTGGGCAGTGGTAGCTGTTTCGCTGACGGTGTACCTGCTGGCGCCGCATCTGGGCTGGAACCTGGCAGCGATTGCCGACGGCGTGTGGTATTTCAATCCGGTGACCTGGCAGTTGCTGTTTGTGCTGGGCGGCGCGGCGGCGATTCATGCCGGGCAACCCCGCCCTGTCAAGACTCGGCGCCTGTTGCGTCAGCCGTTGTTCGTCGCTGCGGCGGTGTATGCGCTGTTGGCGGGGGTTCTCACGCTCTCGTGGCGCTGGCCGGAAATCCACGACGCGCTGATGCCGTCGGCGCTCAGTGACCTGCTGTACCCCATCAGCAAGACCGACCTGTCGCCGGTGCGTCTGCTGCACTTTCTGGCCCTGGCCTATGTCACCGCCAAGCTGCTACCCGGCCACGCCTGGACGCAAAACTGGCTGGCGCAGCAAACCTGCCGCATGGGCCGCTACTCCTTGGAGGTGTTCTGCCTGGGGGTGTTGCTGGCACCGCTGGCGGACATGATCAATGCGATCACCGGCGATGCCTTCGCCATGCAAATCTTCACCGCATTGGTAGGCGCCGGGCTGATGGCGCTGCTGGGGGCCTGGCTGGATTTGAACAAACGGCTCACCCAACCGGCGCCTCCCGCCACCGCCTGAAAAACAAAAAGCCCCGAAAGGGGCTTTTTGTTGAGCGCAGGAAACTCAGCTCGCGGTGCGTGCCGCCGCTTGAGTCGGCTGCAGCTTGAACACGTAGAACAACACCGTCAGCAGCACCAGGAACACCGGCCCCACGTAGAGCGCCACACGGGTGTCCGGGAAGTACGCCATCAGGCCCACCACCAGCACCAGGAACGCCAAGGCCAGGTAGGAGCTGACCGGGTACAGCCACATGCGGTATTTAAGGCCGTCACGTTCGGCCTGGGTCAGGCTCTTGCGGAACTTGAGCTGGGCCAGGAGGATCATCAGCCAGGTCCAGATCGCGCCGAAGGTAGCGATGGAAGTGACCCAGACGAAGACTTTTTCCGGAACCATGTAGTTGAGCAGCACGCCCAGCAACAGCACGAAGATCGACAGCAGCAGCGCCTTGCGCGGCACGCCGTTGCTTGAGGTGGTGCCGAACGTGGCCGGCGCCTGGCCGTTCTGCGCAAGGCTGTAGAGCATGCGCCCGGTGCTGAAGATGCCGCCGTTGCACGACGACAGCGCCGCGGTGATCACCACGAAGTTGATGATGCCGGCGGCGGTCTTGATACCCAGGCGCTCGAAGGTCATCACGAACGGGCTGCCCTGGGTGCCGATTTCATTCCACGGGTAGATCGACAGGATCACGAACAACGCACCGACGTAGAACAGCAGAATACGCCAGAACACCGAGCCGATGGCGCTGGGGATGGTCTTCTGCGGGTTCTTCGCTTCACCGGCGGTGAGGCCGATCATCTCTACGCCCAGGTAGGCAAACATCACCATTTGCAGCGACATCAGCACGCCCTGGATGCCATTGGGCATGAAGCCGCCGTGGGCCCACAGGTTGGAAATCCCCAGTGCCACGCCGTCGTTGCCAAAACCGAACGCGATGATGCCGACGCCACCGATCACCATCGCAATGATGGTGACGATCTTGATCAGCGCGAACCAGAATTCGAACTCACCGAAGGCTTTCACCGCGATCAGGTTGATGGTGCCCATGCTGATCAGGGCCGCCAGGGCCCAGATCCAGCGTGGCGTATCGGGGAACCACACGCCCATGTACACCGCCACGGCAGTGATCTCGGCCACACAGGTCACCAGCCACAGGAACCAGTAGTTCCAGCCGGTCAGGAAGCCCGCCAACGGCCCGAGGTAATCCTGGGCATAGCGGCTGAAGGAGCCGGCCACCGGGTTGTGCACGGCCATTTCGCCGAGGGCGCGCATGATCACCAGGATGGCCAGGCCACCGATGATGTAGGACAGCATGATGGCCGGTCCGGCCATTTCGATGGCCTTGGCCGAGCCCAGGAACAGGCCGACACCGATACAGGCGCCGAGGGCCATCAGGCGGATATGCCGCTCGCCCAGTTCGCGTTTGAGCGGGCCGCCCGAAGCGGTCTCGCCATGGGGCAGGTGGTTGCCGACTGGCATAGGGATACAACCTCGTCTTGTTATTGGATATGAGCCTCTGAGTCCGGTACGTCACGACGGGTCTGCCATGGCGTACCGTTTCCGCTTGGCCTTTTGGGTCAATCGGTCTGGCCGGGCCAGATCAGGGGGGTGCAGTATAAAAAGCTCAACCCAGTGATTTTCACTCTATAAACGGCAATATTCAGAGGGAATTCCCGTATAAATCCTATTGCGCGGTTGGAGTATCGCACAGCAATGGTGCGCCATTTCAAGCCCGGCCTATCCACCAGGCGTCCACAGCGGTGCGTCGAAGAACAACTTGCGTGCCATCCGCCGGTTGATTTCGCCGCGATGGATATCCAGGCTTAGGCTGACACGCCCGCCCTGCCCGGCCTGAATACTGGCAAATGCCTGCGCCTGGGCCTGGGCCTGAGTCTGCTTGCCCATCCGATGCTGCGCAGATGTCTTGAGGTGCGCGGCATTGAAGTGATCGTCCGGGCTGGTCTGGCGCTCATAGTGAAAGTGCGCGTAACAAAAGGCCTCGCGCGTATGCACATCGATCACCACATAGGTTTGCAGCCAATCATTGGGGCTGCCGGCCACCGCGACTCGCCCGCCTTGCCGGAATATGCTCGCCTCATGATGACTGACCAGCACATCCACGCCGGACTGGGTGGGCAGGCGTGCCTTGATGGCACTCAGTCGCGCGCGCAAACCCTGCTCGGATAAACGGCTGGCAGCGGCTCGCAGGGCATCGACCTCGGTCCTGGCGCGCGCCCGTTGGGTGGCGGCCAGGCGCGCTGGCTCGCTGTACTGCAGGTGCCGATGAAGGGTCTCGGCGCACTGGCGCAACTTATCGGCACGCTGCTCCAGGATATCCTGCAGCGACTGCGGCTCGTTGGCCGTGCGCGCCATCCTCAAGACCTCGCCGATGGCTTTTTCCACCTCAGCCCGCAATGCCTGGCCCTGCTCAATCAGGCTATTGAGACCGGACATTGAACCTGCACGCGTGGCAGCCGGTTTCTTGACCTGCTCCCAGACCCCATCGGCGGCATGGGTAAACGAGGCGATTACGGTGTTCTGTGCATCCACCACCTCTGCCACCTCCGCCGGCTCTTCGCCAGTCGTTATCTTTAGCTGAGCCACATACAACTCCTGATTGCGCGTGCGGATGATGTTTTTGCGCGGCGCGCGAGGTGTCAGCTGTGTGCGTGGCGCAGGGGTCGCAGGGGTCGCAGGCGCCAGGGCGGTGGACAACTCGCGGTCTGCCTCTGCGTGCAACTGGCTGAACAGCTGCTGCAACTTGTCCAGGTAAACCAGGTGGAATTTATCCGGCGCCATCGCGCGCCAGAATTCGATGCGGTCATCGGTCTGGGCATAAACACGGTTGAAGCTCTCCAGCAACTCGATGCGCAGTTCAGTGCTATGGGGCGCCAACTCCTCCAGCTGCGCCTGGGATCCACTGGCCCAGCGTGCGCGCTGAATGGTGTCGTCCAAGCCTTGAAAAAAATCCTCATCCAGCCTCGGCCCTTCGGTATTGAGCGCCACCGCCCACAACGCCGTCACCTGCAGCGACTGCAATTCCAACACCGACGGACTTGTCGGCAAGCCCAGCTGCAAGGCCCGGGCCTTGTCCTGTCCGAACTTGGGAACACGCTCCAATTCCTTCAGGAAGGCAAACTCCTGGGTGCGCCAGCGGATCGCGTTCTCGTTGCTGTCCGCCAATTGCCGCAGCCCGTCGATCAGGGTCTGATGCGCCTGCAGATTGATGTCCAATGCGGCCTCTTCCTCACTCAGCGACTGCACGCGGTCCAGCAGCGGCTCCAGGCGAGTATTGATCGCGAGGGTCGTTGAGCGCGCCTCTACCAGCAACTGCTGCAGGCCGAGGATCACGCCTTCAAGCGACGTCGACAGTTCACGTTCATAACCGGCTCGGGGCTTGAGTGCCTGCAGGTCCTTGAGGCACTGCAGCTCCAGCAGCGAAGCGTCGAGTTTGTTCTGCAGCTCCTGGGTGTAGCGGCTGGCCGCCGTGGCCCGTTGCTGTGCGGTGACGCTGGCGGCGTCGCTGGTCTTGAGGGTGTAAGCCACCACCATGGCGCGGTTCGCGGTCTCGCGGCGCACACCGTACTGGCGGTACTCCTGCTCCAGCTGCTGGCGGCGCGATTCGCTGTCCACGCCAACGCGCGGATAATCGGGCTGCCCCCCCAGCAGGCGCAGGCGCAGGTCCACCTCCCAGCCGCCAGTGTCGAGCAACTTGAGCCAAGGCCCGTTCTCGCGGCCATCGGCACTGATGACTCGCACACTGTTGTCGGTGACCCTGGCCCGGTACACATGACCCCGCACCAGCACCTGCCATTGCGGCGGTTGCGCGGCGGCATTGAACAACACCCCGTCGAGGCGCCCGCCCACCTGCGCGCCGGGCAATCGCGCCGGCCAGGGCCGGGCGAAGGCCTTGAGGCTCAGCCGCTCGAGCCGCGCCTGCATCGCCGGTGCAAGGGTGTCACGGGCATTGCTCCAGCCACCGGCGGCGCGCAACGGCACCTCCAGCGGACCACGAACCAACGTGGTCGGCGCCGGCCGCGGCGTCGGCTCGAACGCCGGATGCTGCAGGTCAAGGCTGGCAGGCACCTCGTGAGGTGACGCCCGATGCGCGAGGATCAGCACCAGGTTGGTCAGCAGGTCCATCACTCCCTTGGCCTGGGCGGCAGGGTCAGTCGTACTGATGGCCGGCACATCCTGGTGAACACTGTCCATCACCTGCAGCATCCATCCCACCAGCGCCACCGGCCCCCGGAGAAACGGCAACAGGCTATTGAAGAGCAACCAGCCGCCTTCCTTGAACGTCATCCAGCGCTGCTCGGCGTTGGAGACTGATTCGCGCTCTGCCAGGCTGACCAGCGCCTGCGCCGTGGAGGCGAACACCCCAGGCAATGGGTCCGCGTCCAGCAGTTGTTTGCTCAGGCGCACCGGCGCAGGACGATCGGGCACAGTGAACTCATCACCCGCCAGGAAATGCTGCACATGGGGCTCCTGGAATCCGCCGTTGGCGTACACCGCCTGACGCCTCGGCGGCAGCCACGCCAGCACCGTATCCTGCAACGGGCCTGGCGCACCGATCACATCGAACAGCGCCTGGGCGGATGCAAACTCACGCAGGCTGGGGCTGAACAGCGGCTGGTAGAGCAGGTGCGGCCCATCCTCCGAATGCCGCGGGCCAATGACATACAGATTGAGCACCGTGTCCGGCGCTGAGGTCGGCGAGGCCTTGAATGCCAACGGCCATAACGCCGCCTCCGGCTGCTGCAGCAGCGCGGCCTGCACCAGGCGATAACCGGCGTCGGTCAGGCCGTTCTCGCCCTGGAGCTTCATCTGCAACGCCAGCAGCGGCAGTTGCGCACGCAGCTGTTGAGTGAACAACGTTTCACGGCGCAGGCGTTCGGCGGGATCGTCCACCAGCCTTTGGCGCAGCAGCGCCGGGTACGCCTGGCCGATATCCACCTCGGTGACACAGCCCGTGAGCAGGGTGGCCGTCATCCAGTCGGGCGCGGCGGCGCCTTTGAGTTTGATCGCCGACGGCAAGTGGGGGAACCCGCCGAGGTTCTCGAGCGCCAGGTCCGTGAGCGTCAAGGTCAGCGGGTGCACCTCGCCCGTGGCAAAGCCGCCCGGGGTCATGGCCGCCGTCACGATGTGGTAAGTCAGTTCGATGTCATCCGGCTCGATGCCGTGGGCGCGGCGCTCCTTGCGCAGGCAGCCCTTGAGGGCCTCGGCAGCAAAGGTGCGGATCGGCGCAATGCCGTCCAGGAAACCCTGCCCGCCCGCCACGACCATCGCCTGCAACGCGCCGGCGTAGGCCAGGCTGTCGGCCGCCGAGGCGTGGATCAGCCACAGCGGCAACTGGTCCTGCACGCGCAGTTGAAACGGGGTCAGCACCGACTCGAACCAGCGCGAAGGGTCGGTGATGTAATCGAGCATGGCCTGGAACTGTGCGGGCGTGCGCGGCACCGTGCGGTCGATCGCCAAGGTGTCCGCACGCTGGCACTCGGCATAGCTGGCGGCCAGCGCATCGAAGGGGTCGCCCCAGGGGGCCTGCACAAACCACTCAAGGGCCTGGCCGGCCAGGCGGGCGTTCAGGTAGTCGGGGATCCGCGTGTCGATATCGTCCACACGCTCGAGCAGGTGAAGCCCGGTCGCAGGGCTGAACAGCCACGTGCCGAGGATCAACAGCGGCAGCATTTGCGCCGGCTGCGTAGTGCCTCGGGGCCGCACGTACACGGTGTGCACCGGCAAGGTTGCGTCGTGCAGGCTCCACTGGTGATCGGGACGACTGGCATGCATCGCCGCGCGTGGGAACGCGTCGCTGAATTGCTGCGCATTCATGCCCGGTGGTTTCGGGCTGTCATAGAGCAACGCCAGGCAATCATCCGACAAATAAGCCCAGCGCGTGGTGTTCACCGGCACCGTGCCCCGCCACCAGTCCTGCAGCTGTTCAAGCCAGGCGTCGAGCAGGCTGGGGCCGAGCTGGTTGATCACTTGCTCGACGTCCGCCAGTGGCGGGCCCCCGCGCACATGGATCTCGCGTTGGTGCAGGAACACCTGGTGATAATCCTCGACATAGCGCAGCGGCTCGGCGCCGGCCAGGCACACCAGCACCTCATCGGCCAGCGGGCTGTAATGATATTGATCGGCTTGCACCGGGGTACCGATGCTCACCCCTTCGGCGCGCAGATTGAGGCTGGGGAAACGTTGATTCAGCGTGGCTTGCAGCTGCTTGAGGGCGACTTCCCGCAGTGTCGGGGGCTGGGAAAACAGACTGATGATCTGCTCGATATGGGGGCGACGCGGCGAATGTGTTGCAGACATGGCAGTGGACTTCCTTGTGACGGACGCTGAAGTGGGTCCGATAAGCCCGAACGGTAGGGAAGTACCACGACGGTCGGTGGTAACCGGATGCCCCCACGCAGACAAATTCTTCGACGGCGCCAATCAGCGTCTAAGCTTCATTCAAGTCCGATCAATCTGCCGGGATGGGATCAATCGACTATGGGCGCTTTATGGCAAACCGATTCAACCCAGGCTGCGGTTCCCACCGACAGCGCGGATGAACAGCCATTGCCACGACGCCCGCGCAGACCTGCGTACCGCTGGCGCCTGGTGTGGCTGCTGCTGGTGATCGGCCTGATCGCCGCAGGGTTTGCCGCCCAGCGCGAGATGCGCACCGCGCACTGGCAGGCGCGCGAACTCAGCCGCCTGGCGGGCACCCTCGGCTACACGCTGCAAGCCGGTGCGAGCGATGCCATCGTGTATCCCGGTGACGGCCCCTTCGACAAGCGCCTGGGCTACAGCGACCTCGATCAATTCCTGCCGCGCCTGCTCAAGCGCAATTACCAGGTGCAGAGCCAGGTGCGCTTTTCCGCGCCACTCATGACGTATGTCGGGCGCGGCCTGTTCGTGCCCTATGCCGAAAAGATCCAGGCGGGCCTTTCGATCAATGACTGCCGGGCCGAGCCGCTGTACCAGTTCACCTACCCGCAGCAGGCGTACCAGCAGTTCAGCGCGATCCCGCCGGTGGTGGTCAACAGCCTGCTGTTCATCGAGAACCGCGACCTGCTCGACCCGGCCCAGCCCCAGGCCAACCCGGCGGTGGACTGGCCGCGCTTCGCCAAGGCGGCATGGTCACAAGTGGCCAGGCTGCTGCACTTGCCCGGGCAGAGCGCCGGCGGCAGTACCCTGGCCACGCAACTGGAAAAATACCGCCACTCCCCCGACGGCCTGACCCTGTCCGGCGGCGAGAAACTGCGCCAGATGTTTTCCGCCAGCGTGCGCGCCTATCAGGCCGGCCCGCAAACCTTGCAGGCCCGGCAGAATATCGTGCGCGATTACCTCAATAGCGTGCCGCTGTCCGCCGTGCCCGGTCATGGTGAAGTGCATGGCATGGCCGAAGGTTTGCGGGTGTGGTACGGCGCCGACTTTGACAAAACCAACGCCCTGCTCGCCGAACCCGGCACGCAACACCTCGCGCAAAAAGGCCTGGCGCTGCGCGAAGTGTTGTCGTTGATGATTGCCCAGCGCCGGCCTTCGCATTACTTGTCCAAGGGCCGCGACGAATTGACGAGCCTGACGGACAGCCACATCCGCCTGTTGGAGCAGAACGGCGTGGTCGAGCCGGCCCTGGCCAAGGCCGCGCTGGCGAGCAAGATCAGCTACCGCGACTGGCTGCAGCAACCGACGTTGCAACCGATTGAAACCAACAAAGGCATCAGTGTCGCGCGCAGTCGCCTGGCCGCCCTGCTCAACCGTCCGCTGTACGACCTCGACCGCCTCGACCTGTCCGCCACCAGCACCCTGCAAAATGACCTGCAGACCCAGGCCACCGCCTACCTCAAGCACCTGGCCGACCCCGCCTTCGCCGGCCAGCTCGGCCTGCTCGGCCCGCGTCTGTTGACGCCCGCCAGCACCGCCCAGGTGCGCTACAGCTTCACGCTGTATGAGATGACCGGCGACGGTGCCCGCGTGCGGGTGCAGACCGACAACACCGACCAGCCCTTCGATATCAACGAGAGCAGCAAGCTGGAACTCGGTTCCACGGCCAAGCTGCGCGTGCTCACCACCTACCTGCAAATCATCAGCGAGCTGCACGTCCGTTACGCCGGCCAGACGCCTGCGGCCTTGAAGAAAGTCGACATCGACGAACAGGATCGCCTGTCGCGCTGGGCGGTGGACTACCTGGCGCAAAACAGCGACCAGAGCCTGCCGAAGATGCTCGATGCGGCGCTTGACCGGCAGTATTCCGCCAGCCCCGGCGAGAGCTTTTTTACCGGTGGCGGGATGCATCACTTTCACAACTTTCGCAACGAAGACAACGGCCGCAGCCCCAGCTTGCGCGACGCCCTGCGCGAGTCGATCAACCTGCCGTTCATTCGCCTGATGCGCGACCTGGTGCGCTACAGCACCTATCACGGCGCCAACAACAGTGCCGAGCTGCTCAAGGACGACAGCGATCCACGTCGCCAGGAATACCTGGCCCAGTTCGCCGACCGCGAAGGCACCACCTTCCTGCTGCGCTTCTGGAAAAAGTACCGCAACAAGGACACCCAGGCCCGACTCGACACCTTCCTGGACGGCATGCGCCCAACCGCCATGCGCCTGGCCGCCGTGCACCGTTACCTGCTGCCGCAGGCCAGCCAGGACAGTTTCAACCGCTTTGTCCGGGCGCACCTGAACACGCAAAAAGCCTCGGAAAAACTCACCGACGAACGCTTGGCCAAGCTCTATAAAGATTACGGCCCTGGCGCCTACGACCTGCCGGACCAAGGCTATATCGCCAAGGTCCACCCGCTGGACTTGTGGTTGCTCGGCTACCTGTTGAACCACCCCGACGCCACCTTCACCCAGGCCGTCGCCGCGAGCGAGCATGAGCGCCAGGAAGTCTACGGCTGGCTGTTCAAGAGCCGGCACAAAAGCGCTCGCGACAGCCGTATCCGCACCATGCTGGAGATCGAAGCGTTCCTGGATATTCATCAGCGCTGGCAGGCGGTCGGCTACCCGTTCGACCATCTGGTGCCGTCCCTGGCCACCGCCATCGGCAGCTCGGGCGACCGCCCGGCGGCGCTGGCGGAACTGGTCGGCACCATCCTCAACGACGGCATACGCGAGCCGACGCTGCGCATCGACAGCCTGCACTTTGCCGCCGACACGCCGTATGAAACCCGGCTGGTGAACAATCCCGACAAAGGCAAGCGGGTGATGCCCAGCGAAGTTGCCACCGCATTGCGTGGGGCGTTGTCGCAGGTGGTGGATGCAGGTACGGCGAAACGCGTGTCGGGCAGTTTCAAACTGGCCGACGGCACACCGCTGGCCATGGGCGGCAAGACCGGCACGGGCGACAACCGTATCGAAGCGATCGGCGCCGGTGGACGCATCCTCAGCTCCAAGGCGATCAACCGCACGGCGACCTTTGTGTTCTACATCGGCGACCGGCATTTCGGCACCCTCACCGCCTTCGTCCCCGGCAGCGGCGCGCAGAATTTCACCTTTACCTCGGCGTTGCCGGTGCAGGTGCTCAAGGGCATGGCACCGGTGCTGATGCCGTACCTGCAACCGGGCAGCCATACCTTGTGCACCCCCGCCACGATGGCGGTCACCGAAGGCGGTAGCCGGCTGTTTTCGAGGTGACATTTGTTGAACGGAAGGCGCGGTTATCCGGCCTGTCCGACCCAGTATTCAAACTTATTCTCGGCCCCTGGCCTCAATAGACTGAAGCGCTTTCATGGCTCTTTTCAGGATCTGTTGCATGGTCGTCATTTCCCCTGTCCCGTTCAATACAGCGTTTCAAGGTCGGCACTATCCGCTGCTCAAGCATGCCTTGCCGCCCTGGCTCAAAAGCACCTCCCTGGCACGCCTGCACGCCTTGCGCGCCGTCGGGCTCAAGGATCCCGCGCCGTACCCCCACGCCACGCCGGACCAGCACGCCGGCCTCAAGCAGGCGATTGCCGACCACTGGGACACCCTCAACACCCTCGACCAGCGGCTGCAGAAGCTCAATGACGTATATGCCTACGCCGAACGGGTGCTGGGCAGCGCCTTGCTGGCGGACTACGGCCCGATCGATGTGAGAAATACCTTCCTGCGCGTGTATGTCAAAGCCACCAGCGCGTGGTGGGTGCATGACTTCAAGCAAGCCGTAACCAGCCGCACGGTGTCCCTGCTGGACGCGGCGCTGCACAACTTTGCCGCCTCAGAACGTTTCGTCGACTATGCCTTCCTGTCCGCCGCCGATGCCCGTGGCCAGCAACGCAGCTTGACGTTCAAGCACAAGGCCAATGGCACCGCCCTCACGGCCGAGCGCTTCAAGCAACTGTGTCGTGGCCTGGACATCGGCCGCCATTACCGCGAGCACCTGAAGATCGTCATGGGGGTCTACACCCCCACGGTCGCCCGCGACCTGCGCCGGCAAGTGATCGACCAGCACAAAGCCGGGTTGAAAGCCGCCGCCCACTTGGCGCTGGTCAAGGGCGATATTGCCCAGGATGCCTGCACCGCCTTGCTGGGGCTGATCAATGGAAACCCGACGCTGCGCCTCGACGGCCAGACCCTGGTCGCCCATACCCTGGACATGATGAACAGCCGGCTCACCGGCATTCTGCTGTTCTGCGCGACGCCGCCCTCGGCAGCGCGGGTGATCGCCTATGTGCCGGACGACCCCGAGCACCCGCTCAAGCAATACCCGACGCCGATGGCCTTCATGACGCAAGTGACCCGCCAGTTGCGGGATGCCGAGCACTACCAGGTGTTCTTCAGCCGGTTTGTCGACCATGACCAGCGCGGCTTTTTTTTCGCCAACCTCAACACCCGCCTGAGCCGGGTGCAATGGCGCATCAAAGCGCCCACCGACAGCCAGCCCACCTGGCAAGACACACCGCTGGACAACCCCCACCTGCAATTTCATGTGCAGCCCATCGCGGCTGACCACCCCAACCGCGCTGGCAACGGCGGCGCAGATGACCTGTGGCACTACCGCTACCGGGTGCACCTGAACAAGGTGCTCAACGATGCCCAGGACATCGCCGTTTCCACCCTTCGCGCCGATACCCTGGCGCGCCAGGCCTGGTGGGACAACCTGGGGAAAATCCTCGGCGATCTCTTCAACGCCGCCCTGCAGGTACTCACGCCGTTTGTGCCGGGGTTGGGCGAAGTGATGCTCGCCTACACCGCCTACCAGATCACCGACGAGGTGTTCGAAGGCGTGGTCGATTGGGCCCAGGGCCGAGGCGCGGAGGCGGCGGATCATCTGCTCGGGGTGGCGCAGGACTTTGTCCAGTTCGGCCTGTTCGCCGCCGGTACCACCTTGGCCGCGCCACTGCGCCTGAAACTCTCGGCGTTCGTCGAAGGGCTCCAGCCGGTGCAGAGTGCAGACGGTCGTCAACGCCTGTGGAACCCGGACCTTGCACCCTATGTCGACGACCAGGGCACACTCGATCCCGCGCAACGGCTGATACACGAAGGCGCGCAGTATCGGGTGCAACACGCGCGCATCGTCCACCCACGCCGCCCGCAAGCGTATCGACCACAGCTGTATCGCCGGGCCAACGGGATTGTCGTGCATGAAGCCGACCAGCCGCAGACCTGGGACAGCCGCACGTTGATGCGCCGCCTCGGGCCCAGGGTCGCGGCCTTCAGCGATGAGCAACTGGAACGCATCCGCCTCACCAGTGGCTGCGATGACGACGTGCTACGCGGCGCGTATCTGCAGGACCAGCCGCTGCCACCGCTGCTCGCTGACACGCTCAACCGCTTCGAGGCCTACGCCAGCGCGCAGTCGGCCAGTGATCAGATCCGCACGGGCATGCCGCTGGACCCGGCTGCCGCCTGGTTCGAGCAAACCGTTACCGAACTCGACGGCTGGCCACAGGACAAGGCCCTGGAAGTGTTCCTCAGCCCCAGCCTGAGCGGCGACTCCCACCGCTATGGCAGGCTCGACGCCGCCCCGGCGGACACCCTCAAGATGAGTGTGGCGCAGGTGATGTCCGGGCAGTTGCCGGAGCGGGTGCTGGGGTTTCTCGATGAAGCCCAGGCGCGCCTGCTGCTCGGCGCCCAGGTGCCCAAGGCCGGGCAAGTGCAGCACTTGCGCGAGCTGTTGGCCGCCTACGTCACCCGCCAGGCCCCCGAGATCGGCCAGTACGCCCACCATGTGCGTGAGCTGTCCGATGAGCCGGGCATCCGCCTGCTGCGCGAGCATTTCCCGCAGATGGACTCCAGCGTCGCACGGTCTCTGCTCGACAGTGCCGATGCCGCCGAGCGCAGCCTGATGCTGGACCACCGGCGCCTGCCGCTGCGTTTGGAAAACCTGGCGCGCGAACTGAATTTCGCCGCCGGCACCAGCCACGCCTATGAAAGTTTCTACTTCCCCTGGCGCCAGACCGCCGACAGCGAACGCATGCTGCTCAATACCCTGAAGCGGCACAGCGACTTCTTCGCCGACCTGCACCTGCAGATTCGCCAGCACACCGCCGACGGTCCGCTGCGCTGCGAGGCCGGCCCGGTCAATGCCGGCACCCGGCGCATCCTGGTCAGGAAGGACACCCTGGGCTATGAGGTCCGCGACGGCGCCCACCGCAAGCTGCACGGCCCCGACACCCTGTACGAAGCCCTGTTGCACGCCGCGCCCGCCGATAGCCGCCAGGCGGTCGGGCTTTCACCCGGCCAAGGCGAGGGCCTGCGGCACTGGCTGCTGACCACCCTGGAACCGCTGGCCGAACGCCGCAGCGCGCTGGCCCAACCCCCCGTGCGCAGCCAGGCTGACGAGGAGACACTGAAGCTGCTCGGCTCCCCCGCGCCTGCGCGCACGCCGAAGCTGGTCGTCATGAGTGAGCAGGTGGTGATCCTGAACGCCTTGAAAACCGTATTTACGCACCAGAGCGAGGCGCACATCCTGGCCTTTATGGAAAAAGTCGGCAGCGAGCACCTCAGCCCCCGCGTCAACCAACTGATCGTCGACCATTACCGCCTGGACGCTGACCTGGCGCACTGGTCGCGCCAGCCAGGCAACCATCCGCCGGACAGGGAGCTTGAGTTGCGCCTGTTCATTCGCGGCAAACTCCTTGAATGCTGGCAGGATCAGATCCGCGCCTATACCGAACCCTCCGGCACGCGCCTGGATCTGAGCGGCATAACGCTGCCCGATACCCTGCCACCGCTGCGCGCCGACTTCAGCCATGTCACCCGGCTGAACCTGATCCACAGTCAGTTCAACGCGGACCATGGTGAGTTCCTGCAACACTTCCCGCAGCTGTCCACCCTGTATCTGGCGGATAACCCGCTGTCCCGGCTGCCGGAAGCGATCCGCGACCTGCGCCACCTGGAAAACCTCGACCTGGCCTGGTGCCCGCTGGCGTTGCAGGCGGTGGATGTCACCCGCCTGAAAAACCTGCGCTACCTGCGGCGCCTGAAGCTCAACAACACCCGCAGCCACAGGGCCCCGGATATCGGGCGCATGCGCGACCTGGTTCACCTGGACCTCAGCCACAGCCCTGTCGCGCAGTGGCCCGATGGGCTGTTCGAGGTGCCCCGGTCCTCGCGGTTTGTCCTCAACCTGCAGGGCACCGCCATTACCCACGTGCCCGAGGTGGCCCTGGGCAGTGCCGAGGCCCGGCTTGTCGCCGCGACCTACCTCAATCGCGCCGCACTCGACGCCCTGCAGCGTGAACGGTTCAAGGCCTACCGCGCGTCAGTCGGGCTGGATCCCGAGCGCACCTATGAACCCCAGGGCGACAGCACGCCGTGGCTGGACTACCTGTCACCGCAAGGCCAGGACGACGCCCGCAAAGTCTGGGATGCACTGGAGCACGAACACGGCTCCCAGGGATTGTTCGAGGTGATCAAGGCCCTGGAAATACCGGAGCGGTTCCAGACAGATGAAGATCAGCAACGCTACCGCGCCAACCACCGCACCCTGACCCGGCAGGTCTGGACCCTGCTGCAGGCGGCCGCCGTCGACACCCCGCTGCGCAATCGGCTGTTCGAGATCGCCAGTTTCCCCGGCAATTGCCCGGATGCCGGCACGCAGATCTTCAACGAAATGGGGGTCGAGGTGCTGCTCTACCAGATCGAGCACCAGGCGCCGACGCCAGAGGCCCATGAGCGGCAACTGGTCACCCTGGTCAAGGGCCGTGCGCGCCTGCAACAGCTCAACGAGGTGATCCGGGCCGACGTTCAACAGCGCCTGGCGCCGGTCGCCCAAGGAGGCCAGGGCTTGCGGTTTCTCACCGAGGTCGTCGACGGCGTGGCCGGCCAGGTGGATGAAGTGGAAATCTACCTGGCTTACCAGACCGCCCTCGCCGAGCGCCTGGACCTGCCGTGGATCGCCGAGCACATGCTCTACCGCAGCATCGCCGGGGTCAGCGACGCACAGATCGACGCGGCGTATGCCAAAGTACTTGAGCTTGGCGAGGGCGACGGCCTGGTCAACCGCATGCTGCTCGACGCGCACTGGTGCGAGTGGCTGCAACGTCGCTATGCCGGCCAATATGCCGAACAGCAGCAGTGGCTCAAGGCGCAACACAACCGCTTGTTCGACCTGCTGGAGTTGGGCGAACAGTGGCCGCAGACACCCGACACCGCAGCGCTGCAAACACAGGTCGATGCCCTGGCCAGTGAGCTGGGCATGAGCGGACTGAACCCCGCCGACCCGGCGGCATTCCAGGCCGCCTGCGAAAAACGCGAGGAAGAACTGGGCGACATCGCCCAGGCGTGGATGCGTGACCGCACCCGCGCAGCGCTGATGGCGGCGCGCACCTTACGCAATCGCCCTAGCCGCTGATCTCGATGACGCTCTCGGTGGTGCCTTCCACCAGGAAGAACCGATAGATCCTCCCGGCCTGTTTTTCAAAGCTGAAGACCCGGCCGGGGAAGATATGGTTCTTGGTGGTGGGCGCGCAGGCGGTGCGGTCATTCACCGCACAATCCTTGAACTCATCCACCACTACCACGGTGTTGCCGGCATTGCGCAAGGTGTAGGTGCGGCCGCCGTTCTCGACACGGGTATCGAAGCGGCTGTCCGTGGGCCGCACGAAGAACACCGTGCCGTAGCCCGCCATTACCTGCACGCCGCCCGCCAGGGTGTTTTCGTAGGCCTGGCGGTCTTCATCGTTCAGCCCGAAGCCATCATCTTTATCGGGTGCCACCGGCAGGTAGCGCACGCGGAAATAGCGCTCGCGATCGCGCTCGCCAATGAACACCAGGCGCGTGCTCTGCATGCCGTCCGCCGGCACGATCAGGCGCGCCGGGCTGGCGATCAGGCCATTGCGCACGCTGCCGTCGGCCTCGATCCGAAGCGGCACTTCCTCATAGCTGCCGTCCGGTTTGTAGAGCATCTCGCTGACGTTGACCTTGACGAAGGCGGTCTGGGTGCCGCCGTTGAAGATGCGCTTCAGGTAGGTACTTTTATCGCCGCGCAAATAGTCGTAGAAATCACCGACATTGATGTTCGGCCCGGCGTGGGCGTTCAGGGCACACAGCAGCAAACCCAGGGTTGCACATAAAGACTTCATCACCACTCCTCGAAAAACCATCACGGCCGTACCGCATCGAACAGCAACTCGACGCTGCCGTAGTACTCACCCGGGGTAAACCCCTCCGCCGGCTCGACCGCCGAGATATCCAGCAGCACCCGCTTGCCCTGGCTGGCCTCGGCCTGCGGCACCACCAGGGTGTCAGCCAGGCCCAGCACCTGGCCGTTGAAGGTCACGCTCAAGTCGATGTAGGTACGCCCGCCATTGAACAGCATCGGCAGCGCGCCCAGCCGTGCGTTGATGCCGCCCGCCGAACTCTTCACGTCAAAGTGTTCGCGCACCGGCCGCAGGCGTCCCGGCACCAGGTCCCAGACCATCTGTTGTTCACGTTCGAAGAACCCGGGGTTGATCGGCAGTACATAAAAATCCTGGGTGGGGATGGTCACCGACACGTCAAACACGTGCTCTTCACGGATCGCCAGGGCCTGGGTACTGAGCAACGCGAGCACCATCAGCAGCAGCGCCGCCGACATGACCTTGCACCGTCTGCACGCACGGTATGCGCGTGCCTGGGCTATTTCACTGACCATCAGCCTTTGACCTCATAGGGTGTTTTCTCGCTGCCCTCGATCAGGGTAAAGCGATAGGTACGCCCGGCCTGCCTGGTAAAACCAAAGGCACGACCCGGCAAAATGTGATGCTTGGTCACCGGTCGGCAGTCGTGGCTATCGCCGCTGGCGCAGTCCTTGAACTCATCGACCACCACCACACTGTTACCGTCGTTATGCAGCCCGTACTCAACGGGTTGCTCATCGACACGGGTGGCAAACCGCGTGACCTTGGGCCGCACGAAAAACACCGTGCCGAACCCGGCCAGCACCGTGACCCCGGCCGACAGGCGAGTCTTGTAGGCGTCACGCTCCTCCTCCGACACGGCGAATTCGTCGTCCTGCTCGGGCATCACCGGCACAAAACGCACGCGAAAGTAGCGCTCTTTTTCGCGCTCGCCGAGGTACAGCAAGCGCGTGCCCTGCACGCCATTGGCCGGCACGATCAGGCGTGACGGCGTGGCCATCAGGCCATCGCGGACACCGGTCTGGGCATCGCTCTTGAGCTCGACTTCCGCGGAACCGCCGTCGCTGTCGTAGAGGATTTCCATCACCGCGACCTTGATGAAGGCCGTGCTGTCACCACTGTTGAACACCCGTTTCAGGTAGGTACTTTTATCGGCGTCCAGGTAGTCATAAAACACCCCGACATTGATATTCGGAGCCGCCGGTACCGACTGCGGCAACCAGCACAGCGCACACAGCGCCAACACATGTTTCATTGTCATGAGCCTCATCTAGAGATCCGAATCCCAAATCACCGAAACCTGGCCCGCGTACGTGCTGCCGCCGCGCTCGACCATCTGGTCGGCGTATGGCTTCTGGACCTCGAAATGCAAGGTGCCGGGTCGCCGGCTGACATAAAACCCTGGCTGGAACTGCTCGGTACCGGCGCCGCTCAATAACAGCGGCTGACGAATCACGGCGCCGCCGTCTTCACGGTTCAGGCCATGGGGCAGGCTGACGCTGACATCCACCGGCACTTCGTGGCCATCGGTAGTGTTGCGCAGGGCGCAGGTGTCCCCGATGACACGCTCGCAGGCCATCTGCATCTTGAAACGCGATGAAGCGGAGATGTGGAAGGTCTGGTCACGGAACAGCCGGGCGGGTTTGCGGCCCTGGCTGAGCCAGGCTTGCCAGCCACCCTGGGGCACCAGCTCGATTCGGTTGCCACCGGGCGGCACGTCGACCTTCAGGTCGTGCTCCACGCTCAAGGTGAAGTTGAGAGTGAGGGCGTTTTTCGAGGGCATCATGACGTCACCGAAATCGTAATCGCCGCCCGGGCCCATGCTGTAGGTGATGCTGCCGGTGTACAGCCCACTGGACATGCCCAACGGGTTGGGCGTGCGCAGTTCGTAGGCGTACTCCATGGTGTTGACGCTCATCCTGAGCAGATCCTCGGACGGTTTCCGGCTGCAAGGGCCAGCACCTTCAGGCGTCAGCCAGAAGTACGAAGCAGACGCGGTACCTGCTGCAAGGTGGTTGGTGCTTTGGCAAGGTGAAGGCGCAGACCGCCACTGCGTAGACCAGCCGACCCCTGGCTGCGCCCACCCCGACACGCCAGGCGGTCGAGGGATCGACCAAAACCCGCCGATGCCGGCGATCCGCACTTGAACGATCTCGGTTTCCTGGGTGGCGGTATGCGTTACGGTCAAATCACGCCAATCGGACGGCACCTTGACCATGAAGCCGTGGCGCTCCTGCTCATGATTGGCAATGATCGGCGCATTGCTGGCAATCCTGAGGGTCTCGTCCCGCAGGCTGAAAATACCCAATGCCTTGCAGCGCGCCGGAATATGCGCGGCACAAATCGAACTGATCGGCGTGGTGTTTTCGAACTTGTTCACCATAGGGTTGCTGGGGTCCGGCCGGAAGCGCGCAGTGATGTCCTCGTCAGCCAACGCCGCGAAGGAACACAGCAGCATGGCCGTGCCCGTGGTGCGTAAAATGAAGCTGTTCATAACCTTGGGTTTTCTCGTCATCATGCTCAACCGGCAATCTGTTCAGTGGCGGTGGACTCGGCCAACGTATCCGGCGTGCAGCGCAAATCGCCGATCATCAGCAGGTTGTTTTCACTGCGGGCCTTGGAAGGGTCGAGCCGGAACTGGCAGAGCAACTGGTTATTGCGGCGCACTTCCAGGGTCGGTGAACTGGCGTTCATTTCCAGCGAGAAGAACCCGTCGACCTCGCTCACCCCACGGGTGGCGTGATTGATGACGTGCAGGCCCTTGAGCGGTTTGCCCTGGGGGTCGACCAGGCGGCCGAGCACGGTGACGGTTTGCATCACGCTGATCTTGCGGTACTCCACCCCGCCCTTGTTCAGGTGGTAGCGCGTGCGCGGCGGCTGGATCGAGGCCGACGGCGCATGGTTGCCGTCGAAGTCGAAACTCACCGAGCTGCCCTTGTAGGCAGTGATCGGGATGAAGTTGCGACCGGGACGCAAGGCCGTGCTGCCGCCACTCAGGTCGTCGGCGCGCAGGGCGATGTCGTCGACGTCGGTCTCCACGTCCACGATCAGCCCGGAGCCGTTGCCGTGGTACTGGCTGGTCATCACCATCTTTTGCTGGCCGACGGCGAACGTGCTGTCCAGGTTCAGGCCGCCACTCAAGTCGTCGTTGAACGAGGAACGCTGCAGGTAGCCGTCACCGTTGACATACTCGTTTTCAAAACTGGCCATGCCGGACAAACCGATGCCGTAGGTGTCGGTGGTTGTCGTGGCGGACACGCTTTGCAGCAGGTGGTCCTGCAGGTCCTTGCGGTACGTCAGCGAAGCGTTGTTGTCCCGGGTGCCGTCGCGGGAAGTCCGTGTGCCGATGCTGGCGGACCATTGCTCGCCCGGCGCGCCGAGGGCCAGGCTGATGCTCAGGTCGACCCCGCGATTGCGCTGCTCGCCCGTGGCGAAGCTGGCAGGCCGGTCAAACACCGACACGCGCCAGTTGGCGTCGTTGCCGAACAGGTGGGTACGTTCGGTCCAACCCAGGTCCAGGCCGACACCTTCGTTGTTGCCCTCGCTGTAGAACAGCCGGGCATTGATGGAGCGCAGGTTGCTCAGGCGGTGGTTGACCGAAATCGACGAGTTGCTGGTCTGCCCGATGAACACGTCGCGCTGACGAATGCGCGTGCCGTCGGGCAGGGTTTCGTAGGTGTTGCGGGTGTCGAGCCAGCTGCGCGTGTGGTTGAACACCACGCTGCCCAGGCCGTAGTTGTACAGGCCATTGAAGTCGAGGCCGGTGCCGTATTTTTCCGTCCAGTAGACGTTGGCATACAGGCTGGCCTGGTCGGCAAGGGTCCAGTCGAACGAGGTGCCGTACTGCATGTTGTCCTTGACCTGGCGCCCGGACACCCCCAGCACCACACGCGGATGCGCCAGGTAGTTGAGGGAGACGCCGGCAGTCGGGCTGCCGCTGCTCTGCTCGTCGAAGTTGCTCAGCAGCTTGCTTTCCTGGCCGGCGAACAGGTTGTAGCGCCAGCGCTCGTCGTGGTTGCGCCAGTTGTTGGGTTTGTACACCAACTCCTGGGTGGTGCTGGTGATCTGGCCGTCTTCCACCAGGCGCACTTCCACTTCATAGATGCCGCCGGGTAGGGGCCGCGTGTCGAGGCTGTGCAAGCCGCTGCCGACCGGCTGCGTGTTGATCAGCAGGCCATTGCGATAAATCTCCACCGACGCCTGACGGCTGGCGGTGACGTAGATCGGGTACACCGCAGGCTTGGCGTTGCTGATCACCAGGCTGTCGGAACTGCCGTACATCACGCCGACGGCGGTGTCGGGGCTGGCCCCGAAAGTGCGCAGTTGGCGCGTCAGGCCTTCGGCATTGGGCGTGAAGTAACCCAGGCGCAGGAAGTTGCCTTCCAGCTCACGCTGGGTGTAGAGCGCGTACACCGCGTGGTTGAGGTCATCGTCATCGGGGCCGCCAAGGCGCGAGAACTGCATGTTCAGCGTCTGGCTCCACAGGCCCAGGCTACTGCTGGCGTCGACGCCGAAGCGCCCGCCGAGGTCCTGGCCTTCGCCGCCGCTGAGGTTCAACTGGTTGCGCACGATCAGGCCGGTGCTGCCGCCGGTGGGCAGGAAGTAATAACGCTGCTCCTGGGCATCACGCTCGGCGTTTTCGGTGAGCAGGGACACCGTGGAGTTTTCCAGGTTGTAGTGCACAGCCATGAGCCCCGAGGGGCAGTTGCTGGCGCAGGCACCGAGCGCCACACCCTGCTTCAGGTAGTCGGCCCAGTGGTCGCGCTCTTCATCCTTGATGACGCTGCCGTCGTGGTCGGTAAAGTCGAGCAGGGTCAGGCGGTCGTCACGGGTCAGGACGATCATTGCCTCGGAGACAAACTCCTGGTCCAGTTCAACCCTGACGGCCAGGGGGACATCAAAAAAGTGCTCTTCAAAGTCCGCCGGCAATCCCTTGGCCTGGGAAAGCAAACTACGCGGTGTTGTGCCTTCGGCGGTACCTGCCGCCAACGCGCCCGCACAAAACAACAAGGCAAGCGCTGCCGCGATGGAAGTCATCGGGAACATGAACGGAATACTCTGATTTCGGACTTCAAACGCAAAACCGGTCGACCGACAGCGACTGCCTGTCGACCGGTATCGCTACCCAACAATAAGCCGGTGCTGATCAGGCCTTACTGTGTGACGCGTGGCACGTGGTCGAAGACGATGGTGTAGTTGGTGGTGAACAGCCCGGATACGCCATCTGCAGGTTTGGCGGCAGCCACGACCAGGTCAGCCTGGGTGCCTGGGGTGGTGCTTGCGTCATCGGCCACTTCCAGTGGCGCGCCGGTCAGGACTACACCGTTGAAGGTGTTGGTCAGTGCGATCGCGGAGGTGCCGTTGGTCAACGAAGCGGGACCGCCTTCGATGTAGGCGTGGATCGAACCGTCAGTGTTTTTCAGGTCGTAGGTGGCGCGCAGCGAACTCAGTTCACCGGTGACGGGGTTGTAGTTCATGGTTTCGTCGCGACCGAAGTTGGGATCACGTGGCAGCACATGGAACTGCTTGGTAGGAATCGTCGCCTTGATGTTGATGACGCTGCTGGCCTCGCCGGCAGCGAAAGCGCTGGAGGAGCCGATCGCCAAAGCAACGAGAGGCAGGACGAAAGCGGTCTTTTTAAGCATTTTTAGTACCTGTGGTGACATCAAATGTTAGTTGAGAAAACTGTTTTCTCGCCCCGCCCAAACCCAATAATCCGGTCTTGCGAAGCAGGCAAATAGTCCCTCGAAACGCCACTTGATGATGCCGGCCCTTTCGCGCTGACCCGTAATTAAACACGACACGCAAATACAGAAAAAAACCATAAAATTCAAAAAGATGAATATTAACTGTCATCTTGTTATTACACGCAAACATGGACAGTACTACTTATATAAATCCGCACTCTGTAGGACATCAGCTACACACCAGAGCGGCTCTGGTTATTCCCCGCCATTAGAGCAATAACTCCACTGAACCAGCTGATGGTGTCTTCATAAAATGGCCATTTAGCCGCGCTGATTCGCTGATAAGGCCAGGCCCTGTTCGGAGGCGGCGGCCATCTTGCGCAGCCGCGTTTTCCTATCGCTACCGTTCGTCAGACGGTTTTGCGCTTTACGTAAGATATATCTTAAGTTGTATCTAAATCAGACAGGAGAACACGACAGTGAGAGACCCTCATCACCACCGAGACCACGGTGACGACCGCGATGGCTTCGAAAAACGCCCTGGCCGCGAACGCGGTGGGCGCGGCCCGCGCGTCTTTGCGCCGGGCGACCTGAAATTGCTGCTGCCGGCGTTGATCGCCGAACAGCCGTGCCACGGCTACGACCTGATCCGCCGCATTGAAACCCTCTTCGACGGCGCCTACAGCCCCAGCCCCGGAGTGATCTACCCCACGCTGACCTTCCTGGAAGAAAGCGAGTTGATCGCCGGCGACGCCGAAGGCGGAAAAAAACGCTACACAATCACCGACGCCGGTCGTCTCTTCTTAAGCGAACAGGCGGTGGCCCTTGACGGCATTCGCCTGCGCATGGAGGTGAGCAAACGCTCGCTGCGCGGCCATGACCGTCCACCAGAAATCCACGAGGCGGTGCACAACCTGCGCCACGCCTTGCATTCGCACCACGGGCGCTGGAGCCCGGAAGAAATCGTTCGTGTCGCGGCGCTGCTCAACAGCACCGCCCAAGCCATTGCCGACGGGAAAGCTCAATGAATACTCAAGCCATCCACCGCGTGACCCACGAGATCAAACGCCGCCGCCTGCAGGTATTGCGCGTGGTCGACATCACCCCGCGCATGCGCCGCATCACCCTCGGCGGGCCGGAACTGGCCGGGTTTATCAGCCTGGGCAGCGACGATCACATCAAGTTGCTGTTCCCGCAGAACGCTGCCGAGCAGGCCGCGCTGGAAAGCCCGACCTTCAGCATCAAGGGCGAAGGCCCGCAGCCAGCGATGCGTGACTACACGCCGCGCCGCTATGACCTGGACATCGGTGAACTGGACATCGACTTCGTATTGCACGGCGATGGCCCCGCCTCCACCTGGGCCGACCAGGCCAAGGTCGGCCAGCACCTGTACATCGGCGGGCCACGCGGCTCGATGATCGTGCCGGACATCTTCGACAGCTACCTGCTGATCGGCGACGAAACCGCGTTGCCGGCCATCGGCCGCCGCCTGGAAGAACTGCCGGCGGGGCGCAAGGTGCTGGCGGTGATCGAGATCGCCGATGCGGCGGAACAACAAGCGCTGCAAAGCGCCGCCGATGTGGAGGTGATCTGGGTGGTGCGCGGTCAGGACAACCTGCTCGACCGCGTGAAAAACCTCACGCTGCCGAGTGGCTCGCTGTACTGCTTTGTCGCCACCGAAACCAAGCTGTCGCGCCAGGTACGCCGGGTGCTGCTGGACACCCATAAGGTCAATGAGGAGTTCCTCAAGGCCGTGGGCTACTGGCGTGCGGACGGCAACGAAGAGGAGTAAGCCTCACGTTACGGGTGTGTCATGGCACCCCCATAACGAGTACTCCGCTGCCGCTGATGGCTCCGGCAGCAGGTAGGGAGCCTGCTCGCCGAACAAGGGAAAACGTCACATCGTCGCCCCCCACGCTGTTGGTAATTTGGGTCAGGAATGAACCATTGACATGAACCGCACTTGCACCACGAACAAGGGCCGTCCCCACGTCCGGGTTGGTCATTCGCAGCAGACGCGTGTCGAACGAAGAGGCGGTGCCTTTGTAAGTAATGGTGATCGGTGTAGTAATCCCGCCGTCCGGGCATGAATAAGTGAGCCGGCGGTTGCTGCGGATGGTCGTGGTCAGCGGATCGGTACCGATTGCTCTTTGGTGCACATTGCCGAAGTTGATCTCGATCGGGTTGTTATTGTTGATCGTGCAGGTGGACGGGGAGATGGTGAAGTTGTTGGCGGCCGTATAAGTGACAGTGAGTTGCGGCCGAGTGGCGTCGTAATTGTTCGAGCTGGTGAGACGTAACAGGCCAAGGGTGTCTCCTGTTCGAACATCGATCGGGTTGGAGGGACTGTGGCGTACCAGAATATAGGGCGTGATATTGATCGGATAGCCGATCCCGTTGTTGGGCATGGTGGCCACCCGTATACCCGCCTGAACCGGGGTATTGAGGAATGCGCCATTGATGCGCAAACCACTCTGTTCACCTGCGAACTTGGGGCCGGATGTCCAGGGCGTCCCTGAGGCATTGCCGGTTTCCCAATAGTCCGCCCCCCAAACAGGACCGGCTCCAGCCGTAAACCGACATTCGAGTCGAGCACCTTCCATCAGAATCCTCGTGCGGTCTGTATCGAGTCGTACAGTTACGGGGACGGTCAAATGAGTGACGCGCGCCCACTCACCGCCATTGACTCGACAGTCTACGGCCTGCGCGGTCGTGTTAACGCCAATCAGCAGGAGAAGCATAATGGCGCTGTCATATAGTCGTTTCATGTTGATCTCTCGTTGCTTATCTACACAGGCGCCATCCAGCGAACAATCAGTCCGTGTAAATGACCTAAAAGCCAATGCGCGTGCACCCGATGCTTGAACTTGTGAATTACGGATAGTCCAGCGTAAACGTAGAGGTCACCCTGTAAGCCCCATGCCCGATGGTCTGGTCCCTGATGGCATTGGGCTCCCCCTGCACATAGGCTTTGAGTTCAATGACATTGCTGCCATTGGCCAAAACCTGTTCGTCGCTGACTTTGTTCACGGGCAATGGCTTGTTACTCAGCGTCTCCAGACCGAGCCCGATACCCGAGGCACCATTGCCGCTATCCAGCGCGAACAATCCGGGCAGCGCCCGGTTTTCCACACCGCCGAAGGTGATGGTCACCGTGTTGCCGATGGTGGTGTCGCAGTCTTCCAGATGCAGCTTGAAGCCTTTGCCCACAGAGCGCGTGTTGATGTAGAGGTGCTTGCTGGTCAGGTCCCAGAGCTCCAGGGTGATTGCCTCGTCGCCAGGCCTGATGTTGCAGGCCTGCTCAACCAGGTTGCCCTTGAAATTCAGGTTGTCCGTCGCAGACGCCTCGGTTATCAGGCTGAAGGCTGGCACCCAGGCCAGCACGGCGCACAGCCACCTGGGATGAACACTCTCATGTCCCATGGATTCAACTCCTACTGGTATTCGGCCAACAGCGTGGCCACCGCTGTAAACCTTGCGGGGGCCAGCGTTGCACCCGGCTGTTTGACCGGTACGACTTCCAACATCGGCGGGGACGACACGGTTATATCCAGTGGCGTATTGAGTCGAAACGGCAGGCTATTCTGGAGTATTCGAATGCCCAGGCCAGGCGCGCTAGTTTGCACAGCCGAGCCGTCGAACGTCGTGGGTGTGCCGTTGACACTCAACTTCAGCACCCACGGGAGCGTGGCGCTACCACAGCTGATGGTGTAGCCGAGCGCTCGGCGGTATCTCACGCCATCGACTCGCTTGACGCCGACATCGCCGAAATCGACTTCGATCGTGTTCCCCGCATTGATCGTGCAGGGCGGCGGCTCGTTGAGTGTCCCGCTGAACGTCAAGTTGGCCGAAGCAGCGCTGCTGAGGCCGATCGAACACAAGGCGAGCAAGGCTCGCTGCTGCCAGCATGTCATTGCGCGCTCCTCATCATTGGTAATCGACCACAAGCGTGGCGGCGGCATCAAATGCGCCCCCGAGCAGGATGCTGCCCGCGCGCTTGACCGGCACTGCCTGCACGACGGGGAAGTTGGGATAGGTAAAATTCACGGCCGCATTAAGCGGCCAATCCGCACCGTTAACGAACAGTTTCACCCCAAGATTCGGGTTGCGGGTCGAGAGTACGCGAGCATCAAACGAGGCCCCCGTGCCCCTGAGTTCAAGCCTCATGGCGTTGCTGAAAGGGGCATCACAGGTGACGGTATAAGGCACGTTGCGACGATAGTTGACACCGTCCACCCGTGACGTCAGAAGGTCGTTGCCAAAGGGCACATTGAGCGTACTCCCGCCGTTAATGATGCACGGCGGAGGTGCGATGATGACCGCGCGGATGATCAGGTTGGTGTCGGCCTGCACACCCTGGCTGGCGACCCACAGCAGGCCTGCCCCAATAAGAATGGCCCGCGGGCCGACTGCCTTGGTCATTACATTGGCCTCACTCATAACTGAGCCTGAAATCCACTACGGCGCGGAAGGCCCCACTGGTCAACGGCGCGGAGGTGCGCGTGGGTTGAACATTCCAGGTCTGGAGACTGCCGCCCTCGGTCAGAAACAACGGTTCGCCCCGGGAGCCCAGTTGCACGTCCCGACCCAGGGCATCGGTCAACCGCAGCCCCATCCCGGTGATGCCTTGCACTTTGACCAGCCGTGGATCATCGGCATCGGCAAGCGCGAGAAACGTGACCGACAACACCGGTTGATGGGAACTCCATGCCAGGTTCCCGGTACGCTCGCTGCGGATGCTGCCGGCGGTGCGCTGGCAATCCTGGAAGCGCAGCTGGAATGCCCTTGATGGCGCCTGGTCGCCAGGTCGTAGCAGCAGGCTGGCCGACACGGCGCCCAGGTCAATCGTTTGATGGCGCGATGTCATCTCCAGGCTGCAAGGCGATTCATGCATGGACCCGTTAACGTTCAATCGCCCACGTTGGCCATCGATGCCTTCGTCATCCTCGGCGCCTACTCGCGCCGCCAGGACCCATAACACGCAACCCAAGACTTTCACGGTGTGCGACTTCATGACGTTCTCCCGCAGCAGGCGCTACTCATTAGGCGATGAGACCTGCGCGTTCACGGTGCAGGTTTCGCCACTGCAGGTGAACGCCAGGAGCGGGCGTCCACCGTAATCGTTGACGTAGGCCAAATACGGGGCCTGGCCAAGTGCCGTGGCCGTTGGCCCCAAGGCCAGCGCCCCCTTGGGCGGGATCATCACCGGTTCAAAGCCCGCCACGGTTTTGCCGTCTTTGCTGCTGCGCGCGTCCACCAGGGACACGTAGTAAGGCGTGGGGTTATTCACCTGGTATCGGTCGCCCTGCCGGGTCAGGGTGAGCTTTTCCTGCCAGGGGTTGGACAAGTCCTGCTGGCTGGGCATGATGGCTTGGGGGCGATAGAACAATTTGATGCGGGTCTGCAGCGCAATTTGCAGGGTGTTGGATTTGTCGCTGCGCGGCGGAATTTCCCGCAGGTTGAAGTAGTAAACGGTCTCGCGATCCTGGGGCAACGATTTGACCGCCGGCAACGCCTGAACTTTCACCTGGCTTTGTTTACCGGGCTCCAAGCGTTGAACCGGCGGTAGCACGATCAAGGGCGAGGTGATTTTGTTGCCCTGCTCATCCTCGATCCACCCTTGGGCCAGGTACGGTAACTGGGTGTTGTTATTGGTGATGTTCACGCTGGTGGCATCCTTGCCACCCTCAAAGATCACACGGGTGCGATCCAGGCCAACCGCAGCGTTGGCGGCCGGGTTCAGGCCTGTTGCCAAGAGTGCGAAGAGCAGGAATCTAGAGCGCGTATTGAGCATCATGAGGCGGGGTTCTCCGTATCGGTACGCTTGCCGGTCAGCGATGCTGGCTCGGGTGAGGATTGATCAGTGGCTACACTCTGGCAGCGCAGTTGCAGGGCATCGCTCAAGCTGTCGGCTGGCAAAACCACAGGGAGCGTGAGCAGGCATTGCTCGAGGCCACTCCAACTGACAATCATCTGCTCACCGGCCTGGATGCCACTCAGGTAAACAGCACCGCCGTCGTTCACAATCCCGGTGTCCTGCTGTTTTAGGTTCTTCACCGTCGCGCCGAAGGGCGGTGAACTGCCATCCGGCAGGCGCAGCACGGCCATGGCCTTTTCACCGGCAATCACGTCCAGCGATCGATAACCGATGGCCCCTTCGGTGAGTGTCAGTTGCGTCACCGACTGCGTGGCTTCGACGTTGCTCGGCAAGCTCTCCAGGTCGACACTGGCGGCGGTGCGCTGGTAGCTGCTGATATCGGAGATCACCGCCTTGCCGAAGATGTTGGTGCGGGTCGACACGCCGTAGCCCCGCACAGGCACGTCGGGTACCCCGCCGGAGTCGATCATCAGACGGGTTCCGCCAACGGCATTGGTTCGGTGCAGGGCTGCACCGTAGGGCGTGAGTGTGCCGCCACCGCGAACAGACGCACTGAGGGTCCTGCCATTGCCTTGTTGTGTGCTGGCGCTGAGATCGATGTCAGCCTGGTCGCCAATATGGCTCAGGTAACCGCTGGTAGAGTTGTCACTTGCACTGAGCTGATAGCTATTGCGCTCATCGAGGCGGTCACTGTAACGCGTGGCATAGCTCTCTTTGCCCGAGGTCCTGCTGCCATCCAGCGACAGTGTGCCGCTGCGCCCCAGTGGCAGGCTGACCGTCAGCGCCATTCCGCTATCCTTGTAGGCGTATTCCTGACTGCGGTACATATTCAGGGACAGGCTCATGTTCCTGACTGTCCCCAGATTAAAGTAGCGCGACATGGACAGGTTCCAGCGCTGAGTGTCCGGGCGCCCCCAATACGTCTGTTTGTTGTAACTGGCGTAGACGGTCGCCCCAAGGTCACGAAACTGTTTATTGAGCGTCACCGTATACAGTGACTTGCTGTCGCCAATCGGTTTCCAGCCCTCGATGATCTCTACGTTCTCGATCCCGCCGAGCTCGCCGTTCAACCCGTAATGGCTGGCGTCCAGGTACTCACTCATGCTCAAGTAGTTTTTCTCGGAAAACCGGTAGCCGGCAAACGTCACCTGGCTGTCGTACTGCTCGAAGTGCTTGGAGTATTGAAGGCGGTAGGATTTGCCCGAGAGCGCCTGATTCCACACGCTGGCGTGGGACTGGGTGACATCCAGCGATACGGCGCCGAACGCCAACAGGTCACGACCGGCGCCGATAGACAACGCACGGTAGTTGTTATCGGTGATAGCACCGCCGAACAGCGACCAGCCATTGCTGACGCCCCAGGAGAACTCACCGGTACCGAAAAAATTGCCATTGGCGCCGTATTGAAGATCGGAGGGCCGCCCCAACGCCAGCTTGTAACGAACCTGGCCAGGACGCGTCAGGTAGGGAATGCCTGCCGTGTCGATCTGGAAGGTGTGGACCGAACCATCCTGCTCTTCCACCCGTACATCCAGGGTGCCGCTGACGGCGTCATTGAGGTCCTGGATACGATACGGGCCTGCAGCGACCAGCGTTTCATACAGCACGCGGCCCTTCTGGCTGATAACAACCCGGGCGTTTGTCTTGGCGACGCCCACCACTTCCGGGGCATAACCGCGCAAGTTGGGTGGCAGCTGGCTTGCATCCGAAACGAGTGCGGCACCGGTATAGCGGAAGCTGTCAAACAGGTCCGAGTACAGATAGTCCTCTCCCACCGTCAGGCGCGCCTTCAGCGCAGGCACTGCGCGATACGCGTAGTAACGACTCCACTCCAGTTGTTGTGGATCGCCGTACCCACTGTCGAGGCCCTTTTCGACACGCCCCTGCCAGTCCGCCCTCAGGCGCCAGGCGCCGGCATTCGCCCCCACGGTGCCGTTACCCGTCAAGTTGTTACGGGTGCCGTCATTCTTCTGGTAGCGGGACTGCACCGTCATGTTGTAATCGATCAGCAGCCCCGGCACGCCCTCATCCCAGCGGGAAGGCGGATCCCAATTGATGGCGCTGTATTCAAGGTAGGCCTGGGGCACGCTGATGTTCAGCGTGGAGGTGGCCAGATCGCCACTGACCTCCATGCCCGGCAAGCTTTCTATATCCAGGCAGTCATGGCCTTTCCACCACTTGAGTTCGGCAGCGCTCGACACTTTCAGGCCCAGCAGGTCCACAAGCGCCGGCGACAGACAGGCCTGGCTGCCTTTGGGATCATTATCGGGGGGATAGAACGCCACCGACTGCTCGGCCATCGCCTGATTATTGATCTGCACCACCATCGAGTAAGTGCCAGGCAGAATAAAACCGCTGCGGGCAAACCGAGACAAGTCAATATTGGTCCGATCACTTAGATCGAGGACGTCTGTATTGAACTCAATATCCCCGCTCGCCATAGCCGTGCTCGGTAATAATATCAACCCACTAAAAAAGTTTGAGCGCAGCGTATTCTTGACCTTCGCCGTATTCAACATGCAAGCAACCCATCAAAGTTCAGAAATATTCCAACTTGAATCGCACGGTGGCGCGGTGTGCTCCGGCCACTATGGGCAATCCGTTGCCAACAAAATGAAGCGTGAAGTGCAGCGTCATGTCGCCTTCCGCCAAGGGGTGCGGTGTCATCGGCTGACCGGGAATACTTAATTGGCCAACCGAATCTTGGATATTGAGAGCAACACCTTGCGAGCCACCCAATACAGCAAAAGAGCGACCCTCCCTGTCGGAGGGACCGTCAAATGTCACCCGCAGGTGCTGCCAGTCGGGCAGCGTTACCCCGGGGCGTAACGGATCGGTGCGACTCAATGTGCAATTGACCAGGCGCAGTTGGAAGGATTGGTCGCCGCCCCTGGCGCGTCGTAAAAACCGGCCGATAGGCTCAGGGTCCATATCGATGGTTTGATCGACGCTGACCAACTCCAACCCGCAGGCCGAGTCAACGACCTCTCCTCCCAGCGTGACGAGCCCATCCCCGTGCGCAAGCTCCTGGGCAACCCCCCAAGGGCTGGCGAACATCGCCAAAGAAGAGGTGATAGCGAGACTTACGAATGTTTTCACCTGTGCCTCCACCCGCCTCCCCCGCCACGCTGGGTGGCGGGGGAAAAAGCTTACTGATAAGCCAAGGTGAAATTGGTCACCGCGCTGAAATCACCCGGCAACACGTCGCCCGTAGCAGCGCCTTGCACATAGGCACCGAACTCCAGCGTGTTATCACCGGTGGCAATGATCTGCGGCGTGGTAGGCACGCCCAATCGAACGGGTTGACTGCCATGGGTCATCATGATGCCGACGTTGCCCGCGCTACCGACGGTGCCCAGCGCACCCGGCACCACGCCGGATGGCGCCCCGGTGAAGGTCGTGGTCACCGTGTTATCGGTGAGGCCGGCCAGGTCGCAACCTTCGAGTTCAATCAGCAAGCGCCGTGGCTCGGACTTCCCACCCGCCTGCAACTGATGCTTGGCAATCGCGCCAAGGGGAATGGTTTGATCGACGGAGTCAGGCTTGATGGAGCAGGCGCCGGAATGCACCGAACCCAAAAAGGTGACCGTTCCATCCGCCGCCTGGGCAACAGACACAGACCCTACCAACAACCCGATGGATAACAGCACAGTGTTCATTTTGGCTTTCATGTCTAGAGGCTCACAGAGTAATAAACGTCATTAAGTCATTCCGACGCCTGAGCGCGCAGAACGCCCTACCTTTTTCCAATTACTTGTATTGCAACTCAACTCGCTTGATGAGCCCGAGTGATTATCCAGTGCAGACTTTAAAAGGAAAGTCGGCCCGTTCATTTAATGACGTAGCCTGACGACGCCAAGACTTATAAGAAAATTATGGCAATTTGCCAAAACTTTATATTCATCTGTAAGACGTGGATGACGTGAAGTTTATAGGTGCCGAGTTATCGGTAACTATAACTGTAAGAACCGAACTACATCACTTTGAAAGTCAACGCTTTCATGTAGAAAGATTAACTAATGAATTGAAGCGTTCGAGAGGAGGCGCGCAACCGCTCGACGAGACGGTGCTCGCCGGGTAGGTAAGGAAAGCATCAATCAGGAGCGGGGCTTGATGCGCTTATCCAGCCTCACCACGGCCAGTGCAACCAGCACAAACCCCGCCAGAATCCCCCCGGCATTCACGAACACTTGTGGATAACCAAGGGTGCCGACATCGATGAACGGGTACTGATACTGCCCGAGCAAATCCCCGCGCAGCAGCGCATAGCCGAAGTACACCAGCGGGTAGATCACCCACAGGCCGATGTGTTTCAGGCGCAGATGGCCCTTGGGCACATACCGCCACCAGTACACGACGAACAACACCGGCATGACGTCGTGCAGCAGCTCATCGGCGATAAATTGAAAGCCCTCGGGCTGCCACAAATGCCGCAGCAACAGGCTGTAGGCGAGGCCCACCACCACGATGCTCACTGCGATGCCACTGCTGATCGCGGGCGCGAGAAACCACCGCTTCGCCGGCGAGTCGCGCTTGACCCACGCATAGCTCAACACCACCGCCGCCAGGGTGTTGGTGAGCACGGTGAAGAAACTGAAAAAGTTGATCAGCCCGCCCAGCAGGCTGGCGCCGGCGTCCCAGCGCGAAGAGAAGATCAGGTATTGCTGAATCGCCAACCCGACCCATCCGGCCAGCGCCGCTGCCGCCACATACCGCTTCATGAGGTCAGTCCAGCGGGCGTTTGGTGCGCATCAGCTTGACGTACAAGCCTTCGACTTTTTCCCGCGCCCACGGCGTCTTGCGCAGGAAGGTCAGGCTCGACTTGATGCTCGGGTCGCTCTTGAAGCAGCGGATATCAATGCGCTCGGCCAGGCTTTCCCATTCGTAATGTTCCACCAGGGTGGTGAGGACGTGCTGCAGGGTCACGCCGTGGAGTGGGTCGTTGCTTGTCGCGGTCATGCCGGGCCTTTTGCAATAAGAGGAAATACAGCCGCGCACCTTAGCCGACGGGGCGTACCGGTGGAAGCACTGCATTGAATATAGCCCGTGGGAGAAAGTTCCCCTTTTCAGCGAAAAAAGAGATGTTATATTGTAACTATACTTATCAAAAGTAAGCCGTTCGATACCGTCTGCAGCCTTCTCTTTTTTGCCGTTTTGCCAAGGAATGTCCGATGTCCCTCTCCTCCCTGTGGCGCTTGACCCCGCTTGCCGCCGCCCTGTTGATCTGCTCCGAAGCCCACGCCCTGGAACTGCAACCCCAAGTCATCACCGGCAACCCGCTGGGCAGCGAGCAACTCGCCTCGCCGACCACCGTGCTGGAAGGCGATGACCTGACCCTGCAGCAAAAAGGCAGCCTCGGCGAAACCCTGAACAAGCAGCCCGGCGTGTCGTCTTCGTACTTCGGGCCGGGCGCCAGCCGGCCGATCATCCGTGGCCAGGACGGTGACCGCATCCGCATCCTGCGCAACGGCGTGGGCGCGCTGGATGCCTCGTCGCTGTCCTACGACCACGCGGTGCCACTGGACCCGGTCAACGTCGACCGCATCGAAATCGTGCGCGGCCCGGCAGCGCTGCTGTACGGCGGCAGCGCCATCGGCGGCGTGGTCAACACCTTCGACAACCGCATTCCCACCGAAGCCATCGAAGGCATCCACGGTGCCGGTGAATTGCGCTACGGCGGCGCCGACACCACGCGCAGCAGCGCCGGCAAGCTGGAAGCCGGCAACGGCACCTTCGCCTTGCACCTGGATGCGAATGCGCGGGAATTCAACGACCTGAAAATCCCCGGCCAGGCACGCAGTCGCCACGCCCCGGAAACCGATGACGCCCCCGGTAAGAACGGTCGCCTGGGCAACAGCGACGGACGCCAGGACGGCGGCGCGGTGGGCGGCTCCTACACCTGGGATGACGGTTACGCCGGGCTGTCCTACAGCAGCTACGACGCCAACTACGGCTCCCCCGCCGAGCAGGACGTGCGCATCCGCATGAAGCAGGATCACTACGCGTTCGCCTCCGAAGTCCGCAACCTGCAAGGCCCGTTCACCTCGGTGAAAGTCGACGCGGGCTACACCGACTACGAGCACCGTGAAATCGAAGGCGGCGAGACCGGCACGATCTTCAAGAATAAGGGTTATGAGGCACGGGTTGAAGCCCGTCACCAGCCACTTGGCCCGCTCGACGGGGTGGTCGGTGCACAGGTCACCCGCAACGAGTTCTCCGCCCTCGGTGAAGAAGCGTTCGTGCCGCAAACCGACACCACGGCCGGCGCGCTGTTTATCCTCGAAGAAATGCAGGCCACCGAGCGCTTGAAACTCAGCCTCGGCGGGCGCCTGGAACACACCAGCGTCGACCCGGACGCCAAGGGCAACGAGCGCTTTGCCGGCGCCGACAAAAGCAATGACTTCACCGCCGGCAGCCTGTCCTCGGGTGCGGTGTACACCCTCACGCCGATCTGGTCGGTGGCCGCGACCCTCGGCTACACCGAGCGCGCGCCGACGTTCTACGAGCTGTACGCCAACGGTGCGCATGTCGCCACCGGTACCTATGAGCTGGGCAACGCCAACCTGAAGAAAGAAAAAGCCGTGTCCAGCGACCTGGCCCTGCGTTTCGACAACGGCACCCACAAGGGCAGCTTCGGCGTGTTCTACAGCCACTTCTCCAATTACATCGGCTTGCTGGGCACCGGTCGTACGCTGAACGATGAAGGTGAAGAAGACGCCGGCGGTATCCCTGAGTACGAATATTCCGGCGTACGTGCGCGATTTGCCGGCTTTGAAGCCCAGGACCACTGGAAACTCGGTGAAAGCGCCTACGGCAAGTTCGCCCTGGAGCTGTCGGGCGACTACACCCGCGCCACCAATCTCGACACCGGCGAAGCCTTGCCGCGCATTGCGCCACTGCGCTTGAACAGCGGCCTGCTGTGGGAACTCGACCGCTGGCAGGCACGTATCGATGTGGAACACGCCGCCGGCCAGGGCCGGGTGCCGGATAACGAGAGCGGCACCGACGGCTACACCACGCTGGGCGCGAGCGCAGGCTATCGCTTCAACGTCGGCGGCAGCCAATGGCTGGCGTTTGTGAACGGCGAAAACCTCACCAACCAGACCGTGCGCTACGCCAGCTCGATCCTGCGTGACATCGCGCCGGCACCGGGCAGAAGCGTGCAATTGGGTATCCGCACCACCTTCTAACCCACGCCTGCAGGCGCCGACTCGCCGGCGATGGCAGCCTCACGGGCCCATCGCCGGCAAGCCGGCGCCTGCACTTTTTGCAGCGACGTTCTGTCACTGTTACCAAATCGGAAATGATGCATCTTGCGATTTGTGCTTTCGCTTGGTGCACCAGCACTTTATCCTTGCCGCAACAAACTGAAACGTTTCACTCCCGCGGTCGATCCCATTTTGCCGAATTGCCCTCTCCTCGAAGACAGCGCTGTCTTGCACCGACCTGCGCCTGAAGGTCTATCGCCCGCCTGTGGATAACCGCCTGTCCCCAGAAAAACCGAATTAACGCTGAACCAAGCCCGCGCCGAATCGTCATCTACAGTGAAGCACGGGGTTACATAATTCCAACGTAACGGAGAAACACACTATGAGCACTGATGGTGCTTCAAGCCCAAGCCGCCTGCTGCCCAGGCTGCTGGGGATCTTGCTGCTGATCATGGGGCTGGCCTTGCTGGCCGGCGGCGTCAAGCTGAGCATGCTCGGCGGGTCGCTGTACTACCTGCTGGCCGGTATCGGCATCGCCCTGACCGGCGTGTTGCTGCTGGCTACCCGCCGCGCCGCGCTGGGCTTGTACGCACTGGTGTTGTTCGCCAGTACCGTATGGGCCTTGTGGGAAGTCGGCCTGGACTGGTGGCAGTTGGTGCCGCGCCTGGCACTGCTGTTTGCCCTGGGCATCGTCCTGCTGCTCCCGTGGTTTCGCCGTCCGTTGCTGCGTGGCCAGCCTGCCCCGCTGGGCACCGGCGCGCTGAGCGTGGCCGTGGTCCTGGCCGGTGCTGCCGCCCTCGCCAGCCAATTCACCAACCCGGGTGAGATGGTCAAGACCGGCCAACTGGACCGCGACGCGGTACCTGGCATGGCCAGTTCTGCGCCGGCCCAGGCCGATGGCGACTGGAACTCCTACGGCCGTTCGGCCCATGGTGATCGCTACTCGCCGCTGGCGCAGATCACCCCGGAGAACGCGCACAAGCTGGTCCCGGCGTGGACCTTCCGCACCGGCGACATTCCTGGTGCTGGCGATCCGGGTGAAACCACCGCGGAAAACACCCCGCTGAAAGTCAACGGCATGCTCTACGTGTGCACGCCGCACAGCCAGGTGATCGCGCTGGACCCGGACACCGGCAAGGAAATCTGGCGTTTCGACCCGAAGATCAGCACCGAAGGTGCCGAGAACTTCAAGGGCTGGGCGCACATGACCTGCCGTGGCGTGTCGTATCACGATGACGCCGTCTACGCTTCCGAGCAGAGCCCTACCGGCAGCGCCAGCCCGGCCGCCGCGCCGAATGCCTGCCCGAAACGCATCTTCGTACCGACCGCCGACACCCGTCTGATCGCCCTGAACGCCGACACCGGCAAGATGTGCGAAGACTTCGGCGACAAAGGCCAGGTCGACCTGCGTGCCAATATCGGCAGCTTCGCCCCCGGCGGTTACTACTCCACCTCGCCACCGGCCGTGACCAAGAACCTCGTGGTGATCGGCGGTCACGTGACCGACAACGTCTCCACCGACGAGCCTAGCGGCGTGATCCGCGCGTTCGACGTGCACACCGGCAAGCTGGTGTGGAACTGGGACAGCGGCAACCCGGACGACACTACCCCGTTGGCCGAAGGCAAGACCTACACCCGCAACTCGCCGAACATGTGGTCCATGTTCAGCGTGGATGAAAAACTCGGCATGCTCTACCTGCCGATGGGTAACCAGATGCCCGACCAATACGGCGGCGACCGTACCGAAGATTCGGAAAAATACAGCGCCGGCCTGACGGCCCTGGACATCGACAGCGGCCACGTGAAGTGGACCTTCCAGTTCACCCACCACGACCTGTGGGACATGGACGTGGGAGGCCAGCCTTCGCTGATCGACATCAAGACCGAAGCCGGCGTGAAGCAGGCAGTGATGGCGTCGACCAAGCAAGGCAGCATCTACGTGCTCGACCGTGCTACCGGCCAGCCGGTGGTGCCGATCCACGAAGTCGCCGTGCCGCAAGGCGCTGTTGCTGGCGACCACACCTCGCCGACCCAACCGAAGTCCGAGCTGAACTTCATGCCACCGCCCCTCAAGGAGCGTGACATGTGGGGCGTGACGCCGTTCGACCAGCTGCTGTGCCGCATCGATTTCAAATCCATGCGCTACGACGGCCCGTTCACGCCGCCTTCGCTGCAAGGCTCGATCGTTTACCCAGGCAACTTCGGCGTGTTCGACTGGGGTGGCATTTCCGTCGACCCGGTACGCCAGATCGCCTTCGTGAACCCAAGCTACATGGCGTTCAAGTCCAAGCTGATCCCGGCGGCCGATATCGCCAAGCAAGGTCCGCGCGTGAGTGAAACCGAAGGCGTGCAGCCGAACAAAGGCGCGCCGTACGGCGTGATCCTCGAAGCACTGCTGTCGCCCCTGGGCCTGCCGTGCCAGGCTCCGGCGTGGGGTTATGTGGCGGCGGTCGACCTGACCAACCACCAAACCATCTGGATGCACAAAAACGGTACCGTGCGTGACAGCTCGCCGGTTCCAATCCCCCTGACCATGGGCGTACCAAGCCTGGGCGGCACCTTCACCACCGCCGGTGGCGTAGCGTTCCTCAGCGGTACCCTCGACCAGTACCTGCGTGCCTATGACGTGAAAAACGGCAAGCAGCTGTGGGAAGGCCGCCTGCCTGCAGGCGCGCAGACCACACCGATGACCTACACCGGCAAGGACGGCAAGCAATACGTGCTGGTCATGGCTGGCGGTCACGGCTCGCTGGGCACCAAGCAGGGTGACTACGTGATGGCGTTCAAACTGCCGGATTAAGCACCACCGGCGGTACAAAAAAGGCGGCTACCCCCAGGGGTAGCCGCCTTTTTATTGCGCCTGATTAAACCGGAGTGCGCTCGCGGCGCATCCACATCTCGAAGGCCATGGCGTTGAGGGGACGGCTGATCAGGTAGCCCTGGGCCGTGTCGCAATTCCACAGTTTGAGCAGCTTGAGACTGGGCTCGAACTCGACCCCTTCGGCCACCACCTTGAGCCCCAGGTTGTGGCTCATCTCGATGGTGGAACGGACGATCACGCCGTCGCCGCTGGTGCTGTCGAGGTTGCGCACGAAGGACTGGTCGATCTTCAACTCCTGCACCGGCAGCCGTTGCAGCTGGGCGAGGGAAGAATAGCCGGTGCCGAAGTCATCCACCGAGAGGCTGATACCGCAACCACGCAATTGCTCCAGCACGCTCAGAGCCTGCTGCGGGTTGTGCATGATCGCGCTTTCGGTGATCTCGAAAAGCAGCTGCTGGGCCGACACGCCGTAGTGCATCAGCAAGGTGGTGACGCGGATCGCCAGGCCATCATCGGCCAGATCATCCACCGAGATATTCACCGACAATTGAATATGCAGCCCACGCTGCGCCCACTCGCCGATCTGGCGGATGGCTTCTTCGATCACCCATTGCGTGAGGCCGCCCATACTGCCGGTGCGCTCGGCCAGGGGGATGAATTCGGCGGGCGAGACCAGCCCCAGGCTCGGATGCTGCCAGCGCAGCAGGGCTTCGGCCTGGCGCACATAGCCGTGCTTGAGGTCGAGTTTGGGCTGGTAGCACAGGTACAACTCGCCTTCGACGGCGGCCCGGCGCAGGTCGCGGATCAAGGTGATCTGGCGCTGGTGGGCGAGATCGCGGTCCTGCTGATAGATCTGCAGGTAGCCCGGCAGCGCCGCCGCATCATGGCGAGCGATGGCGGCGCGGCTGATCAGCTCTTCGACCTGCTGGCCGTCGGCAGGGTAGGCAGCGATACCGATGCTGACTTCGTGGCGCAGTTCGTCATTGCCGATGCGCTGGGGTTCGGTGAGCACCGCGTAGAGGCGGTCGGCGCGGGCCACGGCGCGGTCGATCTCGGTATTCTCCAGCAACAGCAGGAACTCGCTGCCGGTGATGCGTGCTGCCGTGTCGCTGGCCAACAGGCTCATGGACAGGCAGCGGCTGGCTTCGCGGAGCATCTCCTCGACGCCCTCGGGACCGAAGCCTTCGTTGATCACCCGATAGTTCTCGATGCCCAGGTACAACAACACCACCGGCCGCCGCGCGCTGATCGCGCTGCCCAGGCGCTCCATGGCCAAGGCCCGATTGGGCAGGCCGGTGAGCGGATCATGCAGGGCGTTATGCGCCAGTTGCCGTTCGCGCACGGCGATCCCGCTTTGCATGGCGTTGAAGGCGCGCGCCAGGAGGCCGAACTCGTCATGACCGCGCACCCGCACCGGCGTGCGGTAATCGCCGGCACCGATCCGCCCCGCCGCCTCGACCAGCGCATTCAGCGGGCGCGACACGCGACGTGCGAGGAACAGCGCGCCGGCCAACGACACCAGCAGCACCGCCAGGGCAATCCCGAGGAACTGCCGGTCCAGCGGCGCGAAGGATTCCAGCGCATGGTCCAGCGGGCTTTGCAGCAGGACCCGCACTTCATTGCCGTCACCGGTATTGGCCAGCGGCAGTACCTGGCTGAGCACGCGCTGGCCGTAGAACAGGTGGATCTGCGGCTCGGGGTCGATAGGCGCTTCGCGCAGCAAGCTGAAAGTGGAGGCCTGGTACGCATCGGGCTGGGTGCTGAACAGCGGACCCGGCTTGCCCTCCTGCACGCTGAGGAACGACACCTCCAGGTTGCTCATGGAACGCAGCTCATTGGCGAACAGCTTGTCCATGGGAAAACCCATCACCACCCGTGCGATGGGCAACGGGTCGAGCACTTCCTCCTGCACCAGCAGGTACGGCCGGCCGTCCATGGCCACGATCAACATCTGCAGGCCGCTGCGCCGCGCGAGGCGCAGGGCGTTGTTATAGGGGAACACCTGGCCGCGCGACAGGACGGGCAAGGTGCTGACCATGACCTTGCCATCCAGGCCCAGCACAAACACTTCGCTGGAACGAATACCGGTGCCATGACGCCGCAGGGCGGCGAGGATCGGCACGGTCTGGCCCTCGGCCACGGCTTGTTTGAACGGGCCGTCGACGGTCAGCCAGTCAAGGCCGTATTGCAGGCGACGGCCGCGCAGGTCCAGCAGGCGTTCGAACACCTGGCTGCCGGTCTTGAGTTGGACTTGCGCCTGGTTTTCCACGGCGCGGGACGTCGCGGTCTTGACCGCGAAATAAGTGGCTGCGACGACCACCAGCAGCAACAGCGCCAACACCCCCGCAATGCGGGTTTGAAAGGTGTGGCGCCAGCTCATTGCAGTGCCCGCTGGCTGCCTTCGCCGCTCTCTGCCACTCGGTCCCTTTGTCATATGCTTTCCTGGCAACTGCTGACTGGCGTCAAAAAAATATCCATTTTGCATGAATATTTGGTTTGAGCAGATTAGCTGGGGAAAAGCATAAGCGCACTCAATAAATACGGGGATTTCACAGTCATTTTATTGGCGACACGTGCTTGACCGGCGCTCAGCCGCGCGCCCGCATAAAGTCCCCCCACCGCCGCACCAGGTAGTTGTGCTCATCCATGACCGAGTTCCACACCGCGATATGCCCCATGCGTTGCTCATAGGAGCCGCCATCGCGCACTTCGCCGATATCAATCAGCGGCAAGCCGTCGCTGCCCAGCAACTCCTCCCGCGCAGGCTTGCCGGCATACCAGTAATCCCATTCGGCGCTGCTCAGGTGATCACGCGTGCGCGCCGGGTTGCCGATGTAGTAACCCTGGCGCGCCATCACCGCACCGGGCCAGCCGGACAGCCACCAATTGAGATAGGCATACGCCGCATCCAGCACCGGCCCCTGGGCATGGCGCGACAACGACAAGCCGCCGAACCAGGCGCGATAGCCTTCGCGCGGCACCGCCAGGCGGTATTTCACCCCGGCGCGGTGCAGGCGCATCAAGGTCGGCGACCACAGGCTCTGGATATCGATGCTCGGGCTGAGCATCAATTGCGCCGCCTCCTCGTCATCGGACCAGAACGCCGCAAAGTGCCCTTCCTTCTGTTTGCGCACCAGAATGTCGGCCAGCACATCGATCTCTTCGATGCTCATGTTGCCGATGTCCTTGAAGCTGGCCAGCCCCGCGCCCTGCACCGCCAGCGCGGCGTCCAGCGCGCCGATGGCGGCGTCACTCTGCAGCGCCGTGCGTGCGCGCCATGCCGGATCGAGCAACCAGCCCCAGCTTTCATTGCCGTGGCAAAAACCCTCGGGCAAGCGTTCGGGGCGGTAGGCAAAACTGTCGGCGTTGTGGGTCAGCGGCAACATGCTGATGCGCTCGGTGACGGTGCTGCCGAGGCTGCCATCGTGCTGCACGAACAGGCGCTCGCTGGGCACGCTGCCGCTGCCCAGGCGGTCGTTCGGCGACAGGCGCCCGCGCTTGGGCAGGTCGTTGATCTCGTGCCACAGCGCCAGGCGTCGCGTGTCGATGGGCTGGATCGCGCGGGCCGGCCACACGAAGTCGACGTTGTGAAACCACTGGTCGTAGAGGTCGTAGCTGTCGGGCTGCATCACCGCGATGCGCTGGGCCTGTTCGACGTCGTGCACCTGGTACACCAGGCGGATGCCCAGCTCCTGTTCGGCGCGCACGCGCAGGCATTCGAGCAGGGTCACCGAGGTGCCGAGAACGCGCAATGTGATCATGCGGCGAACCGTCGCGAGAACACGTCGAAGGAGCGCCGCAGCAGCGCGGGGTCGAGCCCGCGCAGGATAAACACCAGGCGCGACTGGCGGTCGCTGCCCGGCCATGCGGGCAAGTGCACCGGGGCGTGCAGGCAATGCTGCACGCCATGAATGACGATGGGGGCGTTACTGGCGTTCACGTTGAGCAGCCCTTTGACGCGGAGGATTCGTTCGCCGTGGCATCTTAACAGCATCGACAACCACACCCCGAAACCCACCCAGTCCAGCGGCTGGTCGAAGGTCAGGCTGCACACCTGCGCGGCGCCGTGGGTGACGTTGGTGGCTTGATGCAGTTGCCAGCGGCTGACTTCCACGGCGGGCTCGGCGCTGCGCAGGCCTTCACCGAGCAGCAGTTGATCGCCGCTGAGAATGTCCTGTGTATCGAGGATCGGCGTACCGGCGTTCAGCCCCTGCAGATGCGCACGCAGCGCCGCGCAATCAGGCACCAGGTCAGTCTTGCTCAACAACAGGCGATCCGCCGCCGCGACCTGGGCCAGCCACTCCGGGTGCAGGCGTTCCTGCAGCGCGGCGTGACTGGCGTCGACCAGGGTGATCACCAGGCCGATATGAAAACGCCCGCGCAATTGCACGTCGTTGTTCAAGGTCGCGAGGATCGGCGCCGGATCGGCCAGGCCGGTGGTTTCCAGGATCACCCGCTTGAACGCAGGAATCTCACCGCGCTCGCGGCGTTGCAACAGGCCAAGCAGCGCGTCTTTAAGTTCGCCGCGGATCGAGCAGCAAATACAGCCGCTGGGCAGTAACACGGTATTGGGCGCCACTTCTTCCACCAGCAGATGGTCGATGCCGACGTCGCCGAATTCGTTGATCAGCAACGCGGTATCGCCGAGGCTTTCGTGCTGCAGCAGGCGCTTGAGCAAGGTGGTCTTGCCACTGCCGAGGAAGCCGGTGATCACATTTAGAGCGATGCTCATTTTCTTCTTACCTCATGACGCCTGCAGGTCCAGGTGATCGAGCAAGCGGGGATCGAGCGGGTCCAGCGGGCGGCCGAGCATGGTTTCAGCGGCCTGCCAGAGTTGATCCAGGCCGCTCGCCAACGCCTGTTTCCCGGTGGCGCCCAGCAGCAGGTAGGACGCGCCGTGGAAGTCTTCGACCTTGAGCCGGAACACCGCCAGCACCTGGTTGATGGCGGCGATACGGCGCAGGCGTTCGCGGCGCCTGGGCAGTTCGTCGCCCAGGGGGTCGCTCCAGTGCAGGTCTTCGCCGAGCAGTCCGCAGAGTCCGCACATGCCTACACCCCGCTCATGGCATGACATCGCCGGAATTGGGGCCCAGGGTCTGGCCGACAAACAGGTTGCCACCCGGTTCGCTGGCCAGCAGCAAGGCGGTGGGCGCGACTTCATCCGCCAGGCCGAAGCGGCCCAGGGGCAGTTCGGCGGCCTTGGCGCGTTTCCAGTCGGCACTGATGCCGCCCACCAGCGGCGTTTCGATAGGGCCCGGCGCGATGGCGTTGACCAGCACATTGTCCTTGGCCACTTCCAGCGCGAGGGACTTGGTAAAGCCGATCACCCCGGCCTTGGCGGCGGCGTAGTGGGTCAGCTCCGCACCGCCCTTGATGCCCAGTTGCGAGGCGACGTTGATGATCCGCCCCCAGCGCTGCGCGAGCATGTGCGGCAGGGCGCGCTGGCTGGCGATGAAGACACTGGTGAGGTCGACACGCAGCATGTCATTCCACATTTCGAGGGAGAGGTCGACGCAGCGCGCCTGGGTGAGCATGCCGGCATTGTTGACCAGGATATCGATGCCGCCGAAATGCTCGACGCAGCGGTCGACACTGGCCTGGGCGCCTTCGACCGTGCCGACATCGGCCAGGCACTCGACCACTTCGGCGCCAAGGTTGCGGCAGGTGATCGCGGTTTCAGCCAGGCTGGCAGCGTTGCGGTCGGAGAGCAGCAGGCGTGCGCCTTCGACGGCATAGGCGCGCGCGATGGCGGCCCCGATGCCGCTGCCGGCGCCGGTGATGACGGCGCGGCGATGAGTGAGTTGAGGCATGGTGAACTCCTTGAATAATCGAGTTGCGAACGCCGTTAAATATGGCAGCGGCTTGCTCGCGAAAGCGGTGTGTCAGTCGATGCATGCAGAACTGTTGCGCCGCATTCTTGAGCAAGCCCGCTCCCGCACTTGATGTGCATCAGGCTTGAATCCGCATCAGTCCGGCCAGCGCACGGTCAGGCCACCGTCGATGACGATGCTCTGCCCGGTCAAATAACTCGATGCCTCACTGGTCAGGAACTGCACCAGCGACGCCACTTCATCCGCCCGCCCTACCCGGCCCAGCGGAATTGCGCGCGCCGCTTTCGCCAAGCCTTCCGGCCCCAGCGAATTTTTCGCATCCAGCGACTGCGGCGTCTCGATCAAACCGGGAATCACCGCGTTGCAGCGAATGCCCTTGGGCGCCAACTCCACCGCCAGCGACCGGCACAGCCCCGGCACACCGGCCTTGGCTGCCGCGTAGTGACTGTGCTCCTGCCAGCCATACACGCCGCCGGCAATCGACGAAATCGCCACCAGCGCGCCGCCCTCGTGCATATGCCGGGTCGCCGCGCGGAAGGTGCGCATCACCCCCGTCAGGTCGACATTGAGCATCTCGTCCCACAGCGTATCGGTCATCTCCAGCAACGGCGCGCGGCGCAGCAGACCCGCGTTGGCCACTGCGTAATCGAGGCGGCCAAAATGTTGCACGGCCTGCTCGGCCAGGGCGTCCACCGAGGCGCTGTCGCCCACGTCCAGTGGCAGCATCAGGCACTCGCCGCCGGCCGCTTCCACCAGGGCCACAGTGGTGTGCGGGTCATGGGGATCGGCGGGGTAATACNCCCGCCGACCACCGCCACGCCGTTGCGCGCATAGGCCACGGCGAGGGCTTGGCCGATGCCGCTGGCGGCACCGGTAATCAAGGCAACTTTACGGCTCATCAAACACTCCTTACTGAACGGTTTCCGGACGCACGTGGCGTGCGGCAAACATCAGGGCGCCGGACAAAAAGCACGGCAGTGCACCGAACCACAGCGCGGCGGTCTGCCAGTCGCTGCCGGCGGACAACACCTGGGTCGCGCCAAAACCTGCGACTACCGCGCCGATCGGGCCCATGGCATGGATGATCGCGCCACCGGTGGCGCGGATGCTGGTGGGGAAACTTTCGCTGATGAAGAACAGCGCTGCCGAGTACGGCCCGATCAGGAAGAACAGGCCCAGGCTGTACAGCCCGACGACCATCGCCATGTTGCTCGGGCCAAACAGCATGCCGGCGAACGACAGCCCGCCGAGCATCCAGCCCAGGCCGATCACGTTGCGGCGGCCGATCTTGTCGCCCATCCAACCGTGGCTGAGGTAGCCGCAGTAACCCACCAGGTTCGACAGTACGAGGATGATCAGCGAGTTCTCGAACGAGATGTGGTGCACGCTGACGATCACCGAAGTCCCCAGCACGCTGAACACCTGGATCGCCGCCCAGTTGAGCAGCAGCGCTGCGCCGATCACCAGCGTGGCGCGGCGTGCCGGGCCACGGAAGGCCGCCTTGAGGCCGGCCTTGCTGTGTTCGTCGTAGTCCACGCCGTAGGTCGCGGCGACGTTCTGCGCGTCCTTCACCGCGCCGCTTTTACGCAGCTCGCTGATGCGCTGGTGGATCTGGAACTGCGGGCTCTCCTTGAGCTTTCGCGCCATGATCGCGATCACGATCGCCGGGATCGCGGCGAAGATGAAGCAGCCCTGCCAGCCAATGACCGGCAGCAACAGCGCGGTCAACCCGGCGGCGATCAACGCCCCGACCGGCCAGCCGCCCTGCACCAGGCTGTAGATGAACCCGCGGCGCTTGGTCAGGCGCGGGTCTTCGGAGGCGCCATACAGCTCGCTCAAGTAGGTCGCGTTGACGGTTTCCTCGGCATAGCCCAGGCCGCCCAGCGACCGGATCAGAATCAGCGGCGACTTGCCCCATGCCCCACCAATCGCGGTGAGTGCCGAGCAGAGTGCCGAACCGGCCACGGTGAAGATGATGCCTTTGCGCCGACCCAACTTATCCACGACCGGGCCAATGGCAAACGCGACCACCGCCGTGCCCACCGCCACCCAGGTCGCGATTTCAGCTTGCTCCACTTCACCCCAGCCAAAGTGCCGGCCGATCTCCGGCAGCAACGTGCCGAACAGGATGAAGTCATACACCGCAAACACCCAGGCGAAAAACGCGATCCAGGTGGCGAAGCGCACTTCCTGGGACGTCAGTTGCCGGGGTTTCCAGCCAGTCAGGTCAAGCTTGTTGTAGATGGACATGGGGCGCGCCTCAAGGATTTGACCGGCAGGCGCCGGCAAGCCGGCTCCTGCAGGGTGGGGTTCAGGTACGGGGTTGGCGGCGAATGAAGTCGTCGGCGATTTCGTCGAAGGTGACGAAGCGCACGCCGGCATGGCTCTGGATGTGCTCGATCAGGCGCTCCAGCATCAACAGCACTTGCGGGCGGCCGGACACGTCGGGGTGGATGGTCATGGTGAACACCGCGTGTTCGTGCTCGCGGTAGACCCAGTCGAACTGGTCGCGCCACATTTCCTCGAGGTGACGCGGGTTGACGAAGCCGTGGCTGTTCGGGGCTTTCTTGATGAACATCATCGGCGGCAGGTCATCGAGGTACCAGTTGGCCGGGATCTCCACCAGGTCGGTTTCTTCGCCACGCACCAGGGGTTTCATCCAGGTATCGGGGTGCTGGCTGTAGTCGATCTTGGTCCAGGTGTCGCCCTTGCGCACGTAGTAGGGATGGAAGTCGTTGTGCATCAGGCTGTGGTCGTACTTGATGCCTTTTTTCAGCAACAGCTCGTTGGTCACCTTGCTGAATTCCCACCACGGCGCGACGTAGCCGGTGGGGCGCTTGCCGGTGACCTGGGTGATCAGCTCGATGGACTTGTCGAGGACGATTTCTTCCTGCTCGGCGGTCATCGCGATCGGGTTTTCGTGGCTGTAGCCGTGCACGCCGATTTCGTGGCCGGCGTCGGCCACGGCCTTCATCTGCTCGGGGAAGGTTTCCATCGAGTGGCCGGGGATGAACCAGGTGGTGCGCAGGCCGTAGCGTTCGAACAGTTTGAGCAGGCGCGGCGCGCCGACTTCCCCGGCGAACAGGCCGCGGGAGATGTCATCGGGCGAGTCTTCGCCGCCGTAGGAACCGAGCCAGCCGGCGACGGCGTCGACGTCGACGCCAAATGCACAGAGGATGTCTTTAGCCATGGTGTGTCTCCTTAAAAAGTCAGGGCGGTTTCGACCGACAAAGCGGCCCGCAGCAGGCGTGCGTCTTCGCCGCTGGGGGCGCTGAGCAGCAGGCCGGTGGGTAAACCCAGGGCGTCGCGGCCACTGGGCAGGCTCACGCCGGGCATATCGAGCAAACTGCCGGGCATGGTCAGGCGCAGGGTGGCGAGGTTGGTGCTGACAAACAGCGCGTCGTCGGCTTCCAGCGGTGCCAGGGCCGGGGCGACATGCGCAACGGTGGGGGTGATCAGCACGGCGCCGTCGAGGTCGTCGATCAGTTGCTGTTGCAGGCGGCGGCGGGCATCGGTGAGGGCGATCAGTTGGCTGGCCGGCAACGCGCGCGCGGCTTCGAGGCGGCGGCGTACGCGGGGGTCGAGTTGCTCGGCATCGGCGCTGTCGAGCAACGCCTGGTGCAGGGCGAAGGCTTCGAAGGCGCCGAGCCAACCTTGGTGCTTGATCAGCTCCAGCGTGGCCTGGAACGTGGGCGAGGGGCGCAACTCGACCCGCGCACCGGCGGCCTTGAGTTGGTCCACCGCGCGCAGCAGGTTGTTGTGCACGGCGGGTTCAATGCCTTCCAGGGCGCCTTGCTCCAGCACAAAGTGCTGGCCCTTGAGGCTTCGCGCGACATGGGTTTGCCGGCGGCCGTGGAGCAGGTCGTCGATGGCCAGCGCATCGCGCACGCTGCGGGTCAGCGGGCCAAGGCTGTCGAGGGTGTGAGCCAGGGGAAACACGCCGTCGCGGCTGTAGCGTCGGCTGCTGCTGCGGTAGCCCACCAGGCCATTGAATGCCGAGGGGATGCGGATCGAACCGGCGGTGTCGGTGCCCATCGCAATGGGCACAATGTCGGCGGCGACGGCCACCGCCGAGCCGGACGATGAGCCACCCGGGATACGTGGCTGGTCATTGCCGTGCGGGTTGTGCGGGGTGCCGAAGTGCGGATTGAGACCGAGCCCGGAATAGGCCAGCTCGCTGAGGTTGGTCTTGCCGACGCTGACTATCCCCGCGCGGCACAGCAGCCCTACGCTGGGCGCATCGAGCAAGGCGGCAGGCACATTGCGTCGGTAGGCGGCACCGACAGTGGTGACGCTGCCGGCCACGTCATAGAGGTCCTTCCAGGCCACGGGCACGCCATCCAACCCACTCAATGGCTGGCCGGCCCGCCAGCGCGCGGCGGCAGCTTCGGCTTCACGGCGGGCGCGCTCGGTGGTCAGGCTGATAAATACCGCCGGGACCTGGCTGGCCTTGTCGAGTGCCTGCTCGAGGGCTTGCACCGGGTCGTTGCGACCGCTGGCGAAATCCTCGGCCATCGAAGTGGCGTCTGACATCAAGATGACCCTCACAAAACGTACATATTAATAAAATGTACATTTTACAAAGGCAGGTTTCGTGCCAGTCTGTGAACGCGCCCAACGTGCAGATCAGATGTTCACGTCAGGATCCACGGGATAGATGCTCCTGGGTCTGGAAAAAAAAGCGTGCAACACATCCAGCGCAGGGTTTAAAAGAAATAATGTATCTTTTATGAATAAGTACATTTTGGTGCAGAAAAGTAACATTCCCGCTGTCCAGGCCCCAAAAAAGTGCCACCGATGTGGCGCAGAGTGACAGGCGCATCTATGAGAGAATCCCCGGCCACCGTCCTACATCCTCTTGAGAAAGCAATGAAAGCAGTGTCCGCCTCGGCCTCCCGTTACGCGATGATTCATCAGCTGTTGCGTGATGCGATCGTCAACGGCACCGCGCGCCACGGGCTGGTCCTGCTGGAGGCACCGCTGGCCGAACTGTTCGGCACCAGCCGCGTGCCGGTGCGCAAGGCCCTGGACCTGCTGCACGCCGAAGGGCTGATTTGCCGCTTCAACGGCCGCGGCTACCTGATCAACCCCGAAGGGCTGGCCATGGAGCCGCTGCGCTTGCCGCTGAGCCATGCGCACCTGGGCCTGAATGGCGAAGATGAGCTGGTGGATACCCGACCGCTGGGCGAGCGGATCGTCGAGGAGATCGGCGCGGCGCTGTCCACCTGCATCGCCTTCGGCCACTACCGCCTGGACGAGCAGGCCGCCGCCGACCACTACGGCGTAAGCCGCGCGGTGGTGCGCGAAGCATTGATGCGCCTGCGCGATCGAGGCCTGGTGGAAAAAGAGCCGTACTCGCAGTGGCTGGCGGGGCCGCTGACCGCGCGGGAAGTCACCGAAGACTACGAACTGCGTGCCTGCCTGGAGCCCGAAGCCCTGCGCCAGAGCGCACCGAACCTGGACCGCGAGCTGCTCGAAGCCATGTTGCAACGCGTGCTGGACGCCCAGGACAGCCCCCATTGCAGCCTGGAAGCCATCGAACAGATCGAAGAGGATTTGCACCAGCGCTGCCTGGCCGGCCTGCAGAATCGCAAGATCGCCGCGTTGATTCGCCAGGGCCAGAGCCCGATGATCATCAGCCGGATTTTCTACCGTTTGCTGGGGATCGGCGCCGATCCAGCCATGCTTGCCGAACATCGCCTGATTCTGGAGTTGTTGCTGCACGGCGCCGTCGATGCGGCCGCGCTGAACCTGCGCGAGCACCTGCAACGGGCCCGGCAGCGCATGTTGCAGCGGTTGAAAGTGCTGTCGGTGCTACCGGAACAGCCACTGCCCGCCTATCTTCACAAAATCAGCTGAGCCCTGCAGGAGCCGGCTTGCTGGCGCCTACGGGTTTCGAAAATATCATGCAATATGTTGCTATCTCACGCCCGCCATTGAAACCACCACTGCCCTGCCCCATCTAACCTGCATACTTCCTTATGCAGGTGCCCCATGAGCGACCAGCAAGAATTCCCGGACATCGACCTCAACGATTACGCCGATCCCGAAAACGCTGAACACGCAGCTTCATCCAATACCGGCCTTGCCCTGCCTGGGCAAAACCTGCCGGACAAGGTCTACATCATTCCGATCCACAATCGGCCGTTCTTCCCGGCGCAAGTGCTGCCGGTGATCGTCAATGAAGAACCGTGGGCGGAAACCCTGGAGCTGGTGAGCAAATCCGATCACCACTCGCTTGCCCTGTTTTTCATGGACACGCCGCCCGAAGATCCCCGGCATTTCGACACCTCCAGCCTGCCGCTGTACGGCACCCTGGTGAAGGTGCACCACGCCAGCCGCGAGAACGGCAAACTGCAATTCGTCGCCCAGGGCCTGACCCGCGTGCGGATTCGCACCTGGCTCAAGCACCACCGCCCACCGTACCTGGTGGAAGTCGAATACCCGCACCAGCCCAGCGAGCCGACCGACGAGGTCAAGGCCTACGGCATGGCGCTGATCAATGCGATCAAGGAACTGCTGCCGCTCAACCCGCTGTACAGCGAAGAGCTGAAGAACTACCTCAACCGCTTCAGCCCCAACGACCCGTCGCCGCTGACCGACTTCGCTGCCGCCCTCACCTCGGCCACCGGCAACGAGCTGCAGGAAGTGCTGGACTGCGTACCCATGCTCAAGCGCATGGAAAAAGTCCTGCCGATGCTGCGCAAGGAAGTCGAAGTCGCGCGCCTGCAAAAAGAACTCTCCGCCGAAGTGAACCGCAAGATCGGCGAGCACCAGCGCGAGTTCTTCCTCAAGGAACAGCTCAAGGTCATCCAGCAGGAGCTGGGCCTGACCAAGGACGACCGCAGCGCGGACGTCGAGCAGTTCGAGCAACGCCTGGAGGGCAAAGTGTTGCCGGCCCAGGCGAAAAAACGCATTGATGAAGAACTCAACAAACTGTCGATCCTGGAAACCGGCTCGCCGGAGTACGCGGTCACCCGCAACTACCTCGACTGGGCCACCTCGGTGCCTTGGGGGGTGTATGGCGAGGACAAGCTCGACCTCAAGCACGCGCGCAAGGTGCTGGATAAACACCATGCGGGGCTGGACGACATCAAGAGCCGCATCCTCGAGTTCCTCGCGGTGGGCGCTTATAAAGGCGAAGTCGCCGGTTCCATCGTGCTGCTGGTGGGCCCGCCGGGCGTGGGCAAGACCAGCGTCGGCAAATCCATCGCCGAGTCACTCGGCCGGCCGTTCTACCGTTTCAGCGTCGGCGGCATGCGCGACGAGGCCGAGATCAAGGGCCATCGCCGCACCTACATCGGCGCCCTGCCGGGCAAGCTGGTGCAGGCGCTCAAAGATGTGGAAGTGATGAACCCGGTGATCATGCTCGACGAGATCGACAAGATGGGCCAGAGCTTCCAGGGCGACCCTGCGTCGGCATTGCTGGAAACCCTCGACCCTGAGCAGAACGTCGAATTCCTCGACCACTACCTGGACCTGCGCCTGGACCTGTCCAAGGTGCTGTTCGTGTGCACCGCCAACACTCTGGATTCCATCCCCGGCCCGCTGCTGGACCGGATGGAAGTGATTCGCCTGTCCGGCTATATCACTGAAGAAAAAGTCGCCATCGCCAAGCGTCACCTGTGGCCCAAGCAGCTGGAGAAAGCCGGTGTGTCGAAAAACAGCCTGAGCATCAGCGACGGCGCCCTGCGCGCGTTGATCGACGGCTACGCGCGGGAAGCCGGCGTGCGCCAGTTGGAGAAACAGCTGGGCAAACTGGTGCGTAAAGCCGTGGTCAAGCTGCTGGATGAGCCCGACTCGGTGATCAAGATCGGCAACAAGGACCTGGAAAGCTCCCTGGGCATTCCCGTGTTCCGCAACGAGCAAGTGCTGTCCGGCACCGGGGTAATCACCGGCCTGGCCTGGACCAGCATGGGCGGCGCCACACTGCCGATCGAGGCGACGCGCATTCACACGCTCAACCGTGGTTTCAAGCTCACCGGGCAGTTGGGTGAGGTGATGAAGGAGTCTGCCGAAATCGCCTACAGCTACATCAGCTCCAACCTGAAGTCGTTTGGCGGTGATCCGAAGTTCTTCGACGAGGCCTTCGTGCACCTGCACGTGCCGGAAGGCGCCACGCCCAAAGACGGCCCGAGCGCCGGGGTGACCATGGCCAGCGCGCTGCTGTCGCTGGCGCGCAACCAGCCGCCGAAAAAAGGCGTGGCCATGACCGGTGAATTGACGCTGACCGGGCATGTCCTGCCGATTGGCGGGGTGCGCGAAAAGGTGATTGCGGCGCGACGCCAGAAGATTCACGAGCTGATCCTGCCGGAGCCAAACCGTGGCAGCTTCGAGGAGTTGCCGGACTACCTGAAGGAAGGCATGACCGTGCACTTTGCCAAGCGCTTTGCCGACGTGGCGAAGGTGCTCTTCTGATCGCTCACTAGCCCGAGTGCCCCGAGTGCCCCCCCCCTGTGGTGAGCAGGCTTGCCCTGCGTTGGGCTGCGTAGCAGCCCCAGAACTGACGACCCCATTCCTTCAGAAAGAATGGGGTCTATTTAAGAGGTGCTGCTCCGCAGCCCAACGCAAGGCAAGCCTGCTCTCCACCAAGCGCACTCTGCGGTCCTCTTGTCACACCTTGTCTCATCTTCGGTTATGCTCGCCCTTCGTCGCTAATCAACGGAGCCTCCATGACCGCTGCCCGCCTGCTGCTTCCCCTGAGCCTTGCCCTGCTGGCCGCCTGCGCCAGTGCCCCCAAGCAAAACATCACCGTGGAAGATCAGGGCGCCTGCCCGCTCCAGCTCAAGTCCGGGCAGAATCTGATCCTGACCCTGCCCAGCAATCCCACCACCGGTTACCGCTGGGCCATCCAGGATTCGGCCGGCGGCGTATTGCGCGCGCTGAGCCCCGAGGTCTACAGCAGCTCGGAATCCGGCGTGATTGGTGGCGGCGGCCAGTCCACCTGGCGCTTCCAGGCCTTTGCGGCCGGCCAGGGACGTTTGCGCCTGACCTCCCAGCAACCCTGGGAGCCGGAAGCCGAACCCGCCGAAACCTTCGACTGCGCCATTACGGTGAACTGATATGCCATGGCTGATTCTTGCGTTGATGGGCGCCGGCACCTTTATCTACGGCCTGACCACCCACGCCACCCTGTTGTGCCTGTTGGTCAAGCCGCTGCCGGTACTCGCGCTGCTGGGCTGGCTGCATGACGCGCCGCCCACCGACTATCGACGCTGGATCAGCCTGGGGCTGATTTTCTCGCTGGTCGGCGATGTGCTGCTGGCGTGGCCGGGCGACTTGTTCATCTTCGGCCTCGGCGCGTTCCTGTTCGCGCACCTGGCGTATCTGAAAGCCTACTTCAGCGATTGCCGCCGCTTGGCGCTGCTGCCATTGGTATTGGCGCTGGGCGTGGGCGCGATCCTGCTGAGCATCCTGATTTCCCACGGCCTGGGCGACCTGCTGATTCCGGTGGTGGTGTACGCGACGGTGATCAGCGCCATGCTCTGGCGCGCGTTGGCACGGCTGGGCAGCGGCGTGCCGAAACGCTCGGCGCTGCTGGCGGCGGCCGGTGCGGTGTCATTTGTGTTTTCCGACACGCTGATCGGCATCAATCGGTTTGTGCTGTCGTTCGAGGCGGCGCCGTATCTGTTGATCGTCACTTACTGGCTTGGCCAGTGGGGTATCACGGCCTCGGCTTTCCATCAGACAACCCGCGCATCCGAGGGCCAAGTTGGCTAAAATGCCGGCCTTTCCCCCATCGTCGCCGGAACAGCCGTGAGCAAAGAACCCGATCGCCTATTCGCCCAGCCCCTGCCCCAGGTGCCGGACTTCGCCTTTAACGAGGACGTGGTGCGGGTGTTCCCGGACATGATCAAGCGCTCGGTGCCGGGTTACCCGACCATCGTCGAGAACCTCGGCGTGCTCGCGGCGCAGTTCGCCCAGCCCAACAGCGTGCTGTATGACCTGGGGTCATCCCTTGGCGCGGTCACCCAAGCGTTGCGCCGCCATGTGCGCACCGACGGTTGCCGGGTGATCGCTGTGGATAACTCGGCGGCCATGGTCGAGCGCTGCCGCGAATACCTGAATGGCCAGGACTCGATGTTCCAGGAGCTGTTGCCGGTCGAGGTGGTGGAAGGCGATATCCTCGCGCTGCAATTTGCCCCGGCCTCGGTGGTGGCGCTGAACTTCACCCTGCAATTTATCGCCCCCGAGGAGCGCCTGGCGCTGCTCGGCCGCATCCGCCAGTCGCTGTTGCCGGGCGGTGCATTGATCCTGTCGGAAAAGCTGCGCTTCAATGACCTTGAAGAACACGCGCTGCTCACCGACCTGCACATCGCGTTCAAACGCGCGAATGGCTACAGCGAACTGGAAATCGCCCAGAAGCGCAGCGCCATCGAAAACGTCATGAAGCCCGACAGCCTCGAAGAACACCGCGAACGCCTGCTGGCAGCCGGGTTCTCGAAAGTCGTGCCGTGGTTCCAGTGTCTTAACTTTGCCTCGTTGATTGCCTTGCCATGATTGATCTGTCCCCCCTCGCCCGCCATCTGGTCGGCACTCCCCTGGCCGTGTGGGCCCAGGGCCTGCAAGCGCAACTCGATAGCAAGATGGAAAAAGGTCATGGCGACCTCGAGCGCTGGCAGAGTGCGTTGGATGCGTTGCCTGCCATCCAGCCCAGCGAAGTGGATTTGCTCAACGGCCTGACCCTGGACACCGACTGCGACGACGCCACTCGCGCGCAAATGCACACCGCGCTGATGGGCCTGAGCCCGTGGCGCAAGGGGCCGTTCCACCTGTTCGGCGTGCATGTGGACACCGAGTGGCGTTCGGACTGGAAATGGTCGCGCGTGGCGCCGCACCTGGACCTCAAGGGCAAGCGCATCCTCGACGTCGGCTGCGGCAACGGCTACTACATGTGGCGCATGCTCGGCGCCGGCGCCGACAGCGTGATTGGCGTGGACCCCAACTGGCTGTTCTTCTGTCAGTTCCAGGCCGTGCAGCGCTATTTGTCTGCGCCGAATGCCTGGCACCTGCCATTCCCGTTCGAAGACCTGCCGCCCAATCTGGAAGGCTTCGACACCGTGTTTTCCATGGGTGTGTTCTACCACCGTCGCTCGCCGATCGAGCATTTGCTGGCGCTGAAGGACACTCTGGTCAAGGGCGGCGAACTGGTGCTGGAAACCTTGGTGGTCGAAGGCGACCAGCAGCAAGTGCTGGTGCCGGAGGACCGCTACGCGCAGATGCGCAACGTATGGTTCCTGCCGTCGGTGCCGGCGCTGATGTTGTGGCTGCGCCGCGCCGGCTTCAGTGAGGTGCGTTGCGTGGACGTGAGCGTGACGACGGTCGAGGAACAACGCGGGACGGAGTGGATGAAGTATCAGTCGCTGAGCGACTTCCTCGATCCGCAGGATCACAGCAAGACGATCGAAGGGCTGCCGGCGCCGATGCGCGCCGTCATCATCGCCAAGAAATAAACCCAATCGCCCTGGATAAATGCAGATCAAAAGGGGGGAGCGGGCTTGCTCGCGAAAGCACTGGTTCAGCTACGCAGAGGGGGGCTGAACCACCGCTTTCGCGAGCAAGCCCGCTCCCACATTGGTTTTCAGTGTTGTTTAAACCGATGGTTTTGCACGGCGCGCCTTGAAGAATTCGCTCAAGACAGTCCCACACTCCTCAGCCAGCACCCCGCCTTCAAACAGCACGCGGTGATTGAGAAAACCCTGGGTAAAGAACTGCCCCTGGCTTTGCACGATCCCGGCCTTGGGTTCCAGCGCGCCATACACCACCCGCGCCACCCGCGAATGCACGATCAGGCCGGCGCACATGCTGCACGGTTCGAGGGTCACATACAGCGTGCTGCCGACCAGGCGATAGTTGCTGATCGCTTGCGCGGCGGCGCGGATCGCGACCATTTCGGCATGGGCACTGGGGTCGTTGCCACTGATCGGGCAGTTGAAGCCGCGACCGATGATTTCGCCGTCCTGCACCAGCACTGCGCCCACCGGCACCTCGCCCAGCGCAGCGCCTTGGGCGGCCAGGGCCAGGGCCTCGCGCATGAAGTCCTGGTCACGGCTGCGGTCGATGATCGCCGTTGGACGAAACTGGCGCATCACGCCACCTCGATGGCGGCCATCAGGCCGGTTTCCATGTGGTCGATCACGTGGCAGTGGAACATCCACACCCCCGGGTTATCCGCCACCAACGCCACGCGCGCGCGCTCGTTCTTGCCCAACAGGTAAGTGTCGGTGAAGTACGGGATCACCTTATGGCGGTTCGAGGCGATCACCTTGAAGCTCATGCCATGCAGGTGGATCGGGTGCTGGTACTGGGTCATGTTCTTCAATTCGAAAATGTAGCTCTTGCCCTTTTCCAGCTTGGCAATCGGGCGGTCGGCACAGGTCTTGTCGGTGATGTCCCAGGCCTTGCCGTTGATCTGCCACAGGCTCGGCGGCTTACCGTTGTCGACGTTGACGGAAACCGAGCCGACCCATTCAAAATTGAAGTTGAGTTTCTCGGCGTTGGCCAGGTCCGGCTCGGCAATCGGGTTGGCTGGCAAAGCGGGCGGCCACTCGGTGGGAGCGTCGTCGTTGGCGACGGAACGGAAGGTGCCGAGGCGCACCGGGCCGTTGCGGATCGACAGCTCTTCACCCGCCGCTGGCGCCTTGATCGCCAGGCAGATGCGCATGCCCGGGCCCAGCCAGTATTCCTTGCCCAACGGCCGCGGTTCGACCGGGTTGCCGTCCAGTGCATAGATCTGCGCTTCAACCTCGGGAATATTGAGGCGATACGTCAGGGTGTTGTCGAGGTTGAGCAGGCGCACGCGGGTGATCTGCCCGGCCGGCAAATCGATCACCGCCTGGGACACGCCATTGATCGTCGACAGGCGCCCGGCGGTCCCGCCACGCGCCGCTTCACGCGGGATGCTGAAGGCAACAAAGGCGCCCTCTTCGTCCACGTGCCAGCTTTTCAGGCTGAGGGTGCGTTCGTGCTTGAAACCGGTGGGCTCGCGCTCTTCGATGATCAGCGGACCGACCAGGCCACGGCCGAGTTCTTCGCTGCTGTTGACGTGGGGGTGATACCAGTAGCTGCCGGCGTCGGGTACGCGGAATTTGTAGTCGAAGTATTCACCGGGCAGTACCGGCAGTTGCGAGACGTAGGGCACGCCGTCCATTTCCAGCGGCAGGCGGATGCCGTGCCAGTGAATGGTTGTTGCGACCGGCAGGTGGTTGATAAAGCGCACCCGCAGCCATTCACCCTGGCGCACGCGCAATTCGGTGCCCGGCGCCGACGGGCCGAACGCCCAGGCTTCGGTCTTGTGTCCTGGCACCAACTCCACGTCGAGCGGCGCGGCGATCAGTTCGTAATCGTGCCCCGCTTCGGCCTCGGCGACTTTCCCCAGCCAGTAGCGATAGGCGCCACCGGCACCGACGCCCACAACGGCCAGGCCTACAAGACCACCCAGGATTTGTCGACGGGAAAAGGATCGGGACACAACAACCTCACGAATCTGCCGCAGGCCAGAGGCCCGCAAAAGGCAGATACGATACACCTGCATCGGCTAAACAGTAAGGCTTCGCATTGCCGCAGTTGCTGATTTCATTGGGTCGCGTGGCGAGCGCGCTGTTTGTAACAAAGAGCTTGTCGTGCCGAGCAGGCTTTTTGTAACAAGGAGCCTGTCGTCCCGAGCACGCCTTTTGTAACAAGGAGCCTGTCGGGCCGAACACGCCTTGTGTGGCGAGCGGGCTTGCCCCGCGTTGGGCTGCGCAGCAGCCCCAGTTCAATCGCCGCCGAGTGTCAGGGAGATCGGAATCGCAGGTTTCAGGGCCGCTTCGCAGCCCAACGCGGGGCAAGCCCGCTCACCACAGGAAGCACGGCTGAGCTTGGGCTGCGGTATCAGGCCTTGGCAGCTGCCAGAATCAGCGCCTTCATCTCGGCCACGGCACCTTTGAAGCCGACAAACAGCGCATGCGCCACCAGCGCATGGCCGATGTTCAGCTCGTTGATGCCCTTGATCGCAGCCACGGCCTCGACGTTGTGGTAGTGCAGGCCATGGCCGGCGTTGACGATCAGGCCTTCATTCAACCCGCAATTGACCCCGTCGATGATGCGTTGCAGTTCGTCGGCGACTTCGGTCGGCGTGGTGGCATCGGCATAACGGCCGGTGTGCAGCTCGATGGCCGGCGCGCCAACGCGGCGCGACGCTTCGATCTGACGCTCATCGGCGTCGATGAACAGCGAGACTTCGCTGCCGATCTTCGACAGGCGCTCCACCGCGGCCTTGATCCGCGCTTCCTGGCCGGCGACGTCAAGGCCGCCTTCGGTGGTTAGTTCCTGGCGGGTTTCGGGCACCAGGCAGATGTGCGCCGGACGGATGCGCTCGGCGAACGCCATCATCTCTTCGGTGACGCCCATTTCGAAGTTCATGCGGGTTTGCAGCACGTCCTTGAGCAGCAGCACGTCGCGCTCCTGGATGTGGCGGCGGTCTTCGCGCAGGTGCACGGTGATGCCGTCGGCGCCCGCTTCTTCGGCGTCCAGCGCAGCCTTGACCGGGTCAGGGTAACGGGTGCCCCGGGCCTGGCGCAGGGTGGCGACGTGGTCGATGTTGACGCCAAGAAGAATGCGATTGCTGGTGGTCACGGAAGCGCTCCTGAAAAGGGAAAGAATCGGTGCACAGCATACACGGGGATGTCAGGGCTTTCGAAACAACTCGCGACTGACCAGCGGCCGTCCGCCCAAGTGCACGGCCAGTGCCTGGCGCATCAGGCGCTTGGCGGCGGACAAGGCGCCGGGGGCGGTCCAGTCGGCTTCGCTCATGGCCAGCAGCTCAGTGCCCTGGAACAGCCCCGGCTGCAGCAGGTACACGCGCTCCAGGCCAGCATCGACCTGGAGGCGGTACATGCCGTCGGCGGCGATGGGGTCGCCGTGCAGGTCGTTGGCCAGTTCGAAGCCGTAGCCGAGGTCATCCAGCAGGCGCCACTCGAAAGCGCGCAACAACGGCTCCAGCGGGCGCCCTTCGGCGAGGGCGAGCAAGGTGGCAGCGTAGTGATCGAAGACCGCGGGGTGCGGGTCTTCAGCGGGCAGCAGGCGGATCAGCAGTTCATTCAGGTAGAGGCCGCTGAACAGCGCCTCGCCATTGAGCCAGGCGCTGGTGCCGACGCTTTCCATGCGGCCGACGTTCTTCAGCTCGCCCTTGCCGCGAAACTCCACGTCCAGCGCCACGAAGGGCCGCGCCAATGTACCCGCCTTGCCCCGCGCGCTGCGCAACACTGCGCGCAGGCGACCTTGGGGCGTGAGGAAATCCACCAGCGCACTGGTCTCGCGGTAGGCGCGGCTGTGCAGGACGTAGGCGAGTTGACTGGGAGGTGGGGATTGGGACATTGGGTTCTCGCTGACAAGCACGGTCTTGAAAACTGCGACTATCCAATGTGGGAGCGGGCTTGCTCGCGAAGGCGGAGTGTCAGTCGATACATTCATCGCTGATAGACCGTATTCGCGAGCAAGCCCGCTCCCACATTTTGACTTGCGGCGTTACCGAAGGCCGTTTACAGGTCGCCGTAGCCCAGCGAACGCAGTGCGCGCTCGTCATCGGACCAGCCACCCTTCACCTTCACCCACAGGTTGAGCATGATCTTGGAATCGAACAGCAATTCCATGTCCTTGCGCGCTTCAGTGCCGATGCGCTTGATGCGCTCGCCCTTGTCGCCAATGATGATTTTCTTCTGGCCGTCACGCTCGACGAGGATCAGCGCATGGATATGCAGGGTCTTGCCCTGCTGCTTGAACTCTTCGATCTCGACGGTGATCTGGTACGGCAGCTCGGCGCCCATCTGGCGCATGATTTTCTCGCGCACCAGTTCGGCGGCGAGGAAACGGCTGCTGCGGTCGGTGATCTGGTCTTCCGGGAAGAAGTGCTCGTTCTCCGGCAGGTGCTCGGCGATCACGCGTTCCAGGGCATCGAGGTTGTGCCCGTGCTGGGCCGAGATCGGGATGATCTGCGCGTTCGGCAGTTGTTCCTGCAGCCAGCTCAGGTGCGGCATCAGCTCGGCTTTGTCTTCGATGCGGTCGGTCTTGTTCAGCGCGACGATCAACGGGCCGGTGACGTACTGCACACGCTCGAGGACCATCTGGTCTTCGTCGGTCCACTTGGTGCGGTCGACCACGAAGATCACCACGTCGACGTCTTTCAACGCCGCCGAAGCGGTCTTGTTCATGTAGCGGTTGAGGGCTTTCTCGCCGCCTTTGTGCATGCCCGGGGTGTCGACGTAGACCGCTTGCACGTTGCCTTCGGTCTTGATGCCCAGCATGTTGTGGCGGGTGGTCTGCGGCTTGCGCGAGGTGATCGCGAGCTTCTGGCCGAGGATGTGGTTCAGCAGCGTGGACTTGCCCACGTTGGGGCGGCCGACGATGGCAACATAGCCACAGCGTGTTGCGGTTGAATCAGTCATGGCCATTCTCCACGCCCAGGGCAATCAGTGCTGCAGCGGCCGCTACCTGTTCGGCAATACGACGGCTCACACCCTGACCTCGGCTTTTTTCATTCAATAAGGTGATTTCACATTCCACGAAGAACACGCGGCAATGCGGTTCACCCTGGATATCCACCACTTCGTAGCGTGGCAGTTCGCACCCGCGCGACTGGAGGAATTCCTGCAGGCGGGTCTTGGGATCTTTGTTGGTGTCGACGAGCGTGAGGCTTTCGATCTCGGAGGTCAGCCACGCGGTGACGCGCTCCTTGGCCGCTTCCATGCCAGCATCGAGGTAGATCGCGCCGATCAGCGCTTCGAGGGCATCGGCGAGGATCGATTCACGCCGGAAACCGCCACTCTTCAACTCGCCGGATCCCAGGCGCAGGTACTCGCCCAGGCCGAAGCCGCGAGCCAGCACCGCCAGGGTCTCGCCCTTCACCAGGCGCGCACGCAGGCGCGACAGCTGGCCTTCACGGGCTTGTGGGAAGCGCTCGAACAGGGCTTCACCGGCGACGAAATTGAGGATGGCATCACCGAGGAATTCCAGGCGTTCGTTATTACGCCCGGCAAAGCTGCGGTGTGTAAGGGCAAGGACCATCAATTCCTGGTCCTTGAAGGTGTAGCCGAGCTGACGCTCGAGACGGCTTAAAGAAACGCTCACGGTTTACCCATATCTGTTTGGTGGCACCGGCGGCCATCGACGATTGACGCAGTGTTCAAATTCAAATCCTGATTGGTGCTGCATGAGGCGGGACCGATTTGTCCCAACCCCAGAAAAGCATTCGGCGCTGTGTTCACAGCGCCGCCTGTATTACTTGATCAGCCCGACCCGCGAGAAGTTCGGCAGGTGGCTGAGCTTGGGTTCCGGCCAGCTCATCCAGACCGCGAAGGCCTTGCCGACGATATTCTGGTCGGGAACCATGCCCAGCAGGTCCTTGGGAATGGTGGGATCATCCCAGTAGCGGCTGTCATTGGAGTTGTCACGGTTGTCGCCCATCATGAAATAGTGCCCGGCCGGCACTTTCCACTCACCATCAGGCTGGGCACGGTAGCGGCTCATTTCCTTGCGGATTTCGTGCTCTACCGCACCGAGTTTTTCTTCGTACAGCTCAGCGCTGCCCAGGCTGTTCGGTTCGGAACCGATCAACTTCTCGGCCACCGATTCGCCGTTGATGAGCAGGCGCTTGTCGCTGGTGTAGCGAATCACGTCGCCCGGCAGGCCCACTACACGCTTGATGTAGTTGACGTTCGGATCGCTCGGATAGCGGAACACCATCACGTCGCCGCGCTGCGGGTCACCGATCTCGATGACCTTCTTGTCGATCACCGGCAGGCGGATCCCGTAGGAAAACTTGTTCACCAGGATGAAGTCGCCGACATCCAGGGTGGGTTTCATCGACCCCGAAGGGATCTGAAACGGTTCCACCAGGAACGAACGCAGCACCAGCACGATGAACAACACCGGGAAGAACGACTTGCCGTATTCAACCAGCAAAGGCTCTTTGTTCAGCTTCTCGATAACCACGCCATCGGGCTGGCTGACGCTGCCCTGATAGGACGCGATAGCCGCCCGCCGACGCGGGGCGAAGAACACCAGATCGAGCAACGCCAAGAGACCGCAAACGGCAACGGCGATGACCAGCAACAGCGGGAAATTTAGCGACATAGGACCTAACTATCCAACCTGAGCACCGCAAGGAAGGCTTCTTGTGGAACTTCCACGTTACCTACTTGCTTCATGCGTTTTTTACCGGCCTTTTGCTTCTCAAGCAGCTTGCGCTTACGGCTTACGTCACCGCCGTAGCATTTGGCCAGTACGTTCTTTCTGAGAGCCTTGACGGAGGTCCGCGCAATGATCTGCCCGCCGATGGCGGCCTGGATCGCGACGTCGAACATCTGGCGCGGAATCAGTTCTTTCATCTTCTCGGTCAACTGGCGACCTTTGTAGTGCGCGTTGTCCTTGTGCACGATCAGTGCAAGGGCATCTACCTTGTCGCCGTTGATCAACACATCCAGTTTCACCAGATTAGCCGATTGGTAACGATCGAAATGGTAGTCCAGCGAAGCGTAGCCGCGACTGGTGGATTTGAGGCGGTCGAAGAAGTCCAGGACCACTTCGTTCATCGGCATGTCGTAGGTCACTTGCACCTGGGTACCGAGGAACAGCATGTCGCGTTGTACGCCACGCTTTTCGATACACAGGGTGATGACGTTGCCCAGGTGCTCCTGCGGAACCAGGATATTGGCCCGCACGATAGGCTCGCGCATGTCTTCGATTGCCGACAGATCCGGGAGCTTGGACGGGTTGTCGACGTAAATCGTTTCACCGGTTTTCAGCAACAGCTCAAAAATAACCGTCGGTGCGGTGGTGATCAGGTCCAGGTCGTATTCGCGCTCGAGGCGCTCCTGGATGATTTCCATGTGCAGCATGCCCAGGAACCCGCAGCGGAAGCCGAAGCCCAGGGCGTCGGAGCTTTCCGGGGTGTACTGCAACGACGAGTCGTTGAGGGTCAGCTTCTGCAGGGCTTCGCGGAAATCCTCGAAGTCATCGGAGCTGACCGGGAACAGACCGGCGTAGACCTGTGGCTGAATGCGCTTGAAGCCCGGCAGCACATCGACGTCCGGCGTCGAGCTGAGCGTCAGCGTGTCACCTACCGGCGCGCCGTGGATGTCCTTGATACCGGCGATGATGAAGCCCACTTCACCGGCTTTCAGATCAACGGTCGCAGTGTGCTTGGGGTTGAACACACCCACGCTGTCCACCAGGTGGATCTTGCCGGTGGACTTGACCAGGATCTTGTCGCCCTTCTTCACGCGGCCATGGCGCACGCGGACCAGGGACACAACGCCCAGGTAGTTGTCGAACCAGGAGTCGATGATCAACGCTTGCAGCGGATCTTCGTAGTTGCCGGTCGGCGCAGGAATGGTCTGCACCAGGCGCTCGAGCACTTCGTCGACACCCAGGCCGGTCTTGGCGCTGCAGGTGACGGCGTCGGTGGCGTCGATGCCGATGATCTTCTCGATCTCTTCCTTGACGCGCTCGGGCTCGGCCTGTGGCAGGTCGATCTTGTTCAGCACGGGCATGACTTCCAGGCCCTGCTCGATCGCGGTGTAGCAGTTGGCAACCGACTGCGCTTCAACGCCCTGGCCGGCGTCAACCACCAGCAAGGCACCTTCACAGGCCGCCAGGGAACGGCTGACTTCATAGGTGAAGTCGACGTGGCCCGGGGTGTCAATGAAGTTCAGCTGGTAGGTGATGCCGTCTTTGGCCTTGTAATACAGAGTAACGCTGTGGGCCTTGATGGTGATCCCGCGCTCGCGTTCGAGGTCCATGGAGTCCAGGACCTGGGCTTCCATTTCACGCTCGGCAAGGCCGCCGCACATCTGGATGAATCGATCGGCCAGCGTCGACTTGCCATGGTCAATGTGGGCGATGATGGAGAAATTGCGGATATGACTCAAATCACTCACGGATCAACACTCAAAAAGGCTGCAGGCAGATTGCCCGCTGAAAAATAGCCGGGAATTGTACCTGATGCTCAGGCCAGGCGTCATCTTTGCTGACCAGAACAAAAATGCCCCGATCTCGCGAGCGGGGCATTTTTTGTTCATAAGCGCAGCATCAACCGGCGCGGCGCAACAGCCAGAACCCCGCCAGGGCGCAGATACCGGTCGGCACCAGCACCGCAAACAACGGCGAGAACCCGAACACCAGGCTCGACGGGCCCAGCAGGTCCTGGGCAATCCGGAAGGTGAAGCCGACCAGCACGCCGGTAAACACGCGCTGGCCGAGGGTGACCGAACGCAGCGGGCCGAAGATGAACGAAATCGCCATCAGTACCAGCGCGGCGGTAACCACCGGCTGCAACACCTTGACCCAAAACGCCAGCCAGTAGCGGCCGTTGTTCAGGCCCTGGTCCTTGAGATAGTGGATGTAACCCCACAGGCCGGAGATCGGCAGGCTTTCGGGGACCATCACCACGGTGTTGAGCAATTGCGGCTTGAGGGCGATATCCCACTCCTCGCTTGGCACATTGATCACTTCGGTGCTGGCCTTGGTGCCTTGGCCGATATTGCGGAAATAAGTCGTGGTGACGTCGCTCAGTTGCCACTTTTCATCGCCGTACTGCGCACGTTTGGCGAAGCTGGACGCCAGCAAGTGACGTTCCTTGTCGAACGTGTAGCGCGTGACCCCGATCAACAGGCCGCCCGGCTGCACGGCGTTGATGTGGATGAACTCATCACCCTGGCGGTGCCACAGGCCATGCTTGGAGCTTTGCGCATCGCCTGAGCCCTGGGCCAGGGCGCGGTTGGCCTGGGCCGTGGTTTCAGCCGGTGGCGCGACGTATTCGCCGATCAGCACGCTGCACAGCATCAGCAGCAGCATGGGCTTCATCACCGCCCAGACGATACGGCCGATGGACACCCCGGCGGCCCGCATGATGGTCAGTTCGCTGTTGCTGGCCAGGCTGCCCAGGCCGATCAGGCAGCCGATCAGCGCGGCCATCGGCATCATGTCGTAGAGACGACGCGGTGCGGTGAGGGCGACGTAGCTCAGCACGTCCCACACGGTATAGGTGTCGCTGACGTTGCCGACTTCATCGATGAAGGCGAACAACGAGGCCAGGCCCAGGATGATGCCCAATACCGCCAGGATGGCGATCAGTACGCTGCTACCAATGTAGCGATCGAGCTTAGCCACGAGCCAACTCCTTCTGGCCACGACGGCTCATCATTTTCAAGCGTATAGGTTCCCAATACAGCAGCCCCAGGCCGATCACCAGGAAGATACCGTGCACCCACCACAGGCCCAGGGTCGGCGACAGCTTGCCTTTCTCCAGGGAGCCACGGGCGGAAATCAGGATGGTCAGGTAAGCCATGTACAGCAGGATCGCGGGCAACAGCTTGAGGAAACGGCCCTGGCGCGGGTTGACGCGCGACAGCGGCACGGCCATCAAGGTCACGATGAACACCAGCAGCGGCAGGGAAATCCGCCATTGCAGCTCGGCGATCGAGCGCAGCTCCTTGCTGCCGAACAGGTCGGTGGTGGGGATGGCATCGCGGTCAGTGACTTCGTCGCTGATGTCCGGACGAGCCAGCATCACGCCATAGGTGTCGTACTTGATCGCACGATAATCCGCCATGCCCGGGCTGCCATCGTAGCGATAGCCATTTTCCAGGATCAGGTAGCGGCTGCCGTCCGGACGGACTTCCTGGCGGCCGGAATCGGCTACCAGCACGGAAATGCCGCGGTCTTTCTTGTCCTGGCCCAAGCGTTTTTCAGAGATGAAGACACCGCCCAGGTTGGCGCGGTCGTCGGTCAGGGTTTCGGTGTAGGTCACCCGTGAACCGTCGTTCAGGGCCTGGAAACGGCCGGGTTCGAGGGTGTCGAACTCGGTCATCGCGTCCTGCTTGTTCAGCACCAGCTGGAACTGCATGGCGCCTTGCGGGGCCAGGCTCAGGCTCAACCAGGCCACGATCAGCGCGACGCCGGCGGCCGGGATCATGGTCATGCCCAACAGGCGCTGCTGGCTCATGCCGGTGGCCGAGAGCACGGTCATTTCGCTTTCAAGGTACAGGCGGCCGTAGGCCAGCAGGATCCCGAGGAACAGGCCCAACGGCAGGATCAGCTGCAGGAACCCCGGCAGGCGAAAGCCCATGATCAGGAACAGCGAGCCTGGGTCCAGGGCGCCGGAGGCAGCCTGGGCCAGGTATTTGACGAAACGACCACTCATGATGATGACCAGCAACACCGCACTCACGGCACTCAGGGTCAACAGGACTTCGCGGGACAGATAACGGAAGACGATCAAACCAGACACTCCAGGGTTGTCAGGCTAAGGCGGCCAAACAAGCAGCATACCGAGTCAGCCCGTTTACAGCGGGCCGGCTAAAAAGATGGCGCATTATCCTGTGATTGACCGCGCCTGTCACTGCGCAACCTCATGCGCATGCACAAAGCACGTGGCAAGGGTTGTCAGGCTCCGCCGGCGAGGTTCAAACTGCGGCCTTTGTCGCGGGCGGCTTACACCGCTGCCCAGCCTTAAAGCCGGCGTACAGACGCACGGCTCTCAGACCTTTATAAGGGACCCGAAAATGGAATTGGTTGTAAAAAGCGTTAGCCCCGAAACGTTGAAAACCGCCACCCTCGTGGTCGCCATCGGCGAAGGCCGCAAGCTCGGCGTCGCCGCCAAGCAACTCGACGAACTCAGCGGCGGTGCGATCAGCGCCGTGCTCAAGCGCGGCGACCTGGCCGGCAAAGTCGGCCAGAGCCTGCTGCTGCAAAGCCTGCCCAACCTCAAGGCCGACCGCGTATTGCTGGTGGGCGTGGGCAAGGACGCCGAGCTCGGCGACCGTCCATTCCGCAAGATCATCAGCAGCATCCTCAGCACCCTCAAGGGCCTGGGCGGCAGCGACGCGGCACTGGCACTCGACGAAATCGTCGTCAAGGGCCGTGACAGCTACGGCAAGACCCGCCTGCTGGCCGAGACTCTTGTCGACGGCGGTTACATTTTCGACCAGTTCAAGAGCCAGAAAGCCGAACCGCGCGCCCTGAAGAAAATCACCCTGCTGACCATCAAGGCTGCCCAGGCTGAAGTCGAGCGCGCCGTGACCCATGCCCAGGCCATCGCCAACGGCATGTCGTTCACCCGCGACCTGGGCAACCTGCCGCCGAACATCTGCCACCCGACCTACCTGGGCGAACAGGCCAAGGCGCTGGGCAAAGAGTTCAAGGGCCTCAAGGTCGAAGTGCTGGACGAGAAAAAGATCAAGGAACTGGGCATGGGCTCGTTCTATGCCGTGGGCCAGGGCAGCGACCAGCCGCCACGCCTGATCGTGATGCAATACAACGGCGGCAAGAAGTCCGAGAAGCCTTACACCCTGGTGGGTAAAGGCATCACCTTCGACACCGGCGGCATCAGCCTCAAGCCGGGCCTGGGCATGGACGAGATGAAGTACGACATGGGCGGCGCCGCCAGCGTGTTCGGCACCCTGCGCGCCGTGCTCGAGCTGAAGCTGCCGATCAACCTGGTGTGCATCCTGGCCTGCGCCGAGAACATGCCGAGCGGCGGCGCGACCCGTCCGGGCGACATCGTCACCACCCTGAGCGGCCAGACCGTCGAAATCCTCAACACCGACGCCGAAGGCCGCCTGGTGCTGTGCGACGCACTGACCTACGCCGAGCGCTTCAAGCCACAGGCCGTGATCGACATCGCGACCCTGACCGGCGCCTGCGTGGTTGCCCTTGGCGCCCACACTTCGGGCCTGCTGGGCAACAACGACGAGCTGATCGAGCAACTGCTCAGCGCCGGCAAGGCTGCCGACGACCGTGCCTGGCAATTGCCGCTGTTCGATGAGTACCAGGAGCAACTGGACAGCCCGTTCGCCGACATCGCCAACATCGGCGGCCCGAAAGCCGGCACCATCACCGCGGCCTGCTTCCTGTCGCGCTTCGCCAAGAACTTCAACTGGGCACACCTGGACATCGCCGGCACCGCCTGGACCAGCGGCGGCAAGGACAAGGGCGCCACCGGCCGTCCGGTGCCCCTGCTGACCCAGTACCTGCTGGATCGCGCCAAGGCCTAAACGCAACCCCTGCGCAGGAGCCGGCTTGCCGGCGATGGCTGCCTTGAAATCGCCACCAGACTCAAGGGCCTCATCGCCGGCAAGCCGGCTCCTGCAAGGGGTATGCGCATGCCCAGGAACTGTAATGACCCAAGTCGACTTCTATATATTGCCCAGCGCCGATCCCTCCGCGCGCCTGGACTTTGCCTGCAAACTCACCGAAAAAGCCTGGCGCATGGGCCACCGCATCTACCTGCATTGCAGCGACGCGATCCAACGCGATGAACTCGACGCCCGCCTCTGGCGCTTCAAGGGTGAAAGCTTCGTGCCCCACGGCCCCGCCGAATCCGAACCCGAAGGCCTGATCGTCCTGGGCCTGGGCGACAGCTGTGGCGATCACCATGACCTGCTGGTCAACCTGGACCTGAAAGTACCGCCCTTTGCCAAGGCATTCGCCCGCGTGGCGGAAGTGGTGGTCGAAGATCCGGCTATTCGTCAGGCCGCGCGGGAGAGTTTCCGCTTCTACCGCGAACAGGGCTATCCTTTGCAAGATCACCGGCTACAACGACTTTGAGCACATGATGGACACTCCAAACCCTATAAAAAAAGACGACCACCTGCTGGACGACCTCGAGTCGATCCGTCAGTTGCTGGGTGATGATGACTTGCAACCGCCGCTGCTGACCGAATCGGTCAATGGCGAGGTACAGATTCCGCTGTTGTTCGACATGGTCGGTGGCAAACCCGCCGCACCTGAGCCGGTTGCGGCGCCTGTCGCGCCAGCCGCCCCCGTTGCAGAGCCTGTCGCCGAGAAGTCCCCGGACGCCTTGTTGCTGCACCTGGACAACGAACTGCGCGCCGCCGCGCAATTGATCATGCAAGACGTGATCGACGACTTTGCCCCGCATATCGAGACCGAGATCAAGCGCCGGCTGGATGCGCGCATGGAGCGGCTGATCGCCGCGGCCACAAGCAACTAGCTTCAAGCCTCCAGCTGCAAGTCAGAGCACCGCGATCAACTTGCAGCTTGTCGCGTGTAGCTTGCAGCTGCTCCCCCCCGCTATACTTGTCGGCTTTCCTGAATTGATGCCAACTAGGGTCCCGCCGCGCATGGATAAGACCTACCAACCGCACGCTATTGAAACTTCCTGGTACCAGACCTGGGAGTCCGAGAATTATTTCGCTCCGCAAGGCGCGGGCGATTCCTACACCATCATGATTCCGCCACCGAACGTCACTGGCAGCCTGCACATGGGCCATGGCTTCAACAATGCGATCATGGATGCGTTGATCCGTTTCCGCCGCATGCAGGGCCGCAACACCCTGTGGCAGCCCGGCACCGACCACGCCGGCATCGCCACCCAGATGTTGGTGGAACGCCAACTCGAAGCCACCGGCCAGAACCGTCACGACCTCGGTCGCGAGAAATTCCTCGAGAAGATCTGGGAATGGAAAGACCAGTCCGGCGGCAACATCAGCCGTCAGATCCGTCGCCTGGGTTCGTCCGTCGACTGGAGCCGTGAGCGCTTCACCATGGATGACGGCCTGTCGGAAGCCGTGAAAGAAGCCTTCGTGCGCCTGCATGAAGACGGCCTGATCTACCGCGGCAAGCGCCTGGTCAACTGGGACACCAAGTTGCACACGGCGATTTCCGACCTCGAAGTGGAAAACCACGACGAGAAAGGCTTCCTGTGGAACCTCAAGTACCCGCTGGCCGATGGCGCCAAGACCGCCGAAGGCAACGACTACCTGATCGTCGCCACCACCCGTCCGGAAACCATGCTCGGCGACGCCGCCGTGGCCGTTAACCCGAACGATGAGCGCTACCAGGCACTGATCGGCAAGTTCGTCGAGCTGCCGCTGGTCGGCCGCCGCATCCCGATCATCGAGGATGATTACTGCGACCCCGAATTCGGCACCGGCTGCGTGAAAATCACCCCGGCCCACGACTTCAACGACTACGAAGTCGGCAAGCGTCACAACCTGCCGCTGCTGAACATCTTCGACAAGAACGCCGCTGTCCTGCCGGCCTGCCAGGTGTTCAACCTCGACGGCACGCTGAACGACAGCATCGACGGCAAGATCCCGGCCGAATACGCCGGCCTCGACCGCTTTGAAGCACGCAAGCAGATCGTTGCGGCCTTTGACGCCGCCGGCCTGCTGGTCAGCGTTGACGACCACGGCCTGAAAGTCCCGAAAGGCGACCGCTCCGGTACCGTGATCGAGCCGTGGCTGACCGACCAGTGGTACGTGTCGACCAAGCCGTTGGCTGAGCCGGCCATTGCTGCCGTGGAAGACGGCCGTATCCAGTTCGTGCCCAAGCAGTACGAAAACATGTACTTCTCGTGGATGCGCGACATCCAGGATTGGTGCATCAGCCGTCAGCTGTGGTGGGGCCACCGCATCCCGGCCTGGTACGACGAGTCGGGCAAGGTGTATGTCGGCCGCGACGAAGCCGAAGTGCGTGCCAAGCACAACCTGGGGGCTGACGTTGCGCTGCAACAGGACAACGACGTGCTGGACACCTGGTTCAGCTCGGGCCTGTGGACCTTCTCGACCCTGGGCTGGCCGCAGCAGACCGAATTCCTGAAGAAATTCCATTCCACCGACGTGCTGGTCACCGGCTTCGACATCATTTTCTTCTGGGTTGCCCGGATGATCATGCTCACCATGCACCTGGTGAAGAACGAGGACGGCACGCCGCAGGTACCGTTCAAGACTGTGTACGTGCACGGCCTGGTGCGTGATGGCCAGGGCCAGAAGATGTCCAAGTCCAAGGGCAACGTCCTGGACCCGCTGGACATCATCGACGGCATCGACCTGGAAACCCTGGTGCAGAAACGCACCTCGGGCCTGATGCAGCCGAAACTGGCGAAGAAGATCGAGAAGCAGACCCGCGACGAATTCGCCGACGGCATCGCCAGCTACGGCACCGATGCCCTGCGCTTCACCTTCTGCTCGCTGGCGTCCACCGGTCGCGACATCAAGTTCGACATGGGCCGCGTCGAAGGCTATCGCAACTTCTGCAACAAGATCTGGAACGCCGCGCGCTACGTGCTGGACAAGGGCGAAGACTGTGGCCAGAACGGCGAAGCCTATGAGCTGAGCCTGGCTGACCGCTGGATCATCTCGCAGCTGCAGCGCACTGAAGCCGAAGTGACCCGCCAACTCGACCAGTTCCGTTTCGACCTGGCCGCACAAGCCTTGTACGAGTTCATCTGGAACCAGTATTGCGACTGGTACCTGGAACTGTCCAAGCCAGTGCTGTGGGACGAAAACGCGCCGGTCGAACGCCAGCGCGGCACCCGTCGCACCCTGGTACGCGTATTGGAAGTGGCGCTGCGCCTGGCGCACCCGTTCATGCCGTTCATCACCGAAGAAATCTGGCAGCGCATCGCGCCGCTGGCCGGTATCGACGGCAAGACCATCATGCTGCAGCCTTGGCCGGTGGCCAATGAAGCACGCATCGATGAAGCCGCCGAAAGCGACATCGAGTGGCTCAAGACCCTGATGCTCGGCACGCGCAACATCCGCGCCGAAATGAACATCGGGCCGGGCAAGCCACTGGCCGTGTTCGTCAAGAACGCCAGCGCCGAAGACCAGCGTCGTCTCACCGAGAACGACGCCCTGCTCAAGAAGCTGGCGAAGCTGGAGTCGATCACTGTGTTGGCCGACGGCGCCGAAGCACCACTGTCCGCCACCGCGCTGGTGGGCGACATGGAAGTGCTGGTGCCGATGGCCGGCCTGATCGACAAAGGTGCGGAACTCGCACGTCTCGACAAGGAAATCCTGCGCCTGCAAGGCGAAGTGCAGCGGGTGGGCGGCAAGCTGTCCAACGCGGCATTCGTCGACAAGGCGCCGGCCGAAGTGATCGAGAAGGAACGCGCCAAGCTGGCCGAGGCTGAACAAGCCCTGGGCAAGCTGGCGGAGCAACATGCGCGGATTTCCAGCCTGTAAGGGTGCGAACCGTGTGAAAAAAGGGACCTTCGGGTCCCTTTTTTTTGCCTTGAAAACCCAATCAATGTAGGCGCTGGCTTGCCGGCGATAGCATCACCTGGGTATGGCGGATGGACCGAGTCGCCAGCATCGCAGGCAAGCCAGCTCCCAGATTTGAACGAGTTGGCCTCAGGATGTGTGACAATGCCCACCACTTTGAGCCAACACCAGAATCAACATGACCGCCCCCAGCACGCCAAAACCTCCGCGCAAGAAGCCTAAAACCGCCACCCCGGCCAAGCCCGTGGTACCGCGCAAAGAGGCCACCCTGCACCCGCGCAACCGCCACACAGGCCGCTACGACTTCCCGGCGCTGATCAAGACCACGCCGGAACTGGCGCAATTCGTGATCATCAACCCGTACGGCAAGGAAAGTATCGACTTCGCCAGCCCGGACGCGGTGCGAGTGTTCAACCGCGCGCTGCTGAAAAGCTTCTATGGCATCCAGCACTGGGACATCCCGGCCGATTACCTGTGCCCACCGGTGCCGGGGCGTGCCGACTACGTGCACTTCCTCGCCGACCTGCTGGCCAGCGGCAATGACGGCAAGATCCCGCGCGGTTCGATCGTCAAGGTGCTGGACATCGGCATGGGCGCCAACTGCGTCTACCCGCTGATTGGCTACATGGAGTACCGCTGGAACTTCCTCGGTTCGGAGGTCGACCCTACCGCCGTGGCCGCCGCCAAGGCCATCGTGCAGTCCAACGACCTGAGCAAGGTCATCCAGCTGCGCCAGCAAACCAACCCCAAGCAGATCCTGCTGAACCTGCTGGAGCCGGGTGAGCGCTTTGACCTGACCATGTGCAACCCGCCGTTCCACGCGTCCATGGACGAAGCCACCAAGGGCAGCGAGCGCAAGTGGCGCGCCCTGGGCAAGGCGGACCCCAAGCGCAAGTTGCCGGTACTGAACTTCGGCGGCCAATCGGCCGAGTTGTGGTGTGAAGGCGGCGAGGCGCGGTTTGTGACGCAGCTGATTGCCGAGAGTGCGCATTTTGCCCACAAGGTGTTGTGGTTCAGCACACTTGTGTCAAAAGCGTCGAACTTGCCCGCGATCGAGACAGCCCTGAAAAAGGCTGGCGTGCTGGAAAGCCAGGTGGTGGAAATGTCCCAGGGGCAGAAGCAAAGCCGCTTCGTGGCCTGGACTTTCCAGACCAAGAACGAACAGCAAATCTGGCGCCAGCGCTGGGTTCGCTAGGACCGGCAACAAATCGCAGGCAACAAAAAACCGTGCCCGGATCGCTCCGGAGCACGGTTTTTTTTGCTGCGTCTTACTTGTTAACAGCGTCGGTCAGGCCTTTGGCCACAACCAGCTTGATAACTTTCTTGGCAGCGATTTCGATGGCAGCGCCAGTCGAAGGGTTACGGCCAGTACGGGCAGGACGCTCGGTCACTTTCAGTTTGCCAACGCCTGGCAGAGTGATTTCGCCGCCGTTTTCCAGCTGGTCAGCAACAACTTGGCTCAGTTGGTCCAGCAGAGCGCGCACGGTAGTTTTCGGTGCGTCTACTGCTTCAGCCAGGTCAGCGATCAGTTGGTCTTTAGTAATAGCCATTGTGGTGTTCCTTCCCTATCAAATTCATATGGATTGCAGAGTGCAGTGTCAGCCGTCGAGCCTGGCCGTCATGGCCTGGCACCCCCGGCTATAACCACGGAGATCGGGGTTATAGATGCTTGAAACGGGGATTGGTTCGACCTGACAGATGCTGAATGCACGCTTATCGCCGAGACTTGGCGTAAGACGGGGCAAAACTAGCACAGAGACGGGGAAATATCCGCTTCTACCTACCCATTTGGTCAGCTTTATCGCTCTAAACCGTGAAAAAAAGGCATATGCCCCGTCGGAGAGCCTGCAAAATGCCCTTCGACAGGTGTCTTGGCCAATGGGTGCGGTACACTGGGCGACTTTTCGGGGAGGCCAACCGCTCCCCGCTCAACCAGCCGAGAAGCCTATGCCGATCCGTCATTGCATCGTCCACCTGATCGACAAAAAACCCGACGGCACACCCGCAGTTCTCCACGCCCGCGACTCCGAACTCGCCGAGTCGGCCGCCATCGAGAACATGCTTGCCGACCTCAACGAGAGCTACAACGCCAAACAAGGCAAGGCCTGGGGTTTCTTCCATGCCGAGTCCGGCGCGCACCCGTTCAGCGGCTGGTTGAAGGAATATTTCGACGGTGGCCAGGATTTCACCACCTTCAGCCGCACCGCTGTCGAGCACCTGCAAAAGCTGATGGAGGAGTCCAACCTGTCCACCGGCGGCCACGTGCTGTTTGCCCACTACCAGCAAGGCATGACCGATTACCTGGCCATCGCCCTGCTGCACCACAGTGAAGGCGTGGCGGTGACCGACGAGCTGGACGTGACCCCCTCGCGCCACCTCGACCTGGGCCAGTTGCACCTGGCGGCGCGCATCAACGTCTCCGAGTGGCAGAACAACAAGCAGTCCAAGCAGTACATCTCGTTTATCAAAGGCAAGAACGGCAAGAAGGTCTCGGAGTACTTCCGCGACTTCATCGGCTGCCAGGAAGGTGTCGACGGCCCGGGCGAGACGCGCACCCTGCTCAAGGCCTTCAGCGACTTCGTCGAAAGCGAAGACTTGCCGGACGAGTCCGCCCGCGAGAAAACCAAGACCCTGGTCGATTACGCCAGCAGCCAGGCCAAGCTCGGCGAGCCGATGGGCCTTGAAGAATTATCGGGTTTGATCGATGAAGATCGGCCAAAGGCGTTCTACGACCACATCCGCAACAAGGACTACGGCCTGTCGCCGGAAATCCCGGCGGATAAGCGCACTCTCAACCAGTTCCGCCGTTTCACCGGACGCGCCGAGGGCCTGTCCATCAGCTTTGAAGCGCACCTGCTGGGCGACAAGATCGAGTACGACGAAGCCGCTGGCACCTTGATCATCAAGGGCCTGCCAACGCAATTGACCGATCAGCTCAAGCGCCGTAACTGATGCTCGGCGGGGTTTTCAAGAAAGTCCTGCTGGTGTTGCTGGTGGTCGTGGTGATCCAGAACTGGGGCAAGATCGAGCGGGTGTTCAACCCTTCGCAGGTGGCGCCCGAACACCTGCGTGAGTCAGCGCAGGTGGTGCTCTACACCACCGAGTGGTGCGGCTACTGCAAGCAGATTCGCCGCTTCCTCGACCAGAAAGCCATTCCCTACCAGGCGTTTGATATCGAAAAGGACGCCCAAGCCCGCAAGGCGTATGAGGCGCTGGGCGGCGGCGGAATTCCGTTTGTGGCGGTGAACGGCACGCTGATCCGCGAATACAGCCCCGAGAAAATCATGGCGGCGCTGACTCAGTAATCAGCGCACCACGATCATCCGGCCCAGCAGCTGGTGTTGTTCAAACCCCAGCACCGCCTGCAAGGCATTCAATACGGCTTGCGGGTCCTTGCTCGGGAAGCTGCCGCTGACGCGCTTGGCGCCCATCTCTTCGTTGAGCAACAGGATGCGGCCAGGGTAGTAGCGGCCCAGATCCTTGAGCACGTCCGCCAGCGGCGCCTTGTAATAGTTGAGCCAGCCGTCGCGCCACGCCAGGCGTGACTCGCTGTCGACCGCATGCAGGGGCTCTGCGATGCCATCGACGTAGGCCACTTGCTGGCCTGCCGTGAGTATTTGCTGCTGGCCCTGCTTCGACGGCGTCACCCCAACCCGCCCCGACAACACCGTCACCTGGGCCCCCGCCGGTTGCAGGCGCACTTCAAACTGCGTGCCCAACACCCGCGCCTCGCCACTGCCCGCCCCCACGACAAACGACTGGCCGGTGTGGGCCACGCGGAAAAATCCTGCGCCTCGACGTAGCTGGATATGCCGCTCGCCGTGGCTGAAATCCACGGCGATGGCGCTGTCGGCATCCAGGGTTACCTGGGATTGATCGGCCAGGGTGATGGTCTTCACCTCGCCTGGCGCGGTCACGTAGTCGGCGCCGAAGTCATCGACCCAGCGCGAAGGCTGCCAGCCAGCGCCCATCGACACCATCACCAGCAAGCACGCGGCCATGGCCATGGCGCCGGACCAGCGCAGCACTCGCGAACGCGTCGGAGTGTTCATCGCATTCAGGTAGCCCTGCAGCGCCAGGGCGTCTTCGTCCGCCAGCTTGCGCGCTGGCACTTCGCTCAGTTCCCACAGGACCTGGGCCTGGGAATAGGCCTCGACGTGCGCGGGGTCGGCGCGCAACCAGCGGCTGAACGTGGCCTGGTCGCCGCTGCTGGGTTGATCATGCAGCAGGCTCAGCCAGGCGAGAGCGGCCTGTTCCTGGTCGGGCGTGGGGCTGGCGTTCACGGTGCTTTCCCTGGCGTGCGTGGGGGTGAGGGTTCGCGAAGGCTGGCCTTGCAGGCTTCGAGGGCACGCATCATATGTTTTTCCACGGCACTTTGGGACAAGCCCATCGCCTTGGCGATCTGTGCGTATTTGCGGCCATGGATGCGGTTGAGCAGGAAGATCTGTCGGGTGCGCTCCGGCAAGCTGCGCAGCGCGGCCTCGACATGGCGCAGGTCATTGCCCGCTTCCAGTGCAGCCTGGGGCTCGCAGCCCTGGTTATCCTGCTGTTCGGGCAACCAGCCCTCGCTGCTGCGCACCCGCGCGCCTTCGCTGCGCAAGTGGTCGATGGCGATGTTGCCAGCGCAGCGCAACAGGTAGGTGCTGAGTTCTTCGACCTGCACCAGCGGCCGGCGCCAGAAACGCAGGAACAAGTCCTGCACCAGGTCTGCCGCCGTCGCACGGCAACCGACGCGGCGGCTGACCAGGGCTTCCATCTGCGAACGCTGGGACAGGAACACTTGCAGAAAATGCGCACGCCCGCCCGCCGCTTCAGCGTGCTGGCTGTCCGGGGATTCGGGCGGCGTGCTGATCATCATGGCTGGGGCTCAGAGGGTGGCGAAGGCCGCGACGGGGCTGGCCAGCAGTCCGACGCCCGCCAGGATCAAGGCCAGCCTTGGCCGATACGGCAACAACAGCACCAGCAGCAGTGCGCTGAGCATCAACACGGCGCACCACTCCACCAGGCCCTGGCCCCAACCGGCGATGCTCACGGCCGGCCAGATCGACACACTCAACAGCAACCAGCCGATCACCCGCAGCCCCATACGCCGACGCGCCGAAGGCTTGCTGTGGAGCAATTCGCCATGATGACGGTCGGTGGACAGGCACAAGGCAGTGAAACCGGCGTAGCACATCAACAGGGCGAGCAGCATCAGTTCGCCTCGCGCTTGAGGGTCATCGGGCGCGCACGTTCGGCCTTGGCCACGGGCGCGGTGCGGTGTTGCATCTTCCAGGCAGCCCAGCTCAGGAACGCGCCGCTGGCCAGGCAAGTCAGGTCGAAACCGGCCATGGCCCAGTCGCCGGTGACCAGGGACACACCCAGGTGGCTGGACGTGGTCAGTGCGTTGAGCACAGGGATGGCAACAAACAGCAGCGCGCCAACACTCAACTGCTCGACCCAACCCTGGCGGCCGCGACGCAGGATCGCGTGCAACAGACTCAATCCCCAGGCGATGAAGAAGGTTTGTACTTCCCAGTCGGAGCGTTCGGCGAAGCTCACCGGCAACAGGCGATTGGCCCAGAAAAACGCCGCGATCGCGATCATCAGCCCGGACATGCTGGCCATGTTCAGCACTTCGACCAGGCGCAACTCAAACGGCATGACCGAGGCCTTTGCATGCTTGAGCTGGCGCTTGCCCAGCCAGATCACCAGCCCCGTGCCGATCATCGCCGTGCCCGCCAGGCCGCAGATAAAGTACAACCAGCGCAGCACCGGGCCGGCGAAATGGCCCATGTGCAAACCGTAGAAACTGCCGCCGATCACCGCCGGCAGCGACTGCTCGCCGCTCACCCGCAGCAGCTCGCCGGTGCTGCCGTTGAACGACACGGTGCTGCCGAAATCATGGACCACGCGGTCGGAGCCGGCGCGGAACACATTCACCGATGCGTTGACATCACCGGGGTTATTCACCGCCAACCGCCCGACATGACCGCCCGCCCACTGCGCCCGCGCTTGCTCGTACATCGGCACCAGCGGCAGCAGTTCGGCCGGCTGGCCCAGCGCGGGCGCATTGTTGGAGGCCGGGAACACCTCATTGAAAAAGGCACGGGTGTCATTGCCATAGGAGGCCAGGATCGGCGCCGGCATGACCAGGCTCATGAAAATCACCAGGCTGCTGTAGGTGATCATCAAGTGGAACGGCAGCACCAGCACCCCGACCGCATTGTGCCCGTCGAGCCAGGAGCGCTGGCCTTTGCGGGGGCGGAAGGTGAAGAAGTCCTTGAAGATTTTCTTGTGGGTGATGATGCCGGTGATCAACGCGACAAACATCACCATCGCGGCAATCGTCGACAACCAGCGTCCCCAGGGATGAGGCATCTGCAGCTGGAAATGGAAACGATAGAAGAACTCGCCGCCCATGCTTTCGCGGGCCTGCACCGCCTGGCCGCTGACCGGGTCGAGGGTTTTCTGGATGAAGTTGCCACGCTTTCCGGGGTCGACCTTGTCTTGCCACATCACCGACAGGCCGGGGTCACGGCTGTCGGGCAAGGTGATGAACCAGCGCGCGGCGGACGGCGCCACCTGCTGCAGGTAGGTTTGCGCGACGCTCAGGCTGCGCGCATCGTCCAGCGGATGGGCCTGCACTTCAGGCTGCATCCAGTGGCTGATCTCATCCTTGAAATACGACAGGGTGCCGGTCAGGAAAATCGCGAACAGCAGCCAGCCAAAGATCAATCCGGCCCAGGTGTGCAGCCAGGCCATGGCCTGGCGAAATCCCTCTTTCATGTGCGTGTCATCCAGAACCCCACACCCGCCAGGGTGGCAAACGCCGCACTCGGCAACATCACGCCGAACCAGGCGCGCGCGGCACTGCGACAGGCGAAACACCAGAGCACCGCCAGCAGATAGAACACAAATGAACTCATCATCCCGGTGATCACCGCATCGGCGCGGCTGGTGGGCATCCAAAGCGCCAGGCAGATACTGGCGAGCGAAGCCATCAGGTAGCCGCCGACCACGGCAGCCAGCACGCGCGAGGTCACGGCAAGACGATAAGAGACAGGCAGCGAGGTTTTGCTTTTCATGCGGGAGGCGCCAGGTTCATCAGCGCGCAATATTAATGATAAATATTCTCATAAGCAAAACAGAACGGATGAATCACCTGCCCAGGCCGATTGCCGAAGCCGTTCTTGCGCCCTACAATGCGAACAATTCTTGTTCTCTAACGTGCATGGGTGCTTGTGGAGTGTCTTCGTTGAGCCCGTCCCACACCGTCGAAGTGTTGTACCACGACCATCACCACTGGCTCACCGGCTGGTTGCGACGCAAGCTCGGCTGCCCGGAAAGCGCCGCCGACCTGGCACACGACACGTTCATCCGCGTGCTGACCGCCCGGGAAGCCCCCACGCTGATCGAACCGCGCGCATTCCTCACCACCGTCGCCAAGCGCGTGCTGTTCAATTTCTACCGCCGCCAGGACCTCGAGCGCGCCTACCTCGATGCTTTGGCGCAAATGCCTGAGCACGTGGCGCCGTCGGAAGAAGAACGCGCGATCATCCTGCAGACCCTGATTGAACTGGACCAGTTGCTCGACGGCCTGCCCGTGCAGGTCAAGCGTGCATTCCTGCTGGCGCAGCTCGACGGCCTCACCTACGCACAAATCGGCGCGGAGCTGGGCATCTCCATCGCCACCGTCAAGCGCCACCTGAATAAAGCAGCGATGCGCTGCTACTTCGCCCTATGAACTTCTCGACCCAGGTTGCCGAACAAGCCGTGCACTGGCTGATGGAAATGCAGCAAGGCGCACTCAACCCGCGCCAGCAGGCGGCCTGGCAGCATTGGCTGAATGCCCACAGCGAACACCAGCGCGCGTGGGACCATATCCAGCGCGTCAACCAGCGCCTGCGCGGCATGCCCTCGCCATTGGCGCACGCGGCGTTGAACGCGCCAACGTCCACCAGCCGGCGCCAGGCACTGAAGTTGCTGTTGATCCTGGGGGCCGGTTCGGCGGCGGCCTGGAGTCTGCGCCAGCAACATATCCTGCCACCGCTGACGGCCGATTACCGCAGCCCCGTCGGCCAGCGGCGCAAGGTGCAATTGGCCGATGGCAGCCAGTTGCAGCTCAATACCGGCAGCGCGGTGGATGTACATTTCGATGGCCAGCAACGGCTGATCCGCCTGCTCGAAGGCGAGATCCTGCTGACGGGCATCGCCGGCGCGACACCGCTGCACGTGCTGACCGGCCAGGGCGTGCTCAGCAGCCAGGCAGCGCGCCTGAATGTGCGCCAGTTCAACGACCACACCCAAGTGGCGGTCTTCAGCGGGCGCGTCGAGGTGATGCCCAACCACTACAGCGGCCTGCCGCTGACAGTCGAGGCCGCACGCCAGGTCAACTTTACCCGCAAGGGTTGGGACACCCCGCGCGCCACCGACGCCAACAGCGGTGCCTGGGCCGATGGCATGCTGATGGCCGCGCACATGCGCCTGGAGGACTTCCTCGCCGAACTGGGCCGCTACCGCCGTGGCCAGGTCAACTGTGACCCGCAAGTCGCCAATTTGCTGATTTCCGGCAGCTACCCGCTGGACGACAGCGAGCGCATTCTCGACCTGCTCGAAATCAGCCTGCCGGTGAAAGTGCGGCGCTTTACCCGCTATTGGGTGACCGTGCAGGCACGCGCCTGAAATTATTTTCAATCCCAGTGAGCCGTTTTCCACACCTGGCGTGACAGAGAAGGAAAGCCACCTTGATCCTTCCTTCTCAGGACCGCTCTTCATGCCCCAGCAACCCACCCTTCTCGCCCGCACCCTGCGCCAACTCCTGCTCGGCGCCAGCCTCGGCCTGACCGTGCTGCCACCGGTAATGGCCGCTGACGCCAAGCCCTACCACATCGCCCCAGCGTCGCTGGAAGCGGCACTGAACCAGTTTGGTCGCGAAGCCGGCGTGCTGATTTCCTTCGGTTCCGAAGTCACCGCGGGCATGCAGAGTCGTGGGTTGTCGGGCAATTACGGCGCCGCTGATGGCCTGCAGAAACTCCTCGAAGGCACCGGCCTGCAAGCGCGTGCCGAAGGCGACAATGCCTACAGCCTGCAACCGGCCAACGCCCCGGCCAGCATTGAACTGGGCACCTCCAGCGTGGTGGGCGACTGGCTCGGCGATGCGGCGCAGACCAACGTATTCGAACACCCCGGCGCCCGCGACGTGATCCGTCGCGAAGAATTCGAACGCCAGGGCGCGACCCAGGCCCGTGATGTGCTCAACCGTATTCCCGGCGTCAACGCTCCGGAAAACAACGGCACCGGCAGCCATGACATGGCGCTGAACTTCGGCATTCGTGGCCTCAACCCGCGCCTGGCCTCACGTTCGACCGTGCTGATGGACGGCATCCCGGTGCCATTCGCGCCGTATGGCCAGCCGCAACTGTCGTTTGCACCGATCAGCATGGGCAACATGGACGCGGTGGACGTGGTGCGCGGCGGCGGCGCTGTGCGCTATGGCCCGCAGAACGTCGGCGGCGTGGTCAACTTCGTGACCCGCGCGATTCCCGACGCGCCAACCGTCAAAGGCGGCCTGCAGACTGAAACCAGCCCGTCCTCCAGCCACGACGGGTTCAAGACCACCGGCAATTTGCTCGCCGGCGGCACCGCCGACAACGGCCTCGGCGGCGCGATCCTCTACTCCGGGACCCGTGGCGGCGACTGGCGCGAAAACAGCAATACGCGCATTGATGACCTGATTCTCAAAGGCAAATACCAGCTCGACGACGCCAACAGCTTCAACGCCATGGCGCAATACTACGAAGGCCAGGCCGATATGCCTGGGGGGTTGAACGTCAAGGACTACAAGGCCGACCCATACCAATCCACCCGTCCCTACGACAAGTTCTGGGGCCGGCGCACCATGTTCAACGCCGGCTACCGCTACCAGGAAGATCGCCGCGAATTCACCGCCAACACTTTCTTCACCACCACCTTGCGCAACGGCTACCTGGACCAGGGCAACTTCCTCTCGCTGTCGCCACGCGAATACTGGGTGCGCGGCCTCGAAACGCGCTTCGCCCAAGGCTTCGACCTCGGCCCGACCAGCCACGAAGTGGGCATCGGCTACCGCTACATCAACGAAGCCGGCCACGAACTGCGCTACCGCACACCGATCGCCGCCAACCAGCAGATCCCCACCACCGACAGCCGCAACGACCGCGACACCCGCGGCAGCACCGAGGCCAATGCACTGTTCCTCGATGACCGGATTGATATCGGCAAGTGGACCATCACCCCGGGCGTGCGCTACGAAATGATCAAGTCCGAGCAGACCGACCACATCAACAACCTGAACTACAAAGGTGACTACAACACCGCACTGCCGGCGTTGAACGTGCTCTATCACCTCACCGACAGCTGGAACCTCTACGCCAACACTGAAGGTTCGTTCGGCAGCGTGCAATACAGCCAGATGGCCAAGCGCGTGCCCAAGGGCGAAGTGCAACCGGAAAAGGCCCGCACCTGGGAACTCGGGACCCGCTACGACGACGGCACCTTGCGTGTAGAGATCGGCGCGTTCCTGATCAACTTCGACAACCAGTATGAAAGCAACCAGACCGATGACTCGGTGATCGCCCGTGGCGAAACCCGCCACCAGGGCATCGAGACCAGCGTCAACTATGCACTCGACGGCCTGAGCCCGGCGTTGGCGGGGTTTGATGTGTACGCCACCTATGCCTATGTCGACGCCACCATCCGCGAAGACGGCCCGAACAAAGGCAACCGCGTGCCCTTCTCGTCCAAGCACAAAGGCACCCTCGGCGTGGGCTACACCGAAGGCCGCTGGAAGCTCAACCTGGACAGCAGCTTCCAGAGCAGCCAGTTCGCCGACAACGCCAACACCGAGGCCGAAAGCGCCAACGGTGCCACCGGTCGCATCCCCGGCTACATGCTGTTCAGCAGCCGCGCGGCGTATGACTTCGGCCCGCAACTATCGGACTTGAACGTGGCCGTCGGAGTGAAGAACATCTTCAACACCCAGTACTTCACCCGTTCGTTCGACGACAACAACAAGGGCAAGTATGTCGGCGAGCCGCGTACGGTATACGTGCAGACGTCTATCGCGTTCTGACTGCCGAGCAAAGCCCACGCGGGCTTCCCGTGGCAAGCAGGCTTACTGTGGAGAGCAGGCTTAATGTGGAGAGCAGGCTTAATGTGGCAAGCACGCTTCCTGTGGCGAGCGTGCCTCCTGTGGCGAGCGTGCCTCCTGTGGCGAGCGGGCTTGCCCCGCGTTGGGTTGCGAAGCAACCCCAAAAAGCCCTGACACCTAACTCCCCGCCAAACAACTAGGCGTCGCAGCAACCAAGGCATCAATGGCACAACGCGTCTTGGCCGGCATATGCGCCGCCGTCGGCCAAATCACATGGATCGGCGCAGGCTGGTCGCGATAGCTCGGCAAAACCGCCTCCAGTTGCCCACGCAAAACATAGTGGGCAATCAACCAACTCGGCAGCCAGGCCAGGCCCACCCCCGCGATCGCGGCATCGGCCACGGCCTGGAGGTCGTCCATCATCAACGGCGAGGCCACCCGCGCACGGTGCGCGCGCCCTTGCGCATCCTTCAACTCCCATTCCAGGCGTGGAGCACTGCAGCGGTAGGCAATACCGCGATGCCCCGCCAAATCCTCGATGCACCCGATCCGGCCGCTGCGCTGCAAATACGCAGATGACGCCGCCAGGCCGATGGCCTGTTCGCCCAGGCGACGAGCACTCAAGCGATCAGTGTCGGGCAGCGGGCCAATACGCACCGCCAGGTCAAAACCCTCCTGCGCCACATCGATCAGCCGATCCGAGAACGAAATCTCGATCTCCAGCTCAGCAAACTGGTCCATCAACCGCCACAGCGCAGGCGCGGCATAATGGTGCCCGAACGCCAGCGGCAGGCTCGCGCGCAGGCGTCCGCGTGGCTGCTGCCGACCGCTCTCCAGCACCGACTCGGCGGCCTCCAGCTCCGCCAGCGCGCGCAGGCAATGCTCGTAATAGGCCTGGCCGTCCTCGGTCAACCGCTGGCGGCGCGTGGAACGCTGCAGCAAACACGTGCCCAGGCGCGCCTCCAATCGCGCCAGCCCTTTGCCGACCGCAGAGCGCGTGAGGTTAAGCCGCTCGGCGGCTTCGGTCAGGTTGCCGCTTTCGACGATCTGTAGAAACAGCTCGACGCCATCAAAACGCGGAGTGGCCATGATTCGATTGTCGCTCTTGATTCCCTGATAAGAAGAAAACTTATCACGAATAAAGAAACAGATTCCCCTGAAAATGACCCGATTGCCATCGACAGGAGAATCCCATGCCACCCGCCGCTACGTTATCTGCCGCCACGCCCGCGCTTACCGCCAGGAACGGCCTGGCCCTCACCGCCGTGTGCCTCGTCGCCCTCATGTTCGGCCTGGAGATTTCCAGTGTGCCCGTCATCCTCCCGACGCTTGAACGAGAGCTGGGCACCGGCTTTCAGGATGCTCAATGGATCATGAATGCCTACACCCTGGCCTGCACCAGTGTGCTGATGGCGGCGGGCACGCTGGCCGACCGCTTCGGGCGGCGGCGCATGCTGGTGCTGTGTCTATGGGTGTTCGGCCTGGCATCGCTGGCCTGTGGATTGGCCGATCATGCGCCGACACTGATCGCGGCACGTTTCGTACAAGGCGTGGGCGCCGGGGCGATGATGATCTGCCAGTTCGCGATTCTTTCGCACCTGTTCCGCGAGCCGGCGGCACGGGCGCGGGCGTTTGCGATATGGGGCGTGATTGCCGGCATCGGCCTGGGTTTCGGGCCGATGGTGGGCGCGTTGATCCTGGCGATCGCGGATTGGCGCTGGGTCTTCCTCGTGCATGTGCCGCTGACGGTGTTCACCCTGGCGCTGCTGCACATCAGCGTGCAGGAATCCCGCGATCCGGCGGCCCATCGCCTGGACATCGCCGGCATGCTCACGTTGACGCTGTCGGTCTTTGCGCTGGTGTACTTCATTACCCAGGGCACCGAGCAAGGCTTCGGCACGGCGCCCATGCTCGGCTGGGCCGGGTTGGCGATCGGTGGGTTACTGCTGTTCATCGTGGTCGAGCGCCGCAGTGCGCAGCCGATGTTCGATTTTTCGGTGTTTCGAATCCAGCGTTTCAACGGCGCGCTGATGGGCTCCATCGGCATGAACTTCAGCTTCTGGCCGTTCATGATCTACCTGCCGCTCTACTTCCAGGCCGGCCTCGGCTACGACACCTTGACCACCGGCGGCGCCCTGCTCGCCTACACCTTGCCCACCTTGCTGGTGCCGCCGCTCGCCGAACGCCTGGCGCTGCGCTACGGTGCCGAGCGCATTATCCCGCTGGGGTTGGGCCTGATGGGTGCTGGCTTCCTGGCCATGGCCACCGCGAATGGAACCGGGCATCCGAGCCTCTCCTGGATGCTGGCCAGTTGTGTGATCGCCGGCGTGGGCCTGGCGCTGACCAACTCACCGACCACCAACACCACCACTGGCGCGGTCTCGGCTGATCGCGCGGGCATGGCATCGGGCATCGACCTGAGTGCACGCCTGATTACCCTGGCACTCAACATCGCGTTGATGGGGCTGGTGCTGTTGTTGGGGATCAGCCATTACCTGGCCGAAGTATTGCCCGCCACCACGGCCTCACAGTGGCCGGCCCTCAGCCAGGAGATTGCGGCAGGCAAACTGGAAGTGCCTGGGCTGGCAATCTCCCAGGCACAGGCGGGGCTGCGCCAAGGGGCGGGATGGGCGATGCTTTTTGCCGGCTTGGGGGCTGGCGTCCTGGCACTGCTGAGCGGGTATTTCTTCCGACGCGGCCGCTAAACGAAAACGGGCCTGCATGTGCAGGCCCGTTTCAGTCGGAGGGTAAAAACCTTCAGCGATCAGCTGTTAAACACGGCACGTTCTTTTTCCAGAAACTCCTGTTCAAGCTCATCTTCATTCACTTTGGTGTCCGACAGACTTTTCCCGGCAGCGCGGGGCTTGCCTTGCAGTTTGCCGAATAAATGTTCCAACGCATGGTCCAGCTTGGTCGCAGCGCCGTCGATCGCCTGCTCCAAGGTATCGGCCTTGTGCAGCACCGACAGCGGTTGATGGCCTTTTGGCCGCGCTTCCAGGCGGCAACTCAGATCGTGGGGACCGGGCTTGTCGCCGTTCTCATCCCGCAGGTAGACCTCGACACGGGTCAGGTCTTCTTCATAACGTTCGAGCGTGCTTTCAATGGTATTACGTACCCACTCCTCCAGTCGGATGCTGCTTTCAATATGGTTATCGCTATTGACTTGGATTTGCATAGTTCTTCCCTTATTTCAGCTAGCTCGCGAGAGGTCACAACTGCAACACCGGTGTGGTGAAACCATGACCTCTTGATTACACAATTGAGCAGTCAGCAGAACAATTCAACCCCTTTGCAAAGATAAATCACACATTACAAATTAACTCTGACTACGAGCAAAAACGCTGGTAGGGTGGGGAGTTAGTTACATCTTCTTACGCCCGACAATCCTCACAATTGCCCCTCTCCCAACGGGTGCAAGCTGCGAAAAATCCCTGCTTCCTCCACCAGCCAGTCATGCACTGCCCGCACGCCCGGATGGCTCAGCGCGCCCGGCGCATACAGCAGCACGTAGCGTTTATGGTTGGGCACGGCCAGGCCGAACGGCACGATCAAGGTGCCGCGCTCCAACTCATCGTTGAGCAAGGTGCGCCGCGCGATGGCCACGCCCATGCCGGCGATGGCGGCCTCGATGGTCAGGTGATTGCGGTTGAAGGTGTGCCCGCGCCGTACGTCGGCGTGGTGATAGCCGATGGCATTCAGGTAAAACTCCCACTCGGCGTACTCATAACTCCCACGCCACGCGGTAATGTCATGCAGCAACGGGAAATGCACCAGGTCAGCCGGCCCATGCAACGGCGGACGGCCGCGCAACAGGCTGGGGGCGCACACCGGGAAAATCTGTTCATCCAGCAAGGCTGTGGATAACAGGCCGGGGTAGCTGCCGTCGTTCAGGTCGATCGCCAGGTCGAAGTCGCCCTCGTGCAGTGCAATGCTGCTGTCTTCGGCAACCATGCGCAGCTGAATATCCGGGAACCGCTGCTGCAGGCGGGGCAAGCGCGGCGTCAGCCATTTGCCCAGAAACGACGGGATCGAACGCAGGCGCAAGGTGCCGCTGATCATCCCCGCATCCAGGCGCTGCAACTCGGCATCAATGCTGCCGTAGGCCTCCCCCACTGTGGTCGCCAGCCGCTGCCCCTCTGCGCTCAACTCCACGCCCCGCGCGCGCCGATGGAACAGGCGGAAACCCAGGCGCTCTTCCAGCTGGCGAATCTGCTGGCTCACCGCCCCCGGCGTGATGTGCAGTTCCTCGGCGCAACGGGTGAACGACAAATGCCGCGCCGCGCAGGAAAAAACGTGCAACCAGACATACGTCTGGCCATGAAGGGGCCGGGTCATAGGGTTTAGTCCTGCTAAAGGGTGTCTTAGGATAATTCGTTGGTCAGTGCCGTTCCAGAGGCTCAGTATCGCGCCAATTGCGCTCGTCCTACAAAACATGGCAGCGATTCCTACTCCATTGCTTGTAAGGCTTTAGCATGGCTATCAGTGTTTTCGATCTATTCAAGGTGGGCATCGGCCCGTCCAGTTCCCATACCGTCGGCCCGATGCGCGCTGCGGCGACGTTTGCCCAAGCCCTCATCGACCAACAGCTACTCAGCGAAACCCGTCGCGTCGAAGTGCGCTTGTACGGCTCGCTGTCGGCGACCGGCGTGGGCCACGCCACCGACCGCGCCTGCGTGATGGGGCTGATGGGCGAATGGCCAGACCAGATCGACCCCACCTCCATCAACGCCCGTATCCAGCAACTGCGCGAGAGCGGCCGGCTGCTGCTCGCCGGCCAGCAGGACATCGACTTCAACTGGCACGGCGACCTGTTGCTGCTCGACGAAAGCCTGCCCTACCACCCCAACGCCATGTCCCTGCATGCCTACGGCGACAATGGCCTGCTGAGCGAGCAAACCTATTACTCGGTGGGCGGCGGTTTCATCATCGAAGCCGCTGAAGCGGCTTCGGGCATTGCGCCGACCAGTGACGTGGAGTTGCCCTACGACTTTTCCAGCGCTGTCGAACTGCTGGCCCTGTGCAACCAGCACGGGCTGCGGGTTTCGGAACTGATGATGGCCAACGAGCGCGCGTGGCGCAGTGACGAGGAGATCCGCAGCGGTCTGCTGCATATCTGGTCGGTGATGCGCGAATGCGTCGAGCAGGGTCTGCGCGATGAAGACATCTTGCCCGGCGGCCTGGACGTGCCGCGCCGCGCTGCGAAACTGCACCGCAGCCTGCTGGAAATCGGTAAACCGAATGTGATCACTTCGACCTTGTCGGCGATGGAATGGGTCAACCTGTTCGCCCTCGCCGTCAACGAAGAAAACGCCGCCGGCGGGCGCATGGTTACCGCGCCGACCAATGGCGCGGCCGGCATCATCCCGGCGGTGCTGCATTACTACATGAAGTTCAACCCCGACGCGTCTGACGACGACGTAGTCAATTTCTTCCTGGCCGCGGCCGCCGTCGGCATCCTCTGCAAGAAAAACGCCTCGATCTCCGGCGCCGAAGTCGGCTGCCAGGGCGAGGTCGGCTCGGCCTGTGCCATGGCCGCCGCCGGCTTGGCCGATGTGCTGGGCGCCACGCCCGAGCAACTGGAAAACGCCGCCGAAATTGGCCTGGAGCACAACCTCGGCCTGACCTGCGACCCGGTCGGTGGCCTGGTACAGGTGCCGTGCATCGAGCGCAACGCCATCGCGGCAGTCAAGGCGATCAATGCCACGCAGATGGCCCTGCGCGGTGACGGCAAACACTTCATTTCCCTCGACCGGGTGATCCGCACCATGCGCGATACCGGCGCCGATATGCATGACAAATACAAAGAAACTTCACGGGGCGGCCTGGCCGTGAACTGGGTGGAGTGCTGAGGCGCATTCCCTGACCGCCCCAACGTGAGCCCGCGCAAAAATAATAACGAGGCAATAACGATGACCGATGTACGTACACCTGCTGCCGAAAATCCCGCTGTAGACCTGACGACCCCCGTTGCAAAAGGCTGGAACAAACACGACACCACCTGGATGCTTGGCCTCTACGGCACCGCCATCGGCGCGGGCACCCTGTTCCTGCCGATCAATGCCGGCGTCGGCGGGTTCTGGCCGCTGATCGTGCTGGCACTGCTGGCCTTCCCGATGACCTTCTTCGCCCACCGTGGGCTGACGCGCTTTGTGCTGTCGGGCAAATCCGGTGACATCACCGAAGTCGTCGAAGAGCATTTCGGCGTGGGTGCGGGCAAGCTGATCACCCTGCTGTATTTCTTCGCGATCTTCCCGATCCTGCTGGTGTACAGCGTGGCGCTGACCAACACCCTCGGCAGCTTCATGGAACATCAACTGCACATGGCGCCGCCGCCCCGGGCGATCCTGTCGCTGGTGCTGATCCTCGGCCTGATGGCCATCGTGCGCTGCGGCCAGGGTGTGATCGTCAAGGCCATGAGTGTGCTGGTCTACCCGTTCGTCGCCGCCCTGCTGTTGCTGGCGGTGAGCCTGATCCCCAACTGGAACGGTGCATTCTTCGCCTCCGCCGGCGACGGCATGCCGCTGCCGATGTTCTTCAAGACCCTGTGGCTGGCAATCCCGGTGATGGTGTTTTCGTTCAACCATTCGCCGATCATCTCCGCCTTTGCCGTCGACCAGAAACGCGTGTACGGCGCGCAGGCCGAGCGCAAGAGCAGCGGCATCCTGGACACCGCCCACGGCATGATGGTGCTGACCGTGATGTTCTTCTGCTTCAGTTGCGTGCTGGCGCTGTCGCCGGCTGACCTGGCGGCGGCCAAGGCCCAGAACATCTCGATCCTGTCGTACCTAGCCAACCACTTCCAGACGCCGGTCATTGCCTACGCCGCGCCATTGATCGCGCTGGTAGCGATTACCAAATCCTTCCTGGGGCACTACATCGGCGCCAGCGAAGGCTTCCAGGGGTTGATCGTCAAATCCCTGCGCGGGCGCAACCGTTCGATGTCGTCCAAAGGCCTGGAGCGCTGCACCGCGCTGTTCATGGTGCTGACCTGCTGGGCCGTGGCGACGTTCAACCCGAGCATCCTCGGCATGATCGAGACGCTGGGCGGGCCGATCATCGCGTGCCTGCTGTTCCTGATGCCGATGTACGCGATCCGCCGCGTGCCATCCCTGCGCCAGTACTCGGGCCAACTGTCGAACGTGTTTGTGGTGGTGATCGGGTTGATTGCGCTGTCTGCGATCGTTTTCTCGTTACTGCCCTGAAATAGCCCACAGACCTGAAGATCAACCCAAGATAAATGTGGGAGCGGGCAAGCCCGCTCTCACATTCAGGCCCCACAGGCTGGGAAGTCGCTGTTCGGCACGCCCCTTGCTGTACAGCTCATGAGGCAAACGGAATTTGTACACCCTCAGCGACGGAGTGGCCGGTGGTCAGGCAATGCGAACTAATCCAGACACCGGTCGTCAATGACTGCATGTTCTTATCAGGCGGTAACGCACCATGGACAATCCTTTTCAGATCATCACCGACACTTTCACCCCCCAATACCGAGTCAACCTGAGCATCCAGCGGCTGGATGGCAGCATCATGCTCACCCTCTCGGATGACACCGGCGTCGTCGCCAAGCGCATGATCAGCGCCGAACAGCGCAACGACCCGCAACGCCTCAAACGCCTGGTGCAAAGCATCCAATTCGGAATTGCCATCGAGCAGGGCCACAGCGCCATGGAAATCCTGGCGGTGATGACCGACGGCGACAGCCACAAACTGTTGCAACGGCCACCGACCCGCGCCCTGCCCTTCAGCGTCGGGCTTTAAAGCTCGCCCTTCTCGGTTTCCAGGCTCGTCTCGCCTTTGCGACGCGGGCCTTCGACCTTCACCGACGGGAAGGCCGACGAGGCATAGCGCACCACCAGAATCGCGAACGCCAACAGCAGAATCCCACCGCACAGGTAGATGATGCCGATATCGGGCGGGTTGTGGTGCGACACGTTGGAGATCAGCAGGCGCGTCAGCGCGGTGATCGCCACGTAGATCAGGAAGCGCACCGGCATGTGGTTGGTCTTGAAGTAGATCCCGACCATCGCCCCCAATTCCAGGTAGATGAACAACAGCAAGATGTCATCGATCTTGATGTGCCCGGTTTCCAGCATCCCCAGAAACTCCATCACCGCTGCCCAGGCGGTCACTGCACCAATGGCGAACAGCGCCAGGTAGTGGAACGACTCGACAAACAGATTGCCCAGGGACTCAGCCAGACCATGGACGTTCTGGCGCAGCTTTTCGGCCCAGTTGATTTTCACGATGATGCTTCCTTAGGTCGACTCGACCGGATAATGCGGGTTGGACGTGACGGTTGTTCTGCATGCAGAAAAAAGGCCAGAGGCAGGTATAAGATGATGGCGGGGTGACATGAGGCACGCTCAACCTGTATTTACGGGCTAGATTAAAAAACTGCTACCCAAACCCCGTGGTTTGGCTTACCCTTTTCGCTGTATATAAATACAGTAGTCGCAAAAGACAACTATCGTGAAGGCATGTGAGGTGGTGAATGGCCGTCGAAGTGGTATACCGCAGCAGCCGAGATCTGGAGCGTTTGTTCATGGATAAAGCCGAAGCTGACCGTCATGACAAGATGCTTGAACTCGCTGAGTTGCTGGCAGAAGTGTTGCAAAAAGCCGTGCCGTCGCTGAGCGAACAGCAGGTTGAAGAAGCCGGGATCTACATGGCGAAGAACCGCGATGTATTTGCCAAGGCGTTCAAGAGCCAACCGGACGCGCTGTCCGAATTGCTCAACGCGCCGGCGGAATAAAGCCCGAATTGAACAGGCCCTGAATCATGGATTCAGGGCCTTTTAAATACCCGGCCTACTTGTACAGCAGGCGCTCGGCCAGCTCATCCGCGACCCGTGCAGGCGAGCGTTTTTCGGCCTGGGCGTGGGCGAAGATTTCGGTAAGGCGCGTGCCGATGTTGGACAGGTGCGCGGTGATGGTCGGCAACTCGGCGCCGCCGTGCTTGAGAGCGACGTAGATCAAGCCACCGGAGTTGATCACGTAGTCCGGAGCGTAGAGGATGCCGCGCCCTTCCAATTGGTCGGCCACTTGCAGGTTGGTGAGTTGCGCACTGGCGGAACCGGCCACGGCGGCGCAGCGCAGTTGGCCAACACTGTGCCGATTGAACACCGCACCCACACCGCACGGCGCAAGGATGTCGCAGGGCGTGCTGAGCAAGGCGTCATTGGCGATGGGGTGCGCACCCAATTGCTCCATGGCCAGTTGCACCTTGCCATGGTCGATGTCGCTGACCAGCAGTTCGGCGCCGGCGGCGTGCAGCTGTTCGGCCAGGGCATAACCCACATTGCCCAGGCCCTGCACCGCTACGCGCAGGCCTTCGAGGTTGTCGCTGCCCAGGCGGGCCATGGCGGTGGTGCGGATGCCGGTGAATACACCCATGGCGGCATGCGGAGCCGGGTCGCCTGCCGCCGTGGTGCTGGTGACGAAGCGCGTGTGTTGGGCGATGCAATCCATATCGGCCACTGATGTGCCACTGTCGATCGAGGTGATGAAGCGGCCGTCGAGTTTTTCGATGCAACGGCCAAAGGCTTCAAACAAGGCGGCGCGGCTTTCCACGTGCACGGGGCGGATGATTACCGCCGTCCCGCCGCCCACCGCCAGCCCGGCCAGGGCAGCCTTGTAGCTCATGCCCTGGGCCAGGCGCGCGGCATCGGCCACGGCGCTTTCGTCGTCGGGGTAGGCAAGGTAGCGGCAGCCGCCCAAGGCAGGGCCCAGGCGGCTGTTGTGAATGGCGATGACCGCCTTCAACCCCGTCACCGGGTCGATGCTCAGGTGCAGCGATTCAAGGCGGGTGCTGTGCATGAGAGCAAACATCGTCGAGCTCCCGAATCACTCTTTGTAGTCGCCAAGTATAGGCTTGCGGCAGAAAACTGCCGAAGTACGCTGGAATAAGCCGCCCGGTTTTACGGGGCTTGCGACATAAGCACGGAGGATATTTTCTAAGCCACTGGACGAAAATTCCCAGCAAGGCTAAAACGGGAGGGCATCCGCCGGAGAATGCAATGAACCCCCGCAAAGCCTTTTTCGCCTGCCTGGAATGTTCACCCCCTGCGCTGTTTGAAGCCGCGCTGTGGATTGCTGCCGAGCATGACCCGGCGGTGCAGCCGTTGGTGATCCTGCAGGAGCTGGGGTTGCTGCAACAACAGGTGAGCCTGGGCATGCCAATGTTGCCGGCCGATGAACTGGGTCAACCTCTGCTGCGGCGAATGAATGACCTCGGATTCGCCCAGGATGACTTCACCCCCCTGCGCCCCGCCGCCGCCCTGCTGGACAAGGTCCTGCAGCGCAAGCGCGGACAGCCGCTGGCCATGGGGTTGATTGCGATGGAGCTGGCGCGACGCCTGGACATCCCCATGGTCGGCGTCAACTTTCCGGGCCACTTCCTGCTGCGGGTGCCCGGCGCCGATCACCTGCTGGACCCTTGCGGCGGTCGGCGCCTGTACCCCAATGATTGCCGCGAACTGTTGCAACGCCAATACGGCCCCAACCTCAAGTTGCAGGCCGACCATCTGCACACCGCCGGACCGCGCTCGATCCTGCAGCGCCTGTCGCGCAACTTGCGCCAGCTGCACCTTTCCAATGACAACCCGTTGTCCGCCCTGATCGACGCCGAGCGCGTGCTGGAACTGGGCAATGCGAGTGCCGCCGACTACCTCGCCCGTGCCAGCCTGTATCAGCGCCTGGACTGCCCGAACGCCGAGCGCTTTGACCTGGAACACGCACTGCTGCTCAGTGAAGATCCGATCCAGCGCCTGCGCCTGACGGAGCGCCTGGGACACTTACCGCCGAATACAGTGGTGCATTGACGCTGCCGGATCCGTTGGTGGTGAGTTCTGGGTGGGGGTGGGGCTCTGGCAGGGACTGTGGCTGTATCAATGACTGTGGTGAGCGGGCTTGTCGTGGCAATGGGGCTCTTTGTGGTGAGCGGGCTTGCCCCGCGTTGGGCTGCGCAGCAGCCCCATCAAAAACCCATGCGGAGTGTCAGATATACCCCAGCGTCAGGTTTTAGGGCGGCTTCGCCGCCCAACGCGGGGCAAGCCCGCTCACCACAACAAACCCGCTTGGCACAATAAGCATGCTCACCATAACAGGCATGCTCACCAAAGTGACTGGCGCCTGATTCAAGGTGATTTGGGCAGATGACTAACGTGGCGAGCGGGCTTGCCCCGCGTTGGGCTGCGTAGCAGCCCCATCAAAAACCCATGCGGAGGGTCAGATATACCGCAGCGTCAGGTTTCAGGGCGGCTTCGCCGCCCAACGCGGGGCAAGCCCGCTCGCCACAGTGACTCGCGCCTGGCCTCAAGGGGTCTTGAGAATATCGCCCGGCACCGGGCGTTCCGCCGACCCTACACCCGGCGAGCGCACCTGGATAATCAGCAATGCGGCAATCACCGCCGGAATCGCGCAGAAGAAGAAAATCTGCTGCACCGGAATCTGCATCGCCAGCAGCATGCTGCCAAACAGCGGCCCGAGGATCGAGCCAAACCGCCCCACGCCCAATGCCCAGCCGGTACCCGTGGCGCGTACGTGCGCCGGGTAGAAGTTGCTGGCGAAGGCATTCAGGGTCAGTTGCCCACCGATGATGCAGAACCCGGCCGCGAACACGCAGGCCACCAGGTAGCGCGGATTGTCGTGGTTCAAGCCCAGCAGCACAGTGCACACGGCTGCTGCCGCGAGCACGCCGGACAACAGCCGGACCTTGCTCTTCAACCGGTCGGCAAACCACGCCATGCCAATCGCACCCAAGGTGCCGGCAAACAGGAACATCGAGGTCACCAGGTTGGCTTGCTTGAGGGCCAGGCCGCTTTCCAGCAGCAGCGACGGCAACCAACTGATCATGAAGTACAGCAGGATCAGGCTGACGAAAAAGGTCGCCCAGATCAGTACGGTCGGACGCGCGTAGCCATTGCGAAACAACTCCACCACCGTCAGTTTGCTGCCTTGCTCTTGAGCGTTTTCCGCCGCGCTTGCCGGCGGGGCCTGCCAGCCGGGCAGCATGCGCTCGGTGACCTTCTGCAGCCGCGCATACGGCGGCGCATCACGCAGCAGGCGCGGCAGTGATTCCGGCAGCAGCCACACCAGGAAAGGAAACAGCAGCAATGGCGTGACACCGCCCGCCAGGAATACCGCCTGCCAGCCATACCCCTCGATAAATCCCGCCGCCACAAACCCGCCCGCGGCGCCGCCGAACGAGAAACCGCACGCCGCCAGGGTCACCATCAGGGTGCGCAGGCGCGGCGGCGAATATTCCGACATCAAGGCCATGGCGCTGGGCATCGCCCCGCCCATGCCAATGCCGCAGATAAACCGCGCGGCCATCAGCGTCGTCAACGAGTTGGCGAACACCATCAGCACTGTGAGGCTGGCGTAGATCAGGACGCAGCCGAGCAGGATGCGCCGCACACCAAACCGATCCGCCAGGGGCGTCACCAGCAGCGAGCCGAGGGTCAGGCCCAACAGGTTGGCGCTGAACACCGGGCCGAAGGCGGCTTTTTCCAGACCCCAATCCTTGGCCAGCGCAGGCACTACATAGCCCAGCACCTGGGCGTCGTAGCCATCGGTCACCAGCAGCAGCGCCAGCAACAGGAGGATCAACCACTGATAGCGCGACACCGGACGGGCGTCGAGTGCCGCGCGAAAGCTGGCAATCTGATTGTGCATCGCAAGGTACCTGTATTGTTTTTATATTCTGGACACGCTGGAGACCCCATGTGGGAGCCGGCTTGCTCGCGAAAGCAGAGTGTCAGTCGTCGACTCTGTGACTGATACAGCGCATTCGCGAGCAAGCCCGCTCCCACAATTGACCAGTGCAAGCCTTCAGATTCACGGGGTGGCAGGGGTATCCGGCTGATTTGCGGGATGAGCCTGAAGGAATGCCGGATGCCCAGCCGCCAACGCCACTACCCGCCCGATACGCGGATACGCCGTCAACGCCACCTTGAAGCGCTCCGCCGCATACACCTGCGGCAGTAGAAACGCATCCGCCAGCCCCGGCTGCGCGCCAAAGCAATAACCCTCGTCGCCAATCAACTGCTCCACCGCACCCAGGCCCTGGCTGATCCAGTGCCCGATCCATTCCAGCAACTGCGCCTCGTCATGTCCCCACTGGCGCAGCAGGTTCTGGGTGCTGGAGTTGTGCAGCGGGTGAATGTCACAGGCAATGATCGAGGCGACCGCGCGCTCGTGCGCACGGGTGGCCAGGTCTTCGGACAACAGCGGCACCTGTGGATAACGTTCGTCCAGGTATTCGATGATCGCCTGAGACTGGATCAACAACTCGCCGTCATCTGTGCGCAAGGCCGGCACGCGGCCCTGCGGGTTGATGGCCAGGTACTCCGGCTGGCGATTGGTGCCGCCCGCCGGCACCAGTAGATTCACTGGCAGCGCAGTGAAATCCAGGCCCTTGAGCGCCAGGGCGATGCGCACCCGGTACGACGCGGTGGAGCGGTAGTAGGTATAGAGTTCCATCGCCCTGCCTCCTAGCGCGCGGCGACCACGGTGCCGCGGCATTCGCCGAAGCCAATCGAGGCATGGCCTTCGCGACTGCAACGCGCACGCAGGATGATTTCGTCGCCGTCTTCGAGGAATTTGCGCACCTCGCCGGAGGGCAATTCGATCGGTTTTTTGCCACCTTCGGTCATCTCCAACAGGCTGCCGAACTGCCCGGCCTGCGGCCCCGACAAGGTGCCCGAACCAAACAGGTCACCGGCCTGCAACTGACAGCCATTGACGCTGTGGTGCGCAACCAACTGCGCAACGGTCCAGTACATATGCAGGCTGTTGCTCAGGGCCAGGCGGTGGGCCGGCAGGTTCTGCTCGCGCATCGACGCGGTGGTGAGCAGCACTTCCAGTTCGATATCGAGGGCCCCGCCCGCCTGGTCGCGCTGATCCAGCAGGTACGGCAGCGGTTGCGGGTCGCCTTCGGGACGCGCCGGTTGCGCCTTGCGGAACGGCGCCAGCGCTTCGGCGGTCACCACCCAGGGCGAGATCGTGGTGATAAAGCTTTTCGACAGGAACGGCCCCAACGGCTGGTATTCCCAGGCCTGGATATCCCGCGCCGACCAATCATTGAGCAGGCAGAAACCGGCGATATGCTCGGCCGCATCGCCAATTGCAATCGAGTCGCCCATGGCATTGCCCTGGCCGATCCAGATGCCCAGTTCCAACTCATAGTCCAGGCGTGCGCAGGGGCCGAAGCTGGGTTCGGTCTGCCCGGCCGGCAGGGTCTGGCCTTTGGGACGACGGACTTCGGCGCCCGAGGTGCGAATGGTCGAGGCGCGTCCGTGATAACCAATCGGCACGTACTTGTAGTTCGGCAGCAGCGGGTTATCCGGGCGGAATAGTTTGCCGACATTCTGCGCGTGCTCGATGCCGACGTAGAAGTCGGTGTAGTCGTGGATCTTGGCTGGCAGGTGCATCTGGCAATCAGCGGCGCGATGCAACACCTGCGCTTCACGGGTTTGCAGTTTGCTGCCCTCCGCGAGCAGTTCCAGCAGCCGTTCGCGCAACGCCACGCGCGGGCCTCGGCCGAGTTCGAAAAAGGCGTTCAACTGGCCGCCGGCGGTGGCTTCGACTGCACGCCGGGCTTCACCGTCGAACTCGTCCACGGCCGCGTGCAGGTCGAGGATCGCGTCGCCGATCGCCACACCACTGCGCGGTGCCGAGCCGTTGATACTGAACACGCCCAGCGGCAGGTTCTGCAGGGGAAAATCGCGATGACCGTTGGCGGAGGCTACCCAGCTGCGGGTGAGGGTTGGTTGCGTCATGGGTTATCTCCGATTCGGGTTGAAGGTGGCAGGCAACGAGGCCCAGCACGCGTCGTAGGAAGGTTGCAGCTGCGGGCATTGCAGCGCGAATTGCGTGGGCCGCAGTACCTGGCTGGTCTCGAACATGAAGGCCATGGTGTTGTCGATCTTGTGCGGCGCCAGGTCCACATTGATGGCCTTGGTGCAGGTCTCACCGTCCGGGCCGTGGGCACTCATGCAGCTGTGCAGCGAGGCGCCGCCGGGCAGGAAGCCTTCGGCCTTGGCATCGTAGGCGCCCTGGATCAGGCCCATGTATTCGTTCATCAGGTTGCGGTGGAACCACGGCGGACGGAAGGTGTTCTCGGCCACCATCCAGCGCGGCGGGAAGATCACGAAGTCGAGGTTGGCCAGCCCGTGGGTGCTGGTGGGCGAGGTCAATACTGTGAAGATCGACGGGTCGGGGTGATCGAAACTCACCGTGCCGATGGTGTTGAAGCGGCGCAGGTCGTACTTGTACGGCACGTTGTTGCCGTGCCAGGCCACCACGTTCAGCGGCGAGTGGTCGAGCTCGCAGGCCCACAGTTCACCGAGGAATTTCTGCACCAGCGTGGTCGGCTGCTTCAGGTCTTCGTAGTGGGCGACGGGGCTGAGGAAGTCGCGTGGGTTGGCCAGGCCGTTGCTGCCGATGGGCCCCAGGTCCGGCAGGCGCAGCGGTGCGCCGTGGTTTTCGGCGACGTAGCCGCGCGCTTGCGCATCCAGCAGTTCGACGCGGAATTTAAGGCCGCGCGGCAGCACCACGATTTCCAGCGGCTCGACGTCCAGCACACCGAGTTCGGTGGCGATGCGCAGGCGCCCCTGCTCGGGTACGAGCAACAACTCGCCATCGGCGTTGAAGAACACGCGGTCCATCGAGCGGTTGGCGCGGTAGTGGTAGATGCTGATACCTGAAGGCTTTTCCGAGACGGCGTTGGCGACCATGCCGACCAGCCCGTCGATAAAGTCCGTCGGCTCACTCGGAAAATCCAACGGGTTCCAGCGCAGGCGATTGGGCGTTACCGCGCCCAGTGGTCCTCCGGCCAATTGCCGCTCCAGCTTGGCGAACGCCGGGTGATTGGCCGACGGCTGGATGCGATACAGCCAGGTGCGGCGGGCTTCGCTGCGCGCCATGGTGAAGGCAGTGCCGGAGAAGAGTTCGGTGTACAGCCCGTAGGGCGCTTTTTGCGGGGAGTTCTGGCCGACCGGCAATGCACCGGGCAGGGCTTCGCTAGCGAATTCATTGCCGAAGCCCGAGAGGTATTCGAGGTTCATGGATCATCCTCTGACGGAAGTTGTTTTTATCGTAATCCAGTTACGCATAACGTAATTTGATCACTGTCGACCGTCAAGCTATAAAGACGCCCATTCATCTCTCGGATTCTCGCCCCTCCATGGAAAAGCCCCGCGACACCGGTAAACAGAAAGTCCGCTCGGCCGAAGTGGGCACCGATATCCTCAAGGCCCTGGCCGAATTGTCGCCGGCCACCTCGCTGTCACGCCTGGCCGATCATGTGCAAATGCCGGCGAGCAAGGTGCACCGTTACCTGCAGGCGCTGATCGCCTCGGGGTTTGCCGAACAGAACACCGCCACCAACCACTACGGTCTCGGCCGCGAGGCGCTGCGTGTCGGCCTGGCCGCGCTGGGCAGCATGGATGTGTTGAAAGTCGGCGCAATGCCGCTGGCGGAACTGCGCGATGAATTGAATGAAACCTGCTTTTTGGCGGTGTGGGGCAATCAAGGCGCGACCGTCGTGCACATCGAGCCGGCGGTGCGCGCCATCACTGTGGTGACGCAGTTGGGGTCGGTGTTGCCGTTGCTCAGTTCGTCCACCGGGCTGGTATTCAGCGCCTTCCTGCCTTCGCGGGAAACCGTGGAGTTGCGTGAGCGTGAGGTCCAGGCCGGCATCGCCCATGCCCTGGCGGACGATCAGGCCTATGCGCGCACCTGCGAGCAGATCCGCCAGCGCGGCCTGCACTTTGTGCACGGCCTGCTGATGCCGGGGGTGGATGCGTTGTCGGCGCCGGTGTTCAACGCGGTCGGGCAAGTGGCGGCGGTGATGACCGTGGTCGGCCCCACCTCACTGTTTCACGCCGATGAAAATGGCCCGGCGGCCCAGCACTTGCTGGCCGCCACTCGGGCCGTGAGTTGGCGCATGGGCTATCAGCCCTGAGTCAACTCACTCGTGCCATTGGCTCAAGGCCAGCGCCACGCGGTTTTCCACAGCGCGAATAGGCGCGGCGTCACTCACGTAGTTATTGCTGATCATCGAGAACACCAGGCGCCGCCCATTGGCGTCGGTGATGTAGCCACTCAGCGATGACACGCCGGCCATCGAGCCGGTCTTGGCGTGCAGGTTGTTTTCGGCAGCGCTGCCACGCAGGCGATAACGCAGGCTGCCACCGGTCATGCGGTCGGCATTCCCGGCAATCGGCAAGGCGTTGTACCAGGCCTCGAACCACGGCTGTCGGGACGTGGCCAGCAGCAGGTCGGTGAAGGTCTGCGACGACACCAGGTTGCGTCGCGACAAGCCCGAGCCGTCCACCTGGCTCAGCGTCGCCGGGTCCAGCCCCTGGCGCTGCAGAAAGCCCGCCACCGCCGCCACGCCCGCCGCTGCCGTGCCGGCATTGGCGGTCTTGCGGCCCATGGCCTTGAGCAAGGCTTCGGACATGTTGTTGTTCGAGAGTTTGAGCAACGGCGTGATCAGCTCCTGCAGCGGTGCCGATTGATGCTCCGCCAGCACAGTGGCCGTCGCAGGGCTGCTCGCACCGATCACACGCCGCCCCAGCACCTGGATGCCCTGCTGCGCCAGCGCCTGTTCGAACAGATTGGCCACCAGTTGCGTCGGCTCCCACACACTCACCCACTGCCGGCTTTGCTTGCCCGGCGCCAACGCGCCGCTGAGTTGCAGCAGGTTGGTGCCGTGCTGGCGAGTGATCGCGTAGCTGTTGCCCGCTCCGCTTACCGCACGATTGCTGAGTTGCACATAATCGGTGGCCGGGCTCACCGCGACACTCACCGGTTGCCCGACTGCTACCGGCGCGCGGGCGGTAACGAGCAAAGTGCCCGCATCAAAATCGCTGTTGGGCGACACCGTCAGCGCCGAAATCTGTGCGCCGTAGTAGGTGCTTTCGTCATCCTGGGACCAGTCCACGCCGAGGCGCTCGGCGTCGAACCAGGTGTCGTCGAACACCAAATCGCCCTGCACCTGGCGCACGCCCTGGCTCGCCAGTTGGGCGGCCAGGGCCTGGTAGTCGGCGAACTGCGTGGTCGGGTCGCCCAGGCCACGCAGGTACAGGTTGCCGCTGAGGCGCTCGCCTTGGCGGGTGCCGTTGCTCAAGAGCTGGGTGGAAAAGCGGTACTGCGGGCCGAGCACATCCATCGCCGCAGCAGTGGTCAGCAGCTTGAGGTTGGAGGCCGGGATCAACCGCGTGCGCGGGTTGTGCTGATAGAGGGTGGTGCCACTGCGGGCGTCGCGCACCATCACTGAGACGGTGGCGCCGTTGAGAGCCGGGTCGGCCAGCAGGTGGTCCAGGGTCGCTGGGGTGGAGGTCGGCGAAACACTCGCGCAACCTCCCAGTAAAAAGCTCAGGCCGACCCACAGCGTGCCGGTGTGTAACCATCGTCCAAAGTGCATCAGTATCGTGTTCCGCAAAGCGTCAGGTGGCGGCAACGCTAACAGCTCAAGGTGTTTGTGGCGAGCGGGCTTGCCCCGCGTTGGGCGGCGAAGCGGCCCCAATAAAGCCACTGCGTTTTTTTCGGGGGTATTACGGTGCCTGGATTTGGGGCTGCTGCGCAGCCCAACGCGGGGCAAGCCCGCTCACCACAGGAAACATGTCGGCCCCAAAAAAGGCTTGCTTGTAACAGGCAGCATGCCGGCCCCGGAAAGTTTGCTTGCCACAGGCAGCCCGCTCTCCACAACGGTGGATCTTTAGAACTCCAGCGTGCTCGAGACCGATACCTGTCGCGCATCGCCAAGGGATACAAACACCCGGCTGGCCGCCGAGGTGTAGTAGGTGCGGTCGAACAGGTTCTTCACGTTGAGCTGGAACTTGACCTTCTGCCCTTCGATCTTGGTGTCGTAGGTGGCGAACGCGTCCGCCACGGTGTAGCCGGGCAAGGTGAAATCGTTGGCGGCGTCGCCTGCGCGGGCGCCGACATACCGTGCGCCGGTGCCGACGCGCAGTTGGTCACCGCCAAAAACGTTGCCGAAGTCATAGGCCAGCGCCAGCGAGCCGGTGTGCTTGGCCACGTTCTGCAGGCGGTTGCCTTCCAGGGTCGGGTCTTTGTCTTTTACGTCTTCGGCGTCGGTGTAGGCATAGCTGCCGATCACGCTCCATTGGTCGGTCAACTGGCCAGTGGCGTCCAGTTCCAGGCCACGCGAACGCACCTGGCCGGCGATGCTGTAGATGGTGTTCGCGCCCGAACCCACCGACACCAACACGTTACGCTTGTCGATGTTGAACAACGCCGCGCTGGCAGTGATGCGTCCGGGGATGTCGAGCTTGGCGCCCAGTTCCCAGGATTTGGACTGCTCCGGCGTCAGGTCACCGGTCAATTTGCTGCCATCGGCCAAAGGGGCAATGGTGGAGTTGGGCTTGAAGGATTCGGTGTAGCTGCCGTAGAACGACAACTCATCGGTGTAGCGGTACACCAGGCCGGCACGTGGCACCCAGGCCTGGCCGTTGCCGTTGGTGTTGACGCTGAATGGCACGCCCTTGCCGGCGTACTGGTCGTACATCTGGTAGCGCGCACCCGCGACGAAGATCCACTGGTCGGTCAGGTGAACGGAGTCCTGGAAGAACAGCGAGTCGCTGCGCAGCAGGTCGGTCTGGGCACTGTCCTTGGCGCTGACGGCGGTGCCTTCCACATCCCTGCCGTAGACCGGATTGACGTAGCTGAAGACGCTGCGCTGCGCCTGGCGAATCAGGTCGGCGCGATAGATCTTGCGGTACTCGTCGTCCAGGCCGAACACCAGGTCGTGCTGCATGCCGCCCAGGTTGACCTTGCCTTCCAGGCTCGCCGTGGCGAAGCGGTCGGTGGTCAGGGCACCGCGGGTGCCGTCCATGCTGCGCGTCAGGGTGCCGTTGGCGTTGACGGACACCGTGCGCACCTGGCTGGCGTCGTAGGTTTCACGGTTCCAGCTGTAGCCAAAGTGGGCTTTCCAGTCGTCATTGAGTTCGTGATCGACTTCAAAGCGGTACAGGTCGGAACGGCCTTCCATGTCGTTGAACGGCTCGTCCAGGCGACGGGTCGACGGGATATCCAACGGGTGGTTGGTCTTGGGGTCGATGGCGGTGCCCCGGTCAAATGGCGAGAGAAACTCACGATGCTCGTAGGCGAATACCACCTGAGTGGTGTCGCCATACCAGGCCAGCGACGGCGCCACCAACGATTCGCGGCGGGTGCCGAAGTTGCGCCAGTAATCCTCGTCTTCATGGTCGACGATCAGGCGGTAGGCAAGGCCCGAATCGCCTATCGGCCCGGTGGTGTCGAGGTTGCCGCCGCTGCCGTTCTTGCCGTCGCCAAAGGTCGAGCCGCGTACGGTCAGCGACGTGGCCTGGGTCAATTGCGGCTTCTTGCTGACGATATTGACCACGCCGCCCGGGTCCTGGATGCCGTACAGCAGCGAGGACGGGCCCTTGAGCACTTCGACGCGTTCGGCCGTGGAGTTCAGCGCCCGGCCCTGCACCACCGGCATGCCGTCCTGCATGATCGAGCCGTTACGGTTGTCGCCAAAGCCGCGCAGCATCACCGCGTCCTGGGTGCTGGCCAACGTGTTGGCCTGGGTGATGCCGCTGATATTGGCGAGGGCATCATCCAGGTTGCGCGGGGTCTGGTCACGCAGCACCTGGGCCGGCACCACGTTGACGGTTTGCGGGGTTTCCAGCAGCAGGCCGTGGGAGCGCATCACCGAACTGGTGGGCGGCGGCTGGTAGCTGGTGCTGTCCTGGGACGGGTTCTGGCCAACGCCACTGATGGTGGTGGCGCCGAGGTTGACCGCGCCGTCGGTGGGCAGCGGTTCCAGGGCCAGCGTGCGGGCGTCGATCTGGCGGAAGGTGAAGCCTGAGTTGCCCAGCAGGCGTTGCAGCGCCTGGGTTGCGCTCATTTGCCCGCTGACCGCCGGGGCGCTGAGGCCGTAAGGCGCTTCATCGGTGTAGATCACGCTGATCCCGGTAACCCGGCTGAAATCACTCAGGGCCTGGGGCAGCGGTTTGGCGGCCAGGGCAAAATTGAACTGGGCGCTTTGCTGTTCCTGGGCCTGCGCCACGCACAGGGGCAGCAACGCCAGCCCCGACACCGCCAATACCGAGGCTCCCAGCCACTGTTTAACCAAACCGCCCGCCGTCGACTTCATGCTGTGAGAACCCGTGTAGAAAACGCTGTTAATGCGAATAGATCGCAGTTTCAAGCACTACACGGATGGGCTGACGATTTACCTCACCTGATTTTGAAAATAATTCAAAAAAAACCGCTGGCCCTGTGCACGAACGCGCCTACAACGCCTGGATACGGAACCCCAAGCGTGGGAAATGCACGTGCACGGTGCCGGCGCGTTCATCAATGCGGCGCAGGATCAGTTCCTCGCGGCCCGCGAACAGCAGTTCACCCGCGACCGGGTCAGTGCCGTAGTCAGTGGCGCAAATACTCACTTGCTGCCCAGGCTTGAAGCCGTTCAGGTCCTCGAAGATCTCGTCAGGCAACACCGCAGGCGTCGCGTTGCGCGCCACGTCCAGGGCTTGCTCGGCGCTCATTTGGGTCGCCGTGCCATGGCCGAAGCTCAGCACCCGGTCCAGCCACGCAGCGACAGCGGGATAAGCGTCCACCAGTGGAGCGGTCACCGAAGACCCCTTGAGGAACCACAACGGATGCGCCAGCGCAAAGTCGGCAATCGACGGCTCGCCGAACAGGAAATCCCCCGACTGATGCTGCAATTGCTGATCAATACGCGCGACGATCACCGGCCATTGGTGCTTGGCCTGGTCCAGCTGCACACGGGCGGCCGTGCCGCCGCTGAACAATTTGCTGCGGTCGGCCACCAGCACCTGGATCATTTCCGGCGGCACTTTGGCAAATTTGACCGCAAGGGATTCTGGCTGGAACACCAGCGCCACCGCGTGCGAAAACACCAAAGAATCGGCCCAGGCGGCAAAGGCTTGGGTGACCAGTTCCTGGCCTTGGGGGAATAGCGCCGGCGCGGCTTTTTCCTGCTCCAGGCGGCGGGCGATCAGCGCAGTGTCGCAGTAGATATCGGCGCCGACTTGCAGCACCGGCGTCTTGCGATAGCCACCGGTGAGGGCCGTCAGGTCAGGCTTGGGCATCACCGGTGAGATATGCACCGAGCGCCAGGACAAGCCCTTGAAACCCAGCAACAGGCGGGCTTTTTCAGCAAAGGGAGATTGCGGGTAGTGATGAAGGATCAACTCAGACATGCCAGGCTCCGCTCGATAGGTGAGCCGCTAGCTTAGCCTGCAACCACGCGCGTGGGGACCATGGGAACCCATCAGTCAAATCAATGAGCCGCTCGCCGCCAGGCATTCCTTGGCGCTTTTTTTCAGTTTTTTGATCAAGCGTTCCTGGCGCAGAGCCTCGCCCTTGCTCGCACATTGCTCGGTGTACACCAAAGCCACTGCCGGGCTCGACAGGAAGAACCGCGCACCCTTGCCGCTCTGGTGCGAGGCAAAACGGCGCACCGGGTCATTGCTGATGCCGCAGTACAGCGCGCCGTTGGCGGCGCGCACCAGGTAGACGAACCAGGGTTTGGGGGCAGGAAGATCAGTCACAGGTCGAGTCGGCAATCCAGAGGTGCGCCAAGCTTATCAACGACTGGCCTGAAATGCCTTCAGGCCTTTGAGCGCCTGGGCGCGCACGGCGTTTTTCAGCGCCGGCGACCAGCCCAGCAACAGGCCCTTGAGGCCCAGGGCCTGGCGCGACCAGCGCCACAGGTCGAAGTGGTCGTGGTGCTCGCAGATCTTGCCCTCGCGAAACACAAAGCGTGCGCCGATATCGTTGACCACCGTGTTGCCGGTCGCGCTGAACAGGTAGGTGGCCACCCAATGCGCACTGCCGCTGGTCTCATCGCTGCGCACATGGTCGAAAGTCAGGGAAAAATCCTTGGCCCGGGTGGTGAGCATGCGCCACATGTCGCCGGCATCACGGCCGCGCAGCTCGCCGAAGGCCGGGTCGCTGAACAGCACATCCTCGGTGTAGCAGGCCGCCATGGCCTCGGCATCCAGCCGCTGGAAGGCGCTGTAGAACTCGGTGATCAGGGCGTTGTGTGCATCGCTCATGGGCAGGTTCCAAACCAGGGTTGTAAGCCGATCAAGATAGTCTGCGCCTGGGCAAAACTCTATCGGCATTTACGCCGGGAATGGCCCGCCCCCCGCTACGGCACCATGCCGCAACTGCGCGCATAGGCGAACAGGTCGACGTCGGTGGAAATGCACAACCGGCTCATGGCGGTACTTTTCTGTTTGCTGATCGTCGAAATGCTGCGATTGACCCGCGCGGCAATCTGCGTGACGGTCATGCCGCTGGCGAGCATCCTCACCACTTCACGTTCCTTGCTGGACAACTGCGGCTGTTGCAGTTGGTCGCCGGTGCCGGCCTCCAACAGTTGCGCCTTCAGGCACTCACTGGCAAACGTCTCGCCCTGGATCACCGTCCTGATCGCGATCGGCAACTCCCTGGCTGACGCGCTCTTGGCGACAATCGCGCGCGCACCGTGGGCAAACGAAGCCCGCAGCGTTGCGACGTTGGCAAACATGGTCACCAGGATCACCGGCAAAGTCGGATACTGGCGTCGCAACAGGCCGAGCAATCCGTAACCGTCGGCCTGCTGGCCGCCCGGCATGGCGAAGTCCGTCACCAGCACATCGCAAGCCACCGTGCTCAACAACTTGAGCAACTCATCGGGCCCATCGGCTTCGCCGACCACTTTGCACCGGCCGCCCGCTTCAATCACCACCCGTTGCCCGATACGCACAATCGGATGGTCGTCGGCAATAATTACACGAAGCATAAATACCCACGAATGATGGCAATTGGAATTTTGGCAAAATACCTCTGTGCGCGAGCCTCAACAACCACTCGGCGCGCGGTGTTTTTAACCGCGCCCAGTAATTGATAGCCGACAACCTTATACCTACAAAATAAAAAGAAATTACCTACATACAAGGCCTTCAGCACAACCGAAAAACCTCCTACAAAGTTCTCTATTCCGAGGGTTCATAGTCGACTCAAGTAAGCGATATAGACCCGCAGGTTGCGCTGGAACGCTTGCAACTGCAGCGCATTCGCCGCCACCCCAAAGGCCTGTACCCGCGCGATCAGGTGCTCGCTGCCACGCTCCAGGTCGACCCCGCCGACAAACGCCAGGCTGCCCACCAACCGGTGCAGGCGCTCCACTACCAAAGGGGCATTGGCGCTGATCCGCGCCTGATCCAGCAAGGCATCGTCCTTGCGAGCTTCATTCATCAGGCTGACCAGCACCCGGCTTACCATTTCATCACTGCCGAAAATCTCGACCAGGCGGGCACGGGTTGGCCACGTGATGCCCTGCGAGTTGTCCGGCGGCTCTGCCACCCACGGTGGCGAGGGTGAAGGTGCCAACTTCAGGACAGGTACTTGATCGGAAAATACCCTTGTCACCAGGGTCACCTCATTGTGCTTACCGTGATTGTCCAGCCCATGAGTTCATCAACACCCCAAGGCTCTCACACGACTGTTTACAAGCGACCATGAATAGCCTTTTGGAGATAAAAATGACGATACAACAACTACGAAAAATTCAACTTTCTTACATAACAAGCACATAAGTTCTCACGTTCCCATGCCCAAATACTTGTTACTTCGATTGTCGTAATAGTTGTATTTCCCCGCCCCCAGAGCCCGGCTAAATTGCCGCCACCCCGCAAAGAGGGAACGGGCTCGCGGTCATCGGCGATCCCATCCAAATACAACCTGCCGCCTTGCTCGCCGCCTGCCCAGACAGGCCGGTCGATGCTGCGCGCGCTTTATATCAGCCAGCCCCGTAGTGGAACGTATTGAAATGAGCAAGTCCCTGACGCTGTCGAGCATCGCCCTTTTACTCGCCTGTACTACACCCGCTTTTGCCGCCAGCAACGTCGACCTGACCGTCAAAGGCCTGATTACCCCGAATGCCTGCACACCGACGCTCTCGGGCGGCGGTATGGTGGATCACGGAAAAATAGCTTCCAAGGACCTGGTCCAGAACAATCCGACGTCATTGCCCCGAGTGACCCTGCAGTTGAGCATCACTTGCGATGCAAGCATCCCCTTCGCCATCAAACCCATCGATAACCGCAGCGGCACCTCGACCGGCAGCAGTGATTTCGGCCTCGGCCTGATTAATGGCAACAAGCGACTGGGCCGGTTCTACCTGACCCCCTTGAACATGCTCGCCGACGGTGTGAGTGCCCAGCCGATTGCCTCCGTCGATGGCGGTCGCACCTGGTACAGCGAGCGCAACTGGGAACTGCAAACCTTGTGGGGCGCGGGAGCAGTGGACGACGCAACCACACTGCTGCCGATCAAGAGCCTGGTGCTGGACCTGGAAGTCGGCGCCAGCATCGCCCGTGCAGACCAGTTCGATTTCAGTGACGAGGCGCCCATCGACGGCTCCGCAACCCTGGAAGTGATGTACCTGTAACCCCAATCCCGTCCACACGGAAGGTTCCAACCATGCACGTTCCCCCTGCAATCCCATTGGCAGTGTTGTTGCTCGCGGCCTCGCCATGGGCACTGGCCGCCAGCTCCACCGACCTCGCCGTCAAAGGCACCATTACCCCCAGCGCCTGTGCGCCGCTGATCTCCGGCGGTGGCACGATCGACTTCGGAAAAATGGCCGCCAAGGATCTCGAGGCCGAGCAGTACACCTCGCTGCCCCACCAAACCATGCAGTTGAGTGTGCGCTGTGAGGCGCCGACCTTCTTCACCCTGAGCACCATCGACAACCGCGCCGGCTCCTCGGCCAACCACGCCAACTGGCATGGCCTGGGCATGACATCGGACGGTGAAAAAGTCGGCGGCGCCGCCTTCCATCTATATGCCCCAGTGGCGGACGGCGTCGCTGCACGCGCCATTACGTCTGTCGATGGCGGCGTTACATGGCTGCCCACCAGCATGCTCACCCACACCATGCTGACGGCAATCGCCAGGGGCAACCAACTGGTGCCGATTGCGGTGCAGGACTTCGATGCCGAAATCCGCCTGTACACCCACATCGCCCCCGCCAACGGCCTGACCCTGACCGACGAAGTCCCCGTCGACGGGCACGCGACTGTCCAGGTCAACTACCTGTAATGCCTCACACAGACTCAATCGAAAGGAATTCGACTCTCATGAAACCCGTGTTTACCGCCCTCACCACCAGCCTGATGCTGCTCGGCTCCGCTACCACTTACGCCGCGTCCACCGTCGACCTGACCGTCAAGGGCCTGATCGTACCGAGTGCCTGCACCCCCGTCCTGTCCAGCGGTGGGGTGATCGACCACGGCAAGATTTCCGCCAAGGACCTGCGCACGGACAACCCGACGCACATCGGGACGCACACCCTGACCATGGCCGTGAGCTGCGACAGCGCAATCCTCTTTGCACTGCATTCGGTCGACAACCGGGCCGGCTCGTCGATTACTCCCAGCAACTACGGCCTGGGCCTGATCAACGGCACCCAGAAGCTCGGCTGGTTTTACCTGACACTCGACAACCCGGTTGCCGACGGTACTGCGGTGCAGTCGATTGCATCCTTCAACGGCCAGGATAATTGGTACCGCGAAAAATTCTGGGATCCAGGCCTGTACATGTCGGTGGCCACCATGGATGACGCCACTCAACCGGTGCCGGTCAAGGATTTGTCGCTGGAGTTGATGATTGAAACCTCCATCGCACGTACCGACGGCCTGGACCTGAGCAACGAGGTGACCCTCGACGGTTCCGCCACCCTGGAAGTGAAGTACCTGTAACCCCTGGGCGCCCATGCCTGGCAACACCTCGCAGGCATGGGCGTTGTTGTTGTACCGCCCGTATTCAACTCGACCCGTGGCGCCCACCGATGAACACGCACTCTCGCTTCCTGGCTGTATTGCTCTGGTTGACGACCGCTCCTGCGGCCTTCGCCGGCTCCTTCGTCGACCTCACCGTGACCGGCCGGGTGACGCCGGACGCCTGCCACGTCACGCTATCGGACGATGGCACGGTCGACCACGGGAAAATCCCCTCGCACACCTTGAACCCCAGCGAATTCACCGTGCTGCCCACTCGGTTGCTGGAGCTGAGCGTGCAGTGCAGCAGGCCCATGCTGTTTGCCCTGGTGGGGCTCGACAACCGCGCCGAGTCGTCACTCGACCCCGGGGCTTTCTACGGCCTGGGCAGGAACCTGCATGCGCCGGCCGAGCGCCTGGGGTCGGTGGCCTTGTCTTATCGCAACCCGATGGGCGACGCCCAGGTTATGCAGGCCCTGGCGTCCAGTGACAACGGCGAAACCTGGTCGCCGCAAGCCACTGCCAATCCCAGAGCCTATGTGGGATTTGCGCCGCCGGGTGATCGCCAACCCGACTTCATCGGCCAGCTCAGCACCCAGTTGCGCATCGACACCTCCATCAACTTCGCCCAGTACCTGACCCTGAATCAGGAGGTGCCGCTCGACGGCGCCATCGTGCTGGATCTGCGCTACCTCTGACCTCTTCATGTTGCCCCAATGGAAAACCCCGTCATGCTGACGACATCATTCAAACCCACTACCGGCCTGCTTGCCCTGACCCTGTTGTTTGGCGCAGGTGCGCAGGCCGACGGGATGATCCCCGACACTTCGGTGGTCATCGTCTACGAAGCCGAAGGCGAGGCGGCCGTGTCGGTCACCAACACCGACAGCCAACTCGCCCTGCTGCACGTCACCCTCGAAGACATTCCCGAAGACAAAGAGCCGTTGCTGGTGGTCACCCCGCCGTTGTCGCGGGTGGAAGCCTCCAAATCGCAACTGGTACGGTTCATCCTGCAAAGCCAGCAACCGCTGCTGACCCAACGGCTCAAGCGCGCGATCTTCGAGGGCATGCCCCAGGGTCGCCCCGCGACCGAAGCCGGGCACGCCCGGGTGGGTGTGACGGTGCGCCAGAACCTGCCGGTGATCATTCATCCCAAAGGCCTGGCGCTGAATCGCACACCCTGGACCCACCTGACCTGGTCACAGCACGGCAGCACCTTGCAGGTGCGCAACGACAGCCCGTACGTGGTGCGCCTGGCCCAGGAGTTGCGGCTGCTGCCCGGTGACGGCAAGGCCATGCTGCCGCGCACCTACGTGTTGCCGGGAGAAACCCTGAGCGTGCCTGCCACGGGCGGCCCGGCGAGCAAAGTCCGGCTGCAACCGGCCACCGTGTACGGCTTTGCCGTGGCTGCCTACGAAGCCCCCCTCACCTGACCAACACTTCAGGCGCCCGACGCCTGCATAACGAAGTGGCGGCTCGAAGACCGTCACCGGGGCGCGCAGACGCCCATCATTTGAGTGCCTTTCGTGAAAACAGTATTGAGCTACCGTGACGGCGATGCCGTGCCCGACATACCCGCCCGCAGCGCCTTCCCGGCGCTGCTGCTGGCGTGTGCCCTGCTGCCCGCTGAAGCCTGGGCCGAAACGCGTGCCGGCTTCGATGCGACCACCCTGCACCAACGCGGCATCGACCCGCAGTTGGCCAGCCTGCTGCTGGACGCCCCACGTTTTGCGGCTGGCCGGCATGCGGTGAGCCTGCGCGTCAACGGCCAGCCCCGTGGGCGTGTCGAGGTGGGTTTCGATCAACAGGGCCGATTGTGCTTTGACCAGGCCGTGCTGGACGCCGCCAACCTGATAGTGCCCGGCGACAATGGCCCCTGCCATGACCTGCTCGCGCAGTACCCACAAAGCCTGGTGGAGCCGGACCCAGCCAACCTCAGCGTGTCGCTGGTAGTCCCGACCGAAGCCTTGCGGCCACTGCAACAGGACGTCTCGGGCTATCAGACGGGGGGCGTTGCCGGCCTGTTCAATTACGACCTGACGGGGTTCTATAACCGCTTCGGCGACAACGACAGCCGGTTTGGCTCGGCCAATACCGAGGTTGGCTTCAACGCCGGCGACTGGATCGTGCGCAGCCGCCAGGTGCAGACCTGGCAGGACGGTCGGTCGCGCAGCACCCATCTCGAGGCGTATGCCCAGCGTACCTTTGCCAGCCAACAGGCAGTGCTGCAGGCCGGGCAGATCAACCTCTATAACCCGGTGTTGGCCGGTGCGCAGATCACCGGGGTACAGGTCCTGACCGAACAGGCGCTTCAAGAACAAGGCCAGGCCGCGACCATCGAGGGTATCGCCAACAGTCCGGCCCAGGTCGAGGTGCGGCAGAACGGCGCGTTGATTCACTCCACCGTAGTCCCGGCCGGTCCGTTTTCCCTGACCGATGTGCGGCGCCTGAATGCTCGCTCGGACGTTGAAGTCACGGTCAAGGAAAGCAGCGGCGGCGAGCGCCGCTTCACCGTACCCGCCGCCATGCTCGGCCTGGGTTTGCCAGCGCCGGGGTACTCGGTGGCAGCGGGCCGTGTGCGCAATATCGGCGATGCCCAGGGTGACGATCCGTGGGTGGCCAGCGCTGGCTGGACCGGCGCCGTCCACCCGCAACTGTCCCTGGGCAGCGGCGTGCTGGCGTCCAGCGAATACCGGGCGGCGGGCGTGAGCCTGGGCTGGCTGCCATGGCTGGACAGTCAGGTGCAACTGGCCACCCAGGTCGCCGATACCCAGGCACGGCACAACGTGCGTGGGGTACAGACCGACCTGGCATGGTCCCAGCGCCTGAATGATCAATGGTCATTCAGCGTGGCCAACTCGTGGCGCACGCCCGGCTACCGCGAACTGGAAGAAGCCACCTACGAACCAGAAACCACCCAGCAACGGCGCTCGCGTTATCGCGATCAACAAAGTGCCAACGTCGGCTGGTCGCACCCGTGGCTGGGGGCGTTCAGTGCCGGGGTGTCGCGCTCCAGCAGCTTTGATGGCGACAGCAGCAGCCGAGGCCTGGCCTCGTGGGGCACCAGCGTCGGCGGCGTGTCGTTGTCGGCGAGCGCCGAATGGCAGATGGGCGGACGCCAGCAACAGGACAACGCGGTGTACCTGAATGCCAGCCTGCCCCTGGGCGAAAGCCGCCGCGTGCGCGCCTGGGTGCGCAATTCGGGAGGCGAACACCGCACCGGCCTGGGGCTGAACGAACAGATCGATGATCAATTGAGCTATCGCGTCAGCGCCGAACACGACACCCGCGACCAGCAGGTGGAAACCACTCTCGGCGTCTCGGCCCTGCCCCGCTACAGCCAACTCGACGTCAGCTACAGCCGCTCCGATGCCGAGCGCTCGAGTTATCAAGGCAGTGCCCGCGGTGGCGTGGTGGTGCACGGCGATGGCGTGACCTTCTCGCCCTACCCGGTACGCGACACCTTCGCCTTGGTCTCGGTGGGCGATACGGCCGGGGTCAAGCTGAGCACCCCCAGCGGCCCGGTATGGACCGACTGGCAAGGCCAGGCCGTGGTGCCCCAGGTCAGCGCCTATGGCCGCAGCCCGGTGGAGGTGCAGACCCGCTCACTGCCGCGCAATGCCGATATCAACAACGGCCTGGCAATGATCTCGGCCGGGCGCGGCGCGGTGGACCGGGTCGACTTCGGCGTGACCCTGACCCGTCGCGTGCTGCTCACCGCACGCACCGAACAGGGCGCGCTGCTGCCCCGAGGTGCCTCCGTCAGCACCGCGAGCGGCGAGTTCGTGACCCTGGTGCAGGACGGCGGCCAGGTGTTCCTGCCCAATGTGCTGGAGCACACCGGTTTGTGGGTCAGCGGGCCAGGCATGACGCGCTGTCGGTTGCAGTTCAAGCTGCCGGCCAAGGGCGATCCCCAGGTGTATTTCGAAAACGCGCCAGCGCGCTGCAACCCTTCATGAGGACGATCACCATGCTTTTTTTTCGCGCCCTGCGCCGGCTGACGGCGGTCGTGCTGACCGTCGGCTTCGCCGGCCACGCCATGGCCAATGACGACTGCCAGTTGAACATCAGCGAAGCGGTGCTGGACCTCGGCCTGATGAGTCGCCTGGCGCAAAACGACAGCGACCCTCAGCGCCTGCTTGGCGAGCGTCGCCTGAGCTTGAACCTTACCTGCCCGCAACCGGCGGACATGAGTGTGTTTTATCGGGCCCTGGCGGCGAACGCACATCGCCTGCAGTTTACCGAACATGGCACCTACGCCCTGCAGGTCAGCGACGGCGTGCTGGACGGCCAGGCGGTTGAACTGGGCTTGCTGCCGGCTGTCGGGCAGCCACCGGCGGTCGTCGGCACGGCATTGAACTGGCGTCCCGGCCATGGTGTGGCGCCGGTGCAAGGCGCCAGCGTGGTGCAGGGCAAGCACTTCGCCGTGCAACTGAGCCTCAGCGCCTGGGCCGACATCGCCGCCACCCGTGTGCGCGAGGCAACCACCTGGGAAGCGTCCGGCACGTTCGATGCCTTGCAGAGCAGCCGCTCCCGGGCACTGACCCTGCGCGCCCACTTCGCGCCCACCGCGTGTACACCCCAACTGTCCAATGGCGGATTGGTGGATTACGGCACGCTGCTGGCGAAGGACTTGAATGCCAGCAATGAAACCCCGCTGCCGACCCGCACCTTGCAGCTCTCGGTGAGTTGCGACGCCGCCACACCCTTCGCGCTGAAGATGCATGACAACCGCAACGGCTCGGCCACCGGCGGGATCGACGAAACCGCCTACGGCCTGGACCTGGACAACAGCCAGAACAAGATTGGGCGCTTCTACCTCAACATCGATCCTGCCGAATTCACCGCCGACGCACTCGGCTCCCTGTATCGCACGGACTCCACCAGTGGCGGCGCAGCCTGGAGCAGTTCGAGTGCGCGGCAGATCCCCATGGCCGCCAACAGCCTGATGGGGTTTACCGACAGTGTCGGCAGCACCCGTGGCCCGGTGCCGATCCAGCAACTGGCCGGCACCGTGCGCATCAAGGCCTACCTGGCCCCGACCCAGTCACTGGACCTGCGCAGCGTGGTGTACATCAACGGCTCGGGCACCCTTGAAATCATCTACCTCTGACCTATGGAGTTCGCCTCATGAAGACCTGTTCCCTTGCCCTTTGCGCGCTGGTTTTGCTGGGCGGCGCCCCACACACGCTGGCGGCCTCCAGCGTCGACCTGAGTGTCAATGGCGTGATCACCCCCACCGCCTGCACGCCGTTGCTGTCGAGCAACGGGGTGATCGACTACGGCAAGATTTCCCAGCAGGACCTCAACGTCGACAAGGGCACGCGCCTGCCGGTCAAACAGTTGCACGTCAGCATCGGCTGCAACGCGGCGAGCCGTTTTGCCCTGCGCATGCGCGACAACCGTGACGGCACGGCCACCGTCAACAGTGAGATTTACTATGGGCTGGGGCTGGACAACAGTGGTAATCGCATTGGCCTGTATTCGATGAATTTCGACCCTCGCCAGACGCAGGTGGACAGCACTGCAATCGCCTATGGCACCGAATCCACCACCGGCGGCGTGGCGTGGCGCACCGCCAACCTCAACCCGATCGACATCGGCGCCAACAGTTACCTGGGCTTCACCGATACCCAAGGCAGCACCGCCGGCCCCTCGGCGATCCAGGCGTTGACCAGCACCGTCAAGATCGAAGCGGTGATCAATGCCAGGCAGAACCTGGACCTGAGCAGCGACACCTTGCTCGATGGCTCGGCCACCCTCGAAGTGGTGTACCTCTAGACTTTTTCGCTGCTGACCTGCACATACAGCGCACGCCCGGCACCCAGCCCGGCGATGATCGCGCCCACGCCAATCACCGCGAAAATCCAGCCGATGGCCGACCAGCCGCCCGTCCAGTCATGCACCAGGCCCACCGCGAACGGGCCCACGGACGCCAGGGTGTAGCCGATGCCCTGGGCCATGCTCGACAGGTTGGCCGCCACGTGGGAGTCGCGCGAGCGCAGCACGATCAGGGTCAGCGCCAGGCTGAAAGTGCCGCCCTGGCCGAGCCCGAGCAGAATTGCCCAGCCCCACAGACCATCGAGTGGCGCATACAGGCAGCCGAACAGGCCACCGAGGGTCAACAGCATCACCACCACGATCGCCAGGCGCTGGTCTTTGCCACGGGTGGCGAGCCAGGGCGCGGCGAGGGAGCTGACCAATTGCACGATGATCGAGCCGGACAGCGCCAGGCCGGCTTCGGTCGCGCTCAGGCCACGGCCGATCAGGATCGACGGCAGCCAGCCGAACACGATGTACGCCAGGGACGATTGCAGGCCCATGTACAAGGTCACCTGCCAGGCGAGCGGATCACGCAGCAGCCCTCTCACGCGATAAGCCACCTGGTGCGCGCCGTGCTTCTGGCCGACCTGTGGCAGCCAGAACAATGCGGCCACCAGCGCCGGCAGAATCCAGAACCCCAGGCCGAGGGTCCAGCGGTCGCCGAAGTAATGACTCAAGGGCACCGTGGAACCCGCCGCCAGCGCCGCGCCCAGGCACAGCGCCATGGTGTACACGCCGGTCATGGCGCCGGCCTGCCTGGCGAAATCACGCTTGACGATGCCGGGCAGCAATACGCCGATGATGCCGATGCTCGCGCCGGCAATCAGGCTGCCGGCGAACAGCCCCACTTCACCGAATGAACTGCGCAGGATGATGCCCGCAGCCAGGGTCAGCAGAATCCCCAGCACCACTCGCTCGGCGCCGAAACGGCGGGCCAGGATCGGCGCCGTGGGCGCAAACAGCCCCAGGCACAACACCGGCAATGTGGTCAGCAGACCGGCCTTGGCCGCCGACAACCCGAGGCTGCTGGACACGTCGGCGAGCAGCGGCGACATGCTCGACAGCGCCGGGCGCAGGTTCAGGGCCACCAGGATCAGGCCGAGCAGCAACAGCCACGGGCGGCTCACCATGGGCGGGCTGGTTTGCACCACTTCGTCGTCGGCTTCGGCGTCGATCAACAGCTCTTCGAGTTCACGGGTAGGTCGGGTTTCAAGGTTCATTGATCAACTGCCGGCAGAGGGATTTGGCGCGTTCCGGGTCCTGGTGTTCGACGGCGTCGAGCAGGGCGATGTGCAGGTCGAACACCGCCTGGCGACGCGGCGAGATGTTCAGGGTCTGGCGCAACTGCGCGCCGACGATGGCGGAAAAGTACTGATACAGCTCACTCAACGCCGGGTTGTGCGCGGCGTCGACCAGGCGCTTGTGAAACACCAGGTCGGCGCTGATGTAGGCCTCCAGGTCGCCGTGGTACAGCACAGCGCTTTGTTGCAGGGCCTCACGCAAACCGTGCAGATCGTCCTCGGTACGACGCAGCGCGGCCAGGCCGATCGCCACCACTTCGAGAATCTGCCGGGTTTCCTGCGCCTGCTCCAAGGTGCAATGCGACAACGCGCGCATCGCGCCCAGCGGGTCGGTCATCGAGCGCAGGTAACTGCCGTCGCCCTGGCGGATTTCGATCAATCCTGAAAACGCCAGCACGCGCATGGCCTCGCGCACGGTATTGCGGCTGATCCCCAGCTCGGCCGACAACTCCGGCTCGGTAGGCAGGCGCTCGCCAATGGCCCAGGTGCCTTGGGTAATGCGCTGGCGCAACTGTTCCAGGGCCTGGTCGACCAGCGAGCGTTTGATCAGCGGAGCGATGTCTGTCATGGGTTTTGCACTTTCGTCCAATCATAGGATGAATTTTCCTACAGCCTATTAGGACTTGCCTACAAAGGCAACGCACTAGGGTTCTGAGGCAGGTAAAGGAGCAGTATTTTCGATTAGTAAAATCACCCTCAGAGGGTCCGCGGGCATCATGCATTTTCTCGCTATGAGAAAGCTGAAATTCTACCCGAGCCGCTGCTTATTCTTATGCGTCTACTGGATAAGCACCCGCACCTGCTGGCCGAGATTCAGGCGCTCAATGGCGCAGAAGACCTCAACCGCCTGCTCATTGCCAAAGATGAGCAACAACTGGCCACTCAAGCGTCTGCGTAAAAACAGCAGGCAAAAATAAACCCGGCACCAGGCCGGGTTTATCCTTTCACGCGTCGATCAATGCAGAATCTGGCTCAAGAACAACTTGGTCCGGTCATTCTGCGGGTTGTCGAAGAAGTCGTTCGGCGCTGCCTGCTCGACGATTTCGCCCTTGTCCATGAAGATCACACGGTTGGCCACGGTGCGCGCAAAGCCCATCTCGTGGGTCACGCACAACATGGTCATGCCGTCTTCGGCCAGGCCGATCATGGTGTCCAGCACCTCTTTGACCATTTCCGGATCGAGGGCCGAGGTCGGTTCGTCGAACAGCATGATTTTCGGCTTCATGCACAAGGCACGGGCGATGGCTACGCGCTGTTGCTGGCCGCCGGACAGTTGCCCCGGGAACTTGTGCGCCTGCTCCGGAATACGCACGCGCTCCAGGTAGTGCATGGCAATTTCCTCGGCCTTGCGCTTGGGCATCTTGCGCACCCACATCGGCGCCAGCGTGCAGTTCTGCAGGATGGTCAGGTGCGGGAACAGGTTGAAGTGCTGGAACACCATGCCGACTTCGCGGCGGATCGCTTCGATCTGCTTGAGGTCGTTGGTCAGCTCCACGCCATCGACCACGATGCGGCCCTGCTGGTGTTCTTCCAGGCGGTTGAGGCAACGGATGGTGGTGGACTTGCCCGAACCCGACGGGCCACACAGCACGATACGCTCGCCCTGCTTGACGTTGAGGTTGATGTCTTTCAACACGTGGAATTGGCCGTACCACTTGTTGACGCCCTGCATCTGGATAATGCCTTCAGGGCTCACAGGCTGTTTGATCGCTTCGCTCATAACAACAACTCCTAACGCTTGTGGCCTGTGTCGAGCTTGTGTTCCAAATGAATGGAATAGCGCGACATACCAAAACAGAAAATCCAGAACACCAGGGCGGCAAACACATAGCCTTCAGTGGCCATGCCCAGCCATTTCGGGTCGGCAGCGGCTTGCTTGACGCTGTTGAGCAGGTCGAACAGGCCGATGATGATCACCAGGCTCGTGTCCTTGAACAGCGCAATAAACGTGTTGACGATGCCCGGGATCACCAGCTTCAGAGCTTGCGGCAAAATCACCAGGCCCATGCTGCGCCAGTAGCCCAGGCCCATCGCCGCGGCCGCTTCGTATTGACCCTTGGGAATCGCCTGCAAGCCCCCGCGCACCACCTCGGCAACGTAGGCCGACTGGAACAGGATCACGCCGATCAACGCGCGCAGCAGCTTGTCGATGCCCATGCCTTCCGGCAGGAACAACGGCAGCATCACCGACGACATGAACAGCACGGTGATCAACGGCACGCCCCGCCAGAACTCGATGAAGGTCACGCAGACCACTCGAATCGCCGGCATATTCGAACGCCGCCCCAGCGCCAGCAGGATGCCCAGCGGCAAGGCGCCAGCGATACCGACGGTGGCGATGACCAGGGTCAGCATCAGGCCGCCCCATTGGCTGGTGGCCACGTTGGTCAGGCCGAAGATCCCGCCGTGCAGCAGGAAGTAGGCGATGATCGGGTACAACACCAGGAAGCTCAGGCCGTAGATCGCCTTGCGCTGGAAACGCGAGATGAACAACGGCGCCACGCCGACGATGGCCAGCCACACGGTCAGGTCCACGCGCCAGCGCAGGTCGCCGGGGTAGTAGCCGTACATGAACTGCCCGAAGCGCTGTTGGATGAACACCCAGCAGGCGCCCTCCTTGGTGCAATCGGCGCGGGTCGTGCCGACCCAGTTGGCGTCGAGAATCGCCCAGTGCAGGATCGGCGGGACCACCAGGTAGACCAGGTAGAACGCCAGCAATGTCAGCAGGGTGTTGAGCCAACTGGAGAACAGGTTGGCGCGCATCCATGCCACCGGGCCGAAGACTTTGCTCGGCGGCGGCATATCCGGTTTGAAAGTATGCGTACTCATGGGCGTTTCCTCACCGCTCGATCAGCGCAATGCGCTTGTTGTACCAGTTCATCAGCAGGGAAATGCTGATGCTGATCGCCAGGTACACGCTCATGGTGATGGCAATGACTTCGATGGCCTGGCCGGTCTGGTTGAGCACCGTGCCGGCAAACAGCGAAACCATTTCCGGGTAGCCGATACCGGCGGCCAACGACGAGTTTTTCGCCAGGTTCAGGTATTGGCTGGTCAACGGCGGAATGATCACCCGCAGGGCCTGCGGGATGATGACCTTGCGCAGCGTCGGCCCGGGGCGCAGGCCCAGGGAGCGCGCGGCTTCGGTCTGGCCGTGGCTGACGGACTTGATGCCCGAGCGCACGATCTCGGCGATAAACGCTGCCGTGTACACGGTAAGCGCCAGGGTCAGGGCCAGCAGCTCAGGAATCAGGACCCAGCCACCGACGAAGTTGAACCCTTGCAGCTTGGGCATTTCCCAGTGCAGCGGCGCGCCGAAGATCAAGGCACACAACGCCGGGATCACGATGAACAGCGCCAGGCCGGCCCAGAATTTATGGAACGGTACGCCGGTCGCCTCAAAGCGCTTGTTGGCCCACCGGGCCATCAGCACGATCGCCACGATGGCCACGACGATGCTCGCCACAAACGGCCAGAAGCCGTCGGCGGCCAGTGCTGCCGGCATGTTCAGGCCACGGCTGCTGACAAAGAAGGTGTCGCCGAAGTTATGGCTGTTGCGCGGCCCCGGCATGGTCAGGAACACCGCGAAATACCAGAACAGGATCTGCAGCAACGGCGGAATGTTGCGGAACACTTCCACATACACGGTCGCCAGCTTGTTGATCATCCAGTTCGGCGACAGCCGTGCCACGCCGATGATGAAACCGAGCAACGTCGCCAGGATCACGCCGATGAAGGTCACCAGCAAGGTGTTGAGCAAGCCGATCACAAAGACCCGGGCATAGCTGTCCGATTCGGTGTAGTCGATCAGGTGCTGCGCGATGCCGAAGCCGGCACTGCGCTCAAGAAAGTCGAAACCCGAGGTGATGCCCCGGTGCTGAAGGTTGGTCTGGGTGTTGTTGAAGAGGTACCAGCCCAGCGAGACCACCGCCACAATCGTGATGATCTGGAAGAGCCACGCACGCACTTTGGGATCGCTGAAGCTGAGCTTCTGCTTTGGTGCGCCGATTTGATTTTGCATGAAGTGCCCCGGAAATAATGGAACAGAACATCACCCGGCGGTTGGCCCACCGGGTGACAGAACCATCAGCGATCAGCGCACAGGGGGTGCGTATTGAATGCCACCGTTGTTCCACAGCGCGTTCAGGCCACGGTCGATTTCCAGCGGGGTGCTCTTGCCCAGGTTGCGCTCGAACATTTCACCGTAGTTACCGACTTGCTTGACGATCTGCACGACCCAGTCTTTCTTCACTTTCAGGTCTTTTCCGTACTCGCCATCAGCACCCAGCAGACGGGCGACGTCCGGGTTCTTGGTGGACTTGGCTTCAGCCTCGACGTTTTTGGAAGTGATGCCGGCTTCTTCAGCGTTGAGCATGGCGTAGCCCACCCAGCGCACGATGGCCAGCCACTCGTCGTCGCCGTTACGCACGACCGGGCCCAATGGCTCCTTGGAAATGGTTTCCGGCAGAACCACGTAGTCCTTCGGCGAAGCCAGCTTGCTGCGCTGGGCGAACAGTTGGGACTTGTCGGAGGTCAGCACGTCGCAACGACCGGATTCCAGCGACTTGGCGCTTTCATCGGAGGTGTCGAAGGTGATCGGGGTGTACTTGAGGTTGTTGGCGCGGAAGTAGTCGGAAACGTTCAGCTCAGTGGTGGTACCGGCCTGGATGCAGATGGTTGCACCGTCCAGTTCCTTGGCACTTTTCACGCCCAGCTTGTTGTTTACCAGGAAGCCGATGCCATCGTAGTAAGTGATGAAGCCCGGGAATTTCAAGCCCATGCCCGCATCGCGAGAGCTGGTCATGGTGGTGTTACGCGAGAGGATGTCGACTTCGCCAGACTGCAGCGCGGTGAAACGCTCCTTGGCATTCAACTGGCTGAACTTGACCTTGGTCGCGTCGCCGAACACGGCAGCGGCCACGGCGCGGCAAACGTCAGCATCGATCCCCAGGATCTTGCCGCTGGCATCCGGTACCGAGAAACCCGGCAGACCGTCACTCACGCCACATTGCACAAAGCCTTTCTTCTGCACGGCGTCCAGGGTGGCGCCTGCTTGGGCGAAACCGCTGACACCCAGTACAGCCGCCGCGCAAACGATGGCCAGGGTGGATTTCAATACCTTCATTCAAACCTCCAGTTGCTCTTGTTGTGTCGGAGCTCGAACCTCAGCGCACCCTTATGAGGCGATATTGACCCGTGTTGGCTTTTTTTGGGGTCAAGCAGCATGAGACTGTCGCAGTAATTCCAGTTGCTATCCCACGAGCGGCAGTCACTGATAGTGTTACCGTCCTGAGATAGTTCTGACATCGACCTACACATAGCAAGGCGCGTACCAGAGTAATGGCTGAGTCGTTTCAGCCCATGGTCAATAGGAAAAGATTCAACCTTGCGACATTCTCTTAACAGATCAACTCACTGCGCACCGTTCCGACGCACCCAATCGGAGCGCACGCACATTAATGGAGCAGACATGACCGAACCCTTGATTCTTCAGCCCGCCAAGCCCGCAGACGCCTGCGTAATCTGGTTGCATGGCCTGGGTGCCGATCGCTACGACTTTATGCCGGTGGCCGAAGCCCTGCAGGAAAGCCTGCTGACCACGCGCTTCGTCTTGCCCCAGGCGCCGACACGCCCGGTGACCATCAACGGCGGCTACGAGATGCCAAGCTGGTACGACATCAAGGCCATGAGCCCGGCCCGTTCGATCAGCCTGGAGGAGCTGGAAGTGTCGGCCAAAATGGTCACGGATCTGATCGAAGCGCAGAAGAGAACCGGAATAGACGCCTCTCGGATTTTCCTCGCCGGTTTTTCCCAAGGTGGCGCCGTGGTTTTCCACACGGCGTTTATAAATTGGCAAGGGCCCTTGGGCGGCGTCATCGCCCTCTCCACCTACGCGCCGACTTTCGGCGACGAGCTGGAATTGTCTGCCAGCCAGCAACGCATTCCCGCCCTGTGCCTGCATGGCCAGTACGACGACGTGGTGCAGAACGCCATGGGCCGCAGCGCCTTTGAGCATTTGAAGAGCCGTGGTGTCACCGTGACATGGCAGGAATACCCAATGGGCCACGAAGTGTTACCTCAAGAGATACACGACATCGGTGCCTGGCTGGCCGCTCGCCTGGGCTGAAACCAGCGTTTATGTAGCCGTATGACAGACGCACTACGCCGCGCCCGATTCTTGCATTACACTGGCCGGCGTATATTCCTTAACCAATTAATGAGATCACCGTGCTCAAAGCACTCAAGAAGATGTTCGGCAAAAGCGAGGCTGAGCCGCTCGCGCCTGTTCCCAGTGCTCCTGTCCCGACTGCCGGCAGCCGCAATGACGGTAAACAGCCCGGCCGGACCGCACCTGTCGCCCAGCCGAAGAAGCCGACGGTGACGCCACCTGAACCGGCAGCACCGGTCGAGGCCGCTATTGCGCCAGTCGCGCCAAAGCCGCGGCGCGAACGCGCACCCAAACCGGCGGTCATCCCCTGGAAACTCGAAGACTTCGTCGTCGAGCCACAGGAAGGCAAGACCCGCTTCCACGACTTCAAGCTGGCCCCGGAACTGATGCACGCCATCCAGGACCTGGGTTTCCCGTACTGCACGCCGATCCAGGCGCAGGTGCTGGGCTTTACCCTCGCGGGCAAAGACGCCATCGGTCGCGCCCAGACCGGCACCGGCAAGACCGCCGCGTTCCTGATCTCGATCATCACCCAGTTGCTGCAGACGCCACCACCCAAGGAACGCTACATGGGTGAGCCGCGCGCGCTGATCATCGCGCCGACCCGCGAGCTGGTGGTACAGATCGCCAAGGACGCTGCCGACCTGACCAAGTACACCGGCCTCAACGTCATGACGTTTGTCGGCGGCATGGATTTCGACAAGCAGCTCAAGCACCTCGAAGCGCGGCATTGCGACATTCTGGTGGCCACGCCCGGCCGCCTGCTGGACTTCAACCAGCGCGGCGACGTGCACCTGGACATGGTCGAAGTGATGGTGCTGGACGAAGCCGACCGCATGCTCGACATGGGTTTCATCCCACAAGTGCGTCAGATCATTCGCCAGACTCCGCCGAAAAGCGAACGCCAGACCCTGCTGTTCTCCGCCACCTTCACCGAAGACGTGATGAACCTCGCCAAGCAATGGACCACCGACCCGTCCATCGTCGAGATCGAAGCGGAAAACGTGGCCAGCGAGAACGTCGAACAGCACATCTATGCCGTGGCCGGCGCCGACAAGTACAAGCTGCTCTACAACCTGGTCAACGACAACGGTTGGGAGCGCGTGATGGTGTTCGCCAACCGCAAGGACGAAGTGCGCCGCATCGAAGAGCGCCTGGTGCGCGACGGCGTCAACGCCGCGCAACTGTCCGGCGATGTGCCGCAACACAAGCGCATCAAGACCCTGGAAGGCTTTCGCGAAGGCAAGATCCGCGTGCTGGTGGCCACCGACGTGGCCGGGCGTGGTATCCACATCGACGGCATCAGCCACGTGATCAACTTCACCCTGCCGGAAGTGCCGGATGACTACGTGCACCGTATCGGCCGCACTGGTCGCGCGGGCGCTGCGGGGGTGTCGATCAGCTTTGCCGGCGAGGATGACTCGTACCAATTGCCGTCGATCGAGGCCTTGCTGGGCCGCAAGATCAGCTGCGAGACGCCGCCGACGCACTTGCTGCGCGCCGTTGAGCGCAAACGCCCTTAAACCTGCCCCCCCGCAGGCGCTGGCTTGCCAGCGCCTGCACACGCCGCGTACCCAAGACTAGCCTCGATACAATTCCCCCAGGATGGGTTGCCGAATTCTCGAGGCCTCGTCTCTGAATGACTGGTAATAGTCGAAACTGCTGGCCGGCATATCCAGCACGCTGCTGCTCGTATCATACGACTGGCTTTGGGTCGACTCACCAGCCCCCGCATTGAACGCGGGCGGGCCCGCATCGGACGAGGATTGGCCGTCGCCGGACGAGGATGTCGCGCGCAAGGCGTTGACCCTGCCCTCTATCGCCCGCCCCAGGTTGGTCGTCCTGACGGTAAAGCGCGTAACACCGAAAACCTTGGAAAAGTTATTGCCGCCACTCGTAACCTCACTCTTAATCAAGGAATCCAGATCCTTGGCTTTTTTGTAAAACCGAAAACCATAGCCCGAAAAACTCTTCACGAACTCACTCGCTCCCTTAGAGGCGGCACCGGACCTGGACGTCGCCGCCAAGCCGGTATAGGCGCTGATAGCCCCTCTGGCTGCCGCCGCAAAACTGACCGTCCATGAAGCAATAGAGAAGCCGAACGACGCCCATCCAAGCCCCTTGAGGTGGTTCGAACGATCCCAACCCATTTGGTGATCGACAGCCTCAATACTCAAGCTCGTAACACTCAGAACGCCTCCTACGCTCCCCAGCCCCGAAATGGACACACCCAGCCCCGCCTTGATGATCGCTGCCGCTGCTGTTGCTTTTGCAGCCACCGCTGCTGTCGCCCCGACTGCTGCAGTTGCAGCGGCTTTCGCCGAATACGCCGCCACAGCTGCCGCAAGCGCTAAGGATCCGGACCCCAGCGACACGACGGCCAATGCCAACGCGGCCCCGGTCAACACCCACTTCAACCAGTTGGGCCACAGCCCATTGGGGTCCATCAGGTTGACCGGGTTGCCGGCACAGTAGGCATAGCTGTTGATCCCTCCCTCATCGATCGGGCTCGTCGGGTCAGCCTGCACGTACATGTATAGAGAAGGGCAGTAGGCCCGCAGACCGTTACCGAGGAAGTACAGGTTGGTCGCCGCATCCAGCCGCTGCCCATTGAACGCCTGCAGTTGCAGGTCGGCCATGCTGCGGACCTTGCCGTCATCCAGGCGGATATGGGTGTCGCCATAGGGCGTGTAGTGCCGTCGCACGTGGGCCTGGCCCGCAGCGGAGATGCCGCGCACACTGCCGGCAGCATCGTTGGCATACACTTGCGGCCCGTCGACGCCACCGGTACGCGCCATCACTTGGTCGCCGCCGTCGGCATAGCGGATTTTCTTGTTGCCTTCCACCAGGGTCTCCAGGCGTTCGCCGTTGTAGGCGAGCATCACCGGCGGCTCATCGCCCCGGGATGCCTGGACCTGGCGCGACTCGGCGTCGTACTGGTAGCTGTACTTGAGCGTGCCGACCTGCACCGTAGTGAGCTGCTCAAAGCTATTGAACGTATAGATGTGGCCCTCTGGGCTCGCTAGCAGGTTGCCCGCCGCATCATAGGTGAGAGTGACTTCCTGCACCGGACGGGTGTGGGTCAGTCGGGTCAACTGGGTAGGGTCGGTGCCGGTAAAATAGCGTTCGCAGGTATCCTGGGTACCATCGGCAAAGAAGGTGATGACCTGGGTAATGTTGTTGAGGCTGTCGAAGGTGAAATCCTCGCCGACAATGCCCCGGCCCAGATGATCCTTGGGGTGTTCAAGCCCGGTACAGCGGTAGGCCTTGAGCCGCAGGTAGGCGTCATAGGTAAACGTCTCGCCGATCAACACCCTTGAACTCGCATCCGTCAGTACCCGTGTCGCCAGCAGGCTGTTGACCCGATAGGTACTGGTCATCACCTGCAGCAGCACGCCGTTTTGCTCAAACGTGCGATCGGTTTCTCGGCCCAGCGCGTCGTACGTCAACCGGGTGAGAATCTTCGTGCGGTCATGGGTGGTGGTCAGGCTCTGAGGCCGGCCCAGCGTATCGTAGCTCTGCTCAATCACCAGGGCGCCGGTGGTGATCTTCGAAAAACGTCCCAGGGCATCGTACTCAAGCTGGCTTTTCTGACCATCGGCGCCGGTTTGTTCAAGCAGTCGCCCGCCGGGGGAATACTGATTCAGGGTGGTCAATGCCGCACCATTGGCGCTCTGCACCTCTTTCTCGACCTGGCCGTATGTGTCGTAAAACAGCTCACGGACCAGTCTGTTGCTCTCCGAGCGTGTCAGTGCACCAGAGACGGGGTCATGCTGGTAGCCACTCTCGGGAAGCCCCGTCATCTCAATCTGGGTGGGCACATCGAGTTCTTTGTCATACGTGAGGCGCTGACGAGCACCACGCGGGGAAACCATGGCCACCGGCGCCAGCCATCCGGCCTCGTATTCCCACGTCGTCGCCTGCCCGGTCCCACGCGCCTGGCGAGTCATGCGACCCAGGCTGTCATAGGTACGGGTCGCCAGCAGCTTGCCGGCTACCGTGAACGCGCTAACCCTGTCGCCACTGCTGGTACCTGGGGCGTACTCGGTTTTGCGTTCGCGTTGCGGGGTGCCGTCGGTGGGCTTTTGCAAGGTAGTCAGCAGCCGATCGAACCCGTCATAGCTGAACTCGGTGAGGGTCGCATTGATGTCCCGTGACGTCAGGCAACGGCCCAAGCCATCGTAAGTGCGTGACTCCACTTCGACCTTGTTGCCGTTGGCATCCAGTCGCTCAACCTTGATCGGCTGGTTATGCGCATTGAAATACGTTATGCGCCGTTCACTGCCAACAACGCCTTCCTCGGTCAGATTGAGGCGCGGGTCGTACTCATTGATCGCCACACTCCCATCAGGTCGAGTGACGGTGCTGGCGTTGCCCCAAGGGCTGTAGGTGTAGGTCTGGGGGCTTTCCAGGACGCGCTGGCCGTTGTCCAGGTAATCGTAGCTGACCACTTCCACGGTTTGCCCAAGCGTGTCATACCGCCATGTCCTGATGACACGCTCTTGATTCAAGCCCAGGCGCTGCGCATCGGACACTTGGCGCCCAGCGCCATCGTAATAGGTAACGGCCGTGACCCCTTTAGCATCCGTGGTGATCAGATGAGCGTGCTTGTCCTCCTGCGCAAAATGGTAGGCGTATTGCCGCGTGGCTTTGCGCAGAGTGCCGGGAGAAACCGTTTCCGTCACCAGCCGGCCACTGACATCAAATGCCAGGTCCAGAGTGCTGTCACCGTCTCGCGTCATCGACAGCAGGCGACGATTGACCAGCGAAAGCGTGCGCTTGGCCTCAAGCCATTGCCTTCCTTGCACTTCGCTCCCATTCAAGCGTCGGGTTTCAATCAGGTTGTCACCTTGAATCACGTAACTGAAATCACTGGTCAACGCCTGCCCGTCGACCGTACTGGTGGTGCTTTTCAAGCGGCCGGCCAGCGCAACGGGGGTTTCGTAGTAAGTCTGCTGCATGGCCAGCCCACCCGCCTGGCTGCTCGATTGCTGCAGCACAAAATAGCTGCTGCCCGTCTGTGGCACGCGGGTATAGGTATATTCCGTGAGCCGGGCAGCAGGTGAGCCGCCCACGGGTACCAGGCGCTCGTGCTTGACGTAGCGTTGGAACAGCTTATGGGGATCCGCCGGGCATCGGCTGCCCTCGCCGGCAATCGGGTAATAGCTGTATTCGGTGCGAATCCCGGAAGTCTCGGTGCGGCTGAGCGGGTTGCCGAATTCATCCGTCTCGATATGCTGGATTTCTTCCCTCGCTGCGCCGCCAGCCACCAGTCCATAGCGCTTGGTGATGGTTTTAGGCAGGTGGAGGTTGGCCGGCTGGGCGGGAAACAAGCCATCATTGGTGTTGTAGGTAATGCTGGTTTTAGTCAGCGTCCCCTCGCGCCGGACCAGCTCTTCGGTCAACAGGTGAAACTTGTTGTAGGTGGTCTCGGTGACGCTCAGCACCTGATCATTGGCGTCGCGGCTGGTCTCCTCGGTGCAGTAGTTGTAATCGCTACCGATCAAATACAGGTTGTCTTCGCCTTCGCGAAAACCGCCGGAAAACGGGAAGCCGGTGAAATTCCTGCCCGTACTGTAGGCATAGGTTCGGATCATGTCCGGCTGGCTGGCCCCGGGCGACTGCACCCATCTAATGACCCGTGGAATGTACTGGTTGTTAGCGTACTGGTGCCCATTCTCATCATAAGTAATCAGTTCCTGCCCGCCCATCGGCGACTGCACTTGCTCGAGCGCAACCAGCCCATTGCGGAACGCCTTCCGGTACTTGAACACATAAGCCGCAGTACCCTGCGCTTCACTACGATCATAGGGGGCTGTCACCCCGGTCAGGCGATCATTGGTGTAAGTAAACCGAACACGGGCATAGCGCCCGCCGTCGACCCGCGCATCCGCTGTCACCAACCGCTGACCCGAATAGGTCAATACCAGCAGTTCTTCTTGCTTGTGATTGAGGATACGGTCGAGAAAACCTGTTTCCTCATAGTCAAAGATCAGGCGCTCACCGTTCTCGAACAGCATCGCAACGATGCGGTAGGGCACGTTACTGCCAGTGCGCTCCAGCACTTCTATGGTGCCGTCCTTGTAAATCACCTGCAGCGTAGAGGACGTCGGCCGCTTGACGACCAGGTCCTTCAGCTTCCGATCCTGGATAACCAGAGTTCCGTTTACGGGAGGTAAAGCCTGGGTTTTGAACTGCTCTCCACTGAGCAGCGTCAGGCGCTGGGTGCTGATATCAAACTCCGTGTTGCTGAGCCGCCAGCCCAACCCGTAGCCCAATGCTGAGGTGTTCATCATCGAGAACATCAGAGTAATGTCCCGGCTCGCCTCGAGGGCACCTTGTGGATACAGGGTTACCAGGCGAATCTGGCTGGAGTATTGGCCTGTACGTACATCGACAGAGCCACTGAGGTAAGAGCTGAAATTGAAAGCGTTGGAGTAGACGTTCATGAGGACATCTCCTAGCGCGGACACCCAGTCAATAAATACCGAACTAGTCAGTCAATTCCAAACTGGGCGTTCCACCCAATTTCAAACGAAACTTGTGTTCGCATCCAAAGTTATCCAGCAGGCTCCAATGTCCGGTGTCCCTGTGCGGCGTCGAGGGCACTCCGCCATGAAGCTTTAATGCGCGCATCACTTTGAAGCACCGTCGATATTCAATGTCAGGCCCATTACCTGAGTAAATGCCTTGTTGTACATCGGCCATGAACACCCGCTCCTCCAATGAATCCCTTTCGACAAGGATCCCGCTTTTGTCATTAGGAACGCTGATGAAATCCGACGTATTAAAAAACCGTCCTTCATCTTTTATATTCAACGGGTTAGCGATCCCCACATTCTGAATAAATTGTAGGCCTCGTGGCGGCGTCCAGTAATGCACATCGATATAAATGTTACGTGCTTTATCCTCAAACGCCCTATTATCAATATAGCGAACCAGTTGAGCCACTCTCAACACATAAGGACGCTCTGGCTGAATCTCCACCCAGGAATTAAACGAGGCGTCATCATCAGTGTAATTTGTCGTATAGACTTTACCGGCTATCTGGATACGCGCCATAAAGCGATAGGATTGAATAGGCTGCCCCGCATTAACACGCATATACCGTTCCACCATCTCCAGCGGGCCGCTTGCTATAGAAGGTTTCGCAGGGGACGACGAGAGCGTGGTGCTGTTTGTCTCGCTGCCGCGCGGGGGCCAAAGCCCCGGATCATATTTATCTTTATCCGTATCACAGTGCCATCCGGTGGGAAGGGGTGCATCTGGGTTAGTTGCATACTGAGTCACCGTCAGACTATTACGCTCAGCCGCAGTCAACGCTGCAAACTGCCAGTTACCTGACTCATCCGCGACGTTCTTGGCAATCAGCACCACGAGCTTGCATTGATGGCGACCATTGGTATATAGCGCCCTGGTCTTATCTTCTGCCGTTTCCGTCTGGATCTCGAAATGCCCTAGTCGTACGCTACCCGCTTTCATTTAGATTCTCCCTAAAAGAATAACAACTCTGCGACCCGTGCGTTTCATCCTGACAACGTCAATGCGCCCCCGGAGGCCTTATAACCCAATCGATAACGATGCTCACAGCCGTAATTATCCCTCACTGTCCAATCATTAAACACCGACGGTGCGTCTCCCGGAATGGGACCTGTAAAACGAATCGCCCGCATAATAGTCTCGCGCTTATTAAATTCGATCCGCGGATTTTTGTCAGGGTATACATTGCGCTGAACATCATTCATATAAATAGACTGGCCCATGCCATCTCGCCCTACCACCACTCCCACTTTTGCCGGACCGAACTCACGAGAAAATACTGCTGTAGTGAAGGCGTATCCCTCATGACTCACAGGCACTGGATGACTCACGCCCAAATTATCAAAAAATGAAAGACCGGCAGGAGGCGTCCAATAATAAACAGAGACAAGAACGGTAGGATTACTGCCCTGATACGCGGTTTCATCTACATATGGTGTCAGCTCATCAACCCCCAATAGATAGGGGCGAACAGGTGAAACAATCACCCAGGACACAGCAGAACCGGCAACATCCGCTGAATTGGTCGTGATTGTTTTGCCATTGATGGTAATGCTCGCCATAAAGCGCTGCGTTTGAATATGCTCGGGTGCTACACGTAAAAAACGCGCCACAACATCTTGCTGGCTGGCCGCTGCACTCGCCTCTGGGAGATCCTCTGTGGAGCCAGGCTTCCAGAGCCCCAGGTTATATTTGTTTTTTTCCTGATCACACCTCCACCCCTCGGGAAGTCCCTGGTGGGGATCGGCGGAAAATTCAGCCAAGGTAATGCTGTTTCGCTGACCAGCAGTCAATGGCACTCGCTCCCAGCGGCCACCGGGGAGTCTTTGTTCAAGGGTGACTTCAATGTTGACTTGGCATTGGTGATGACCATTGGCGTAAAGGGCGTTGGTCGACTGCCCACTGCCAGGCAGCGTTACAAAAAATTCAGTAACCCGCAACTCGGACTCCACTGCGCCTCTCGTCTCGAGCTTGATATCGCCATTACTTGCCAGACTTAAACAATAAGTATGCTCGCGGCCAAAGTTATCGATCAACCGCCATAAACCATTACCCAGTCTGGATTCTGGAAAGACCGTGGAGATAAGCCTCACCGCGCGCATGACCGTAGGTCGCTCATGAAATTTCACAAATGGATTGGGGAACGATATTGGAAGGTTTTTATGAACATCATCCATGCGCAATAACGCCTCGGGCAAATCTTTGTTAACCACAACACCTATCTTGACGCTTAGAGACCCGGCCCCGTAGTTACGGACTTCGAGAGTTTGAAAATTATCACCCTCATTGGGCAAGGCAACCGGCCCATCAATCCCCTTGTTTTCAACAATCCCCAGGCCTGTCGGCAGCACCCAATAATAAACAGCCAACATCGTCAATCCGTATTCATAAGCCTTCGTATCAACATGAGCCACAAGACTATCGATAGGCAGGCCATAAGAAGCCACTGGTTTGACGGTGACCGTCGCCCCATCACTTGATTGACCACTTACCAAGGCGGTTGTATAAGTCGCTCCCTCCAGATCTATAACGGCCATGAACGCTACGGCTTCCTGCGCGCCCCCCTCTTCTACGCGCAAGTAGCGAACGATAGTGTCCACCTGAGGATCAAGATAACTGAATGACGCTTGAGGCTCTCCCTCTGGTTGATAGAGTCCTGCGCTGTATATATTCTTTTGTTGGTCACAATGCCAATCTTTTGGCAGCAGTTGGTCAGTCTGTGTTGAATAGGCGCACAGCGTGATACTGGCAAACTCTTCGTCGGTCAGGGCTGTACGCTCCCACTCACCCGTCGCCGTCACTACTTCCTTGACCACCTGAATAAGAACCTCGCATTGATGGCGGCCATTGGCATATAACGCGTCGGTTGTTGATGCGCCGTTGGGAAGTGCGACTTTAAAAAGCGCGAGTCGGCAGCTGCCAGTCTTACGGGCCATAATGCTCTCCTGCGGAGATTGAAATTAATCAACTAGAGAAGCCACAGGTGCATTCCAACGATGGGTTGTTGGCCTGTGCCTTACACGCATTAGGAACGCAATAGAGAAGGGTAACAACTGTCAAAGTTGACAGTTGCCCCAATCAAAACGAAATAACCTCAGGGTTTTAAATTCAGTAAAGTGCACTCATGCACTTACACCTTCCAGCGATTCGCCGCCTTATGATCACTGTCCCGCCCTTCCACCCACCGCGGCCCTTCGCTGGTATTTTCCTTCTTCCAGAACGGCGCGCGGGTCTTGAGGTAGTCCATCACAAACGCACAGGCATCAAACGCCGCCTGGCGATGGGCACTGGCAGCCGCGACGAACACGATGGGCTCGCCAGGCTCCAGGGCGCCGATGCGGTGCAGCACTTCCAGCTTGAGCAGCGGCCAGCGCTGCTCAGCCTCAACGGCGATCTTGGCCAGGGCTTTTTCGGTCATGCCGGGATAGTGCTCGAGGAACATCCCCGCCACATCGAGGCCATCGTTGAAATCGCGCACATAGCCGACAAAGCTCACCACTGCGCCGACGCCGACATTGGCGGCGTGCATGGCGTTGACTTCGGCGCCGGGGTCAAAGGGCTGGGCCTGCACACGAATGGCCATGCTCAGCCTCCGGTCACGGGCGGGAAGAACGCCACTTCGTCGCCGGCCTGCAACGGCTCGTCGAGGGTGCACAGTTCCTGGTTGCGCGCGCACATCAGGCTGGTTTCGTTCAACACCGCGAATTCGGGATCGCCCGCCAATGCCTGGCGCACAGCCTCGACGGTGGCGAAATCGCCTTCCATCTCCAGGGAGTCCAGGCCGATCACTTCGCTGTAGCGCGCAAAAAACAGTACGTTGATGCTCATGCCTGGTCCGCCTTGAAATGCCCGCTTTTACCGCCGAGCTTTTCCAGCAGGCGGATGCTTTCGATGGTCATGCCGCGGTCCACCGCCTTGCACATGTCGTAGATCGTCAGTGCCGCGACGCTGGCGGCGGTGAGGGCTTCCATCTCTACGCCGGTCTGGCCTGAGAGTTTGCAGCGCGCGAGGATATGCACCACGTCCACGCCCTCGGCGCTGAGCTCGACCTTGACGCCGGTGAGCATCAGCGGGTGGCACAGGGGGATCAGGTCACTGGTTTTTTTCGCCGCCTGGATCCCGGCGATGCGGGCCACGGCAAACACGTCGCCCTTGGGATGGGCGCCGTCGACAATCATTTTCAGGGTCTCGGGCAGCATGCGCACCCGCGCTTCAGCCACCGCCTCACGGAACGTCACGGCTTTGTCGGTGACGTCGACCATATGGGCGCGACCTTGGGAATCGAGATGAGTCAGCACAGCGGTACTCCTGATCAGGAGCGTCGATTGTAAACCCAACGCAGATCAAAAGGTGGGAGCTGGCTTTTGTGGGAGTCGGGCTTGCCCGCGATGCAGGCACCTCGGTATGTCAGTTACACCGAGGTGATGCTATCGCAGGCAAGCCAGCTCCCACATTGACCGTGGTTACAGGTGGGATTCGGCGTATTCGGCCAGAATCGAACGTGGGACACCCTGCAGGGCGATGTGCACGCCGTTCGGGAAGTCCTTGAAGCGTTCCGTCAGGTAAGTCAGCCCGGAGCTGGTCGCGGACAGGTAAGGGGTGTCGATCTGTGCCAGGTTGCCCAGGCACACCACTTTGGAACCGGCGCCGGCACGGGTGATGATGGTTTTCATCTGGTGCGGGGTGAGGTTCTGGCATTCATCGATCAAAATCAGGCTTTGCTGGAAGCTGCGACCTCGGATGTAGTTGAGGGATTTGAACTGCAACGGCACTTTGCTGAGGATGTAGTCGACGCTGCCATGGGTGTTTTCGTCATCCATGTGCAAGGCTTCGAGGTTGTCGGTGATCGCCCCCAGCCACGGCTCCATTTTTTCCGCCTCGGTGCCGGGCAGGAAACCGATTTCCTGGTCCAGGCCCTGCACGCTGCGGGTGGCGATGATGCGGCGATAGCGCTTGGTCACCATGGTCTGCTCGATGGCGGCAGCCAGGGCGAGGATGGTTTTCCCCGAACCCGCGGCGCCGGTCAGGTTGACCAGGTGGATGTCCGGGTCGAGCAGCGCATACAGCGCCAGGCTCTGGTAGATATCACGCGGTTTCAGGCCCCAGGCTTCCTGGTGCAACAGGGGTTCCTGATGCAGGTCGAGGATCAGCAGCTTGTCGACCTGGATCTCTTTGATCCAGCCCACGAAGCCCTGTTCGTCGATGATGAACTCGTTGATGTGCACGGCCGGCAGGTTGTCGATCAACTGTACCTGGTGCCAGGTGCGGCCATGGTCCTGACGGGTTTCAACTTTGCTGACCAGGTCCCAGAAGGAGCCCGTCACAGTGTGATACCCACGGGAGAGCATCGACACGTCGTCGACCAGTTGGTCGGTGCTGTAGTCCTCGGCAGCGATCCCACACGCTCGTGCCTTGAGGCGCATATTGATGTCTTTGGTCACCAGCACCAGGCGCAGGTCCTTGTCGCGTGCGTGCAGGTCGATCAATTGGTTGATGATTTTGTTGTCGTTCAGATTTTCCGGCAACAGGCTGTTGGGCTCGCTGCGCTTACTCATCAGAATCGACAGCAAGCCCTTGGGCCCGCTTTTGCCGCGCTGGATCGGCACACCGACTTCAACGTCGTCAGGTGACGCTTCGCCCAGGGTCTTGTCGATCAGGCGGATGGCCTGGCGGCATTCGGCAGCCACGCTGTGGTGCCCGCTTTTGAGTTTGTCGAGCTCCTCAAGCACGATCATCGGGATGGCGACGTGGTGTTCTTCGAAGTTAAGCAGTGCGTTCGGATCGTGGATCAGTACGTTGGTATCAAGCACATAAAGGATTGGCTGGTCGGAAGAAGGGTTACGTCCATGATCATCCATACTCGGTCACCTTTGTGGGAGCCAGTCGACGCAATACCGCAACAGTGCTGCGCCTCGATTCGACCACCGACTGCACCTGAGTGACGTCAAGTGCAGTGCCCACATGAGGAGTCTTGGAAGACGCCACCTGTGTTGCAGGTTTCGGCGATCTGACTTCGTAATACCGCAAAACCCATGACAGGAAAAAGCACTTTGACGCATTTTTGAAGTTTATTTTTCAGGATGACGAATAGCACTAGCCGAGTGCCATGGACCCCGTTAAAGTCGGAAGTCCGCCTGCATCGAAATGTCGCACGAAATCACCCCGAAAATGCCGCATCCCCAACAGGGCCGGGCACTTCGGTCTTTTCAGCGAAACGCCTCCCGGCAGTCCTGCCAACCCAATCCGCTTTGCCCCGTCGCCTGCAATAATATCGGCAACGCCACCCGCGCCTTGTCCTGGGTGTCGTGAAACACAATCACCCCTTTGCGCCACAGCAACATCAACGTCAGCACCCGTTGCGCCGACTCATCGGCCTTGAGCTTGCCCGGTTCGTCCTGGGAATCGATATCCCACAACGCCACTTGCAGGCCCTGGGCCTGGAAGAACCCCTGGCTGTCCGCGCGACGCTGACCGTAGGGCGGCCGAAACAGCGGCAGGTAGTTTTCCGGCATCAGGTTCTGCGCGAGCGAGGCACTGCGGGTAATGGAGCCCTGCCAGTCGACCCAATGGCTATGGGAGCGATACTGCCAGCCTTGGGTGCCGACGCACTGGCCCTGGTACAGCGCCTGCACATCGGCCACCGAGCTGCGCTCGACGCGCGTCTGCAGGCTGCTGCCGAGGACGAAGAAGGTCGCGTTCATCTTCTGCTTGCGCAGGTAATCGGTGAGCCAGTCGGTGTTGCCGCTGACCGGTGCCGGGCCGCCATCGAAGGTCAGCAGGAACAGCCGGTCGTTGAACTCGTCGCCATTGCGCTCGTGATCGCCAAAGCGCGCGATTTCGCTGCTGATCTGCGGAAACAGCGCGGCTTTGCGCAGCAGCTCGTCCAGGTAACGTTCGTGGAACGCGTGGCTGGGGCCGGCCCAGCCTATATAGAAGGAGTTTTCGCTGACCTCGAACTTGCCGGCCTGCTCGCGCAGGTCGTCCATGTTTTCCACCAGGTAGCAGAACGAGGCATCTTCCTCGCAGCTTTGCTGGGCGAACGTGTAGTTCTCCAGCAGACGCTGCCAGAGCTGGCGGCGCAGGTCGTCGATGGATGCCATGTTGATGATCTTCAGGCCCAGCCGTTGCTTGAGCGCGGCTTCATCCTGATTCTCGCTGGCGAGCAGGCTGTGGGCGAACATCAGGATTTCCGCGCGCGAGGCCACGTCGAACAGCGCCGGGCTGCCGAGCTTTTCGGGCCAGGTGCCACGGTCCAGGCTGGCGACATCCACCGGCGCCGCCTGGGCGGTCAGGCAGAGCAGGCAAGCTGATAATAAAAGCGCAATTCGCACCTAGGGTCTCCCTCTCCAGAGTCGTCGGCCACTATAGCCGATACACCCCATCCCACGCTGGCTCCCGCAGTTTTGGTGTCTATTGCCTTGATAGGTGGAGTCAAAACGCCCCAGCCCCTAGAATCCCCTCCACGATTACAGGAGCCAACTTCATGCTGATGGTGATTTCCCCCGCCAAAACCCTCGATTTCGAGTCAAAGCCGGTAACCCCGCGCTTCACCCAGCCGCAATACCTTGACCACTCCCAAGAGTTGATCGAGCAATTGCGCGACCTGAGCCCGGCGCAAATCAGCGAGTTGATGCACGTATCCGACAAGATCGGCGGCCTCAACGCCGCGCGTTTTGGCAGTTGGACTCCCGCTTTCACGCCGGACAATGCCAAGCAGGCGCTGCTGGCGTTCAAGGGCGATGTCTACACCGGCCTGAACGCCGAGACCTTCAGCGATGCCGATTTCTCCTACGCCCAGGACCACCTGCGCATGCTCTCGGGCCTCTACGGCCTGCTGCGCCCGCTGGACCTGATGATGCCGTACCGCCTGGAGATGGGCACCAAACTGGCCAACGCCCGTGGCAAGGACCTGTACGCCTTCTGGGGCACCCGCATCAGCGAATGGCTCAACGAAGCCCTGGCCGAACAAGGTGACGACGTGCTGCTCAACCTGGCCTCCAACGAGTACTTCTCGGCGGTCAAGCGCACGGCCCTGAACGCGCGCATCATCAATACCGAGTTCAAGGACCTGAAGAACGGCCAGTACAAGATCATCAGCTTCTACGCCAAGAAGGCCCGGGGCATGATGAGCCGCTTCGTCATCGAGGAGCGCATCAACGACCCGGCCAAGCTCAAGCAATTCGACGTGCAGGGTTATCGCTTCAATCCAGAGCAGTCCAAGCCGGATAACCTGGTGTTTTTGCGCGATCACGCACCGGAATAAGGCCCTGGCAAGCACTCTTGTTTGAATGTGGGAGCTGGCTTGCCTGCGATAGCGATGTATCAGTTGCAGATTTGCCAACTGACCCGACGCTATCGCAGGCAAGCCCGCTCCCACATTTTTTGTGCGCATTTCAGCGCGTAAATAGTCATTATTTTGGCGTCAAAAAATATCTTGACGCATCTCTAACAATTCTTTCACTCGACATTTCCAATTTTTTTTCGTAGTGGCACCACTTTTTTCAAACCGTGGTGGCACAAAACTATCTCTGCGCGCCAACTCCCTACAACTACTGGCCCAAATAGCAAGTGCTATCACTGTACTACCAGTGCCATCTTTTCTAATATTTCAAGAAATTTCGGGAAACAGGATGAGCGGCCCGGAACTTCACCTTAAAGCGCCGCTCATACCACCGGTAACGAAATTCTCTGTTTCTGTAAGAGATGACTTACATAACGATCCACGGAAGTAGCAAAGTTGCCCCATCAACTTTGACTCACGGGTCACATCATCAACTGATATGAGTTGAGGGCGGCGATAAGGATGAATTGCTAACCCCTATAGGCCAAGGCAGCGCTTACCCAAATGTGTCGGTGCCAACGCTCAAGCCATTGATATTAAAGGGCTAACTGCCTCTATCAAGGCTCTACGGCGCCGGCGTCAGGCCCTTCCACCCGGAAGCCTGGCTGCATTTTAGGGCAAGCCCCAATAACAAGGCCAAGTTGCGCACACCTTGAGTGCAATAGTTAGTCACTCACTATTTAACCTGCCTGTACGCGGTAAGTCGGCGTCTATTCGCCCAACTTCCGTGTGAACAGTGACGTTTGCAAACATGAACTCCGGCCATCTATTGGCATGATTAACACCGTCTTCAATGACAAAGAGGTAAATGCGATGCGCATCAGCATATTTGGTCTAGGTTACGTTGGCGCAGTCTGTGCCGGTTGCCTGTCTGCACGTGGCCACGAAGTGGTCGGCGTAGACATCTCCAAGGAAAAGATCGACCTGATCAACGCAGGCAAATCGCCCATCGTTGAGCCGGGTCTGGGCGAACTGTTGAGCCAAGGCATCGCAAACGGTCGACTGCGTGGCACGACCAACTTCGCCGAAGCCATCCGCGATACCGACCTGTCGATGATTTGTGTCGGCACGCCGAGCAAGAAGAACGGCGACCTGGAACTCAACTACATCGAATCGGTATGCCGCGAGATCGGTTTTGTCCTGCGTGACAAGACCACCCGCCACACTATCGTAGTGCGCAGCACCGTGTTGCCGGGCACTGTCGCCAATGTGGTGATCCCGATCCTCGAAGACTGCTCCGGCAAGAAAGCCGGCGTCGACTTCGGCGTCGCGGTCAACCCGGAATTCCTGCGTGAATCCACCGCCATCGCCGACTACGACCTGCCGCCGATGACCGTTATCGGTGAGTTCGACAAAGCCTCCGGCGATGTCCTGCAGTCGCTGTACGAAGAACTCGACGCCCCGATCATCCGCAAGGACATCGCCGTTGCCGAGATGATCAAGTACACCTGCAACGTCTGGCACGCGACCAAGGTCACCTTCGCCAACGAGATCGGCAACATCGCCAAGGCGGTCGGCGTCGACGGTCGCGAAGTGATGGAAGTGGTCTGCCAGGACAAGACCCTCAACCTGTCCCAGTACTACATGCGCCCAGGCTTCGCGTTCGGCGGCTCGTGCCTGCCCAAGGACGTGCGTGCCCTGACCTACCGCGCAGGTTCCCTGGACGTGGAAGCACCGCTGCTCAACTCGCTGATGCGCAGCAACGAGTCCCAGGTGCAGAACGCCTTCGACATCGTCGCCGGCCACGACAAACGCAAAGTCGCGCTGCTGGGCCTGAGCTTCAAGGCTGGCACCGATGACCTGCGCGAAAGCCCGCTGGTCGAGCTGGCCGAGATGCTGATCGGCAAAGGTTTCGACCTGAGCATCTACGACAGCAACGTCGAGTACGCCCGTGTCCACGGCGCGAACAAAGACTACATCGAAGGCAAGATCCCGCACGTGTCGTCCCTGCTCAACTCGGACTTCGACGACGTGATCAACAACTCCGACGTGATCATCCTGGGCAACCGCGATGAGAAGTTCCGTGCCCTGGCGCATAACGCCCCGCACGGCAAGCAAGTGGTCGACCTGGTGGGCTTCATGTCCGCAGCCACCAGCGTCAGCGGCCGCACCGAAGGCATTTGCTGGTAACGGAAGAGCAGCGGCTAGTTGCGAGCCGCAAGCTGCAAGTAAAAGCACCGCCCTTGCAGCTTGCGGCTTGTAACCAGCCGCTTTCACCACCTTCGGATGACGCTTATGTCCAAGTTAAAACACGTACTGCTCCAATCCGCCGGCTGGCTGTTCTTTCTGAGCCTGCTGATGGGACTCGCCCTGCTTTTGCCGGCGAGTACGTTCGACTCCGAGTCGAAGAATTTTATTTTCCTGATTGGCGCCGTCGGTATCTGGCGCTACTCGATGGGTGCTACGCATTTCTTTCGCGGCATGCTGTTTTTGTACGTGGTCTACCCGCACCTGCGCCGCAAAGTGCGCAAGTTGGGCAAGGCCGCCGACCCGTCCCATGTGTTCCTGATGGTCACCAGCTTCCGGATCGATGCGCTGACCACCGCGCAGGTCTACAGCTCGGTGATTCGCGAGGCCATCGAATGTGGCTTTCCGACCACCGTGGTCTGCTCGCTGGTGGAAATGTCCGATGAGCTGCTGGTCAAGAGCCTGTGGGAACGCATGAACCCGCCAGACCACGTGAAGCTCGACTTCGTGCGCATCGCCGGTACCGGCAAGCGTGACGGCCTGGCCTTCGGTTTTCGCGCCATCTCCCGCCACCTGCCGGATGACCGCGCCGTGGTCGCCGTGATCGATGGCGACACCGTGCTCGCCGAAGGCGTGGTCCGCAAGACCGTCCCGTGGTTCCAGCTGTTCGGCAATGTCGGCGGGCTGACCACCAACGAGTTCTGCGAAGTACGCGGCGGCTACATCATGAGCGAGTGGCACAAGCTGCGCTTCGCCCAGCGCCACATCAACATGTGCTCGATGGCCCTGTCCAAGCGCGTGCTGACCATGACCGGGCGCATGTCGGTGTTCCGTGCCAGCGTGGTCACCGACCCGGGCTTTATCGCCGACGTGGAAAGCGACTCGCTGCAACACTGGCGCCTGGGCCGCTTCAAGTTCCTGACCGGCGATGACAAGTCCAGCTGGTTCAGCCTGATGCGCCTGGGCTACGACACCTTCTACGTGCCGGACGCCGCGATCAACACCGTGGAACACCCGCCGGAAAAGAGTTTTATCAAGGCCAGCCGCAAGCTGATGTTCCGCTGGTACGGCAACAACCTGCGCCAGAACTCCCGTGCCCTGGGCCTGGGTGTACGCCGGTTGGGCCTGTTCACCAGCATCGTGTTGTTCGACCAGCGCGTGTCGATGTGGACCTCCCTGCTCGGCCTGACCGTGGCAATCATCGCCACCTTCAAGTACGGCGGCGCGTTCATCCTCGCCTACCTGCTGTGGATCGGCATCACCCGCCTGATTCTGACCCTGCTGCTGTCGTGCTCCGGCCACAAGATCGGCCCGGCCTACCCCGTGATTCTCTATTACAACCAGATCATGGGCGCGCTGGTGAAGATCTACGTGTTCTTCCGCCTTGATCAACAGTCCTGGACCCGCCAGGACACCAAACTGACCCGCGATTTGGCCAGCTTTCAACGTTGGTTCAACACCTGGTCGTCTCGGACCATGACCTTCTCCGCCGGCAGCATTTTCGTCGCCGTGTTGCTGATGATGGTCTGACCCTGCCAAGCCTGAATTAACCAAGGAATTACACCGTCATGAACAGCCAAGTAAACGCCAACGTTGTCCACGAGTCCGAAGCCCAGCGCCAACATGCCCGGGTCAAAATCCCGGCCAAGCTGCGCTTTTTCAACACCGACCGCACCCAGACCGAAGCACGGGTGATCGACCTCTCCGCCGGCGGCCTGGCGTTCACCGCCACCCAGCCGTTGACCGTGGGTGAAGTGCACAAGGGCCGCCTGCAGTTCGTCATCGACAACCTTGGCCTGGCCATGGATGTAGAGCTGCAAATTCGCTCCTACGACCGACAGACAGGTCGCACCGGTTGCCAGTTCCAGAACCTCGACGCCCAGGACATCTCGACCCTGCGCCACTTGATCACCTCGCACCTGTCCGGTGACATCGTGACCATGGGCGACGTGCTGGCAACCCTGCAGCGCGACAACTTCACCAAGGCGCGCAAGGTCAAGGACGGCGGCAGCAACATGAGCGCCTTCGGCCGCCTGCGTGCCGTGACCTTCAGCCTGGCGATCTTCCTGGTCGGCCTCGCCGCGTTCGGTTTTGTCTTCAAATCGGTGTACGGCATGTACTTCGTCAGCCACGCCCAGGCTGGCATCGTCAGCGTACCGGGCATGAACGTGACCATGCCGCGCGACGGCACCGTGCAAAGCCTGCTCAAGGGTGATGCGGTCGCTGCCAAAGGCGCGCCACTGGCGACCTTCAGCACCAGCATGCTCGACGTGCTCAAGGGCCACCTGGACGAAGACCAGCTGCAACCGGCCAAAGTCGAAGAGCTGTTCGGCAAGCAAATGACCGGCACCCTGACCTCCCCATGCGATTGCGTAGTGGCCCAGCAACTGGTCGCCGACGGTCAGTACGCCAGCAAAGGCGACGTGATCTTCCAACTGGTGCCACGCGGCAGCCTGGCCAATGTCGAAGCGCGCTTCACCTATCGCCAGTTCGCCGACGTGCGCCCCGGCACTCCAGTGAGCTTCCAGGTCGCCGACGAAGAACAGGTCCGCACCGGCACCATCGTCAGCAGCACCAGCCTGAACAGCGCCGACCTGTCTTCCGACATCCGCGTGCAGATCAAGCCTGATGCGCCGCTGGACAGCACCTACGCCGGCCGCCCGGTGGAAGTGACCAGCGACCGTGGCCCATCGCTGAACTGGCTGATCGACAAAGCCATGGCCAACGGTCTGTAAGCAGAGGACATGCCTGTGATGACTCTCTCAAAAACACCGCAGTCCCTGTGGGAGCGGGCTTGCTCGCGAAAGCAGTGTGTCAGCCAACACATGCATCAACTGACAGGGCCCCTTCGCGAGCAAGCCCGCTCCCACATGGGAACTGCGGCGTTGCTGGCTGTTGCGGTCAGCCTCGCCGGTTGCGCCGGCCTGCCCGACCAGCGCCTGGCCAACGAAGCACTCAAACGTGGCGACACCGTCACTGCCCAGCAGAACTACCAGCAGCTCGCGGACCTGGGCTACAGCGAGGCCCAGGTGGGCCTGGCCGATATCCAGGTGACCACCCGTGACCCCGAGCAGATCCGTCAGGCCGAAGCCACTTATCGCGCGGCTGCCGATACGTCGCCACGTGCCCAGGCGCGCCTGGGTCGCCTGCTGGTTGCCAAGCCAGGTGTCACCGAGGCCGAGCAGCACGAAGCCGAAGGCCTGCTGAAAAAAGCCTTTGCCAATGGCGAAGGCAACACCCTGATCCCACTGGCGATGCTGTACCTGCAATACCCGCACAGCTTCCCCAACGTGAATGCGCAGCAGCAGATCAGCAAGTGGCAGGCCGCCGGTTACCCGGAAGCCGGCCTGGCCCAAGTGCTGCTGTATCGCACCCAGGACACCTACGACCAGCACCTGGATGACGTCGAGCGCATCTGCAAGGCCGCGCTGAACACCACCGACATCTGCTACGTCGAACTGGCCACGGTCTACCAGAAGAAAGCCGAGCCGGAAAAGCAGGCCCAATTGCTCAAGCAGATGGAAGCCGGCTACAGCCGTGGCACCGTCACCGCACAACGCGTCGACAGCGTGGCCCGCGTATTGGGCGATGCCTCGCTGGGCAAGACCGACGAAAAGACCGCCCAGGCCCTGCTGGAAAAAATCGCCCCTGGCTACCCGGCTTCCTGGGTCAGCCTGGCGCAGTTGCTCTACGACTTCCCTGAACTGGGCGACGTCGACCAGATGATGAAGTACCTGGACAACGGCCGCGCCGCCGACCAGCCGCGCGCCGAGCTGTTGCTGGGCAAGCTCTACTACGAAGGCAAATGGGTGCCGGCCGACGCCAAGGCCGCTGAAGCCCACTTCGAAAAAGCCGTGGGCAAGGAAGTGGCCGCCGATTACTACCTCGGCCAGATCTATCGCCGTGGCTACCTGGGCAAGGTCTACCCGCAAAAAGCCCTCGACCACTTGCTGACCGCTGCGCGCAACGGCCAGAACAGCGCCGACTTCGCCATCGCCCAATTGTTTTCCCAAGGCAAGGGCACCAAGCCCGACCCGTTGAACGCCTATGTCTTCAGCCAGTTGGCTAAAGCCCAGGACACGCCAGAGGCCACTGACCTGGCCACGCAGCTCGAAGCCCCGCTCACGCCTGAGCAACGCGCCGAAGGCCAACGCCTGGTGCAACAGGAGCTGGCCGCGCGCGGCACCCTGGCCCAGAGCACGCTGCAACTGCACGCCCTGCAAGAAGAAGACGGCGAGGAATCCCTATGAAGCTCAACCCATTCGTCAAGGCCGGCATCGGCCTGACCTTCGCCCTGCTGTGGTCGTGCCCGACCCTGGCCGCGCTGACCGAAGCCAAGAACTTCGGCCTGGAAGTCAAAGCCACCGCCCAGTCCGAAGATGACCGCGACCTCGGCACCCAGAAAGGCGGCGACGTCAACGGCATCGGTCTCGACCTGCGCCCGTGGATCTACGGTGAAAGCGGCGCGTGGAGCGCCTACGCGATGGGCCAGGCCGTGGTGTCCAGCGACATTATCGAGACCGACACCCTGCAACAGTCGGCGGATGACGAAAACCAGCAAACCACCAACAACGACCGCAAGGCCAAGAAAAACTACCTGGCCATGCGCGAGTTCTGGGTCGGCTACAGCGGCTTCACGCCCTACCCTGGCGAGATCCTCAAGTTCGGTCGCCAACGCCTGCGCAATGACGACGGCCAATGGCGCGACACCAACATCGAAGCGCTGAACTGGACCTTCGACACTACCCTGCTCAAGGCCAACGTCGGCGTCGCTGAACGTTTCAGCGAATACCGCACCGACCTCAAGGAGCTGTCGCCCAAGGACAAGGATCGCCAGCACCTCTACGCCGACGCCGCCTACCAGTGGACGCCCGGCCAGTGGATCGGCCTGCGCGCCCACCACACCCATGACGACGGCAAGCTCGACTACCCGGAACCGGGCGTGGCCACCGACTCGCTGGACAAGCGCGAGAACGGCGACCTGACCTGGCTCGGCATCGAGGCCAACAGCGACGCCTACAACTGGCGCAACACCAACACCGTCAACTACTGGGCGAGCATCACCGGCATGCAGGGCGACCGCGACACGGTCAACGCCTTGAACGCCGACGGCACCCGCCCCACCAACGCCAAGCGCAGCGACGACGTGAATGGCTGGGCCACCGACCTGGGTATCCGCCTGCGTCTGGACCCGCAGTGGCAAGTGGGTGCGGCCTACTCCCGCGCCAGCGCCGAATACGAGCAGAACGGCCTGCAGAGCAACCGTTCGAACTGGACCGGCACCCAGTCCCGCGTGCACCGCTTCGGCGAAGCGTTTCGCGGCGAGATGAACAACATGCAGTCCATGAGCCTGTTCGGTTCCTGGCAGCTGCGTGAGGACTACGACGCCAGCCTGGTGTACCACAAGTTCTGGCGCGTCGACGGCAACAAGCCGGTCGGCAGCAACGGCATCGATGCCGTGCAGAACAACACCGATGACGTCACCGGCGCGATCCTGTCCAGCACGTCCCTGCCGCTTGAAGACGGCAAGAAGGACCTGGGCCAGGAGATGGACCTGGTCGTCACCAAGTACTTCAAGAAAGGCCTGCTGCCGGCCGCGCTCAGCCAGTCGATCGACGAACCGTCGGCCCTGGTGCGCTTTCGTGCGGGCGTGTTCAAGCCGGGCGACGCCTACGGCAGCCAGGTTGACTCGTACATGCATCGCGCCTTTGTCGACGTGATCTGGAAGTTCTGATGGGAGCCTGCGCAATGAAACCTCAACGCTTGCTGGTTGCCGCGATGCTGATGGCCAGTGCCACAGCCTTCGCCGATACCGCGCAGCAGGTCAAGGCGCCGACCATCGCCAAAGAACTGCAACAGGCCAAGACCTACACCATTTCCAGCCCGCCGACCGCGCCGCTGGAACTGGCCAAGCCTGCCCTGCCGGACCTGTCGGGCTACACCGCCGCAGCGATGGAAAAGAAAATCGTCAGGACCAAGCCGGGCAAGATCAGCATCCGCCGGATGATGCAGGAAGACGCCCTCAAGGACTTTATCGGCGGCGACAACAAGATGGCCGAATGGGTGGTGCGCCAGCACGGTATTCCCCAGGCGATCTTTGTCGACGACGGCTACATGAACCTCAGGGACCTGCTCGGCAAAGTGCCCAAGCAGTACCTCAGCGAAACCTCGCCGGGTGTGTTCCTGGCCAAGCTGCCGATCGTGGTCGGGCGCAAGGGCATCCTCGAAATCGACAAGCAGACCAAAGAGCTGCGCCTGTCCCAGGAAGCCGGTTCGTTCCTGATCAACGACGGCCAGCTGTTCGTGCGCGACACCAGGATCACCGGCTGGAAAGAAAAGGCCAACGGCCCGGCGCTGTTCCAGTCGCCCAAGGAATTCCGCCCGTTCCTGCTGGCCTGGGGCGGCACCGAGACCTACGTCGCCAACACCAAGATGGCCAGTTTCGGCTACGCCAACAGTAAGTCGTACGGGGTGAGTATTTCCCAGTACACGCCGAACATGGCCAAGGTGCTCAAGCGTCCCGAGCCGACCGGCTGGATCATCGATTCCGAGTTCTCGGACATGTGGTACGGCTTCTACTGCTACGAGACCACGGGCTTCGTGATCAAGGGCAACACCTACAAAGACAACATCGTCTACGGCATTGACCCGCACGACCGTTCCCACGGCCTGATCATCGCGGACAACACCGTGTACGGAACCAAGAAGAAGCACGGCATCATCATTTCCCGTGAAGTGAACGACAGCTTCATCTTCAACAACCGCAGCTACGACAACAAGCTCTCGGGCCTGGTGATCGACCGTAACAGCGTCAACAACCTGATCGCCGACAACGAGATCTACCGCAACCACACCGACGGCATCACCCTCTATGAGAGCGGCGACAACCTGTTGTGGGGCAACAAGGTGATCAGCAACCGTCGCCACGGCATCCGCGTGCGTAACAGCGTGAACATCCGGCTGTACGAAAACACCTCGATGGCCAACGGCCTGACCGGCCTCTACGGCCACATCAAGGACTTGACCGACACCGACCGCGACATCGCTCTCGACCCGTTCGACGCCAAAGTCTCGCTGATCGTGGTCGGCGGTGAGCTGGCAGGTAACGGCAGCGGACCGCTGTCGATCGACTCGCCGCTGAGTGTCGAGTTGTACCGCGTGTCGATGCTGGCGCCGACCAAATCCAGCGGCATCAGCTTCTCCGGCGTGCTGGGCGATCGCCAGGAAGAGATTCTCGACCTGCTGGTGCGCCAGCAGAAAGCCGTGCTGATCGACCCTGTCGAACGCCAGACCGAATTGCAGGACTGAGGATGACCCTTATGCACCCACACATGATCAAACTGCTGAGCCTCTCGGGTCTGACCCTCGGCCTGCTCGCGGCCAGCCAGGGCGTACGCGCCGACGAAATCAAGGCGCCGACCTTCACCGCCGAGCCGTGCTGCAGCCTGTGCCCGGCCGCCCACGACGCGAAGAACTACACCACGCGCTACCAGCAGAACTTCACCACCCTGGTACAGGCCCAGGGCGACTGGCTGTTCCGCACCCAGGAAGACCTGCGCACCGAATTCGACACCAGCCCCGCCGGCTACAAGCGCATGCAGCAACTGCACGATGCGTTCAAGGCCAAGGGCGTGGAACTGGTGGTTGTCTACCAGCCGACCCGTGGCCTGGTGAACCGCAACAAGCTCAACCCCGAAGAGAAAGCCAAGTTCGATTTCGACAAGGCCCTGAGCAACTACAAGACCATGCTCGGCCGCTTCGCCAAGATGGGCTATGTGGTGCCGGACCTGTCGCCGTTGACCAACGAGCAACTGCCGGATGAATTGCCGGCGCACGATTTCTACTTCCGCGGCGACCAGCACTGGACCCCTTACGGCGCGCAGCGCACGGCGAAAATCGTCGGTGCCAAAGTCCGTGCGATGCCTGAATTCGCGGATATTCCTAAGCGTGAGTTCGAGACCAAGCGCTCCGGGCGCATGGGCAAGACCGGCACCCTGCACAACATGGCCGGGCAACTGTGTGGCACCAGCTACGCGATCCAGTACATGGACCAGTTCACCACCGAACCCAAGGGCGAGGCCGGTGACGGCGACCTGTTCAGCGACTCCGGCAACCCGCAGATCACCCTGGTGGGCACCAGCCACAGCGGCAAGAACTACAACTTCGCCGGCTTCCTCGAACAGGAAATCGGCGCTGACATCCTCAACGTTGCCTTCCCCGGCGGTGGCCTGGAAGGCTCGATGATCCAGTACCTGGGCAGCGATGAATTCCAGAAGACGCCGCCGAAAATCCTCATCTGGGAATTCTCGCCGCTGTACCGCCTCGACCAGGAGACCATCTACCGCCAGATGATGTCGCTGCTCGACAACGGTTGCGAAGGCAAGACCGCACAGATGACCGCGAGCACTACCCTGAAGCCCGGCAAGAACGAATTGCTGGTTAACAGTTCGAACAAAGACCTGCGCAACGCCAACCATCAGGTTGATATCCGCTTCGCCGACCCGTCGGTGAAAACCCTGCAAGCCACCCTCTGGTACATGAACGGGCGCCACGAGGACATCAAGATCGAGAAACCCGAAACATCCGATACAGACGGGCGTTTCGCCTTTGAACTGCGCACCGATGAAGACTGGGCCTCGCAGAACTTGCTGGCCGTGGAAGTGCAGGGCCCCGAAGCGGGCGCTGCCGCGCAGAAAGTCGAAGCGAAAATTTGCACACGCAACGTATTCCCAGCCGGTGGTCAGCAGACCGCCTCAACTGGGCAATGAGGTTACTTATGCAGAAGTTATTGATTCCAACGCTGCTGGGCCTGGCAATGTTCGCCGGCTCAGTCAACGCCGCCGCGCCACTGCGTCCGCCCCAGGGCTATTTCGCTCCGGTGGAAGCGTTCAAGACCGGCGATTTCAAGAATGACTGCGACGCCATGCCGGCGCCGTACACCGGCTCGCTGCAATTTCGCAGCAAGTACGAAGGTTCGGACAAGGCCCGTTCCACACTGAATGTGCAATCCGAAAAAGCCTTTCGCGACAGCACGGCCGACATCACCAAGCTGGAAAAAGACACCAGCAAGCGCGTGATGCAATTCATGCGCGACGGGCGTCCGGAGCAGCTGGAATGCACACTCAACTGGCTGACCAGCTGGGCCAAGGCCGACGCGTTGATGTCCAAGGATTTCAACCACACCGGCAAGTCCATGCGCAAATGGGCGCTGGGCAGCATGGCTTCGGCCTATGTGCGCCTGAAGTTCTCCGACTCGCACCCACTGGCCAACCACCAGCAGGAATCGCAACTGATCGAAGCCTGGTTCAACAAACTGGCCGACCAGGTGGTGAGCGACTGGGACAACCTGCCGCTGGAAAAAACCAACAACCACTCCTACTGGGCCGCCTGGTCGGTGATGGCGACTTCCGTCGCCGTGAACCGTCGCGACCTGTTTGATTGGGCGGTGAAGGAATACAAGGTCGGCGCCAACCAGGTCGACGACCAGGGCTTCCTGCCCAACGAGTTGAAACGTCAGCAACGTGCCCTGTCGTACCACAACTACGCACTGCCGCCGCTGTCGATGATCGCCAGTTTTGCCCTGGTCAACGGTGTCGATCTGCGCCAGGAAAACAACGGCGCGTTGAAACGCCTGGGCGACAAGGTGCTGGCCGGCGTGAAAGACCCGGAAATCTTCGAACAGAAGAACGGCAAGGAACAGGACATGAAGGACCTCAAGGAGGACATGAAATTTGCCTGGCTTGAGCCCTTCTGCACCCTCTACACCTGCGCCCCGGATGTGCTCGAACGCAAGCATGGCATGCAGCCGTTCAAGACCTTCCGCCTCGGCGGCGACCTGACCAAGGTCTACGACCCGACGCATGAAAAAGGCAACAAAGGCAGCTAGCGGCTGATGATCGTTCCCACGCTCCGCGTGGGAATGCAGCCAGGGACGCTCAGCGTCCCAAAAGCGGACGCTGAGCGTCCAGTGAGGCATTCCCACGCAGAGCGTGGGAACGATCACAGCCTCCCGCGAAATCGCGGGGGGTTTGGGGGGGCTCTGGCCCTTGACTGTTGGTTAAACATGGAGAGATCGGGATGGTTTTCTCGTCCAATGTGTTCCTGTTTCTGTTCTTGCCGATCTTTCTCGGCTTGTACTACTTGAGCGGGCAACGCTATCGCAACCTGCTGCTGCTGATTGCCAGCTACGTGTTCTACGCCTGGTGGCGAGTGGACTTCCTGGCGCTGTTCGCCGCCGTCACGCTGTGGAATTACTGGATCGGCCTCAAGGTCGGTGCCGCCGGCGTGCGCACCAAGCCGGCCCAACGCTGGCTGCTGCTGGGCGTGGCGGTCGACCTGTGCATCCTCGGCTACTTCAAGTACGCCAACTTCGGCGTCGACAGCATCAACCTGATGATGAAGTCTGCAGGCCTTGAGCCCTTCATCCTCACCCATGTGCTGCTGCCGATCGGTATCTCGTTCTACATCTTCGAGTCCATCAGCTACATCATCGACGTGTACCGCGGTGATACCCCGGCGACCCGCAACCTCATCGACTTTGCGGCGTTCGTGGCGATCTTCCCGCACTTGATTGCCGGCCCCGTGTTGCGTTTTCGCGACCTGGCCGACCAGTTCAACAACCGCACCCACACCCTCGACAAGTTCTCCGAGGGCTGCACGCGGTTCATGCAGGGTTTCATCAAGAAGGTCTTCATCGCCGACACCCTGGCGGTGGTCGCCGACCATTGCTTCGCCCTGCAAAACCCCACCACCGGCGACGCGTGGCTCGGCGCGCTGGCCTATACCGCGCAGCTGTACTTCGACTTCTCCGGCTACAGCGACATGGCTATCGGCCTGGGCTTGATGATGGGTTTCCGCTTCATGGAAAACTTCAAGCAGCCGTACATCAGCCAGTCGATCACCGAGTTCTGGCGCCGCTGGCACATCAGCCTCTCCACCTGGCTGCGTGACTACCTGTACATCACCCTGGGCGGCAACCGCAAAGGTACGCTGACCACCTACCGCAACCTGTTCCTGACCATGCTGCTCGGTGGCCTGTGGCACGGCGCGAACATCACCTACATCGTCTGGGGTGCCTGGCACGGCATGTGGCTGGCGATCGAAAAAGCCATCGGCCTCAACACCTCGCCGCGCAGCTTCAACCCGGTGCGCTGGGCCTTCACCTTCCTGCTGGTGGTGATGGGCTGGGTGATTTTCCGCGCCGAAAACCTGCACGTCGCCGGCCGTATGTACGGCGCGATGTTCAGCTTTGGCGAATGGTCGCTGTCGGAACTCAACCGCGCCAACCTCACCGGCCTGCAAGTGGCAACCCTGGTGGTGGCGTACGTGACCCTGGCGTTCTTCGGCCTGCGCGATTTCTACACCAACCGCCCCGCCGAAAAAACCAAGCCGGCCGACCCGAGCCTGATCAAGGCCGTGCCGGGCGATAACCCGGGCAGCATCCACGAGCCAGGCTTCACCGTCGGCCAGGACGCCGCCGTGCAACCGGCCTACTGGACCGCTGACTGGCCACGCTACGCAATGCGCGCGGCAGTGCTGCTGCTGTTCGTGGCGTCGATTCTCAAACTGTCGGCGCAGAGTTTCTCGCCGTTCCTTTACTTCCAATTCTGAGGGAGCCGACCATGACCCGTTCATTCCGCGTCCTCTATATCGGCCTGTTCCTGGTGGTGTTGCTCGCCCTGGGCGCCTGGTCGATGCGCAGCTTCTTCGGCTTCAGCACCAATGCCGATGCGACCGTGCTCAACGGTCGCTGGACCAAGGCCGTCGAGACCCATTACGACGACCAGTTCCCGATCAAGCGCCTGGGCACCAACCTCTGGGCCGCGCTGGACTACAAGCTGTTCAATGAAGGCCGCCCTGGCGTCGTGCTGGGCCGCGATCACTGGTTGTACAGCGACGAGGAGTTCAACCCGGCCGTCAATGAAGACCAGAACCTTGAGGGCAATTACGCGCTGGTCGAAGGCGTGCGCCAGAAACTCAAGGCCCAAGGCATTCAACTGGTGATGGCAATCGTGCCGGCCAAAGTGCGCCTGTACCCGGAACACCTGGGTGAGGTGAAGCCTGCGAGCATCCACGCCAACCTGTACCAGGACTTCCACGCGCGTGTCGCCGCCGACAAGATCATCGCCCCCGACCTGCTCGGCCCGCTGCAACAGGCCAAGCTGGGCGGCAAGCAGGTGTTCCTGCGCACCGACACCCACTGGACCCCGGACGGTGCCGAAATCGCTGCCAAGCAACTGGCCAAGGTGATTGCCGACAAGGCGCCACTGAACGGCGAGCCGCAGCGTTTTGTCACCGAAGCCGAGAAGACCGAGCCGCACAAAGGCGACCTGCGTCTGTTCCTGCCGCTGGACCCGCTGTTTGAAAACCTGATGCCGCCTAAAGAGCCGCTGGAAAAACGCGTCACGCACCTGGCTGAAACCAAAGGCGACGACGCGCTGTTCAGCGACAGCGAAACCCCGGTTGCACTGGTCGGCACCAGCTACAGCGCCAACCCCAACTGGAACTTCGTCGGCGCGCTCAAGCAAGCCCTGGGCAGCGACGTCATCAACTACTCCGAAGACGGTCACGGCCCGATCCTGCCGATGCTCAGCTACCTCAAGAGCGACGACTTCAAGAACAGCCCGCCGCAGGTGCTGATCTGGGAGTTCCCTGAACGATATCTGCCCGTCAACAACGAAATCGGTGATGCCGACCCGCAGTGGGTTGCGCAGCTTAAACAAGCCGGTTCGCGCCAACAGAACATGGCACTGAACACCCCAGTTAAACACTCAAAATCCGAGACGCCCGACCGGGCGCAAAACTGAAAGAGAGGTAACTCACATGACTTTCACTACTACTCCGCGTCGTCTCGCCAAGACCCTGGCCCTCGTTGCCGGCATGAGCGTTGTATCGATGTCTGCCTTCGCCGGTGGCGACGCCGCCCTGTACGGCCCAACCGCGCCAAAAGGCTCGAGCTTCGTGCGGGTCTACAACGCCAGCAACCAGGAAGTCAGCGCCACCGTCGGCGCGACCAACCTGAGCGACGTTGCGCCCTTGGCCAGCAGTGACTTCAGCTTCATGCCCGGCGGTGACTACAGCGCCAAGGTCGGCAGCCAGACCGTGCCGGTCAAGCTCGCCCCGGACCACTACTACACCCTGGTCAACAACAGCAGCGGCCAGCCGCAGTTGATCGAGGAACCGCCGTTCAAGAACAAGCAGAAATCCCTGGTGCGCGTGCAGAACCTCAGCGACAAGGCCCTGACCCTGAAGACCGCCGACGGCAAGACCGACGTGGTCAAGTCGGTGGCCGCCAAAGGCCGTGGCGAGCGCGAAATCAACCCGGTGAAGGTGAGCCTGGCGCTGTATGACGGCGACAAGAAAGTCGGCGACGTGAAGCCAGTGGCCCTGGAACGTGGTGAGGCAGCGGTGCTGTACGTCACCGGTTCCGGTTCGAGCCTGTCGCCAGTCTGGGTGAAACGCCCAGTGTCGACCCGCTGATCAGATTTTCGACCGGGCCCGTTCCCCTGTGGGAGCGGGCTTGCCTGCGATGGCATCACCTCGGTGTCACTGACACACCGAGTCGTCTGCATCGCGGGCAAGCCCGGCTCCCACAGGGGCCGAGGAGCCCAGTCGGACCGAGACAAAAACAAGAGTGAAACGACAAACCTTCGTAGCTCTGACCCAAATCGATTCAAGGAGAAACAGCATGATCCCAGTAATCCTTTCCGGTGGTAGCGGCTCACGTCTTTGGCCGCTTTCCCGTAAACAGTTCCCGAAACAATTCCTGGCCCTGACCGGCGAGCACACGCTGTTCCAGCAAACCCTGGAACGCCTGGTGTTCGAAGGCATGGACAGCCCGATCGTGGTCTGCAACAAGGACCACCGTTTCATCGTCAACGAGCAACTGAGCACTCGCAAGCTCGAATGCCAGCGCATCCTGATGGAGCCGTTCGGTCGCAACACGGCGCCGGCCGTGGCCCTCACCGCGATGATGCTGGTGAATGAAGGTCGCGACGAATTGATGCTGGTGCTGCCGGCCGACCACGTAATCGACGACCAGAAAGCCCTGCAACGCGCCCTGGCCCTGGCCACCGTGGCGGCCGAGCGTGGCGAGATGGTGCTGTTCGGCGTGCCGGCAACCCGTCCGGAAACCGGCTACGGCTACATCAAGTCGACCAACGATTCGCTGCTGCCCGAAGGCGTGAGCCGCGTCGAGCAGTTCGTGGAAAAACCCAATGAAAAACGCGCCGTCGAGTTCGTCAAGAGCGGCGGGTACTTCTGGAACAGCGGCATGTTCCTGTTCCGCGCCAGCCGCTTCCTCGAAGAGCTGAAAAAGCACGATCCGGACATCTACGACACCTGCCTGCTGACCCTGGAACGCAGTGAGCAGACCGCTGACACCGTGACCTTCGACGAAGCCACCTTCGCCTGCTGCCCGGACAATTCCATCGACTACGCCGTGATGGAAAAAACCCAGCGCGCCTGCGTGGTGCCGCTGAGCGCCGGTTGGAGCGACGTCGGTTGCTGGGCGTCGCTGTGGGCGGTCAACGATAAAGACGTCAACGGCAACGTCAGCAAGGGCGACGTGGTGATCCAGGACAGCCGCAACTGCATGATCCACGGCAACGGCAAGCTGGTTTCGGTGATCGGCCTGGACAACATTGTGGTGGTGGAAACCAAGGACGCGATGATGATTGCCCACAAGGACAAGGTCCAGGGCGTCAAGCAGATGGTCTCGACCCTCAACGACCAGGGCCGCAGCGAAACCCAGAACCACTGCGAAGTCTATCGCCCGTGGGGCTCCTACGATTCGGTGGACATGGGCGGGCGCTTCCAGGTCAAGCACATCTCGGTCAAGCCGGGCGCGTGCCTGTCGCTGCAGATGCACCACCACCGCGCCGAACACTGGATCGTGGTCAGCGGCACCGCCGAAGTCACCTGTGACGAGAACGTGTTCCTGCTCTGCGAAAACCAGTCCACCTACATCCCGATCGCCTCGGTGCACCGCCTGCGCAACCCGGGCAAGATCCCGTTGGAGATCATCGAAGTGCAATCGGGCAGCTACCTGGGCGAAGACGATATCGAGCGGTTCGAAGATATCTACGGTCGCTCGACCCCGGTTGAACGTGGCGTATCGGTGAAAACTATCGCGCAGTAAAACAGTCGTACAAGAAGCCCTCGCCCAGCCCATTGCGTCCCCTATCCGCAGTGGGTTGGGTGGGGGCTTTTTTTTGAGATCTGCACTGGCTGTTAGGGCCCCATCGGGGGCAAGCCCCCTCCCACCTTTGATCTGCGAATAGCTTGCCCCCGATGAGGCCGGCACGCCCACCACAGCACTCAAGGTAGCCAATCCCACCTACGCTTAAGTTAGGATGCTCGTTCCCTATTCGAGGTGGTCTCCATGTTCTTCGGCGTTCTCCTGATCATCACCTGGCTGATCCTCCTGCTGCGCTACCCGGCCAAGGCCCTTCCGGTTTCCCTTGCTGCCTTGGCAGGCCTGGGTTGCGTGGCCGTCTGGGTGGTCTGGCTGGACAACCGCGAAGCCTCGCAACTGGCGCGCCTGGAACTGCGCATCAGCTATGCCCCGCAGGAATGCCCGGCGGACCGCCCATTGAAACTGACCCTGAACAACGGCAACGACGTGCCTCTTACCGAACTGCGCTGGCGCGTCGCGGCCTATGCGCCGGGCGACTCGGTCAACCTGGCCGACAACGTCTATGCTGCCCCTCGCTATCGCGGCCCCGGCGAATTACAGGCGGGCGCCACCTGGGAAGACTGCCTGCCCACCCCGCCGCTGCGCCCTGGCTACCGCGCGCAAACCCTGGAATTTCGTGCCGAGCACCTGCAAGGCAGTTTCTCGGACTGACAAAGGACTGATCCATGCCCAACGTACTCATCACCGGCTGCTCCAGCGGCATCGGCCGCGCCCTGGCCGAGGCCTTCAAGGCGGCGGGGTTCGACGTATTGACCAGCGCCCGCCGCGAAGACGACGTGATCGCCCTCAACGACGCCGGCTTCCATGCCGTGCTGCTGGACGTGAACGACGCGGGTGCCCTGCAAACGCTGGCCACGCATCTGGGCGAACTGGATGTGCTGATCAACAACGCCGGCTACGGCGCCATGGGGCCATTGCTCGATGGCGGCACTGAAGCGATGCAGCGCCAGTTCGAGACCAATGTATTTTCCATTGTCGGCGTGACCCAGGCGCTGTTCCCGGCCCTGCGCAAGCGCAAAGGCCTGGTGGTGAATATCGGCAGCGTTTCCGGCGTACTGGTCACACCGTTTGCCGGTGCCTACTGCGCCTCCAAGGCGGCAGTGCATGCCTTGAGCGATGCACTGCGCATGGAGCTGGCGCCGTTTGGTATCCGCGTGATGGAAGTGCAGCCCGGCGCCATCGATACCCGCTTTGCGAAGAACGCCGGGGCCCAGGCCGAGCTGTTGATCAATGAGCAGTCACCGTGGTGGCCGTTGCGCGAGGGCATTCGTGCTCGCAGCCAGGCCTCCCAGGACAAGCCGACACCCGCCAGCCACTTCGCCAGCCAGGTGCTGAACGCGGTGCAACAAGCAACACCGCCACGCTTGCTGCGCGCGGGCAATGGCAGTCGAGCGCTGCCGTTGATGGCGGCGTTGTTGCCCAAGGGGCTGCTCGAGAAGGTCTTGAAAAAGCGCTTTGGCTTGAGCGGGACGCTTTAACCCTTCATGAAATCAATAAACGCCCGCACTTTCAGCGGCAGGTGACGGGTATCCGGGTACAGCGCAAACACGCCTTGTGGGGCGAAGCGATGGTCCGCCAATAGCCGCACCAGGCGTCCCGACTCAAGGTCATCCTGCACCAGCCATTGCGGCAGTACTGCCACGCCAAGGCCACGCACGGCAAAGGCCAGCAGTACGGCCGCGCTGTCGGCCACCAGGGCTGCGGGCCCGGCACGGTATGGATGCTCGCCGCCGGCGGGGTCGGTCACGCTCAGTTCCGTCAAGCGGCCGTGGCCCAGTTTGGGCGCAAGTGCCAACTGATCCAGGGTGTGCACGCCGGCAAACTCGGGCGCCGCCACCGCGAACACGTCGAACGTGGACAACTGCACCGCACGATGGTTGGAATCGAGTAAACGTCCCAACCGAATCGCCACGTCAAAGCGCTCGGAGATCAGATCCGCGTGGGTGGAGGATGTGGATAAGTGCAGGTTGAGGTCCGGGTGCAGGCAGCGAAAACGCGCCACCGCAGGGGCGACCACGGCCAGCGCATATTCCACGGTGGTGGTGATGCGCAGGGTGCCCTTGAGCTGGGCCTGTTCGGAGCGCGCCTCTTCCACGGCCAACTGCGCCTCTTCGAGCACGCGTGTGCAGCGCAGGTAAAAACGCTCGCCGGCATCGGTCAGCGCCAGTTGGCGGGTGCTGCGCGTCAGCAGGGTGACCCCCAGTTCCGCTTCCAGGCGCTTGAGATTGAAGCTCACTACGGCGCGCGTCTGGCCCAGCAGGTCGGCCGCTGCGGTGAGCGACCCGGCCTCGACCACGGCCTTGAACGTGTCGAATCGGTCCAGGCTGACCATCAATTGCCTCCTCTTTTGTCAAAATATTTTTGACAAACTAGCAGCCAAACCGGCGTATCCCAAACGTTGCGTGCGGCCTACCCTGCGCGCTTCACTCGCCGGATCGCGCTCAATGACCTACCGCTCGAAAATCGCCTGGATCTTTCTACTGGGTTTCGCCCTTGACCTGGTGAACATGTTTGTCGCCACCGTCGCCTACCCGGATATCGGCCACGAGCTGCAGGCGTCGGTGACGCAACTGGCCTGGGTCAGCAACGCCTACCTACTCGGGCTGACCCTGATCATTCCCTTGAGTGTGTGGCTCGCGGCGCTCATGGGCGAGCGCGGCCTGATCGTGGTGAGCCTGCTGATATTTGCCGGTGCCTCGGTGCTGGTGGGCCAGGCGGACTCGATTGAAACGCTGATTGGCTGGCGTGCCCTGCAAGGGCTCGGCGGCGGCTTGCTGATCCCTGTGGGCCAGGCCATGGCGTACCGTCACTACCGCGCGGCAGAGCGCAGCCAACTGACCGCCCGCGTGATGTCGGTGGCCCTGCTGGTGCCCGCCCTGTCCCCGGCGTTGGGCGGGCTGATCGTCGACAACGTGTCCTGGCGCTGGATCTTCTACGCCAACCTGCCGCTGGCGTTGATCACCCTGCTGCTGGCGAGGCTGTGGATAAAACCCGACGTGCCGGCCAGCGTGCGTCCTACCTTGGAGGTGGGCAGCATTTTCAAACAGATCGCCAGCCCGATGCTGCGCACCGCGATGTTGGTCTACCTGTGCATTCCCGGCGTCTTTATCGGCACCAGCCTGATCGCCATTCTTTACCTGCGCGGCCTGGGTTACGACGCCACACACACCGGCGCCCTGATGTTGCCGTGGGCACTGGCCTCGGCGCTGGCCATTTGGCTGAGCAAAAAACTGTTCAATCGCTGCGGCCCCAAACCCTTGCTGCTGGTGGGCATGCTGCTGCAATGCGCCGGCATCCTGCTGCTCAACGAGCCAGGCCTGATCGTGCTCGCCTACGCCTTGATGGGCCTGGGCGGCAGCCTGTGCAGCAGCACTGCACAGACCCTGGCATTCCTGGATATCCCCGCCGAGCGCATGGGCCATGCCAGCGCGTTGTGGAATATCAATCGGCAAATAAGCTTCTGCCTGGGTGCGGCGGCCCTCAGTGCACTGTTGTCGGCCTTGGATTCCTTCGCCATAACCTTCACGATGGCAGCCGCATTAACCCTGTTGCCTCTCTTTGCAGTGCTGCGCCTGGATGCCTCCACAGTACGGACACTGCTTCACCCTGCCAGCGAGCCCCGTCATGATTAATTACAGCGATTTTTTTGAGGAAGTGATCCAGACCCACGTCGAGATCGAGCAATGGTTTGCCGGCGTCGCACCCGAAGGCACCCTGCAGAGTCTGCTCGCGCGCTTCTCCCCCGAGTTCAGCATGATCGCTCCCGCCACGGGCGCACGGGTCAATGCAGCCGGGGTCAACGCGCTGTTCACCCGCCTGGGCGGCATGCGCCCGGGGTTGAAAATCACCTTGAGTGAAATGACCGGCATCGACCGCCACGCACGCGGCGCCACCGTGACGTATCGCGAGCATCAGATCGACGCCAGCGGCACGCAGACCGACCGCCGTGCCACCGTGGTGTTCGAGAAACAGGCGAGTGGCGCGCTGTTGTGGCGCCATTTGCATGAAACCTATGTAGCGCTAGCGCAATGAAATAACTGATCGGGCGGATCCTACAAAAAACAGCGAACGGCCTGACTGGTGACGGTGCTGCGTGAGTGTGTGCCGTTGCGATATCAGGCCCAAGCGCATGATAGGTGGGAGCGGGCTTGCTCGCGAAGGCGCTGGATCAGCCCGCATATTTGTTGACTGACACACCGTATTCGCGGGCAAGCCCGCTCCCACAGGGAGAGAGGCGTTGTCCATGCTTGCGGTGCAAGGCCCGCCTATTCCAGCCACGCCGCCAAACCCCAGGCTTCACCGCGATCAAAAAGGTGGGAGCGGGCTTGCTCGCGAAGGCGGTGGATCAGCCAGCATATTCATTGACTGACACACCGTATTCGCGGGCAAGCCCGCTCCCACAGGGAGAGAGACGTTGTCCACGCCTGCGTCGCAAGGCCCGCCTATTCCAGCCACGCCGCCAAACCCCCGGCTTCACCGCGATCAAAAAGGTGGGAGCGGGCTTGCTCGCGAAGGCGGTGGATCAGCCCGCATATTCGTTGACTGACACATCGCTTTCGCGAGCAAGCCCGCTCCCACAGAGAGAGAGGCGTTGTCCATGTCTGCGGTGCAAGCCTTGACTATTCCAGTCATGCCGCCAAACCCCAGGTTTCACCGCGATCAAAAAGGTGGGAGCGGGCTTGCTCGCGAAGGCGGTGGATCAGCCCGCATATTTGTTGACTGACACACCGTATTCGCGAGCAAGCTGAACTGGTCAAGTAATCTTGGACACCGATTAAGGTTTCACGCCACCAGCTTCTCCCTGGCGACTGGTGACCGATAGTCGTTGTAGCTATGCGGCCTGGTGATGTTGTAGCGCGATACATAGCGCTGCACATCCGCTCGGGCCTCATGTTCCGACCCGTAGCCTGCTTCTGGCACCCACTCTGATTTCAAACTTCCAAAGAAACGCTCCATCGGAGCGTTATCCCAGCATTCGCCTTTACGGCTCATGCTTTGTCGGAGTCCATGTTCCAGCAGTTCATTTCTGAATTTATGGCTGGTGTACTGGCAACCTTGGTCGGAGTGAAACAGTACGTCTTTTGGGCGACCGCGCAGTTCAATCGCCATGCGCAGGGCTTCGCAGGTCAGCGTGGCATCAGAGATCATCGAAAACGACCAGCCCACAATCCGGCGAGCGAACAAGTCCAGAACCGCCGCAAAATACAGCCAACGCTTGCCGACTTTGATGTACGTCACGTCCCCACACCACACCTGATTGACCGTCGCAACATCAAACTTGCGTTTGAGCACATGCGGTGCCACCAAAGCCTCCACGCCAGGTGACTTGTACTTATGGCGCCGGCGTTGACGGCTGACAATGCCTGCTTCTCGCATCAAGCTGCGAGCCATGAACCGCCCGACATCATGCCCGCCGGCTTGCAGCTGTTTAGCCAAGGTACGAGCGCCCGCAGACTCTCTCGACGCCCTGTGGTGCTTGACCAGCATAGCCTTGAGTTTCTCTCGCTTAGGGCTCACCTTGCCTTGGCGCTGACGCCATGCGTAAAAGCTACTGCGGTTTATTCCGAACACACGACAGCAATCGTTAACGCCGTACTGCTCGCCCAGCTCACAGATCAACGAGAGTGATCTTTGGCGTCCAAAAGCAGGAGAGCACTGGCCTTTTTTAGGATTTCGATATCCCGGTCTCTTTGCCTGAGCAAGGCTTTAAGTTCCTGGATCTCTCGCTGATCCGCGGTAATCGCCTTGGCTCCCACCGGAGTCGAGCCCAAGCGTTCCTTGCGAACTTGATCGACCCAGCGGCGCAAGGCCGTAGGGCCAATATCCAAGCTGGCACAGACCTCGGGAACCGACTGCCCCTCGTCCAGCACCATGCTGGCAGCCTTGAGTTTGAACTCACATGAATAAGATTTACGCATATCCAAACACCTCAGATTTGGACGCCATCATAGCGCCCGATTGAGGTGTCCAAAATCATTAGGCCAGTTCA
>NZ_MAUE01000033.1 GCF_001702265.1 Pseudomonas aylmerensis
TGCCGGATAAGCACTACAGATATCACTTAAAAACCGCTGCAAAGTCCCTCGCCTGATCACACAGTGCGAGGGATTGCAGATGTTTTTTTTCGATAGCCCCGCCGTTTTGGTGGGTGCGCCTTGATCAACGCCACCAGCCAAACCATCGGCCTCCTGCTGCTGACGGCCATGGATGCCAAGACGCGTGACGTCGAAGCCGTGCTCAGCGACTTCAGGCGCTGCCTCAATTCCTACGAAACCTTGGCGCAAAGCGTCCTCAGCTCTTCGGCGCTGGATGTCGAGCAGGTATTCAAGGTCGGCCGTGAGGTGGCGCTTGTCACGCCGATCAACCGCTCGATCCTTCCCAGCAGTACCGTCGCCGCGTGCCAGGCCAACGGCACATTGACCCTGGTGCACATGTTCCAGAGTTCGAGGTTCGTGCCCATCGGCAATACGCCCGTGATGTTGCAGCGTATCGACCCACACGGCGGCCCGCTGGGGGCGCCCATCCATAAAACCATCGGGCCCAGCGGCATTCTGGAAGTTACCGAGTGCGATCGTAACCAGCAGTACCGCATCAGTTTCTACCCCAACGTCTCCCAAGAGCATTTCAAGGCGCTGTATGCCTCCTATCAGTCGGTCATCGGGCCGCTGGAGGGCTGGCTGCGCAGCGAGTGGGACGCCACGTTTGCACCGCTGTGGGCGGACTACTCCGAGGCCAATTTCCTCAAGCGCTACCTGATGCTGCACCGAGCCTACGCCCGGGGATTTGGCAATGCGCTGTATGAACTCTGGGATTCCCTCAAGCAGCTGCTTCAGTGGCTTATGGACCCGCTTGCCAATGCCGAGAAGCTGCTGCATTACCTGTCCCGCGCCGAACTCGAAAAGCTCCTGAACCTCAGCGCCGAAATCCTCGCAAAAGGCATTTTGGTGCTCAGCGATGAGCCGCTGCTGTTCATTTACTTGTCGGTATTGGTCAGTTGGATGCGGATGATGCCGCCGCCGTACATGAATGAATTGCTCGGGGAAATCAGCGCCGAAGTGCTGATCAACCTGCTGCTGGCCCTCGCCACCGGTGCGATGGGCGTGGCGATCGGCATGAGCGCCAAGGTCCTGGACGGCATCAAGTCTCGTCGTGCGCGCCAGTGGTTCAAACAGGTGGCCAGGCAATTTGGGAAATCTCGTGTGCAGGGCCATGTCGAGGCGGCCAAACCGTTGTTGCTGAGGAGCGCAGCGACGCCGATCACGGTGATTCCGGATGTGCCATTGAAGGCCGGGGATCAGCTGATTTCCAACCCGGTGCCGGCGGTTCGCGGCAAGACGCAGCGGACGACGTTGGTTCGGCAGGAGCATGTCGACGATGTGCCTGCTGCTGGCAAGAATCCAAACGGGGACTCGGCGGCGCCTGCGGATAAGACCGCCACTAATGGCTGCCCGGTCTCGATGGTCACGGGCGAGGAATTGCTCACTCTCACCGATGGCACGTTGGATGGAGTCTTGCCGTTTGAGTGGAGCCGCTTGTACCGCACCAGCGCGGTCGAAGTGGATGGCGGGTTGGGGTTTGGCTGGAGTCATTCGCTGGCGCATCGGCTTGCGGTCTCGGGCGATTGCGTCGTGTGGACGGACCATGAGAATCGCATTACTTCGTTTCCGATGCCGACTGTTGCTCGACCTGCAATCACCAATAGCCTGGCCGAAGCGGCAATCTATTTAGGCGCTTCGCCGGACGAACTGGTGTTGGCGCAGGCGTCGCGCTTCTACCACTTTCGTGACGGCATACTGACCGCGATCAGCGATGCGTATGACAACCGTCTGCGCATTGCCCGGGATCTTTTGGGGCGCATTGAGCGGCTGGATAACGGTGTCGGGCGTTCGCTGTTCCTGCGTTATGAGTTGGGTCGCATCGTGGCGGTGGACTACCAGGTCCAGCGCGCCAAGGGCCATGGCCCTTTCGAGTGGATGACTGAGCACAACGTTGTTTCCTACGCCTACGACGACGCTGGCCGACTGGTCTCGGCGACCAATGCCGTCGGCGAACGCGAGGTTTATCGGTACGACGATCAGCACGTCATTCTTGAGCGGCAGTTGGCCGGTGGCGCGAGTTTCTTTTGGGCGTGGGAGCGGGCTGGCAAGGCCGCGCGCTGTGTCCGCCACTGGGCAAGCTTTTCGCAGATGGACACGCGTTATGCCTGGGATGACCACGGGCAGGTCACGGTGTTTAACGCTGATGGTAGCCAGGAAGTCTACGTGCACGACCAGCGTGCGCGACTGGTGCAGCGCATTGATCCGGATGGTGCCGAGCATTTCAGATCCTACGACGACAAAGGCCGGTTGACGGTCGAGCAGGATCCGCTGGGCGCGGTGACGGCGTATCAGTACGACGAAGCCGGACGCTTGGTGGCGGTGTTTCCGGGAGACGATGAGCCGACGTCCTACGAGCATGACAATGGGTTCGTACGGGTGGTAAGGCGTGGTGAGGCTGCCTGGAAATATGAGCGTAATGACCAGGGCGATATCGTTCGTAAGACCGATCCCGACGGCAATGTAACGGACTACAGCTACGACAAGCAGGGACAACTGACCGGGGTCTGGTTTCCCGACAACAGCTGCCATCGGCTGGTGTGGAATGAGCGTGGTCAGTTGCTGGAAGAACAACTGCCAAATGGCGGGGTCAAGCGCTACCGCTATGACGACCTCGGGCGGCAGGTGGCGCGTGAGGATGCGCATGGGGCGCTGACCGAGTATCAGTGGGACAGCGTCGGGCGGCTAACTCGTGTCGTGTTGCCAGGTGGTGCGGCGCGGGAATACAGCTACAACCCCTACGGAAAGATCACCTCCGAGCGTGATGAGCTGGGGCATGTCACCCGCTACGAATACGCCGATGGCTTGCACCTGATCAGCCGGCGCATCAATGCCGATGGCAGCCAGGTCAACTACCGCTACGACAACGTGCGGTTATTGCTCACCGAGATCGAAAACGAGGTAGGCGAGACCTACACACTCGACTATCACCTCAATGGCCTGATCCAGCAGGAAGTCGGCTTCGACGGCCAACGGACGGCTTATGCCTACGACCTCAACGGCAAACTGCAGGAAAAAACTGAGTACGGCGACGATGGCAGTCAGCTGGTTACCCGTTATGAGCGAGACCACGCTGGCCGTCTCGTAAGAAAAGTACTTCCCGATGCCAGCGTCGTCGATTATGCCTACGACCGCCAAGGCAACCTCCTTAGCGTCGACGATGGCCACTGGGCACTCGCCTACGAATACGACCCACAAAACCGCCTCACCGCCGAACACCAGGGCTGGGGCACCTTGCGCTACGGCTATGACGCCTGTGGGCAGCTGCAACACTTGCGTCTACCCGACAACAATCGCGTGGTGTTCAAACACGATAAGGGTGGGCAACTGGCGAAGGTCGAGTTAAATGACCAGACGCTCACCACTCACCTTTTCGATGCAGGCCGCGAACACCAACGAGGCCAAGGCAAGTTACTCAGCAGTTACCAATACAACGCTCAAGGACGTCTGTTCGCTCACGGTATAAGCGACGTCGAAGGCGCGATTTACCAACGCCAATACGACTACGACAAATCCGGCAACCTCACCCGCCTGCTCGACACCCGCAAAGGCGAACACCACTACCACTACGCCCCCCTCGCCCGCCTGACCCGTGCCGACCACTCGCAGGATGTGCAAGAACGCTTCGGCCACGACCCGGCCAGCAACCTGCTGATGCAAGACCGCCCAGGGCCGGACATCGTCGCGGGTAACCGGCTGATGATCCAGGGCGACCGCCATTACGACTATGACGCCTTCGGTAACTTGATTCGCGAACGACGTGGCCGTGCGCACGCGCTGATCACCGAATACCGCTACGACTGCCAGCACCGCCTCATCGGAATCACCCAACCCAACGGCCAAACCGCGAGCTACCGCTACGACCCGTTTGGGCGGCGGATCAGCAAAACCGTTGATGAAATAACCACGGAGTTTTTCTGGCAAGGCGACAAGCTGATTGCTGAGCATCACGCGGATCGTCATCGCAGCTATCTCTACGAACCCGACAGTTTCCGTCCACTGGCACTGCTGGAAGGTTTCGGCCCAAAAGCCACCACCCCCTATCACTACCAACTCGACCACCTGGGCACCCCACAGGAACTCACCGCCCCCGACGGCGAAATCGTCTGGTCCGCCCATTACCGTGCCTATGGAGAAATCAGCCGCCTCGACGCCGGAAAAGTCGACAACCCGCTACGTTTTCAGGGTCAGTACTTCGATCAGGAAAGCGGGCTGCACTACAACCGCCATCGCTACTACAATCCGGATGTTGGCCGCTACCTGACGCCGGATCCGGTGAAGCTGGCGGGAGGGATCAATGCGTACCTGTACGTGCCCAATCCTACGGGATGGGTTGATCCGTTAGGGTTAAGCTCATGTCCAGGTGGAGACGAATGCAAGCCTAACGCTCCTCCTATTTTTTTGAAGCCGAGCGTTAATGAAGGCGCGCCCGCTCTACCTCAACTGGCGCACACTCAACGACAGACGAGAATAGATGAACTGGCAGAGGCAAATGCAAAACAAAAAGTACTGGATTGGGAGCAGAAATACGATATGCACTCGGTTGAAAAGCATGGCCCAGAGATACCAGACAACGCTTTAAAGCAAAGATCTATTGATGGAACAAATCCGACCACTGGGGCGAGAGGAACTATTAATTCCAGCTCCCAATTTAAAACCTGGGGAATGCAGCTCCACGCTATAAATAAAGCCATGGGTAGGATGCAAAGCGACCCACCATTTCCTACAGGTCTTGATGGAAGAGGTAACCCCGTGGTTATAGTCGAGCTACCGGGAGCCGGGCGAGGCTACAAACCTAACCGCAGGGACGTAAACGATCCTAAGTACATTGAAAACATGGACAGAGCGGAGGTCAGATTTGACAGAAACAATCCAACTCGGCCATTCACTGCATTCCCTAAGTGAGTAGACAATGCTGAAATGCCCATTCATGAATACTCCTTACACTCCTAATATCTCTCATATATTGGGAGCTCTATCGATATACGATCTTGAGGAGACAGCTGGCAAAGAACTATGGAAGTACGACCCTAACAACGAGAAAGACCGAGAAACAATCATAATTTCTTTTATTCTGAAGGACCTCATGTATCTGTCATATAGACATCGCTTCGTATTGATGTCTGAACTCAGAGATGCATTGGACAACCCCGACTTTGACTTCTCGAAAGAATTCGAAAGCGATTACGACGAGTACATAACTATGGCTTGGGACGAAACAGAAATCGCCGACCCTAGAGGCTTCTTCGCCGATATCTACCGTTTAGCCAATAAGGTCTGGAAAGACGACCTCGAAAAAGCCAGCCTCGAAGACCAGTCAACGTGGTAACACCGCCACTCTCCCTGACAACCCAAACCCTGTGACGAGCGTTTGCCCCCACAGGGTTTGCACTGCCCTTAGATCCCAGCCAACGCCAAATCCATCGCGAAGTAGGTGAAGATAAGGTCCGCCCCCGCACGCTTGATCGACCCCAACGTCTCACGTACGACCCGATCCTCATCGATCGCGCCCGCCTGGGCGCCGAACTTGATCATCGCGTACTCGCCGCTCACTTGATAGGCCGCCACCGGCAGGCGCGACGCCTCGCGGATGTCGCGGATGATGTCGAGGTAGGCTCCGGCCGGCTTGACCATCAGGGCGTCTGCACCTTCCTGTTCATCCAGCAGTGATTCGCGCACGGCTTCGCGGCGGTTCATCGGGTTCATCTGGTAGCTTTTGCGGTCGCCCTTGAGCGCGCTGCCGCCGGCTTCGCGGAAGGGGCCGTAGAGGGCCGAGGCGAATTTGGTCGAGTAGGCCATGATCGGGATATGCGTGAAGCCGGCGTCGTCCAAGGCGCGGCGGATGGCCTGGACCTGGCCGTCCATCGCTGCCGACGGGGCGATCACATCAGCGCCCGCGCGGGCGGCAGCGACGGCTTGTTTGCCGAGGTTGACCAGGGTCGCGTCGTTGTCGACATGCGCGCCGTGCATCACGCCGCAGTGGCCGTGGTCGGTGTATTCGCAGAAGCAGGTGTCGGACATCACCACCATTTCCGGCACGGCGTCCTTGATGATCGAAGACATGCGCGAGACCAGGCCGCGTTCCTTCCAGGTGTCGCTGCCGCTGGCGTCGAGGTGGTGGGACACGCCAAAGGTCATCACCGACTTGATGCCGGCACGGGCGTAGCGCTCGATCTCGCCGGCCAGTTTCTTCTCAGGGATACGCTGTACACCCGGCATGCTGGTGATCGGCACGAAGTCGTCGATTTCTTCTTCGACGAAAATCGGCAACACCAGGTCGTTGAGGGTGAACTCGGTTTCCTGGAACAAGCCACGCAGCTCCGGGGAGCGGCGCAGGCGGCGTGGGCGGGCTTGGGGGAACTGGCTGGTCATGGCGGTCCTGACTGGGTGTAAAACAGTAGAGGCAGAAAACAATGGGGCGAAAGCTTATGCCCGCAGGCCCAGGCAACACAAATGCCAAGGGCCCAACAGTGTATTGCGTGGGGCGTAATAATTTATTGATCTAGAGCTGTAGACGCCCCGTGATGCACACCGCGACGGCGCCACCGATCCAGATTTCATCGCCCTGGCGCTCGACGTGAATGCGCCCCGCACGCCCAATGGCCGTGCCCTGGCTGACCACATACCGCTCAGGCGCCAACCCCTCGCCGAGCAGCCATTGGGCAACGCCGGCGTTCAGGCTGCCGGTGGCCGGATCTTCCTGGGCGCCGTCGCCTGCGACAAAGGCACGCACCTCAAACTGCGCGTCGACGTCATCATGCGCGGGGTTGCAGGGAGCGATCACACCCACGGCCAACCCCAGCAGTTGCGAAAAGTCCGGCTGCACTGCCAGGACTTGCTGGCGGTCAGCCAACATCACCGCGAGCCACCCCGCGCCGTTATCGACCCACTGGCTGCGCACGATAGCCCCCGGTACCAGGCCCAAACCCAGGCGCACACGCTCCAGCAACGGCGCGTCGACTGGACCTGAACGCAACAGCGGCGGCGCGATGAACGCCAGCTCATCGCCCTGGCGCCGGATGCGTACCAGGCCGATCTCGCACTCCTGGATGATCTCCTCGCCGTGGGGTACGCCCCCGGCCTGCAGCCACGCATGGCAACTGCCCAGGGTCGGATGGCCGGCGAAAGGCAGTTCCTGCAAGGTGGTGAAAATGCGCACCCGGTAGTCCGCCCGTGGATCGCGGGGCGTCAGCAAAAACGTGGTTTCACTGAGATTGGTCCAACGGGCGAAATCCGCCATTTGCGCATCGCTGAGGCTGTCGGCACCGAGTACCACGGCCAGCGGGTTGCCCTTGAGCGCGACGTTGCTGAACACATCCAGCTGCTTGAAATCGAAAGTCGGCATGGGTCAGCTCGGTATGTTCAGGCCACGGATGACCGCCGGCCGGGCAACAAAGCCGTCCAGCGCGCGCAGTACGTTAGGGAAGTCGGCAATGCCCACCAGGTCGCCGGATTCGTAGAAGCCGATCAGGTTGCGGATCCACGGAAAGGTCGCGATGTCGGCAATGCTGTACTCATCGCCCATGATCCACGTGCGGCCCAACAGGCGCTTTTCCAGGACATCGAGCAAACGCCGGGATTCGGCGGCGTAGCGGTCACGGGGACGCTTGTCTTCGTAGGCCTTGCCGGCGAACTTGTTGAAAAAGCCCACCTGGCCGAACATCGGGCCGATACCGGCCATCTGAAACATCAGCCACTGAATGGTTTCGTAACGTGTCGCCGGGTCTTCAGACAGCAACTGGCTGGTTTTTTCCGCCAGGTAAATCAGGATCGCGCCGGACTCGAACAGGGCCAGCGGCTGCCCGCTGGGGCCGTTCGGGTCAATGATCGCGGGGATCTTGTTGTTGGGGTTCAGCGAGAGAAATTCCGCCGACAGTTGGTCCTGGGTCTCGAAGCTGACCTTGTGTGCCTCATAGGGCAGCCCCAGCTCTTCGAGCATGATCGAGACTTTTACCCCGTTGGGCGTGGGCAGCGAGTACAGTTGCAGGCGGTCCGGATGCTGTGCAGGCCATTTACTGTTGATCGGGAAGGCGGCGATTGAGTTCATCGGGAAGTCCCTGTGCGCAAAGCCTCCATGATAGCCAGCTGTCACCTGTCCTGCATGGGTCATCAATGCGCAACATCCGCTGGCTAATATCCCGCATGGGCGAACCAATAGGCCCAGGCACACTCTTAAGTGCGCTCTTACGGTGAATGGAGGCACCTCGCTTTATCGACAAGGAACACCGCAGGACGCCGGATGCGTCACTGGGGCCGGGCTTGTCCGCCTTAATCCGAAGCACCGAAGACTCGACACTCATGACCATCAAGCCTCTGTGCCTTGCGCTGCGCCTCAAACGCTACTCCTACATCATGTTGCCGCTGCTGCTGGTCGGCGGCGCCATCGGCCTGACCCTGGAATCGCGCATCAGCAGCGCCGAACAGGTCGACGGCGTGCAAACCCTGGTATTCCTGCGCCACGGAGAGAAACCCGCCGGTGGCCTCGGGCAACTCAATTGCCAGGGCCTCAACCGGGCGATGAACCTGGCCACGGTATTGCCGGAAAAATTCGGCAAGGCCAATTTCGTGTTCGCGGCCAACCCGACGCGCAATGTCGAGGAAGGCGAGCTGGACAACTCCTACAGCTACATTCGGCCGCTGATGACCATCAGCCCCAGCGCCATCAAGCTGGGCCTGCCGGTCAACATCAAGTTTTCGGCGAATGACACCAGCGCCCTTGCCGATGAGCTGGTCGAGGACAAGTATCACAACTCGATCATCTATACCGCCTGGTCCCACGGCTACCTGCCGGAGTTGATCAACAAAGTGGCCAGCGAGGCCTCGGGCGAAAAACACACCATCACCGACGACTGGTCGGGCAGCGACTACGACTCGCTGTACGTGCTGACATTGACCTGGCACAACGGCAAGGCCTCGCTGCTGAGCCGCAACTATAAACAGGGCCTGGACAACGGCGAAGAGACCTGCCCGCTCCCCACGCAGGTGAGAGCCGATAGCTGAGAGCGTATGATGCGCCGCTATTGACTCATCTGCGGATCATCCCCATGCCCAACCTCACCTCCCCCCAGCCCTCCCGGGGTTGGTCTTTCTGGTGGAAACCAGCGCTGTTCCTGCTGGTCGCCTGTGTCGGCCTCTACTACGTGAAGTGGTCGCCCTACTACCTCAAGGCGTTTGTGGCCGCGGATAACCACAACATCGGCGCCTCGATCCTCAATGACCAGCAAAGCTCGCCGCTGGCGGCAGCGCTGGCGTATGCCCAAGTGTATTTCCTGGCAATCTGGAAAGCCGCCGTATTGGCGGTGATCCTCGGCTCGCTGCTGCAGGTGCTGATCCCCCGCGACTGGTTGCTGCGCCTGTTTGGCCGCGCCGGCCTCGGATCGACCCTGCGCGGCGGGCTGTTCGCCTTGCCGGGGATGATGTGCAGTTGCTGCGCGGCACCGGTCGCGGCGGGCATGCGCCGCCAGCAGGTGTCGGTGGGCGCGGCGCTGGCGTTCTGGATCGCCAACCCGGTACTCAACCCGGCGACGCTGGTGTTCATGGGCTTTGTACTCGGCTGGGGCTTTACCGCCTTGCGGCTGGTGGCGGGCATTGTGCTGGTGGTCGGTGTGTCGCTGGTAGCACAACGCATCGCACGGCCGGACCAGGTGCCGGAAGCGGCACTGGAGGCAGTCGCCGACGTCAGCCAGGCGGATGCGCAGCCTTTCCTCGGGCGCTGGCTGCGCACCCTGTGGCAGCTGTTCTGGAGCACCATCCCGGTGTATATCCTCGCGGTGCTGGTGCTGGGTGCGGCGCGAGTGTGGCTGTTCCCGCATGTGGACGGCGCCATGGCCAACAGCCTGGTGTGGCTGGTGCCGCTGGCGATTGTCGGCACGCTGTTCGTGATTCCCACCGCTGCCGAGATTCCCATCGTCCAAACCATGATGACCCTGGGCATGGGCACCGGCCCAGCCGTGGCCCTGCTGATGACCTTGCCGAGCGTGAGCCTGCCGTCGCTGTTGATGCTGCGCAAGGATTTCGACGCGCGAGTGCTGGTGACGGTGGCTGGGCTGACCATGCTCGTGGGGGTGGTATGCGGCTTGATTGGAGCGGTGATTCTTTAGCGTCTGAATGAAGCGCGAGCAGGCCCGCGCCTACATTTGACGGTGGTTACCCTGGAGGAACCCGGTCAAATGTGGGTGCAAGCTTGCTCGCGAACAGGCTTCTACCCGCCCTTATGCGCGTCTGGCAACCCGTTCGCGCAGATACTCCAGCACCGCGCCCTGCTCCCCCGCAAACTCGATCCGCGCGCCTTTGCTTTCGCGCTGGAAGGCGTACATCGGGTCGTAATACTCGCGCAGCAAACACTCGATCCACACTCTGTGCAACTCCACGGCGCCACTGCGCGCCTGTTCCGCCAGCGCCTCTTGCATGATCACCTGCAAACGCTGGGAACGCTCACCGCCCAGGCGCTTGTGGATATTGGCCAGGCTCTGCGTCAGGCGCTCGGCAAACAATGCCTGGCCCTGCTCGCCAAACACCGCGATAAATTCCGCGCACAGGTCGACGACATAATCGCGCAGGATCCGCTCGACGCGGCCTTCGACGCTGTCCTCCAGCCACACCATCGCAAAGGTCTGCATGCCCTTGTGCAACGGTAATGGCAGCGCGCAACTGCCGATCATGCGGCTTTCGTCCTCGACGACAAATTGCTCGATGCCCGCCGCACGTTTTTTCAGCAGGTCGACTGCCAGGCGGTTTTCGAAGTCAATGTTGGACGGTTGCGCCGTGGCCCGCTTGCCGAAGCTCGAGCCCCGGTGGTTGGCGTGGCCTTCCAGGTCCAGTGCATTGCGTAATTGGCCGAGGACTTCGGTCTTGCCGGTGCCGGTCATGCCGCCGAGCAACACGAAATCACACTGGGCCGCCGCCTGGTCAAGGGTCTCCAGCAGAAAGGTGCGCATGGCCTTGTAGCCACCGCCGACGCGCGGGTAATCGATGCCAGCGTCGGTTTTCAGCCATTGCTGCACGATCTGCGAGCGCAGCCCGCCACGAAAGCAATACAGGTAGCCGTCAGGATTGGCCTGGGCAAACCGCGCCCAGTGCTCGATGCGCTCGGCCTTGATCGCGCCCGATACCAGCTCATGCCCCAGCACGATGGCGGCTTGCTGGCCCTGCTGCTTGTAGCAGGTGCCGACGCGCTGGCGCTCGTCATCGGTCATCAGCGGCAGGTTGATCACGCCGGGAAAGGCACCCTTGACGAATTCAACCGGCGCGCGGGTGTCCATCATCGGCCGGTCGTTGAGGAAGATGTCGCGGTAGTCGGTGATGTCAGTCGCCATCAAAACACCTCTACCGCGTGGGTCTGTCGCTCAACCAGTGTACCGATCGGCTCAAGGCTCAGGCCGAGTTCGGTGGCCACGGTGTGGAATTGCGCGTCACCTTCCGGGGTTACCGCGATCAGCAGGCCGCCGCTGGTCTGCGGGTCGCACAGCACGCGCTTGTGCAACTCCTGCAAGCGTCCGATCTTGCTTGAGTAGCTGTCGAAGTTACGCAAGGTGCCGCCAGGCATGCAGCCCTGGTCCAGGTAGTCCTCGATCCCCGGCAGGCGTGGGACTTTGGCGTATTCGACGCGCGCCGTTACGCCGCTGCCGTCAGCCATTTCCACCAAGTGGCCCAACAGGCCGAAACCGGTGACATCGGTCATGGCGGTCACTCCCGCCAACTTGCCGAAGCGGCTGCCCGGCTTGTTCAGCGTGCACATCCAGTCACGGGCCAGGCCGATATCCGCCTCGCGCAACTTGCCCTTCTTTTCGGCAGTGGTGAGGATGCCGATGCCCAGCGGCTTGGTCAGGTACAGGCGGCAGCCGACGGTGGCAGTGTCATTGCGCTTCATGTGGCGTTTTTGCACGAGGCCGGTCACGGCCAGGCCGAAGATCGGCTCAGGTGCGTCGATGGAGTGCCCACCCGCCAGCGGAATCCCGGCTTCGTCGCACACCGAGCGACCGCCACGGATCACTTCGCGAGCGATCTCCGGCGCCAGCACATTCACTGGCCACCCAAGAATCGCGATAGCCATCAACGGATCGCCGCCCATGGCGTAGATGTCGCTGATCGCGTTGGTCGCGGCGATCCGGCCGAAGTCGAAGGGGTCATCGACAATCGGCATGAAAAAGTCGGTGGTGGACACTACGCCGCGCTCGTCGTCGATGGCATACACCGCCGCATCGTCGCGGGAGGCGTTGCCCACCCACAGGTTGGGGTCGAGGTTCTGCGCGCCGCTGCCGGCGAGGATCACTTCCAGCACCTGCGGCGAAATCTTGCAGCCACACCCGGCGCCGTGGCTGTACTGGGTAAGGCGAATCGGCTCGTTCATGGTGGACCTCAATCTATCAAGTGGGCGGATTCTAGCAGACAGCAAAAGGCCGGCTGGGCTCTGGTGAGCACAGCCGGCCGATTTGTTTCAGCGATTACTGGCGGGCAGCGAGCAAACGCTTGTGGCGGTTGCGTCGGGCGATGTTCAGGCACTCGATCACGGCCGAGAACGCCATGGCTGCATACACATAGCCTTTAGGCACATGGGCACCGAAGCCTTCGGCGATCAGGGTCATGCCGATCATGATCAGGAAGCCCAGGGCCAGCATCACCACGGTCGGGTTGTCGTTGATGAACTTGGCCAGCGGCTCGGCCGCCACCAGCATCACGATCACCGAGGTCACCACGGCAATGATCATGATCGGCAGGTGCTCGGTCATGCCCACGGCCGTAATGATGCTGTCGATGGAGAACACCAGGTCGAGCATCAGGATCTGGCCGATCGCCGCGGCAAAACCGATGGACACGACATTACCGGTGGTTTCCTTTTCTTCCGGCTCAGGGTCCATGCTGTGGTGGATCTCGGTAGTGGCCTTCCACACCAGGAACAGGCCACCGGCGATCAGGATCATGTCCTTCCACGAAAATGCCTGGCCGAGGACTTCGAACACCGGCGTGGTCAACTGCACGATAAACGCGATGGTGCTCAACAGGCCCAGGCGCAACACCAACGCCATGCTGATGCCGATGCGACGCGCCTTGGCACGATGCTTTTCCGGCAATTTGTTGGTGAGGATCGAGATGAAGATCAGGTTATCGATACCCAGCACGATTTCCATCACGATCAAGGTCGCCAGGGCGACCCAGGCGGTGGGGCTGGCGGCCAGTTGTAAAAGGTAGTCCATAGGTCAGTCCTGACGTTGTGCTGGGAAATTAGGCTTCTTTGTTACTGTTCGATTCTTCTTGCTCGTCTTCCTGCTTTTCAGGACTGATCAAGCCTTGGGTTGCTTCACTCAATGCCTGCTCGGCGGCCTTGTGCGTGTCATCGATGGCCTGCTTGGCCGACTCGGTGGCTTTGCCGATCACTTGCTGCGCGCTTTTTTCGACTTGATCGCAACCACTGATCATCACCAATGAAAGCGCAAGCACCGACGCCGCGCCCAGGGAATTGAGTTTCATGATGTATTCCTCGTTAGAACCATTGGGTCCAAATACTGGCCCCTCGATAGCGAGGCATTCTATGCAGGCGAACAGTTCAGGAAAATTCGTATTTTTCTCGCGTATACTTCGATTTTTACGAAGTGACGCACAGCATGCTCAATTATCGCCAATTGCATTATTTCTGGGTCGTGGCCAAGACCGGCAGCATCGTGCGCGCTTGCGAGCAACTGAACCTCACACCCCAGACCATCAGCGGGCAGATCAGCCTGCTCGAACAGACCTTCGGCATCGCGCTGTTTCAGCGGGTCGGCCGCCAGCTGGAGCTGACCGAAGCCGGGCGCCGCGCCCTGCCCTATGCCGAACAGATGTTCCAGACCGGCAATGAATTGGAGGCGATGCTGCGCGCGCAACCGAATGAGCAGCAGATCCTGTTCCGGGTCGGGGTGGCGGATGTGGTGCCCAAGTCCATCGTCTATCGCTTGATTGCGCCGACCATGGAATTGAGCGAGCCGATCCGCATCACCTGCCGTGAAGACAAACTCGAACGGTTATTGGCCGATCTGGCGATCCAGCGCTTGGACCTGGTGATCTCCGACAGCCCTATGCCTACGCACCTGGACATTAAAGGCTACAGCCAGAGACTGGGGGAATGTGGCATCAGCTTTTTCGCCACCCGGGCGTTGGCTGACCGGTATGCGGGAGACTTCCCACAGTGCCTGCACGGTGCGCCGCTGTTGATTCCGGGTGCGGAAACCGTGGTGCGCAGCCGTTTGCAACGCTGGTTTGCCGAACAGCAGATTCAGCCGAAGATCATCGGCGAGTTCGATGACAGCGCCTTGATGCAGGCCTTTGGCCAATCCGGCAGCGGGATCTTCATCGCGCCCAGCGTGATCGCCGATGAGGTGGTGCGCCAGTACGGCGTGGTGTTGATGGGCCAGACCGACGCGGTCACCGAGTCCTTCTATGCGATCTCGGTGGAGCGCAAGGTCAAGCACCCCGGCATCGTGGCAATCACCGAAGGGGCGCGGCGCGAGCTGTTTACCGCCCTGCCCGCGCCCACCTGAGTCAGCTGCAGGTCGCTGCCGGCTTGGCGGTCATCAGCCACAACGCCAGCAGGATCGACACCAGGATAAAGCCGGAAGCCGCGAAGCCCAGGCTGCCCAGGCCAAGGGTGTCGATCACGTGCCCGCCGACCATCGCCCCCAGGCCGATCCCGAGGTTGGCCCCGGCGATATTCAGCGACGCCGCAAACGCCGGCGCATGGGGCGCGGCCTTCATCAGCCGCACGTGGCTGACCAGGAACATCGCAGCCTGGGTCACACCCCACACGGCCATCGCCGCGGCCAGGCCAACGGTGGAGTGAATTGCCGGCACCAGCGCAACCATGCCCGCGATCATGAAGCCGCAGAACACCATGGAGGCAATCAGTGGGTGCCGATCCACCGCACGCCCGCCCAGTGAGTTGCCGAGCAACCCGACCGCGCCAAAGCCCATCAGGCACCAACCCACCAGGGTGCCGTCGAAGCCGGCCAGGCGCTCAAGGATGTCGGCCAGGTAGGTGTAGGCGGTGAACATGCCACTGAACACCAGGATCGACAGCAGGATATGGCCCTGCATCAGCGGGTTGCGCAGGATCTTGAACTGCGAGCGCAACGTCACCTGGTCGTTCTTCGGCTGCGTCACCGGCAGGTAGATAAACAGCAGCACGGCCTTGGCCAGCGCGACCACGGCAAGGATGGCAAAGGCGGTGCGCCAGCCGAACATATCCGAAATCAGCGTACCCACCGGAATGCCGAACACCGTGGCGCAGACGATGCCAAAGCCGATTTTCTCGATGGCGCGCCCGGCGTATTCGGGGCCGACGATATCCACTGCCGTTTCACTGGCCAGCGCCCAGAACACCGGCAGGCCCAAGGCCGGGATCAAGCGCGCCAATGCCATCACCCAGATGTTCGGCGCCAGCGCGGCCACGGTGTTGGCGACGCCGAACAGGATCAGGATGCTGATAAACAGGCGCTTGCGTGGGAAACGCGCGAAGTAGGCGGTCAGAAACGGGCCGAATGCCGCCACGGTAAACGCGAACAGGGTCACCAGCAGCCCGGCCTGGGACACGCTGACATTCAGGTCCCGGGCGATGGACGGCAGCAGGCCGACGATGACAAATTCTGTGGTCAGCACGGTAAAGCCGGCGGCCGACAGCAGCAGGATGGGAAACAGCATCAAAAACTCCAGAAACAGCAACACCAACGACAACCCGAAGGTTCGCTGGCAGATAGGATGAAAAAAGGATGCTGAATCTTAACAGAGTGTGTCGGTGTAGCCCATGAAAAAGCCCGGCGACGCCTGCAGGCATCGACCGGGCTTTGCGGCGTTACGACTTAGAACGCGCCCATGTAGTCGCGCTTGCCCACTTCCACACCGTTGTGACGCAGCAAGGCGTAGGCGGTGGTGACGTGGAAGAAGAACTGCGGCAGGCCGTAGGTCAGCAGGTAGGACTGGCCGCTGAAGCGCTTCTCTTTCGGCGTGCCTGGACGGGTGATGATTTCGATGCCTTCCTTGCCGTCGATTTGCTCGGGCTTGATGCTGTCGACAAAAGCCAGGACCTTGGCGATCAGCGCCTGCAGGTCGGCGAAGGTCACTTCGGAATCTTCGTATTTAGGCACTTCGATCTCGGCCAGGCGCGCGGAAACGCCCTTGGCGAAGTCGACGGCGATCTGCACCTGGCGCACCAGCTGGAACATGTCCGGGAACAGACGTGCCTGCAGCAAGGCGTTGGGCTCGATGTTCTTGGCGGTGGCGTGGGCTTCGGCTTTGTTCAGCACATCGCTCAGGGCGGTGAGCATTTGCTTGAAGACCGGGACGGAAGCGGCGTACAGGGAAATAGTCATGGCAGTCTCATGGGTAATGGCACGGTTTGAACCAGCGGCGATTATAGACACGCCAGCCGCGCGCGCGGCTTGTCTTTTATTTTTTCAGGATTAGGCTAGAGCGCTCACTGCATAGGGAAAGCGCGATGACCGCCGAGCACGACACCGACACCCCTGAGCCGCGCCTGAACAGCACGGAAATCCGCGTCCTGGGCTGCCTGATCGAAAAACAGGCGACCAACCCGGAAACCTACCCCCTGACCCTCAATGCGCTGGTGCTGGCCTGCAACCAGAAGACCAGCCGCGAGCCGGTAATGAACCTCAGCCAGGGCCAGGTCGGCCAGAGCCTGCGGGTGCTCGAGGGTCAGGGCTTCACCCGCCTGGTGATGGGCAGCCGCGCCGATCGCTGGGAGCATCGCGTGGACAAGGCGCTGGAACTGGTGCCCGCCCAGGTGATCCTCACCGGGCTGTTGTTTTTGCGCGGGCCGCAGACGGTCAACGAACTGCTGACGCGCAGCGGGCGCATGCATGACTTTGAAGATGCCGAGCAGGTCGTGCATCAGCTCGAACGCCTGATTGCGCGCGGGCTGGCGGTATTGGTGCCACGTCAGGCAGGGCAGCGGGAAGACCGCTATACCCATGCGCTGGGAGATCCTGCGGATATTGAAGCGATCATCGCGGCCCGCGGGAATCCGGTGGAGCGCAGTACGGGGGTTTCTGCAGAGCGAATAGAAGAGCTGGAAGCACGAATTGCAGCACTGGAAGAGCGTCTGGCCCAGCTCGAACAGGGCTGAACCCATCTAGAATGTGAATACGCGGGATTGCTCGCGAAGGCGGCGGTGTGTCAGTTGATGCATTTGGTGGCTGATGCACCGCTTTCGCAGGCAAGCCAGCTCCCACATTTGATCTCCATACACCCGCATACCCGAGCCACACCAGGATCCCCCTGTGGGAGCGGGCTTGCCCGCGAAGGCGGTGTGTCGGTCAATGAATGCTTAACGGATACTCCGCATTCGCGAGCAATCCCGATCCCACACTTGGCTCGGCGCCAGCTTTCAGCTTCGGGCGAAGGCTACGGCCGCCTCAAACTGCTCCTGCGTAGGCCGCACGCCGGTGTAGAGCACAAACTGCTCCAACGCCTGAATGGCGATGACTTCCAAGCCCGTGATCACTTGCTTGCCTTGCGCCCGACCGCGCACGATCAGCGGCGTTTCGGCGGGGATCGCCACTACATCGAACAGCGTTTGCGCGGCATCCACCGCTTGCGCCGCGAACGCCAGCGCATCCGCCTCGGCCCCGCCGGTCATGCCGATCGGCGTCACGTTGATCAGCATCTGGGGGCGCAGGTCACCCAGGTCGGCTTGCCATTCGTACCCAAGGTTGCGGGCCAATGCCTGGCCGGCTGCAGCGTTGCGCGCCACGATCACGCCATTGGCATAACCGCCGTCGCGCAAGGCACTGGCAACGGCCTTGGCCATACCGCCGCTGCCGCGCAGGGCGAAGGTCGATGCTTTCGGCACCGCATGCTTTTTCAGCAGTTGTTCAATGGCGATGTAGTCAGTGTTGTAGGCCTTGAGATGGCCGTCGGTGTTGACGATGGTGTTCAAAGAGTCGATGGCTTGAACCGAATCGTCGAGTTCGTCCACCAAGGCAATGGCGGCTTCCTTGAACGGCATGGAAACCCCGCAACCACGTATGCCCAACGCGCGAATACCACCTATCGCGCCGGGCAAATCCTGGCTGCTGAAAGCTTTATAGTAGAAGTTCAGACCCAGCTGTTCGTACAGATGGTTATGGAATCGCAGGCCAAAATTCCCGGGACGCGCCGACAGTGACATGCACAGTTGGGTGTCCTTGTTGGGGTGCATCTGCATGGAAAACTCCTTTGAGTAAGCAAATCGGTACAGACCTTACACAACCTTTACCTAGCGGCCGTGCTGTTTTTCAGAAATACGTTGTCTTAAAAGTATCCCCGCGACATTACTTGAGTCTATTGATTGCAGACCACAAGCGCAGGGGCTAACCGAGGAATGACCATGATTCGTAAAATCCCCAAGATCGCCTTGCTTATCGGTGCACTCGCTATGGCCGGCCAAGCCTCCGCCCACGGTGGTGGATGGGGTGGCCCGGCTGTCTTGGGTGCGTTAGTCGGCGCAGCCGTCGTAGGCTCCGTGGTTGCCAGCCAGCCCCGCGAAGTCTATGTGCAGCAACCGGTATATGTGCAACCTCAGCCGGTGTACGCCGCCCCACCGCCCGTCTATTACGCACCGCCACCACCGGTGTATGTGCAACAGCAGGTTTACTACCGCCCGGCACCGGTCTACTACGGTCCACCGCGTGGTTACTACGGCCCTCCCCACGGCTATTACGGCCGCGGCTGGTAATGGCCAATCGTCCTGTCTGAAACAGGCCTCGCTTATACGCGGGGCCTTTTTTTTGCGTGCAACGTCCGAATTTATGCGGCCAAGGTCGCTCTGAGGACAATGACGCGGGTGAAATCGCACATGATTGAGGCCAATGTCTACTTGCTTGATGGGGCCTCGCGCTGTCATGTTTGTGTCACGACACACTCTCACTATCGATCCTGTCCACTCAATAACAACAAGGACGGCTGACCATGCCCACGCAAAACCCCCATCGCACCGCTGGCCTGTGCACGTCCAGCAAGGTCTATAGCGCCCTCACCGAGCTCAAGCACCTGGAGGGCCATCGCAGCGCCAAGTTCCTCGCGCTGCTGGCTGAAAACCTGGTGCACAAGGGTCTGCTCAGTGAGCAGGAAGTGGTGAACATGCTCGATCAGGTAGTGGACTGACGCCTCACGTCGATGTCGACTATCGAGCCAGGTGATTTTTCCTACGGCTCCCGGCACCGTAAGGTGACCTCCATAGCGATTGGAGGTTCTTATGCCCACTGTTCAAATCATGTCCGTTATCGGCAGCGCCGTCCCCGCCCCTCTGCGGGAACTGGGGTTGCTCGCCTGCTGGTACCTGGTACGCGATGGCGAGGCCATCAGCGGCCCGCTCACCTCGTTGTCCGCCGCCGAACAGCAACTGCGACAGGCGTCGAGCTTCAGGCTCCACGCCTGAAACTCAAGGCAAGGGCAGCTTGACCCGCGGCTTGCTTTCGACAAACAGCGCCCAGGTCGACATGAACAGCGCCGCCACCAGCGGGCCGATCACAAAGCCGTTCAGGCCAAATACCGACAGGCCGCCAAGGGTCGAGATCAAGATCAGGTAATCCGGCATCCGCGTGTCCTTGCCCACCAGGATCGGGCGCAGCACGTTGTCCACCAAGCCGATCACAAACACGCCAAACAAGCCCAGCACCACGCCCTGCCAGATCGAACCACTCAGCAGGAAGTACACGGCCACCGGGCCCCAGACAATCCCGGCACCGACTGCCGGCAGCAGTGACAGAAACGCCATCAGCACCGCCCAGAGCAACGCGCTGGGAATGTCCAGGAACCAGAAGATCAGGCCACCCAGCGCGCCCTGGGTCACGGCCACCAACACGTTGCCCTTGACCGTCGCGCGCACCACCCGATTGAACTTGAGCTGCAGGCGGCGCTTCTGCGGTTCGGCCAACGGCACTGCCGTGCGCACCTTGCGCACCAGATCAGGGCCGTCGCGCAGCAGGAAAAACAGCAAGTACAGCATGATGAAAAAGCTCACCAGGAAATCAAACGTGCCCTGGCCAAAGCTGAATGCCTGGGACGCAAAGAACTGGCTGCCCTGCATCGCACTCTTGACGATCTTCTCCCGCAGCCCTTCAAGGTTGCCCATGCCGAAGCGGTCGAGCAGGTGCTGGAAGTACGGCGGCAAAAAGTTCTTGAACTGCTCGATATAGCCGGCCACGTCGAGCTTGCCGCTCTCGACGTTTTTGTACAGCGTGGCGCCCTCTTGCACCAGCAAGGCACTGGTGATGATCACCGGCAAAATCGCGATCACCAGGCACACCGCCAAGGTGGTCAGGGACGTCAGGTTGCGGTTCCAGCCGAAGCGCTGCTGCAGGCGGCGCTGCATCGGGGCGAAGATGATGCCGAGGATGATCGCCCAGAACACTGCGCCGTAGAACGGCAGCAATATCCAGATAAAGGCGATGGTCACCAGGACCAGCAGTAACAGCAGGGTTTTGAATTGCAGGTTGGATTGATTCATGTCCGGTCCATGTCAGAAAAGCAGAGGGCCTGTGTAGGCCCTGTTGCTTAGTCCACTGCGAAACCTGGGAGTGCCATCCTTTATCCCACCAGCATAGACCGCAATCTTCAATGGCCCGCCGCCTCACGCAACAGCGCCTGGATCATGGCCTCCTGCGCGTCATACCGGCCCTCGCCGAAGTGGCTGTAGCGCACCTGGCCCTGGGCATCGATCAGGTAATGCGCGGGCCAGTACTGATTATCGAAATTGCGCCAGATCGCATAGTTATTGTCGATCGCGACCGGGTAGGTGATGCCCAGCTTGCGCACCTGCTCCCTGACATTCGTGATGATGTGCTCGTGGGCATATTCCGGGGTGTGCACGCCAATGACCACCAGGCCGTCCCGTGCATACCGCTGGGCCCAGGCCTTGACGTGCGGCAGCGCCCGGCGGCAGTTGACACAGTCGTAGGTCCAGAAATCCACCAGCACCACTTTGCCCTTGAGCATCTCGGGTGTCAGCGGCGGTGAGTTGAGCCATTCGACCGCCCCGGCCAGCGACGGCATGGCGCCCTGGGGCTCGTTGCTCTCATTGCCTGCCACCTGGCTGGAAATCAGCGCGAAAGCCAGCAGCAGGCCGGCAAACACGGCCGTGATAAGTCGCATGGGGATGACCTTGTGGAGACGGGGAGCGCCATTGAACGCCCCGGAGGTATCACGTCTGTGTCCACACCTAGCTGGCGATACACAGCGATACAAAATCGCCAAAGGACGACCTGGATCAATAAACCGCCGGCCCACCTGCACTACCCTCGCGCCCTTTTGCGACCCACGCCCATGCTCCCTGCGATTGCCTCCCCACTGCCAGCCCCTGAACTGCTCGCCCCCGCGGGCAGCCTGAAAAACATGCGCTACGCCTTCGCCTACGGCGCCGATGCGGTCTATGCCGGCCAGCCGCGCTACAGCCTGCGCGTGCGCAACAACGAGTTCGATCACCCCAACCTGGCCCTGGGTATCGAGGAAGCCCACGCGCTGGGCAAGCGCTTCTACGTGGTGGTGAATATCGCGCCGCACAACGCCAAGCTGAAGACCTTCCTCAAGGACCTCGCGCCCGTGATCGCCATGCGCCCGGATGCGCTGATCATGTCCGACCCGGGGCTGATCATGCTGGTGCGCCGCAACTACCCGTGGATGCCGATCCACCTGTCGGTGCAGGCGAACACGGTGAATTGGGCCAGCGTGGAGTTCTGGCAGCAACAAGGCATCAGCCGGATCATTTTGTCGCGCGAGCTTTCCCTGGAGGAAATTGACGAAATCCGCCAGCAGGTGCCAGCCATGGAGCTGGAAGTGTTCGTCCACGGTGCCCTGTGCATGGCCTATTCCGGGCGCTGCCTGCTCTCGGGCTACATGAATAAACGCGACGCCAACCAGGGCACCTGCACCAATGCCTGCCGCTGGAAGTACCAGGCCACGCCGGCCGTGGAAAATACCACCGGCGATATCGTCCAGGCATTCGAACCGACGCTGGGGATCGGCACCCCGACCGACCAGGTCTTCCTGCTGCAGGAAGCCAACCGTCCGGATGAGCAGATGCCCGCTTTCGAAGACGAACACGGCACCTACATCATGAACGCCAAGGATTTGCGCGCGGTGCAGCATGTGGCGCGCCTGACCCGGATGGGCGTGCATTCGCTGAAGATCGAAGGCCGGACCAAATCCCACTTCTACTGCGCGCGCACCACCCAGGTGTATCGCCGTGCCATTGATGATGCGGTGGCCGGCCGTGAATTCGACCGCAGCCTGATGACCGACCTGGAGTCGCTGGCCCAGCGCGGCTACACCGAAGGTTTCCTGCGCCGCCATGTGCACGACGAATACCAGAACTACCAGAACGGCAGCTCAGTCTCGGAGCGCCAGCAGTTTGTCGGCGAGTTGACCGGCGAGCGGCGCGGCGAACTGGCCGAGGTCAAGGTCAAGAATCGCTTTGCCGTGGGCAACCACCTGGAATTGATGACGCCCACCGGCAACTTTCACTTTGACCTGGCCACCCTGCACAACGCCCAGGGCGAAGCCATCAAAGTAGCGCCGGGGGATGGGCACACGGTGTATGTGCCCCTGCCCGCCGAGATGGAACTGCAGTTTGGCCTGCTGATGCGCGACCTCTAGCGGGTCGCCAGGCAAAACCGGCGGATCGCTTCGCACGCCTGGCGCAAGGAATCCTCATCCAGCGCATAGGCAATGCGCAGGTACGGCGCCAGGCCGAACGCACTGCCGTGTACCACCGCCACATTGGCTTCGTCGAGCAGCGCGTGCGCCACGTCTTCATCGGTGCGCAGCAGCGTGCCGCCAGGTGTGGTACGACCGAGCAGGCCGGCGCAGGACGCGAAGGCGTAGAACGCACCCGAAGGTTTCAGGCACTCCAAACCCGGTGTGGCATTCAGAAAAGCCACCACCCAGTCCCGACGCGCCTCGAACACCGCCCGCGACTGCTGGAGAAAAGCCTGCGGGCCGTTCAATGCCGCGATGGCGGCCTGCTGGGAAATCGCACTGGCTCCCGAGGTCTGCTGGCCCTGGAGTTTTTCCATGGCCTCCAGCAACCAGCGCGGCCCGGTGGCGAAACCGATGCGCCAGCCGGTCATGGCGTAGGCCTTGGACACGCCGTTCATGGTCAGCACGCGCGGTGCCAACCGAGGTTCCACTTGCGCCAGGGTGTGGAAGGTTTGCCCGTCGAACAGCAAGTGCTCGTAGATATCGTCCGCCAGCACCAGCACATGGGGATGCTGCAACACTACCTGCGCCAGGGCCTGCAGCTCCTCGCGGCTGTACACCGCGCCGGTCGGATTGGACGGCGAATTGAGGATCAGCCAGCGCGTGCTGGGGGTGATCGCCTGGTCCAGCGCGGCGGGCGTCAACTTGAAAGCGTCTTCGGCACTGCACGCCACGATCTTCGCCGTGCCGCCGCACAACTCGACCATTTCCGGGTAACTGACCCAATACGGCGCGGGCACGATCACCTCGTCGCCTTCGTTCAGCGTGGCCGCCAGCGCGTTGTAGATCACATGCTTGCCGCCGTTGCTCACCAGGGTGTCCTGCCAGTTCACGTCCAGGCCATTTTCACGGTGGAATTTATCCGCCACGGCTTCACGCAAGGCGCGTACACCGGCGACCTGGGTGTAGCGCGTCTGGCCGTTGCGGATCGCGTCGATACCGGCCTGGCGAATGTGCTCCGGCGTGTCGAAATCCGGCTCACCGGCGCACAGCGAGATGATCTTCGCACCTTCGGCACGGCGGGCGGCCACGCGGTCGATGATGCGGTACGTGGCGGAAGGCTTGGCCTGGGCCAGGCGCTTGTTCAGAGTATTCACGCGTCCTTCCTCTGCAAGGTGTGATAGCCCAGGGATTCACGGGCCTGCCTGAGGGTCTTGCCGGCTTCGATCTGCGCCCGGATCTGCGATTCGACGGCCTCGATCTGGCGGGCGGTACGCGCGACTTCCTCGGCACGCGCCCGGGGCACCAACAGCACGCCATTGGCATCGGCCACCACGATGTCGCGCGCACACACACGGGCGCCGCTGATAGCCACCGGCTGGTTCACCGCCAGGACTTGCACACGGTCCTTGCCGGTGCGCATGTAGCGGCCTCGGGTAAACAGCGGGTAACCGTCGCCCAAGGCCTTGCTGACGTCGCGGCACACGCCATCGATCACCGTCGCCGCGATGCCACGGCTGCCGGCGTACTGGGTCATGATGTCGCCCCACACAGTGCAGTCAGTCCGACCGGCATTGGCGATCACCACCACATCCCCCGGCAACACGTCCTCGATAAAGTCGCCGACCGAACCCGGCGGCATGCTGGCCGGTACGTATTGCACGGTGAACGCCGGGCCCACCACGGTGCCGGAGTAATTATCCAGCGGTGCGATTCCCAGGCAATGGCCGGCGATGCCCAGTTTGTCCATGGCATCCGAGACGCCCGGGGTGTCGAGCCCTTCGAACAGGGCGACAAGCTGTTGATCGTTCATCGGGCAGGCTCCACGCGGATGGCTTCAAATTGGCGGTCATGCATCACGTCGGCGACCGAACGACCGCTGCGCACGGCATCGATCATCCCCGCTTCACGGGCGGCGATGCGCTCGCTCAACGCCAGCACCTGGTCGATCACCGCAGCCGGGATAAACACGCTGCCGCAGCGGTCGGCGATCACGTAGTCATCCTGCGCAACGTCCACGCCGCCGACGCGGATGGTCACGCCGGAATCGACCTGCACCACGCGATTGCGCGCGCTGATCATGGTCACCCCACGTCCGTAGACCGGGTAGCCGATGGACACGCTGCCGTCGATATCGCGGCTGAAACCGTCGATCACCGAACCGCGAATGCCCTTGGCCACGGCGGCATTGGCGATGATGTCACCCCAGCACGAGATGCCATCGAGGCCCCCGGCGATCACCAGCACGCGGTCATCCGTGGTGATTGCGTCGATCACCGGCGAGATCAGGTGCACGCCGGGCGCGGCGTCGGTCTTGGGTGCCAGTTTGACCGTGCTGGCGCGGCCGACCACCTTTGGGCAGTCCCACAACGGGCGGATGCCCACCACGGCGCCCGGCAGTTGCAGGAAGTCGAGGGCGTCGGAGACGGTGTTGGTGTCGAGTTCAGCCAGGCGCTGAAGCGGGTCGGGAGGTGACATGAGATGAGCCCCTGTTGTGGTTGGGGCTCAAGTCTCACTGAGGCGCTGTGATGGGTATATTCGTATTAACGTTAGGCAGACATACGCCCAAGCTATGGTTGCTCAGATGCGGAACTGCCCCACCAGTTGCCCCAGGCGCTGGCCCAAATCCGCCAGGCTGCGCGAGGTCTGGGCGCCCCGCTGGGTTTCATCGGCCACGCTGTCGACTGCCACGGCAATCTGATGCACGCTGCGGTTGATCTCCTCGGCCACGGCGGTCTGTTCTTCGGCGGCGCTGGCGATCTGCGCGTTCATCGAATTGATGGTGCCGATCAACTGGGCCATGGTGTCCAGCGACGCCCCGGCTTCATTGGCCTGGGCCGAGGTGCCGTCGCCCGCATCGCTGGAGCGGCGCATGGCGTCGACGGCAGCCACGGTGCCTTTTTGCAGGCGGTCGATCATGCCCTGGATTTCCTGGGTGCTGGTCTGGGTGCGACTGGCGAGTGCACGCACTTCGTCGGCGACCACCGCAAACCCGCGCCCGGCCTCGCCTGCTCGCGCGGCTTCAATCGCTGCGTTGAGCGCCAACAGGTTGGTCTGTTCGGCGATCGAGCGGATTACGCCGAGCACGCTGACAATCGACGACACGTCCTGCTGCAGGCTGTCGAGGGACACGCCGCTGCTGCGGATGTCGCTCACCAGCGCATGGATCTGCGCAATGCTGCCATCGACCACACGCTTGGCGGCCTGGCCTTCGACATCGGTCTGCTGCGCGGCCACCGAGGCGCCCTGGGCACTGCGCGCGACTTCCTGGGCGGCGGATGACATCTGATTGATCGCGGTGGCGACCTGGTCGGTCTCGTGACGCTGGCGCTCCATGGCCTGTTCCGAGCGTTGGGCCTGGTCGGAGACCTGGCTGACCAGGCCGGTGAGTTGGCTGGTCATCTCGGTGATCTGGCGCACCAGGCCGTGGATCTTGTCGACAAAGCGGTTGAATGCGCCGGCCAGGTCGCCCAGTTCATCCTGACTGGTGATGTCCAGGCGACGGGTCAGGTCGCCATCACCGGCGGCGATGTCGTCGAGGTTGGCTTTCATCAAGTGCAGCGGGCGCAGGATAGCGTTGGCCAGCAGCATGCCGACGGCAGCGATCACCAGCAGCACCACCACGGCCACGCCGAGGATGCTCAGCAATACGCCTTCCATGCGCGTTTTCACCTTGGCCTCGACCACCGCCACCTGGGCTTCGATGCCGTCCAGGTTCACCGACGTACCGATGACCATGTCCCACTTCGGCAGGTATTCGGTGTAGCCGAGCTTGGGCACCAGTTCGGTCTGGCCGGGCTGGGTCGAGCTGTATTGCAGGTAGTGCGTACCGTCCTTGCCGACCTTGACCAGGTCGCGGTTGACGTAGACACCGTTGGGGTCGCGGTTGTCCTTGAAGCTCTTGCCCACGCCGTCGGGGCTGTTGCCCTTGAACAGGCGAATGGTCTCGGAGTCGTAGCCGAAGAAGTAGCCGTCCTTGCCGTAGCTGGTGTTGGACAGCAGCTTGACCACCTGGGCCCGCGCGGCCGTATCGCCGGGAGCCGCCGCGTCGTAGAGCGGCTTGATGGTGGTCATGGCCACTTCGACGTAGCTCTGCAGGGTCGCCTTGGCGTCGTTGAGCAGGCGCTGGCGGGTTTCATCCACTTCGTTGCGTGCCTGGCCTTGCAGGATCCACACGGTGGTCAGGCTGATCACCACGGCAAACAGCAACACCGGCACAACGGCGAGGGACAGGACTTTGGCCTTCAAACTCAGACGCATGGCTTTTCTCTCTTATTAGTGGCGACTTGAGAGGTTATCGGCCATGCGCCTGGGATCTGTAGGAGCCGGCTCCTACGGAACGGCGGTGTGTCAGAGGGTCATCGCGGCCAGCCAGCCGAACGCCAGCAGCGGGATGTTGTAGTGCAGGAACGTCGGCACCACGGTGTCCCAGATATGGTGGTGCTGGCCGTCGATGTTCAGGCCGGAGGTCGGGCCGAGGGTTGAATCCGAGGCAGGCGAACCGGCATCGCCCAGGGCCCCGGCGGTGCCGACGATGCACACGATGGCCAGCGGGCTGAAGCCCAGTTGCACACACAGTGGCACGAAGATAGCGGCCAGGATCGGCACCGTGGAAAACGACGAGCCGATGCCCATGGTCACCAGCAGCCCCACCAGCAACATCAACAACGCGCCGACGCCACGGCTATGGCCGATGAACGCCGCCGAGGCTTCCACCAGCGAACGCACGTCGCCGGTGGCCTTGAGCACTTCGGCAAACCCCGACGAGGCGATCATGATGAAGCCGATCATGGCCATCATCTTCATGCCTTCGGTAAACAGGTCGTCGGTGTCGCGCCAGCGCACGATGCCCGACACCGAGAAAATCAGGAACCCGGCCAGGGCGCCGATGATCATCGAGTCCAGCCACAGCTGGATGATGAACGCCGCGGCAATCGCCAGGCCAGCCACCAGCAGGGTCAGCGGGTTGTACTGCACCGCGACCTGCTCGACCCGCTCGATTTTCTCCAGGTCATACACGCGCTTCTTGCGGTAGCTGACAAACACCGCCACCAGCAGGCCAACGACCATGCCCAGCGCGGGCAAGCCCATGGCGTGGGTGACGTTGACCTGGCTGATATCCACGCCGCTCTTGGCCACATTGGCCAGCAGGATCTGGTTGAGGAAAATATTGCCGAAGCCCACCGGCAGGAACATATACGGGGTGATCAGGCCGAAAGTCATCACGCAGGCGATCAGGCGGCGGTCCAGTTGCAGCTTGGTCAACACGTAGAGCAGCGGCGGCACCAGCAGCGGGATAAACGCGATGTGGATCGGCAGAATATTCTGCGAGGCAATCGCCACCACCCACAGCAGGCCGATCAACAGCCATTTGACGTGACTGCCGCCGGTGGCTTCCTGGCGGTCGACCAGCAGCAGGGCCTTGTCTGCCAAGGCGTGGGCCAGGCCGGATTTGGCAATCGCCACCGCGAAAGCGCCGAGCAAGGCGTAGGACAACGCCACAGTCGCGCCGCCGCCCAAGCCGCCATTAAAGGCCTTGAGCGTGGCCTCGATACCCAGGCCACCGGTAAGCCCGCCAACCAGGGCGCCGACAATGATGGCGATGACCACATGCACGCGGGACAAGCTGAGCACCAGCATGGTGCCGACCGCGGCGATGACTGCGTTAATCATGGTTACCTCAAGCAGAAACATAAAAAACAGGCATGCCCGCGCCCGGGCGGCCAAGGGGTGGCTGCCAGCGTGCAGGCTTGAAGGAGGTCTTATTAGAGGGCGCGCACTTTGCAGCAGGCAGGGCTGCATGTCAAAAAACGACGCCGGTTTAAGGTTTAAATTGAACGTTTGAATAAAGAAAGTTCCACGGCGGCCGATACAAAGGCTCTCTGTGTTTTCAGGTTAAGGATGCTCCTCGATGTCCCTCAGACAGCTGTCCATTCAATGGAAAATCACCCTGCTCGCCGGCCTTTGCCTGTTGGGGATCGTGACCCTGCTGGTGGGTCTGTCGCTGTATCGCATGGCGCAGAGCTCCGAGCAGGTCAAAGCCTCCAGCATGCAAATGCTCGATGAGGCCGCCCAGGCGCGCATCGAGGCTCAGGGTGAAGTGCAGGCGCTGGGCATCCGCCAGCAATTCATGGACGCCTATCAATACGGGCATGGTTTTTCCCGTCAGGTACTGTTTTTGCGCGAACAGGCCGAAAAGCGCTTCCTCGACGCCTTCGACACCCGCGAAGACCTGACCCGCCAGGTCAAGGCCGCGCTGCAGGCCAACCCGGACCTGCTCGGCCTGTCGCTGGTGTTCGAAGCCAATGCGCTGGACGGCAAGGACGAGCTGTTCGCCAACCAGGCTGAACTGGGCAGCAACGACAAGGGCCGCTTTGCCCTGTATTGGTCGCAACCGACGCCTGGCAAGCTGACCTCGATGCCGCTGCCGGAAAGCGACATGTCCGACACCTCCGTCGGCCCCAGCGGTGAAAAGGCCAATGCCTGGTTCACCTGCCCGCGCACCACGCTCAAGCCGTGCGTGATCGAGCCCTACTTCTATGTGATCGACGGGCAGAACGTGCTGATGACCAGCATCGTGTTCCCCTTGATGGTCAACGGCAAAGTCATCGCCTCGTTGTCGGTGGACATCAACCTCAATAGCCTGCAGGCCATCAGCCAACGCGCCAGCCAGAAGCTCTACGACGGCCAGACCCAAGTCAGCATCCTCAGCCCGACCGGCCTGCTCGCCGGCTACAGCGCGGACGCCAGCAAACTCAGCCAGCGCCTGGACCAGGTCGACAGCGCCAGCGGTGCGCAACTGATCAGCGCCCTGGCCAGCAGCACGCAGATCCGCAGCCTGCGTACCGACCACCAACTCAAGGTACTGGCACCGTTTGCACCGATTCCCGACGGCAAGCCGTGGGGTGTGTTGCTGGATGTGCCGGAAAAAGTCCTGGTCGGCCCTGCCGAAGCGCTGAAAGCCCAGATGGACGCCGACAACACCCGGGGCACCTTGCTGGAACTGAGCCTGGGACTGCTCGCCGCCGTGCTCGGCCTGATCCTGGTGTGGCTGATGGCCCGCAGCGTGACTCGCCCGATCCTCGGCGTAGCGCACATGCTCGAAGACATCGCCAGTGGCGAAGGCGACCTGACCCGGCGCCTGGCCTACGACAAGAAAGATGAACTGGGCCAACTGGCGGGCTGGTTCAACCGCTTTCTCGACAAGCTGCAGCCGATCATAGCCGAGGTCAAACGCTCGGTGCAGGATGCACGTGGCACGGCCGACCAGTCCGCCGCAATCGCCACCGAAACCAGCGCCGGCATGGAACAGCAATACCGCCAGGTCGACCAGGTGGCCACTGCCTCCCATGAGATGAGCGCCACCGCCCAGGACGTCGCCCGCAGCGCTGCCCAGGCGGCCCAGGCCGCACGCGATGCCGACCAGGCCACCCGCGAAGGCCTGACGGTGATCGATCGCACCACCACCAATATCGGACACCTGGCGGCAGACATGAGCACCGCCATGACCCAGGTCGAAGGCCTGGCCGCCAACAGCGAGAAAATCGGCTCGGTGCTGGAAGTGATTCGCGGCATTGCCGAGCAGACCAACCTGCTGGCGCTCAACGCCGCCATCGAAGCCGCCCGCGCCGGTGAGGCCGGTCGCGGATTTGCCGTGGTCGCTGATGAAGTGCGCAACCTCGCACGCCGCACCCAGGAATCGGTGGAAGAAACCCGCCTGGTCATCGAGCAATTGCAGAGCGGCACCACCGATGTGGTCGGCGCCATGGGCAACAGCTATCGCCAGGCCCAGGGCAGCGTCGAACAAGTCGGCGAGGCCGTCACCGCCCTGCGCCAGATTGGCGAGGCGGTCACGGTGATCAGCGACATGAACCTGCAGATCGCCAGCGCCGCCGAAGAGCAAAGCGCGGTGGCCGAGGAGATCAACAGCAACGTGGCGACGATTCGCGATGTGACCGAATCGCTGTCCGAGCAGGCCAATGAATCCGCGCGCGTCAGCCAGGCACTGAACAGCCTGGCGAACCAACAGCAGGGGTTGATGGATCAATTCCGGGTCTGAAGGTTGAAGTAGATCCGCTGTGGGGTATGACTCGGGGTCTCGGGTGAATGAAGATCAAAGGTAGGAGCTGGCTTGCCTGCGAAAGCGGTGGGTCAGCCACCGAATGCATCCACTGACACACCGCCTTCGCGAGCAAGCCCGCTCCCACAGGGGAGTCCGGGTATGACTCGGGGTCCCGGGTGTATGCAGATCAAATGTGGGAGCTGGCTTGCCTGCGAAAGCGGTGGATCAGCCACCGAATGCATCACCTGACACACCGCCTTCGCGAGCAAGCCCGCTCCCACAGGGGGATCCGGGTATGGCTTGGGGTCCCGTGTGTACGCAGATCAAATGTGGGAGCTGGCTTGCCTGCGAAAGCGGTGGGTCAGCCACCGAATGCATCCACTGACACACCGCCTTCGCGAGCAAGCCCGCTCCCACAGGGGAGTCCGGGTATGACTCGGGGATCCGGGTGTATGGAGATCAAATGTGGGAGCTGGCTTGCCTGCGAAAGCGGTGGGTCAGCCACCGAATGCATCCACTGACACACCGCCTTCGCGAGCAAGCCCGCTCCCACAGGGGATCCGGGTATGGCTTGGGGTCCCGTGTGTACGCAGATCAAATGTGGGAGCTGCCTGCGAAAGCGGTGGATCAGCCACCGAATACATCCACTGACACACCGCCTTCGCGGGCAAGCCCGCTTCCACAGGGGATTGGGGTATGCCTCAGCCCTGGCGTCTGGGCAGTTCGATCAGCGCCTTGAGCCCGCCAAGCTCGGACTCCTGCAGTTGCAACACCCCGCCCCACACCTCGACGATATCGCGCACGATCCCCAGCCCCAGGCCATGGCCGTCAATCTGCTCATCCAGGCGCGCGCCACGGCTGAACACCTGGTCACGCTGGGTTTCCGGAATGCCGGGGCCGTCATCCTCGACCGCCAGCAGATAACCCTGCGGAGTCTCACTGATGCTCAGCCGCACTTCGGCATCCGCCCATTTGCAGGCGTTGTCCAGCAAATTGCCGAGCAGTTCGAGCAGGTCCTCACGGTCCCAGGGCAAATGCAGGCCTGGAGCCACCTGGTAGCTGAGGTCCAGGTGCTCGCCGTGGATCATGTTGAGGGTGGCGAGCAGGCCGGGCAGTTCCTTTTCACAGTCGAACAACGCACCTGGCAGGGTTTCACCGGCCAGGCGCGCGCGATTGAGTTCACGATTCAGACGTTGCTGCACCTGCTCCAACTGGTCACGCAGCAGCTTGCTCAGTTCGGGATGATCCTTGAGCGCCTCGCTTGAAGCGGCACTCAACAGCACCGCCAGCGGGGTTTTCAGGGCGTGCCCAAGGTTGCCAAGGGCGTTGCGCGAACGCTTGAGGCTGTCTTCGGTATGCGCCAGCAGGTGGTTGATCTGTGCCACCAGGGGCTCCAGCTCCAGCGGCACCTGGGTGTCGAGCTGCGAACGCTGGCCCTGCTGCAATTGCGCGATCTGGTTGCGCGCGGTTTCCAGCGGGCGCAAGGCGCGGCGTACGGTGACACGTTGCAGGATCAACACCAGCAGCAACGCCGCCAGCCCGAGTACCAGGCCGATCTGACGCATCAGGCGAAAGCTTTCGCGCACCGGCGTGTAGTCCTGGGCCACGCTGATGGAAATCGGCTGGCCAAAGCGTTTGTAGTCCGAACGCAGCACCAGCAGTTGCTGGCCTTCCGGCCCCAGTTGCAGATTGCCCTTGAGACCGGCCTCGGGCAGTTGGGGCAGTTCCTGGTCCCACAACGAGCGCGAACGCCAGTGGACATCGGCAAAGTCGATCCGAAAGTAATGCCCGGAAAACGGCCGTTGGTAAGCCGGCGACAGGCGCTGTTCATCCAGCTGCACGCCGTTGGGCCCACGCACCAGCGCCACCAGCAGGTTCTCGGCGTCGTTGCGCAGGCCCGCTTCCAGGTAGCGCTGCAAGCCGGCTTCGAACAACCACAGGCTGGTCTGCGCCAGCACTACGCCGACGATCACCATCACGCTGATCAAGCCCAGGCTCAGGCGTCGCTGGATCGACTTCATGCAGGGCTGGCGCCAAATCGATAACCCTGGCCACGCCGGGTTTCAATCACGCTGCGCCCCAACTTTCGGCGCAGGTGGTTGACGTGCACTTCCAGCACGTTGGAGTCGCGCTCGGTTTCGCCGTCATACAAGTGCTCGGCTAGGTGGCTTTTCGAGAGGATCTGTTCGGGGTGCAGCATGAAGTAGCGCAACAAGCGGAATTCGGCGGCGGTCAGCTGGATCTCGTCGCCATCGCGCAGCACGCATTGACGGCCTTCATCCAGATGCAGACCGGCAGCTTGCAAGGTCGGTTGGTTGGCCTGCCCATGGGAACGGCGCAACAGTGCCTGGATGCGCAGGTGCAACTCTTCGGGGTGAAAAGGTTTGCTCAGGTAATCGTCGGCGCCGGCCTTGAGCCCTTCGATACGCTCGGCCCAGGAATCACGGGCGGTGAGAATCAACACCGGGGTAGCCAGCGCGGCGGCACGCCATTGCGCCAGTACTTCAAGCCCGGGCAGCCCCGGCAGGCCGAGGTCGAGGATGATCAAGTCATAGGGTTCGCTACGGCCCTGATAGGCGGCGTCGCGGCCATCGGCCAGCCAATCGACGGCATAGCCCTGGCGCTGCAGGCCGGCGAGCAGTTCATCGGCCAGGGGTACGTTGTCTTCCACCAGGAGCAGGCGCATCAGTCTTCCTCGTCTTTGATCAGCACACCGGTACTTGCGTCCAGCTTGATCTCGCGTACCACCCCTTCGGTGGTCACCAGTTCGACTTCATAGGCATATTTGCCATGCTTTTTCTCCAGCTCAGCCTCCAGCAGCCGCGAGCCGGGGTAGCGCGCCATGGCCTGCTGCAACAGTTGCTCCAGCGGCAGGATCACACCCTGCTGGCGCAGCGCCAGGGCTTCATCCTGATTGAGGTCGCGGGCCGCCAGGCTCGAGCAGAAAACCATGAGCACCAGTGCCACTCGACTGCCGGCGGGTAAATTTACCTTCATTACGTATCCTGATGATTCTTGAGAACCTGCCCGGTGAGCGCGTCCAATTCAATATCCCACTCAATGCCGTCGGCATCTTTGAGTTCGACCTCGTAGACAAACTTGCCGTAGGCCTCGTCCAGATCGGTGTCCAGCAGCGTCGAGCCGGGGTGCAGGGCCAGGGCCGTAGCGTCGAGTTGATCGAAAGCGACAATTGTAACAGTGGCGGGCACGGTCAGTGATTTGTCCGGGTCCACGGCTCCGGCCCGGCTCGCCGTGATGGCGATGATAACGGCGGCGGCCAGAGCTGTGAGGCGCTTCATGAGGAGTCTCCGTTACACGATGTTTTTCCTACGCCGGTAACGGTACCTGCTGCAACTTAACTGAAACTGAATTGCCACCATGGCAATTTCGCCGGACTGCGTTTTTCCCACATCGGCTGAGATTTCCTATAATGCCCTGCTTGCTTCAACAGAGACCGGTATGACAGCCATCCACATCAAATTCCCCGCCCTGACGCTCAAGGCAGGCACCCGCGCCTTTGCGCGCATTCGTGAACGGGGCCTGGCGCCTGCGGATGTGGGCATTCTCCCCGGTGCGGCCGGCGGGCCCAAGGCACTCGGAATCCAGGGCCTGGACCTGGCGCTGTTCGGCGACTGGCTGCCACGCGCGCCTCGCGAGCGCGCGCTGATCGGTGCGTCGATTGGCTCCTGGCGGTTTGCCAGTGCCTGCCTGCCCGACCCGGTGCAAGGCCTGCTGGACCTTGGCCGCCTCTACAACGAACAGCGCTTTGCCAAGGGCGTGACCATGGCCGAGGTCAGCCGCAGTTGCCAGCGCATGCTCGACGACCTGCTGGCCGGCCGCGACGCGCGGGTGCTGGACAACCCCGACTATCGCCTGAACATCATGGTGGTCAAGAGCCATGGCCTGCTCGCCGATGACCATCGCGGACGGCTGGGCCTGGGCCTGTCGTCGGTGATTGCCGACAATCTGCGCGGGCGGGCGCGGCTGGCGCGGCACTTCGAGCGGCTGATCATCCACGACCCACGCCAGGCGCCGCCGGTGCATGCGCTGAAGGATTTCCCGTCGCGCTTCGTCAACCTGGAACTCGGCAACCTGCGCCAGGCGCTGTTGGCGTCGGGCTCGATCCCCATGGTCATGCAAGGTGTGCGTGACCTGCCCGGCGCGGGTGCCGGCACTTTCCGCGACGGCGGCCTGCTGGACTACCACCTCGACCTGCCCTACCACGGCGACGACATTGTGCTGTACCCGCACTTCACCGACCGGGTCATCCCCGGCTGGTTCGACAAGGGCCTGCCGTGGCGGCGCAGCAATCAACAAGGCTTGCAGGATGTGTTGCTGCTGGCGCCGTCCCGGGATTACCTGGCACGCCTGCCCCACGGCAAACTGCCGGACCGCAGCGACTTCAAGCGTTTCATGGGCGACGACCCGAGCCGCAACAAATACTGGCAAACCGCAATGAGCGAGAGCCGGCGGCTCGGCGATGAGTTTCTGCGCTTGGCCGATAACGGCGAGCTGGGCGAACACCTGCAGCCACTTTGACCCAGCGGTATGCGCGGCGGCGAATCAAACTGTTAAACTCGCCGCCTGCCAGATACTGACCGAGCTGAAAATACTGTGGAAATCTTCAAAGAGTTTACCTTCGAGTCCGCCCACCGCCTGCCCCACGTACCCGAAGGCCACAAATGCGGGCGCCTGCACGGGCATTCGTTCAAGGTGGCGATCCACCTGAGCGGCGACCTGGATCCGCATACCGGCTGGATTCGCGACTTCTCGGAGATCAAGGCGATTTTCAAGCCGCTCTACGAACGCCTCGACCACAACTACCTCAACGACATCCCCGGCCTGGAAAACCCGACCAGCGAAGTGTTGGCCAAGTGGATCTGGAATGAGCTCAAACCCCTGCTGCCGGAACTCAGTGCGATCCGCATCCATGAAACCTGCACCAGCGGCTGCATCTATCGCGGCGAGTAAGCCGGCGAGATGAAAAAACCACCCTGGCGGTGGTTTTTTTATGCCCTGCTCCCTTACAGTCGTGGCTCCAGCCGACCAGGAGCACGCCGCAATGCTGCGCCCCGCCACGCCCAATGATGTTGCCGCCATTGAAGCCATCGTCGAGGCCGCTTATTCACCGTACATCGAGCGTATCGGCCGCAAACCCGGGCCGATGCTTGAAGACTACGGCCGGCGAGTCGAGGGCGGCGGTGTGCATGTGCTGGACAACGACGGGCAGATCCAGGGTTTTATCATCCTGCAAGACACCGACAGCGCCCTGCTGCTGGATAACCTGGCGGTCGCCCCGCAGGCCCAGGGCCTTGGTCTTGGCCGCGTATTGATGGACTTCGCCGAACGCCAGGCCATCGACGCGGGTTACAGCGCCATACGCCTCTACACCAATGAAGCCATGACCGAGAACCTTGCGCTGTACACCCGCCGGGGTTACGTGGAAACCCACCGGGCCGAGGAACAGGGCCTGCGCCGGGTGTACATGGGCAAGCCCCTTTAGGAGACAGGCATGGAAAACACCTGGCTGGCCCAAGCCAAACGCCTGCAGGCGCTGGCCTCCACGGGCCTGCATTTTTGCACCGATGATTTCGAACGCGAGCGCCTGGAGGAAATCGCCGAGATTGCCCACAGCATGTTGGCGCAACTCGGTAACGTGCCGCTGGAGCGCATCACCGGCTTGGTCTCGGATTTTGCCCAGCGCTATTCCACGCCAATGATCGACGTGCGCGGCGCGGTCATTGAGGGCGACCGGATTCTGCTGGTGCGCGAACTGACCGATGGCTGCTGGGCGCTGCCGGGCGGTTATGCCGATATCGGCTTGTCGGCAGCGGAAAACATCATCAAGGAAATCCGCGAGGAAGCCGGCTTGAGCGTTACCGCGCGCGCACTGTACAGCGTCACCCACAAGGCCAAGGGTTTGTATCGGCCGGATGTGCGCGACTTCTACAAGCTGTATTTCCTGTGTGAGCGGGTGGACCAAGCGGCGCCAATGGCCGGGTTCGAGACCACCGACGTGGGCTTTTTCGCCCTGGATGATCTGCCGCCGCTGTCCCGGGGGCGCACCATCGAGAGTGATCTGGCGGCGGCATTTGCCTTTCATCGCGGCGAAACCACCCACACGCTGTTCGACTGATCCAATTTGTATCACGGCTGCACCGCTTTCGTGCCTGACTGGGCACTGCGAACACCCTTGCCCGCTTTTTCTGCCTGTTTGGCTATAAATACTGTGCATGCTGCACAGTGCAGACCGTGCGCCTGTCACTGGGAGTGATTTGGCACGCGCGGTGCAATACGCCTGCGTCACTCATTCAGGGAGTACCGACATGACGCAGCAAGAACCGGGCAACGACTACCCCTTAAGCGAAGTTCCCATGCATGCGCGCAAAGGCCTGGCGTCTACCGCCATGGTGCTGCTGGGCTTCACCTTTTTTACCGCGACCATGTTCGCCGGCGGCAAGCTGGGGGTCGCGTTCAGCTTCACCGATATGCTCGGCGTGGTGGCGCTGGGTAACCTGCTGCTGGGTATATACGCCGCAGGCCTGGGTTACATCGCGTTCAAGAGCGGGTTGAACTCCGTGTTGATGGGGCGCTTCTGCTTTGGCGAAGTGGGCAGCAAACTCAGCGACTTGATCCTCGGTTTCACTCAGATTGGCTGGTATGCCTGGGGCACCGCCACCGCCGCCGTGGTGCTTGGCAAGTATTTCGAACTGAGCCAGGGCAGTGTGCTGGCATTGATGGTGCTGTTCGGCCTGGTGTTTTGCGCCACCGCCTACGTGGGTTATCGCGGGTTGGAGATTCTTTCCTACATCGCGGTACCGGCCATGGGCATCCTGCTGTTTCTGTCGATGTGGGTGGCCACGGTAAAAGTCGGCGGGTTGGACGGACTGCTGGCGGTGGTGCCGACCGCTGAGCTGGACCTGTCCACCGCGATCACGCTGGTGTTCGGCACTTTTGTCAGCGGCGCGACGCAGGCGACCAATTGGACGCGGTTCTCGCGCTCGGCCCGGGTCGCGGTGCTGGCCAGCCTGATCGGTTTCTTCATCGGCAATGGCTTGATGGTGCTGATCGGTGCCTATGGCGCGATCGTCTACCAACAGCCCGACGTGGTGGAAGTGTTGCTGCTGCAAGGCTTCGCCATGGCCGCAATGGCCATGTTGTTGCTGAATATCTGGAGCACCCAGGACAACACCATCTACAACTTCGCCGTGGCCGGCTGCAATCTGTTGCGCACCAAACGCCGCAAGACCGTGACCCTGGCGGGAGCAGTGATCGGCACCCTGCTGGCGCTGCTGGGCATGTACGACATGCTGGTGCCCTACCTGATTCTGCTGGGCACCGTGATTCCACCGATCGGCGGGGTCATCATGGCGGACTTCTTCTACCGCTGGCGCGGCCACTACCCGCGCCTGGCGGATGCACGCCTGCCGGCTTTCAATTGGCCGGGGCTGGCCGCGTATGCGGTGGGCACCGTGCTGGCGTTCAATTCGCCGTGGGTCGCGCCGTTGGTGGGCATCGTGGCCGCATCGCTGACTTACATGCTGCTGACCTCCGTGCTGCGCGCTCGCGCACCGCTGGCTGATGCCCCGGCATGAGCCTGACGATTGCCGATGTACTGGCCTTGCCGGGTCTTGCGTCCATGCGTCTGCGCGCCGCAGAGGCAGGCCTGGACAACGTCGTACGCTGGCCGTATGTGGCGGAAAACAGCGGGATCGCCGAGTGGGTGCTGGGCGGTGAGCTGGTGTTCGTCACCGGTATCAATCACCCTCGGGATGAAGCCAACTTGCTGCAACTGCTGGATGAAGCCTGTCAGCGGCAGGTGGCCGGCTTGGTGATCCTGACGGGGCCGGCGTATATCCAGGCGATACCCCAGCGCTTACTCGACGCCGCCGAGGCCGCCGGTATGCCGCTGATCGAGCAGCCCTACTCGCTGAAGATGGTGCTGGTCACCCAGGCGATCGGTTCGGCGTTGATTCAATCCGAACAATTGGGCCGCTCGCGCCACGATGTACTCGAGCGTTTGCTGACCGGCGATTACCAATCCCTGGATCTATTGCTGCACCGCGCCGTGCAATTGGGCATGTCGCTGGCCGGGCACTGGCAGGTGGCCCAACTGCAGCTCGAAGGCAGCGAGTTGCTGTTTGCCCAGGACGACGCGGCGCAGGTGGAGGCCCAGTTGGCCCGGCAGCACGACGCCATCAGTCGACGCTTGCGCCAACTGTCGCCGGTGTTACCGGTACTCGGCCGCGCCGGACAATGGACGCTGCTGCTGCCGGCCGCGGATGCCGTCGCCGCCTTGGCCAATCGCCAGCAACTGGTCAATTGGCTGAACCCGCTGAACCTGCGCCTGGCGCCGCTGAAAGTGTTTATCGGCCTGAGCGCTGCCGCGCACCCACCTGCTCGCCTGGCCCAGGCTCACGATGAGGCGCGCCAGGCGTTGACGGCGGCACGCCGGTTCAGCGAACGCGCCGGGCTCTGCGTGTATGACGAACTGGGGGTGCTCAAGCTGCTCAGCGGTGTGCGTGATCGCGCGCTGCTCGACCAGTTCCTGAATGAACGCCTGGGCCCGCTGCTGCGCCACGACCTGCACCATGGCCCCAGCCTGATGCCGACCCTGGAGGCCTGGTTTCATGAGAATGGTAACCTTGTGGCCGCGGCCCAGCGCCTGGCCGTACACCGCAATACCCTGACACACCGCGTCCAGCGAATCGAAGCCCTGTGTGGCCTGACGCTGGAGAATGCCTACGACCGCCTGGACATCGGTATTGCCCTGATGATCTGGCGGCTGTCTGCCTGATTGTTGTTATCCAAGAGGAACTTGCCCATGCACATCATCAACGCCCGCCTGCGCAACCGTGAAGGCCTGCATGATCTGCACCTGGAACACGGCCGGATCGCCAGTATCACCGCACAAACCAGCGTGCCCGCAGTGGGCGTCGACGACCTCGACGCCGGCGGCAACCTGGTGATCCCGCCCTTTGTCGAACCGCACATTCACCTCGATGCCACCCTGACCGCTGGCGAGCCGCGCTGGAACATGAGCGGCACCCTGTTCGAGGGCATCGAATGCTGGGGTGAGCGCAAAGCCACCATCACCCAGGAAGACACCAAGACTCGCGCCAAAAAGACCATTCAGGCCCTGGCCGCCCACGGTATCCAGCACGTGCGCACGCACGTCGACGTCACCGACCCGGACCTCACCGCGCTCAAGGCCATGCTCGAAGTGCGCGAAGAAAGCACGCACCTGATCGACCTGCAGATCGTCGCCTTTCCCCAGGAAGGCATCGAGTCGTATTGCAATGGCCGCGAGCTGATGGAAGAAGCCATTCGCCTCGGCGCCGACGTGATCGGCGGCATCCCGCACTTTGAATACACCCGCGACCAGGGTGTGAGCTCGGTGAAGTTCCTGATGGACCTGGCCGAACGCACCGGTTGCCTGGTGGATGTGCACTGCGACGAAACCGACGACCCGCACTCGCGCTTTCTCGAGGTGCTGGCCGAAGAAGCCCGCAGCCGCGACATGGGCGCCCGCGTCACCGCCAGTCACACCACGGCCATGGGTTCCTACGACAACGCCTACTGCGCCAAACTTTTCCGCCTGCTGGGGCATTCGGGCATCAGCTTCGTCTCCTGCCCCACCGAGAGCATCCATCTGCAAGGCCGCTTCGACACCTTCCCGAAACGCCGTGGCGTGACCCGGGTCAACGAGCTGCTGGAAGCCGGCATGAATGTGTGTTTCGGCCAGGACTCCATCGTCGACCCGTGGTACCCGCTGGGCAACGGCAATATCCTGCGCGTGCTGGAAGCCGGGCTGCATATCTGCCATATGCTCGGCTACCGCAACCTGCAGAGCGCACTCGACCTGGTGACCGACAACAGCGCCAAGGCCATGGCCCTGGGTGACCGTTACGGCCTGGACGCGGGGCGCCCGGCCAACCTGTTGATCCTCTCGGCCAACAGCGACTACGAAGTCATTCGCAGCCAGGGCCTGCCGCTGTACTCGATTCGCAATGGCCAAGTGTTGATGAAACGTCAGCCGGCCCAGGTGGAGTTTATGTAAAGGCCCGGCTCAAACGATGGCGTCGATATCCAGCGGCTGCGCCCTGCCCCACTCAGTTTGCGTGGGAGCAGGGATGCTGGCGACTTGCGGCAGCGCGTGGTTTTCACGGTGGCTGAACCAACGCTTGAGGCTGGGTTGCAAGTGGGCGGCCTGGGCCTGACTGCCATAGACATCGCGCGCTTCCAGGCGTCGCCAGCGCAGGGTTTCGAGGCGCTCGCGGCTGGTGTGCAAACGGTCGATCTCGGCGTTCAACGGCTCGTGGTGCTCATAGGCACGGTCGTTCATCGGCTGGCGACGGGCGAGCTCGCGGCGTTTATCGCGCAGTTGCTGACGCATGGTCTCCAGCGCATGGTCGAGCCATTCGAACTCCCGCGCGGTCACCAGCGGGCTATTGCTGTCCACGGCTTGTTGCCAGCGGCGCAACGTCGCCCAAGCGGCAGGAATGTAGCTTGCGGTCATGAAGTGCTGACTGGCCTGGAACAGCTGTTTTAACAGGTTGTCACGATCAGGCATGTCGCCATGAAGCTGCAGCGCACGATTGCAGCCGGCTTCCTGGATCGACTCGCAACCCGGCTTCCACAACACGGAAGAGTGCGTGCCATCCGGCAGCACGATCGGCATGAAGTGTTGCTGCTCACCATGGTGCTGGTAGGGGTTACCGCCAAAACGCACCAGGCCAGCCGCGAACAGCAACCCGCCCGGTGTAGGCAGGCTGAATAGCGTGATGGCGCCGGGAACCCAGAGTTTTGCGGTGGTGTTCATCCACGGTGCCGGGACGCTGGGCACCGGGTCGTTGTGGTTGACGATACGGTGGTGGACGAGGGTCGAAGCGCCGTGGGTGAACTCGGCATCCGCGGCACGGGGGGCGCCGTAGGTGTAGAGAAGGATGTTGTAGGTACGATCGGGAGTACGGCGCAGCCCTTCTGCCAGCAGCAACGCTATTGCCCCTCCAAGGCTATGGCCGCAAATGATCACGCGTTGCCCGATGTGAAATTGGCCTAGGTAATGCAGCACGAAATCACGCATGGCCCGATAAGCCTGATAAAAACCTTCATGGGCCTTGCCGACACCATCGGCGAACGCAACCTGATGGGCGTTCGCATCCCGCAGCACGTCTGCATTGCTGACGGTGCCTCGCACGGAAATCAGGATCACCTCCTCGTGGTGAGTGATGAACGCCTGGGTGTCAGTGCCGAATTTTTCATCATCGAAAAAATGTAAGCGCGCGGGGTGCTCCTGCTCGTCCCCAAGCGCCGGACGATTTTGTGGGTACAACTCAGGATCAAAAGGCAGGATCTCGAATCGCCGGGAGTAAGGTACGTCCTCATAGAGCGGATAAAAGCGCTGCGGGTGGTCCGGGTCGATCCGCCAGGCTTCCTGGTAGCCCGCCAACTGCTCGGCGAATAGATTTCCGACACTGGGATCGAGTGGAAAATGGACCTCATCCACGGGATGATTCGGCGGCGCCTGACCGAAATCGCAGTAACTCAACGCCGCGAACAAGGCCAATTGATACAGGTTCAAGGCACAGAATTCGTCTTGCGTGGACAGGATCGGGCGCAGGGCTCGCAACGGGCGCACTTCGAGAACAGTGTGCCTGTCGGGGAACAGTACGACTCCCGCGAAGCTAGGCTGGGGTGGGCCGAAGCCCAGGTCGGCCATCATTTTCAGTGCGTGACGCTTGGGGCGGTGGGGCGTGGGTGTCACCGGGGGAAGATGCGCGATATGCCGAACCAGATCGCTGACTTCTACCTGATAAAACTGGTCTGCTTTTTCCCCGGCAGGGTGACGCTCGGTTGGGCGGCCATTCGTGTTTGAGAAGCGTGTTTGTTCAGCGCGGATCTGCAAGTCAGTGATGGGTAATGGGTAGGTTTTACGCTGCTGCAATGTCGAATAATAGCCAACTCGCGTTTCGGATGAAGCATCAAAAACCAACACGACGGGACCTTTACAAAGCCCCTCTAACTTAGCAAAACCCCCTTCGGTCAAACGCCCTTTGTAACATCCCCCGGCACTGTCAAAAACCTCATACCTGAGTCCTCCGTAGGGTTTTCCATCCCCTGACTCATCCACCAGACAGAAGCTCAGCCAGGCGCCACCCAGTGCGCAAACGGGCATTTTTTCATTGAAAAAAGAGTGCTTCGATCGTTCTATCACCATGACTGGATATCCTTATTCAGTACAAGTTGGATATAGCTCGCAAATTCGCCCATCGGGCATTTTTATGGGTTTGAAGTCGACGGTATTGCCGTTGCAGAAAGCGTACAGGTCCTCAAAATTGTCTCCCAGGCAGCGTTTCCATCCATTAGGAAAGCGAACCCAATTGTCGCCCATGTAAGGCAGTTCCTCGGCGGCCAGGCTTATCTTTACCCGTACCTTTTTCCCTGCCAGCTCACCTCGTACCAAACCACCGCCCGTGCGGGACTTATCCGGTGGATCGACTGCACTCAAAGGTTCGCATTTAAGAACCTTGATAATCGCGTGCTGTGGCCCTGCCGTTCGAAACAACCATTGGCATTGCCCGGACAGCTCCTGGACGCCCGATTCCGGCATCCCCGGCCTATCCATCTCCGAGAGATCGCGGATGGAAATGCCGCCAAAAGCCCCGCCGACATCCGTACTGCGCTTCCCCCACTTCGCATTGAAATCAAACGCCACATTGCGCAATACCAGTGGGCAACCGTCGACCGTTTCAGTAAGGGGAAGCTGGTAGCTCACACGACTGGCCACGGGCGTGAACTCGGTAAAGAACACCTTTCGCTCCGGCCTCTTGCCTCGACGCCGTGGCAAGGTGCAGAGCTCTCCCGTGGCAGGCCTATAGTTGGCGGCCGTTTTAAGTTCAAATTCCGCCGGCAAGTCCACCTCCAGCGTGAAACTGTCCACCGGCCTCGCCGTACACCCCCAAAGCCCCATCACACAGAGCGCCAGCCCTGCCCTGCAGATTTGCCTAAACATCCTGCTGCTCCATCAAACGCCACTGATTCACCATGCGGTCAAAGTGCTCGACGGGCGTTTCACCCACCCTTGGCGACCATTGGAAGACGCTGCTACGAATGGTTTCTGCCAAGCGCCTCACGACGAGAAATTCCAGCTGTTGCGGCCTGTCCCACTGCCATGCGCGTGCTTGCTCAAGCACTTGGCTCAACCAGTTTTTCGGGTCGTGGAATTCCACCAATGCCGCCAGGTCCTCACTGTGTTCAGCCAACAGGTAGCGCAGGATATTGGCGTGGAGGATGGCCCTGATGTTTGGATTTGGCGTGTTCAGCCAAGGGGCTGGATCGGGTACCGGGTAGTCACCGGGGGCTGGATTGTCGCGGCAGCGCCAGCCACCTTCGTGCCAGTAGCACAGGCTGACCAGTGGGCCGAGGAATGCCGGCCAGTCCTCCGCCGGCAAATGATCCAATGCGCGTGCCAGCGTGCGGTTGTCGTGAAAGCGATACAACGCCTGGGCGCCCTTCGGTCCGATCAACAGGCGCTCGCGCCAATGGGCTGTCACGCACACCAAGTCCTCGTCCGGCAAGCTGCCCAGCCAGCCCCAGTTCGTTTCAGGCGTTTGTAGAAGGTTGAGTAAGGCGGGCTCGTCCATGTGCTCCAGCAGCATGATCACCGGACCTGTCTGCGCCAATTGCGCCACGGTGGTCTCGGCGTAGACGCGGCGATACTGCAACAGGCTGCGCACTGACAGCAGGGGTTGATGCGTCGTGTGGTCGCCCTCGAGAATCAGACACAGCCGGCGTCCGGCCTGCTGCTGTTCGGCGATCCATTGGCCTGGCATGCTCGACATCAAGCGGCCCTCCCCGGAACATCACCCAGGCTTTCACGACAACATTCGCAGACGGGGCAGAAATCGGCCCCCAACTGGCGCGCCAGGGCCATGATCGCGCCCTGCTCCGCACTGGCTTTCGGCGCGTCCACGTGCTCTCCAGAAGCCGCCAACTGAATCGCGGACGGCGAGCCGCCAAGGGTGATCGGGCGACTGCTGAAAATACCGCCTGCCTGAATCACCAGGTGCTCCCCACCTGCCTGGAAGCTCAGCTGAGCGCCTGCTTGGATAACCAGACTGGCACCCGCCTTCAGTTGCAGCTGTTGCCCAGCTTCGATCACCACGGTCCGGCCAATGTGAGTGCGGCTATCGCCCTGCACCTCCAGGTGATCGCTCGCCTTGAGGACAACCTTGCGATCACCGGTAACGTGACGATGCTCCTCGTTTTCCAGGTGAGTGGTGCTTAAGCCCCGGATGATTTCATGTCGCTCCCCCACCACCTCCAGACGGCTGTCATGGCCAACCTGCTGCTCCAGGTCGCGCTGGGCGCGCAGGTAGATGAGTTCTTCGCCACGCCGGTCTTCGAGGTACAGCTCGTTGGAGCCTGAGTCGCCGACGACGCTGCGGCTGCGCAGCACACTGCGGGTCTTGTGCTGCGGCAACGGATAGGCCGGCCTGTTCGCCGCATTCGGCAGGCAACCGCTGATCAAGGGCTGGTCCGGGTCACCTTCAAGAAACGTCACCAGCACTTCCATGCCGACTCGCGGGATCATCATGGCGCCAAATCCGTCACCGGCCCAACTGGACGCTACCCGGACCCAGCAACTGCTCTTGTCATCGTCCTTGTCCAGCCGGTCCCAATGAAAGCGTACTTTCACCCGGCCATACATGTCGCAATGGACCTCTTCACCGGCAGGCCCGGTGACAGTTGCCGTCTGGCTGCCGTTAAGGAGCGGTTTGGAATGGTTGAGGGGCGGCCGGTGCACCGCTCGCCAAGGTGTCGCGGTGAAGCGATTGCGGTAGCCCGTAAATTGCTCAGCCTCTGAGGTCGCCTCCTCCAGAACCTGCGGTTGACGCCCCTCGTGGCGTACCGACGTGATCAGCCACAGATCATTGCACGCGGGGTCGGGATGATCGCGCAGCTCGAGGAAATGCCCACTGCGCAACGCCGGTTGATCACTCTTGCCGAGCACCCGATGGCGGTCGCGTTGATGACGCTCCAACGCCCGACGCGCCAATCGTCGGCCGTGGGCATACCCGGTAAACCCCGCCGGGTAGCGATAGTCCTCGAGGGGATGCGCCGAGGCTGGTCCCGCGTACTCCTGCAGGCGCAGTGCAGGGTGTTCGAAGTCGCGATCGCGGCGCACGGTTTTCTGGCTGCGTGTGGCCAGGCGCCTATCGAAACGCTGGATAACCTGCGCCTCGGCCTGTGGCCCGCCGGCCGCGCTGTAGCGCTGCGCGGGCAAGCGGCGAAATACCGTCTGGTCATCGCCGAATACCAGGAGGTGAGCGTCGGCGCTGTGGCGAAAATGATAGTGAATGCCCTCCTCCTCACACAGTCGCTGGATGAAGTGCAGGTCGCTTTCCGCGTATTGCACACAGAACGTGCGTGGCGGATACACCACGGGGCCCAGCTCGAACACGTATGCGTCCGCCAGGATGCCGTGGTGTTCGAGAACGGCTGCAATGATCTGCGGCACGCTGCGGTGCTGGAAAATTCGCTGGTCGAACCGATGGGCGAGATTGGCCAGGCGCGGTGCGAGGGTCAGGTGATAGCGGGTGAGCCGTCGACCCGGATCATCCCGGCCAATGGCATAGACCTGCCCGTGCAAGCCTGCGCTCTCCTGTGCGAAATCCAGATAGGCAGGCTGCTGAAGCAGCCCCTCCAGGTCGACCGAAGGATTCTCACTGATCAACTCCACATGGATGAAAAACGGCTGATCCAGGACTTCAGTGCCTTTAAACGCCAGCACCTGGAAGTCGGTATTCATACCTGAAAGAATCAATTTGAAACGTGATTCGACAAACGCCTCGACCATCCGCTGTTACCCGCCATCCACTCATGCGCTGAAAGACTTTCTCTCTTCAAAAGGCCGAATGATCGCCGAGAAAAAGTGCCTGAACGCCTTGAAGCTTAGCGATTTCGGGGGAAAGACAGGCCATGCAAAAACAAAAAAGAAGTTTCGCACAATGAATCTGGAAGTATCTTTTACAAGATAAAAACATGAGCCAAATAGCCACTTCTTAATATCAAGAAATGCCCTACAACAACTTAACCCGCATAACTAAACAATAGAGAAACGCCCGACACCTCATGCCTATGTCGGGCGTTTGAAAAACTTACGTCTGCACGCGGGCCGTCCCGAAGAGGCTAACGCTCAGCAACGTTTCAGCCTTAGCCTGCAAACGCACTGGCGCGGTGCCACCCGGCATCACCACCGTGACATCACCACTCCTGACCCACCCCGCACGCCACGCCGCACATGCGACCGCGCTCGCGCTGGTCCCGGAGGACGCGGTAGGTCCTTCGCCCCGCTCGAATACCCGTGCGACAAGCCGATTGGCGGATTCGCGTACAACCCATTGCAAGTTGACCCCGGCCGCACACGGCTGCCCGCCTCCCGCAGGGGGCGCGAAGGCAATCGCCTTCAGCGCCTGGAACAACCCTGGCTGTTGCATCTGCAGATTGTCCGGCAAGCCCGACGCCTGCTCGACCAGGGTCACACAATGGGGATTGCCCACCCGCACAAACTGACTGCGTGCCCACTGCGCATTGAGTGCCGACAACTCGCTCACGTGGCTCATTTCAGCGCCATTTAACAAGGTCGATTCAACCCCCTGCGCGCCCACGGCCGATGGCCCGAACTCGGGCAGCCCTAACGCCAGCCAGAACCCGGCCTTCTGCTCATGGACTGCAGGTTCGATCCGGGTCGCGGTGGGCGTCGGCACATCCGATTTATCGTGATGCACGCGCAACTCACAGGCTTGCGTCATCAAGCCCTGATCCGTGAGCGCCTGGGCAAAGATCGTCAAGCCGTTGCCACTGCGCTCGGCCAGCGAGCCATCGGTGTTGACGATCAACAGATCAAATGGCGGGTCAGCCTGAAACGGCCCGACCAGCAGCCCATCGCAACGGTGGGCCTTGGCGTGCGCAGGTTTGGGACTCGCCCCCCAGCCACACTCGGATGCGATAGCGGCCGCCGTCCACCCCTTGCGCGCAGCCGCTGCCTGGGCCGCACTGTCGGGTACATCCATGCCTCGAGTGCGCAAAAAGGCCGGGCTGACGACTGCATAAATGTTGCCGCGTGCGTCGTAGAACAGCGTCATAGCGCTGCGTGCCTGAGAATGTTCATCGGTTTATCCGTCTGGTTGCCTGCTTACACACTCGGCAGCGTATTACAGAACCTGACGTTTGTGGGAGACGGCCTGGAAGGTGGTAATCCACCGCAAGAGGCCCGGGGTTCACCAGTTCCCGCAGGGATTACACACCTTCAAGACCGTCTCCTACGCACTCGATAATCCCTGTGTGGTCGCCCACCTTGATTGCGTTCCGCGACTGTAAAAATAAAATTCACAACCGCCCATCCCAAGGGAACCCGGCTCGCTCCTCAAGGCCTGATGTGCAACGATGTCACGCCGGACATCGTTCGTTGAACGCAAAACCAAGGATTTTTCATGACTGCCATCCCAACCTCAGCGCCCGTGGTTCCCGGGCGACTGGAGCAAATGTCGACCCGTATCGCCTTCTTCATCGCCGGTTTCGGTATCGCCGCCTGGGCCCCTCTGGTGCCGTATGCCAAGGCGCGCGCGCAACTGAGCGAAGGCACGCTGGGGCTGTTGCTGTTGTGCCTGGGGGTGGGCTCGATCATCGCCATGCCGGCAGCGGGCGCATTGGCGTCGCGCTTTGGCTGTCGGCGGGTGCTGACGGCCGGTACGATCATGATCTGCCTGGCCTTGCCGATGCTGGCCACGGTCACTTCGATTCCGTTGCTGATGGCTGGCTTGTTCCTGTTCGGTGCCGGCCTGGGCACGGTAGATTCCACGGTCAACCTGCAGGCGGTGATTGTCGAGCGAGCCAGCGGAAAAACCATGATGTCGGGGTTTCACGGGTTGTTCAGCCTGGGAGGGATCGTCGGTGCGGCCGGTGTCGCCGGGTTGCTCGGGCTCGGCCTGTCACCCTTGCAGGCGACCTGGGTGGTGATCGCGGTGATGGTGGTGGCCCTGCTCAAGGCCGGCCCACACCTGTTGCCCTATGGCAGTGAAAGCTCAGGGCCGGCCTTTGCGGTTCCCCATGGCGTGGTGCTGTTTATCGGCTGCCTGTGTTTTATCGTGTTTCTGGCCGAGGGCGCGGTGCTCGACTGGAGCGCGGTGTTCCTCAGCGCCGAGCGCGACCTGGATGAAGCCTACGCCGGCCTGGGCTACGCGGCTTTCGCCTTGACGATGACGGCCGGGCGCTTGACCGGTGACGCCATCGTGCGGCGCCTGGGCGCGACCTGGGTGATCGTCGCCGGTGGCGCGCTGGCGGCGGCCGGTATCTTTATCGCCACGCTGTCCCCCGCCTGGGAAATGGCGTTGCTGGGCTACGCCCTTGTCGGCGCCGGGTGTTCAAATATCGTTCCGGTGCTCTACACCGCCGTCGGCAAGCAGAACGTCATGCCGGAGCACATTGCCGTACCGGCCATTACCACCCTGGGGTATGCCGGTATTCTGACCGGGCCTGCCGTGATCGGGTTCATTGCGCATGGCAGCAGCCTGGCAACGGCGTTCCTGTTGATCGGAGGATTGCTGGTCGTGGTGGCGGTCAGCGGCAAAATACTGCGGGTATGAAGGAAGAAAACATGAGCTTCCCGAGTCTGTCAGGAAGCCCATACATGATTCATTTACCCTTTTCTTTCTTATCGTTCTTCAACCAGCGTTCAATGCTGTAATTCTTCAACCAGTCATCGGCGTTATGGCTGCCGAAGATGTCGGTTCCGTTAGCCTTGGTGCTGTCCAGCGAGGCCAACAGTCCTCGGTCGACCAGGTTTGTGGCCACAGCTACTTGGTGCGCGCTGTATTTCTTCTTGGGCCGCAAGGTCGTTGGATCCCACACGACCTGACCATTCTTATCTGTTTCGTCAGGATTCTTGCTCATCTCGATAATTTTATCTTTATGCACATACCGGTGCTTCTCGAAAAAGAAGGTGCGGTCTTGCGACTTATCCCGCAGCTCATCAAACATGGCCAGGAATGCCTCTACAACCTGCGCGTTGGTTTTCGCATGCAAGGGGTTGAGGCTCTGGGTGTTGGGGTTGGTATTGCCAATAATCAAGCTGGCGGCTTTTGCGAGGCTGTCCAGAGTGATCTCACCGCCCTTGCCAACAATGGCCTCCTCCAGTCGCGGGCGATTGAGTATCTCCCGGATCGCCATGATTGTCCGTACGTAGACCTTACTTTTGCCGGGTTCTTCATTAGCTATGTCCGTCAATGAACTCAGGGTCAGGCGACCATCTTTTTTGAAATCTCCCAACATCGAATAAACGTTACTCAACTTGGTCGCCAACAGGTGATCGTCCGAGCCGATATACGGGTTCCCCACGTTCGACATGCCCCCGTAGAAGTTTTGGCCGTCGAAAAACCGCTCGGCACCGTTCGCGAACCTACTATCGTAAGATTTGCCCAGCGCCGGCGCGTTTACGTCAGTTTGGGCATAGCCATTCCCCGTCGGTATATTCATCCCGGGGAAGAAACCCCTTGGATTATTGGTAGTCAAGTCCATAAATGAGCTCCAGCATAATTAGATTCCACGGATCGGCTTCTGGTTGTTCGATCGGTGAAAACACCGCGAAATCAACAGCCAGCGATTAAGTGGTCGTCGCAAAACAGTGGTTCCGGAAAAAGACCAAATCGACCCGAGTAAAACGTGATTGTTTGTAACGATCGGGAAGGAGCCGTCGAAGGGGCGTCAGTCAACCCGGCAGATCAACTGGTTTTCTGCTTGCGCCACCAAGCGGCCAGGCTATTGAGCAGGCCGGTGTTTTTCAGCGAGGAGGCATCAGCATGGGCGCGCTTTTCCTCGACCTGCATGCCCCTGGAAAAATCATCCGCGACGGGTGCCTGGAATTTGCGCTGGTCGACAAAAGCCTTCATCCGCTGGGTTTCGACCGCGTGTGCATTCGATGCAATGATGGGATCCCGCGCTGCGGCATCCGTTTCTGCCCCCGTCAGCGCCTCTGCAGGCGGGGTACGAAAAAGCTCTTGGCAGCCGGGCTGGGGAGAACGAAACGAGGTTGATGTCATTGGCGAGCCCTCACTGTGAATCTGAAAGCGACCGGCCTGATGGAAACCGGTAGGTACAGCCTGTGTGGCAAATTGGCGCAAACAGTTCCTGAAACAATTGAGCCAGGCACCGCATCCGGCGTGCGGCGCCTGGACATGGGTCAGCGGGATAGATAACGCAGCATGGCCTGGGTGATACGGTTACCGGAGCTCGCCAGGTTGAGCGCATTGGTACGCTTGAACATTTCCTGGGCCAGTTGGATGAGGTGATCCTTGGGGGAATCGCCGGTAAGGCTTTGGCCAGCCAGTTTTCGCAGATCGCTGACGGTCAGGTCTCGCCCGAATCGGCCTTTGAGCTGGTTGTAGTGTTCGAGCATTTCACCGAACAGTTCTTTGTCAGTCTTGAATTGGAAGTAGTTGGTTCCATTGATGACAGCGTTGAGACTGGTCCGGTCGATCAGCCCATCGAGTGCACCGGTGGAACCATGACGATCAAGCGCACTCATCAGCCCCGGGTCCCGTAGCAATGCTTTTGCCAGGCGAATGTTCTCGTTGACGGCCGGGTTAGGCGACCAGCCCTTATTGGCCATCGCTCGAATACTGTCAACGCTGACATACCCAGGGTTCCTGGGGTCCCTGAAGGCGCTGTATTTGGCACTCAACTGTGCAGCCAACTCATTACGACTCATTAACGAGTAATCCAGGCCTGGCCCGCCGGGTACGGTGGGGAAAGGCCTGGGTGGCGGATTACTGATGACCGGCATCGGGCGTGGCGGTGGATTGCTCCAACCAGGATGCGGCCTCGGTGGTGGGTTACCCCAGCCTGGATGCAGGGGTGGACGATGCCCGCCAAACCATTGGCCCATCCAATGCTTGATCTGGCCCAAGGCGCTCGACGTCGCCACTGCGCCGCCATGGCGACTCGAGTCAGCCGCAGACGTCGTTGTAGCCGTGGCCGACTGAGGCGCGCCGAATACCGGTCCGGCGTGGCTTTCTCGAGACTGGAAGCTGACGCTTGCAGCGCTTTGCCCCATGAAGGTTGGCGCGGCAGGCGCCGGGCCACGGGCTTTGGCGTGGGGGCTGGATTTGGCCTGCGAAAGTTCAGGGCCTGATGAAGCAGGTGTGGGTTTATCGAGCATCGATACCGACATAGGTTTCTCCGTTACGGTGGGCGCGATTTTCAGCCTGTCGCTCCAACCACAATGTCGAAGCCCATCAGCTAGCCCATGTGTGGCGCTATGTCGGAATTGGTTCCTGATCAACCGGCAACATGTGCTGTGCAGGTGTAGGAAACAGGCAAAAAAATCGCAGCCTCGGGGAGCTGCGATTTTTCCCAATCGATGCGGTTCAGAACCCGACGCTGGCCTGCACAAAGAACGTACGTGGCTCGCCCAGGTACAACCCGGAGTTGTTATCACTGGAACGGGTGTAGTGCTGCTGGTCGAAAACGTTCTTCACGCCGACGCCCAGTTTGAGGTTCGACAATTGCTCGCCGAAGTCATAACCACTGCGCACGTTGACCGAGACATAACCCGGGATATCACCGTACTGGCCGTCCGCCGTGCCCTGGGTGATATAGGTGCTGGTGGTCCCCGGTGCGCGCTGCCCGGACTGGGCGTACACATCCAGGTTGTGGGTCCAGTGGTTGATGTCGTAGCGCAGGCCGAGGGTCGCCACTTCGCGGGAATACAGCGGCAGGTCGCGGCCCTTGAACGGCACGTCACCTTCCGAGGTGGCTTTGGTGTAGGTGAAGCCGGCGTTGGCGGTCAGGCCGTCGAGGCGCGGGTCGAGGTTCGACAGGTCATAGTGGGCCGACGCTTCGATACCGGTGTGCTTGGTGGCCCCCAGGTTGGTCCAGCCCACGTCGTTGCTGACGTATTGCAGCTCATCCGAGAAGTCGATGTAGAAGAACGTCAGCTCGCCGCCCCACACGTTGTCGTTGTAGCGCGTCCCCACTTCATAGGTCTTGGCCTTTTCCGGGTTCAGGCCGTTGGCGGTCTGGTCGCCCGTGCCGCCCTGGCCCAACTGGAAGTATTGCAGGCTGCCGAACGAGGTTTCGTAGTTGGCGAACAGTTTCCAGGCATCGGACACGTGGTACATCACGCTCAGGGCCGGCAACGGCTCGTTGTTGTTAACCTCGCGGCGCTTTTCCGTCACGGCCTCGCCCTTGAGTCCGACCACCGGCCGGTCGTGCCATTCGGTACGAATGTCTTCAAAGCGAATGCCCGGGGTGATGGTCCACTTGCCGATATCGATCTTGTTGTCGATATAGAAAGCATTGGCCTCGGTGCCACCGGTGCGATCCTGATAGACGTGGCCATCGTTGAAGCCGACCGGCGTCGGTACGTTGTCGACCAGTTTCAGGCTGGTCGCCTGCTCGTGCATGCCTTCCTTGAGGTAGCGATAACCCAGGCTGACTTCCTGGGTGCTCGGGCCCACGTCGAACACATGGGACACCCGCGGCTCGATGCCGAAGGTGTAGTAGGTGCGCGGGTAGGAGCCGATGCTTCCCAGGTCGCGGTTGGCGATGTTGCTGCCACGGAAACTGTCGGAATAGTAAGTGAGGACTTCGGCTTGGGTACGGTCATCGATCTGGCGGATGTACTTGAAGGACACGTCCTTGCGGCGGCCGCTGAAGTTGTCCCAGTCACGCACCGATTGGTACGGGTTGGCGTCGAACTGCTTCTGGGTCAGGCCGCCGGGCATATCGGCGCTGGCGTCGTAGTAGTGGAAGTTCAGCGAGAAGTCGTCTTGATCGGTCGGCGCCCAGTGGGTCTTGAAGATCACGTCGTCGATGTCATTGGAGTTGTTGCTGTTGCGATAGCCGTTGCCATTCACCCCGGAATACAGCAATGCCACGCCGATGCCATTGTCGGCGGTGCCGCCGATGAAAGCGTTATCGATGTGTTTCCAGCCGCCATGGGCGGACGTTTGCAGGGTGCTGCCGACTTCTCCGGAGAATTTCTCGGGGATCGCGCGGGTCACGAAGTTGATCACGCCGCCGACGTTCTGCGGCCCATAACGTACGGAACCGGCGCCGCGCACCACGTCGATGCTGTCCAGGTTGCCGGCGGAAATCGGCGCCATCGACAGCTGCGGCTGGCCATAGGGCGCGAACGCCGCCGGCACGCCGTCGATCAGCACCGTGGAGCGCGGCGACAGGCGCGACGTCAGGCCACGTACACCGACGTTGAGGGAAATATCACTGCCGCCGGTGCCGTTGGATTCCTGCACCTGCACGCCGGGCACGCGGCGCAACACGTCACCAACGTTCATCGCGCCCTGCTCGACCATGGCTTCGCGGCGGATCACCGTGCGCGCGCCGGGGTGGTTCTGCACCACTTCGGCGTTGGCATCGCCGAGCCAGTCACCGACCACCTTGATGTCGGTGGCGCCCAGTTCCAGCGGCGAGCCGGCTTCACCAGTGCCGCTGTTCAACGGGCGCAAGGTCACGGAACCGGCGTCGATCTGGTAGTCCAGGCCGCTGCCTTGCAGCAATTGGCGCAAGGCTTGTTCAGGAGAAAGGTTGCCGTCGACCGCCGGTGCCTGCTTGCCAGCGACCATGTCCGGGCTGAAAAACACTTGCAGGGACGTCTGCTGGCCCAGTTGGCTCAGCGCTGCGCCCAGGGGCTGGGCCTGGATGTGGATGCCCTCGGCGGCGTAGGCGGCCGGCAGCGCGGCGCTGACAGCAAGCGCCAGCGCGAGTGGCGCCCAGCGAGAGATTTTATTGTTGTTCACGGCAAGTTTTTTCACGTCGAACCTAGTCCTGTGATCGCAAAAGTACGCGGCTGTTAATGCAAACCAGTTGCAGTTGCAGGAGAAGACGAAGAACTCGGAAAAAACCTGAATGTCAGCGTGAAATAATTTCCTGGCTGCCGTCCGGCAAGGTGCGCAAGGCCACCGGCAGGATATGTGGCAAGGCCTTGAGCAAGGCGTCGGTGTCGTTGGCCTTGAACACACTGGTCAGGCGCAGGTTGCCGACTGTCGGTGTGCTGACCCGCAGTGGCTGCTCGCGATAACGCGAGACTTCGCGTGCGACTTCGCCCAGCGGCGCGTTGTTGAACACCAGCTTGCCCGTACGCCAGGCTGTCAGCTCCTCGGCGTTCACCGCGTAGGCCGTCGCCACCTGCCCCTTGCGGTCGACATGCGTACCCAGGCCCGCCGTCAGTGTCACCACGGTGTCTGCAGCCTGCCCTTGCACCTTCACGGTACCGGCCTCGACCGCTACGCGGGTCTGGTCGTCATCGCGACGCACATCGAACCGCGTGCCGGTGACCGTCACCTGCCCTGCCCCGGCGGCCACCACAAAGGGCCGGCTGGTGTCGTGCTCGACGCTGAACATCGCCTCGCCCTGCTTGAGCTCCACGCCACGCCGGCCTTTTTCAAAATGCACGGCGACGATGCTGCGGCTGTTGAGGTCCATCACTGAACCATCCGGCAAGGCCACCTGGCGATGCTCACCCAGGCGGGTGCTGAACTCGGCAGTGTAGGGTTTTGGATGATCGAGGCCGCTGAACAGCCCTAGCCCCACAGCCACGGCGACCACACTGGCCGCCACCGCATAACGCAACACGGCGCGGCGCTTGGGGCGCTCGGCGGGTGCTTCGCACAATGCCTGCAGGCGCGCCCTGGGCAGCAAGTCGGTGGCGCTCCACAATCCCTGCAGCACATCGAACTCGTATTGATGCTCGGCGCGCTCATTGCGCCAGGCGTCGAACCGTTGGCGCTCTTCAGGGCTCAGGTCGGCGTCTTGAAGACGTACGAACCATTGCGCAGCTGCATCGCGAGCCTCCTCACTGCCGCAGGCACGTTCAACGTTATCCATCATGGAAGGTCCTGTAAAAAGCGGGCGTGGGTCATGGGGCCATCGCGTCCAGGCGGTCACGCAAATGCCGCAGGGTGCGGATCATATACTTTTCCACCATGTTTTTAGACAACCCCAGGCGTTCGGCGATTTCCTGCTGGGTCAGGCCCTCGATTTTCTGCCAGATGAAAATCTTGCGGCAGTTGAGGGGCAGCTCGGCCAAGGCCCGTTCTATGGAGTCCGCCAACTGGATCGCGTGCATGAAATGCTCCGGGTCGCCGCTGTGGGGCGAGCTCTGATCACAGGTTTGCAGGGCCATGGCTTCGCGACGGTCTTCGCGCCGATAAGCGTCCACTGCAATATTGCGCGCGGTCTGGTGCAGGTAGGCGCGCGGTTGCTCGACCTCGGAAGATTTTGACTCAAGCACCCGCACAAAGGTGTCATGGGCCAGGTCTTCGGCCTGCTGACGGTTTCTCAGGCGGCGCGTCCACGTCCCGACCAACTCTTCGTAGTGTTCGAAAAAGCCTGTTCTGCGGGGCGGCTGAGGGATCATCGCGGGAGCACTGGGGAGGCGGGGCGTGAATAGTAATGCTTCCTATTAAGTCGAGCAATTGCTACCCGTCGCCCGTGGCACTCGCTATGGCTGGCTGGCCACCTGCCGGAGACGGCTAAGCTTCTCCCGGCTGCCGCAGACGCTCATCTGGCACCACTTGCGCAGTTTGTTCTTGGAGATGTCCAGGAACACCCAATCGCAGTCGGTGGCCGTGCAACTCCTCAATGCCTGAAGATCACCGGACACCAGCATTTGCGTGGCCTCGATGGCAAGGCGGCCTAACACCATGGTGGTGAGTTCCTGCGCGGTGGTGCAAGGTTTCCACTCCCAGGCAGGCTTGCCATCCACCGAGCGCAGCAGTCGCCAGGCAACGCCCTGCTGGAATGCCAGGTTGATCTGCTGCAATGGCGCATCGGGCGCGGCCTGTTGCAATGACAACGGATAGAACACGGCGTACAGGCACTCCCTGAACGCGATGATCGCGTCCAGGTCGGGCTGATAGGAAATCGGCGACTCAAACACCATGGGCTTGTAGTCATCGAACTCTTGTGCCGAGATCAACGAGGCATGGAGCGCCCATTCGAAGAAGAACTGAAAACTGGTCAGCCGCTCTTCGATCACCTTGAGAGTGGTGCCGGGACGCCGGCCATTGGTGGTATTGATAAAGTCCAACACCCGGGCCCCGCCAATCAGACGGATCGATTTTGCAGTGCCCGTAAAATGCGTCATGTCTGCTCCTTAGAAAACGCGGTCTTGCGGCGATGCCGCAGATTACCTTGTTTTCTGAAAAGGCTGACAGTGTGATACCGACGCAAAGACCAACGGCTACGTGCGCGCGTCGTTACGTGCGACCCAATCGAGGATCGCCTCGACGGACTGCTCGACCGACAGCGCCTGGGTATTCAAGTGGACTTCCGGAAAGATCGGCAGGTCATACCGCGAATCAATACCGGTGAAGTTCTTGATCAGCCCGGCGCGGGCCTTTTTATACAGGCCCTTGGGGTCGCGTTGTTCGGCGGTTTCCAACGGCGCATCCACATGCACTTCCACAAACGACTCATTGCCGATGATCGAGCGCGCGTAGTGCCGGCTCGCCGCCGAGGGTGAGATCAGCGCGACGATCACGATCAGCCCCGCCTCCAGCATCAGCCGCGCCACTTCGGCGACGCGCCGGATATTCTCCTCGCGGTCGTTGTCGGTAAATCCCAGGTCCCGGCACAGCCCGCCTCGCACGGAGTCGCCGTCCACGATGCAGGTAAATCGCCCCTGGGCCTGCAGGGCAATGTCCAGTGCATCGGCAATGGTCGACTTGCCGGAGGCAGAGATGCCGGTCATCCAGATGACCAACGGCCTTTGCTTCATGCGCGGGTGTTCGGCGCGTAGATGGCTGAACGCAAACGCATGCAGGTTCTGGCCTGGACCTTGCGCAACATAGCTCATGGCTTCTCTCCCGCCGTCATCGAAACAGGTTGTTTACCCAACATGAACACCATCACGCACTGCGCGAACAACAAGAGCGCAACCACCCAGTAGACGCTTGAGAACGACCCCGTCAGGTCCTTGGAAAACCCGCCGAGGAAGTTACCGCACACGCCCCCCAGGCCGATCAGGACATTGGCGATGCCAAAGGCCTGGGTCAGGCGGCTGACCGGGACGATTTGCCCGATGTAACTGGGGACAAGCCCGAAGATCGGGTAGAACGCCAACGCGAACAAAAAGGCCGCGAGGTAGAACAGTGGAAGGCTGTTGAAACTGAATACCAGGGTGGCGGCAAGCCCCGCGCTCAAAAAGCACATCGCCAGGGATGCCCGCACGCCGACCTTGTCGGCGATCCACCCGACCAGAAACCCTGACGCCATGCCCACGGCACCGATGGTGGTCCAGATAAACCCGGCATCCTGCACCGACACGCCCAGCTCATCGCGAAGAAAAGGCGCCAGGTATGTCTGGAACGGCAACAGTGCCATGCCGTTGAGAAAAGCGATGGCCCAGGTCAGGTACAGCGAACGACTCAGCCAGGGCCGATCACCGCCCGCCACTGCCGAGTGCTCCCCGGAAAAGCCGACATCCTGGCTCGCCCCCAGGTTACGCAACAGAAACCAGGCCACCAGGCACAACGCCACGGAGATCAGGCCGGCGGTGAGCCAGATCGAACGCCAGCCGCCGTTCAAGGTGAGAAACGAGACCAGCAATCCATTGATAAACACCCCGTAGCTGGTGCCACTGGAAATCAGCCCCATGACCCGCGAGCGATTCCCCGGGCTGAATCCCTTGGTGACGATCTCGGCCAACGGGATATACACCGAGGCGGAACAGCCACCGAGCAGAATCAGCAGCGCGCCGGACAGCCAGATGTTGTCGCTGATACTCAAGCCCAGCAACGCCAGGGAGGTCATCACGGTGGACACCAGGCTGATTTTCCAGCCCTCGAAAAACCGGCTGATATAGCTGGTGACCGAGGAAAACAGCAGGAAGCCGACCTGCGCGCCGCCGGTGATCACGCCGACCGTGGTGTAGTCGAAGCCGATGTCCCGGCGCATGTCCACCACGAGGTTGGCGAACAGGTAGACGCCGAACCCATAGGTGCTGGCCACGAAGCCGGTCAAGACCACCGCCAGCACCACACTGTCGAGGGTGCGGGGGTTGCTCTGTACGAGTGTACTCATGCTCTGACCCTCAGACGGCGCGCGCGGTGTGGATGACAAAATCACAGGTCATCATGTCGTAGTCGCGCTGGAAATCACCGTAGCTCTCATGCGCGCCAAACCCGGACGCAAGCACCTCGGTGGCCAACTTGCCCGGCAACAACGGATACACCTTCAAGCGATACTGTTCGGTCTCATCGAAGGTGTAGATGAACTCACACAGGTGTTGATCGACGTGCCCCAGGGTCACGCAGGCGTTGGTGCCGCAATAGTAGTAATTGCCGCTGGCCTTGAAGTTACCCGCGCGAATCGCGAAGAAATTGCGCTGATCCACAATCAGCAGGCCGCCCGGCTTGAGCAGTGCCCTGAACTTCTCCAGCACCCGCAATCGATCATGGGCTTCAAAGACGTGGCACAGCGAACTGCCCAGGCACACCACCGCGTCGAACTTGCCCAGCACGGTAGGATCCAGCGCGAGCCAATCCATGTAGTGCGATTCAATCTCCAGGCCGCGTTGCCGGAAGTTTTCCCGCGCCTTGGTCAGCATGGTGCTGCTGCCGTCCGTGGCCACCACCTCAAACCCAGCTTCCTTGAGCTGGACCGCGTGGAAGCCGCTGCCCGTCGACACATCGATCACCGAGCGCACACCGTGCTGGCGCAACAGCTCTTCAAAAAAGCCGCTCTCCCCGGCCTTTCGTTTTTCCCAATCGATCAACTCGTCCCAACGCTCCACGAAGTCTGCGGAGTATTGCGTGGCATAACTGGCGACTTCGCTGTGTTTGCGCCCTGACATCTGATTCATCACACACCTACCAAGTTGAATTTTTGAAGGCCAGGTACTTGCTCGCCAATTCCCGGGCAAAGTCGGCGGACTGCTCGATGGACATGGTTTGCTTGGAGTACCCCAGCAGCGCCTGCATGACGGCCATGCATTGCGGGTTGTAGGTGACCGATCCGTCACAGTGGATTTCGTCGATGCCATCCTGGCCCTGGCAGATGCTATTGATGCGCACCGCCTCGTCCTGGGGGCAGGCCTCGCTGAACTGCACGTCGATCCGCCCCTCGTGCAGCTTCACCGGATAGCCACCCGGCAGCCCAAGCGGGCCCGGTGCATGCACCCACACCGGCGTGGGGGAAAACAGGCCTTCGATGATGGTGACCGCAGAGCAGGCCGTCAGGAACTGCCCATCGATCCCGCCCAGGCGGCGGAACTCGGACTTCACCGTGGAGAAGATCTCTGCGTCTGACAGGTGCGTCACTGGCGGCCGGTCGCGCACCTCGTATAACAAGCGGTAGCTGGCACGCGGCGGCAACCCACCGCGCGGCACGTAGTGGCTGAAGTAGTGCTGGGTATACAACTGCACCTGCACGTCCGCGGGCGCGCACTCGAGCAACCGCGCGATGGAAAGCTGCGTGGCCGGGATCAGGTTGGCCACGTTGCCTACGCCGATATCCGGCGCCAGGCCGACCCTGGCCAGAATCGGATTGACGGCATCGGGGAAGGCCGCATTCACGGTCCTGGCCGAGATGCCGGAGGCTTTTACCGCCTGCATCAGGCAATGCATCAACGTCAGATGCATAGGCAACCAGGGACCGAATTGCGCCTGGTCGAGCTGCTCGAACGACAACCTCGGCAAGCCGGTAATCACCCGCCACGATTGCAACGACGCGCAGTTCACCAGCATGTCCGGCGCTTCTTCACGCAGCACTCGCGTCACCTTGGGGATGTCCGTCAGGTCGGCGATCACCGGCTTGATTGCGATGTACTGGCCCAACTGGGCGCAGGACAGCGCCACCAGGTTGCACAGTCGGACAGTCGACTCTTCGTTGCGCCCCAGCACCACAAATTCGAAGGCGTTTTTTGGCCCGAGAATCTTCAGGATCTGCAGGCACAGGTTGCCGGCGCCCACCAGCAGCAGTTTTTTCTTGCGCAGGGACTGGCTCACCGTGGGTAGGCTCCGTTGTCCACGGGGATGACCTTGCCGGTCATGTGCCGGAAGCCCTCACCGATCAGCAGCAAAATCACCTCGGCCACGCCGCTGGGCAGGATGGGATCCTTGAGGATCTCCTGGCGTGCGTACTCCACACGGCGGTACTCGGGGATGGTGTCGTAGATCGCGGTCTCATGGATCAGCGCCGGCGAGACCGCGTTGACACGCACAAACGGCGCGAAATTCCAGGCATTGGCCTTGGTCAGGCCGATGACCGCGGCCTTGGTCGCACCGTAGAGTGCGTCACAGCTGCCGACCTCGCCCGCGACCGAGGAAATATTGACGATGGCACGCGGGGCCTCGTGCTTCATCTCGCGCTCGGCAAAATCCTTGGACAGATAGACCAGCGCCTTGAGGTTCACATTGAGGATTTCGTCGATCTGCTCATCGGAATAGGCGTAGACGCTTTTGCCGTGGTAGATCCCGGCGTTATTGACCAGCCCGTAGATCGTTGTATGGCGCTCATACAGCGCGGGGATAAACCCCTTGATAACGGCGGGGTCGGAGAAGTCGGCGACGTGGGTCTCCAGGACCTCGCGGCCATGAACCCCCTGCAGCCGCTCCAGGCCCTGTCGATCCTTGTCGGCCGCAATAACGAAGTAACCGTCTTTAATCGCCTGTTCGACAGTCGCCCGGCCGATGCCATTGGCCGCGCCGGTAATAATCAACTTCTTCATACCACAATCCTTATTGGCAAAATTCATTCATGCGCGCATAAAACGTGCGGTGGTATTCGTACAATTCCCGCAACTTCGGAAATTGATCGAGTACTGTCATATCAATCTGTTGTTTAGCCGGTGAAATAATCCGCTCACTGTTCTCTGCCGCCACGTGCCAACTTCTCCAGGTTTTCCACTGGGGCGGGCATTCACGTTTCCACGTCATGGCGTGAGGCAGGAATTCAATCTCCAGGTAATCACATAGTTTGCGTATTACCCGTTCAGGCTCAGCCGCCAGATCATCGGCATTGATCACATAGGGCACTGTTCCGGTCAGTTTGGTGACCACGCAAAAGATGTCATATAAGGCTTTATGCCCAATGGCCTGGATAGGCATATCGGGATGGACCCGATGATGGGAAATAATGCTGCTGGCCGGTTCACGAATAAGAAAGATATTGGCTTGTTGTGCAAGAAACCCAAGATCAACTTTCAAGTCATCCAGACAGTGGTAGCACATGTCTTTATGAAACACATTGCTGCGTTCTTTAGCTGTAAGCAGGTGCTCTTTGATGCCCTCGTACGTGGTGGGCAAACTGTGGTCCCACTCATCCGAAGGAATCGCCGACGCCTCGGTAAACGCCATGTGCGCAAAGGGCTCGTGGAACACTTCAAAATCTCCACGCTCGATGAACACCCGTTCCAGCACGGTGGAACGCGAGCGCGGGTGAGCCCACAACCCGATCATCTTGTTCATGCGATCACCCCGAATTCGGCAGCGAGCAACGCGGTGAGCGACCGCTTGAACGGCTTCGCCACCGGGCAGAGTCGCACGCAGTAATCGGCCAGCCGCCGGTGCGCGCTGTTGGCCTCATTGCAGGCGTTGATAAACGCCTCATGGTTGCCGAAGTCGTACGCCTCGATGCTGTCGATGAAATAGGCTTCGCAGAAGTACGGAATCCGGATCAGCTTGGCGAAGATCGACGCCGGCGGCGTCAACGGCTGCGTCGCCGGGACAACCGGCTTGCCGTGGCTCTCACGCTCGATCAGAAACTCCACCACGTCCGGCGTCAGCGTGTAGCAGGTCGCCTTCAGCCCGGTTTTTTCCAGGTGCCAGCAATGCTTGTTGCCGCGCTCGTCGACATCGATCTTGATGCTGGACAACAGGGTCTTGACCGGCACCGTCGACGCCGCGACCAGCGCCTGGATCTGCTCGTAGACCATCAGTTCGGCCCAGCGCAGTTCCTCCGGACTCAGCGCCAGGCCGCGCTCTGCCGCCTGCAACGCAAATTCCGGCTGACAGGCAAACCGTCCGATCATGAAGGTAATCACGTGCCGGCAGTGACGGGTGTCGATACCGTGACTGCGTGCGGTCGCCATGCCCCGCTCGATGGCCTGCAGGCCGGCCTGGAACTGCGAGACCGTGAAGCAGAAGGTGATATTCACCGAACCGCCCCGGGCCACCAGGTATTCGACGGTGGCCATGCCCTCCAGGCTGCCGGGCACCTTGACCATCACGTTCGGCGCCAGCTGCTGCAGCTCCAGCCCACGGGCCGTCATGCGTTCGATACAACGCACATCCACCGGATCGACCTGCGCGCACATCCAGCCTTCGACCTGGCCCGACTGCACCCAGAGCGCCTGGAGCGCTGCGGCGCCCTCGGCGATCACTTCGTTGTAGAGCTTCTTGCGCAATTCTGCGGGCGACAGGCTCGCCAGGTTGAAGCGCGACGACCAATACTCGCGCTTGTCGAGAATCGCTGCGGTCACCAGCCGGGGGTTGGTGGTCACACTGCTGAAGCCGCTGCCCTGCGAGAACTCATCGGGCATCACCTGCTCGATATGCGCAATCGCCGCCGGGTACTTGTCCAGCAAATGACTTTTAAAAGGCGCGTACACCACCGGCGATGAATCCCACCACACTTCTGAACCGGGGTCATTGGCCTTAAGCCGTTCTCTATAACCGTGTACGCTCACAACGCCTCCTCCCTGAGTAAGGTCAATGATTAATAAGGGACAACACTTCACGCATATCGGAAAACGGTAATGCCCCGGCCGCTGCCAACTGTGCGTGGCGACTGGGCGGGCCAAACCCCAGCACTTTTATATGCGCTGCCATCGCCGCCTGGACGCCGGTGACACTGTCTTCAACTACCCAGGCGTCAGCGGTGTCAATGTTGTAAGTTGCACAGGCGGTTAAAAACACCAGGGGATCGGGTTTCCAACGGCCCAACTCATAACAACTGAATATCCGCCCCTCGAAGTAAGGCAACAGCCCGGTAATGCGCAGACAGTGTTCTATCTTGTTGCGCGGCGCACTCGACGCTACGCAATAAGGCACCGTCAAGGACTGCAGGACTTCAACCATTCCATCAGTGGCTTTCAAGTTGAGTGTCAGTGCCGCCAGGGCCTGGTGTCGAAAGTGTGCTTCGAACTGACTGTCCAACTCGATATTTAATAACCCTTGCGCTTCGCGCAGACACTCAGCGATGCGACGACCGCGGAAGCGCTCGATATACGTTTCTTCATCCAGTTTGAAACTGCCCGTTACTTGGGCATTCAGCAGGGTAATCAACACAGACAGGGTGATTTCTTCACTGTGAACTAAGACACCGTCGCAATCGAAGATAATCAACTTGGGAGCGCGTAATAACGCGGCCCGTTTTTCCTGCTCTGGTAGTTCCCCTATAACGGCCGACAGGCACATACATTTCTCTTATAGGTGGCCCCGCGATGACATCCGAACTACCAACGGAGCGGGTTGAGGTGTGCCTATAAGACACGCGACAAAAAATCCTGTCAAACGCTTTTGAGCGGTTTTTTAGTATCTTATGGTTATTTCTTATTATTCTTTTATTCCATTTATCACCATGGTTGTAGTCGCTAAAATCACACGGATGAACTTCCGTTGCGCGACGTCAGTCAGCTACTTGAACTCACGAATTTAAGGTCGGGTGGGCAATGCACATCTCGTTGGAGCAACAAGTGGCACTGGTGACAGGCGCCAGTTCCGGAATCGGCGCCGGCGCGGCCAAGGCGTTGGCCCAGGCAGGCGCCGCCGTCGTGCTCAATTACAACGCCCAGGCCGCACCGGCCGAAGCCCTGGCGGCCCAGATCAATGCAGAAGGCGGCCGGGCGATTGCCATTGGCGCCGATGTGTCCAAAGAGGCCGACGTAGAACGTTTATTCGCCCAGACCCTCGAGGCCTTCGGTCACCTCGATATCCTGGTGGCCAATTCCGGTATGCAAAAGGACGCCAACCTGGTCGACATGAGCCTGGACGACTGGAACAGCGTGATCGGCGTCAACCTCACCGGGCAGTTCCTGTGTGCACGCGCGGCCGTGCGTATCTTCAATCGCCAGGGCCTGCGTGAAGGCGTGTCGCGGGCGGCCGGCAAGATCATCCACATGAGTTCGGTGCACCAGCTCATTCCCTGGGCCGGGCATGTGAATTACGCGGCGTCCAAGGGCGGCGTGGAAATGTTGATGCGCACCCTCGCCCAGGAAGTCAGCGAACAGCGCATCCGCATCAACGGCATTGCGCCCGGCGCGATCCGCACCGCGATCAACCGCGCTGCCACTGAAGGCGCGGCAGCGAAGGAGCTGCTGAAGCTGATTCCCTACGGCCGTATCGGCGATGTGGAGGACGTGGCCAACGCGGTGGTGTGGCTGGCCAGTGATGCCTCCGACTATGTAGTGGGCAGCACCTTGTTTATTGACGGCGGCATGAGCCTTTATCCGGAGTTTCGTGGCAATGGTTGATTTGAATGACGAGCAACAAAGCGCCATCGATGCCCACGGCATCATTGGCGACATGCGCAGTGCCGCCCTGGTGAATGACAAAGGCAGCATCGATTTCTTCTGCTGGCCGGAATTCGACAGCCCGTCGATCTTCTGCTCGCTGCTGGACACCCCCGGTGCCGGGATTTTCCAACTCACCCCCGACCTGCCCAACGCGCGACGCGAGCAGATCTACCTGCCTGATACCAATGTGCTGCAAACCCGCTGGCTCAGCGACGAAGCCGTGGTCGAAGTCACCGACCTGCTGACCATCAGCGAAGAAATCGACGACCTGCCCCTGCTGATCCGCCGCGTGCGTGTGGTCAGCGGCAAGGCCACCCTCCACCTGCATTGCGCCGTGCGCCATGATTACGCGCGCGCGTCCACCCACGCCGCCCTCGATAACGGCACCGTGTGTTTCACCGCCGATGGCCAGCCAGGCCTGCGCCTGGCCGGCAGCTACCCGCTGCAGATCGAAAACGACGCCGCCGTGGCGCACTTTGAGCTGGGCCAGGAAGAAGGCGCCGAGTTCGTGCTCGGCGGCCAGGACGATGAGCGCGTGGACAGCGGCTGCACCGACCTTGCACTGGCCCATACCTTGAAGTTCTGGCGCGGCTGGATCGCGCAGTCGAACTATCGCGGACGCTGGCGCGAGATGGTCAACCGCTCGGCCCTGGCGCTCAAGCTGCTGACCTCGCGCAAACACGGCGCAATCATTGCCGCCGCGACCTTCGGCCTGCCGGAAACCCCAGGCGGCGAGCGCAATTGGGACTACCGCTACACCTGGATCCGCGACGCCTCGTTCACCGTCTACGCCTTCATGCGCCTGGGCTTCGTCGAAGAAGCCAACGCCTATATGCGTTGGCTCAAGGGCCGGGTCAGCGACTGCTGCGGCCAGCCGACCAAGATCAATATCCTCTACGGCATCGACGGTCGCCAGGAGCTGCCCGAAACCCAGCTGGAGCATTTGAGCGGCCACGGTGGCGCCAAACCGGTGCGCATCGGCAATGAGGCGGTCGACCAGATCCAGCTGGATATCTATGGCGAACTGATGGACGCGGTGTACCTGGTCAACAAGTACGGCGAGGCCATCTCCCACGAGGGCTGGAAACACACGGTGGAAGTCACCGATCAGGTCTGCGAGATCTGGAACCGCAAAGACGTGGGCATCTGGGAGATGCGCGGCGAGCAGCATCATTTCCTGCATTCGCGGCTGATGTGCTGGGTGGCCTTGGACCGCGCGATCCGCCTGGCGTCCAAGCGCTCGCTGCCGGCGCCGTTTGCACGCTGGGACCAGACGCGCCAGGCCATCTACGCCGACATCTGGAGCAACTTCTGGAACGAGGAACGCGGACACTTCGTGCAGCACATCGGCAGCACGGCGCTCGACGGCTCGATGCTGCTGATGCCGCTGGTGCGCTTCGTCGCCGCCACCGACCCGCGCTGGCTCTCGACCCTGGAAGCCATCCAGAAAAGCCTGGTGCGCGATGGCATGGTCTACCGCTACCGCAACGACGACAGCCAGATCGACGGCCTGCAAGGCACCGAAGGCGCGTTTGCCGCCTGCTCGTTCTGGTACGTCGAATGCCTGGCCCGCGCCGGGCAGGTGGAGAAGGCCCACCTGGAGTTCGAGCAACTGCTGCGCTACGCCAACCCGCTGGGGTTGTACGCCGAAGAGTTCGACAGCCAGGCCCACCACCTCGGCAATACCCCCCAGGCCTTGAGCCATCTGGCGTTGATCAGCGCGGCCACCTTCCTGGACCGCAAGCTCAGCGGCGAGAAGACCACCTGGCAACCGTGAGGTGGGCTGTGCACAATGGGGCGCCCCTCGACCCGTCACGGGAGCCCCATGCGCCAGGTACTGCTGATCATCGATGTGCAACCTTCCTTCAACCCTCCCGAGTGGCTGGTGGACGGCATCAATGCCCTGCTCGGGCGATTGCCGTCAGTGGCCACCGTGGAGCGCCATGACGAAAGCATCACGCCCTTCACCCGCCAGCTCGGCTGGCAACCGGCCCCGGATGACCCCAGCCTGATCGCGGCAGATCGCGTCTTCATCAAGCACGGCTATGCGCCGACACCCGAAACCATCGCCTACCTGAAAAGCCTCGCCCCCGAGCGCGTGCTGGTGTGCGGCATCCAGACCGACACCTGCGTATTGGCGGCGGGGTTTGCGTTATTCGATGCTGGGCTGCAGCCGACCTTGATCAGCGACTTGACGGTCGGCTCGTCGCTGGATCGCTCGGGCAAGCTCGGCGTGGATCTGTGGCGGCACCACTTCAAACAGGTGCGCAGCAGCGCCGAGCTGGACCTGGACAAGTAACCCTACTGTCTTCAGGCGCGCCCTATCCCGTCACGCCCGTGGACTACAGTTGCAACACCGCTGACCCACCGACAGGAGCCCCCATGACCGCACTGCTCTATATACGTACCTCCATGCTCGACGTGGCTTATGAAGCCCATGGCCCCGCCGACGGTACCCCGGTGATCCTGCTGCATGGCTTTCCCTACGACCCGCGCGGCTACGACGCGATCGCGCCGGTGCTGGCCGCGCGCGGGTGTCGGGTGCTGGTGCCGTACCTGCGCGGTTATGGCCCGACGCGGTTTATCAATGAGCAAGTGCTGCGCTCCGGGCAACAGGCGGCGCTGGCCAAGGATTTGCTCGAGTTCATGGATGCGTTGTCGATCCCGCAGGCCACGCTTGCCGGGTATGACTGGGGTGGCCGCGCCGCGTGCATTGTCGCAGCGCTGTGGCCGCAGCGGGTGCGCGGGTTGGTGACCGGGGACGGCTACAACATCCAGGACATCGCCAAGTCGCTCAAGCCGCGCTCGCCCGTGACGGAGCATCGGTTGTGGTACCAGTTCTACTTTCATACCCAGCGCGGCGTGGATGGGCTGACCGCCAATCGCGCGCAGTTGTGCAAGTTGCTCTGGTCACTGTGGTCGCCGTCCTGGGCCGAGGGGCCGAGCCTGTATGACCAGACGGCGCCGTCGTTCGACAATCCGGACTTTGTCGAGGTGGTGATTCACTCCTATCGCCATCGCTTCATGTACGCACCCGGCGACCCGGCGTTGGAGCCCATCGAAGTGGCCCTGGCCCTGCAACCGCCGATTTCGGTGCCGAGCATTTCGCTGTGTGGCGCCGATGATGGCGTCGGACCAGCGCCGGAAGAGGACGACGATGTGGAGCACTTCAGCGGCTTTTACCGGCGCGAAGTGTTGCCCGGCGTCGGCCACAATATTCCCCAGGAAGCCCCGCAGGCGACTCTGGCAGCGATCATTGAGTTGCTCGACCGACGCTAGGGCGCAGCCGCAAGCCGGAAGCTGAAGACGCAGGGCACGGGCGACATGCAGCGCGGCGGCATGCCGGGGTGTCACGGCGCGCTCCAGTTCGAGAAACAGTACAGATGTGTACGTTTTCGTTCAAACCGGATCGTAGAACCGTTCGCGGTAGGCCTGGGGCGTGACTTGCAGCGCGCGCAAAAAGCTGCGGCGCAGCGTCTCTTCACAGCCAAAACCGCAGTGCACGGCGATGCGCTTGATCGATGCGCTGCTGTCGGCCAGTTGCCGGCGTGCGGTTTCAACCCGGATCAACTCGACAGCGCGCGCGGGCGTCTGGCCAGTTTCGGCGCGGTAGTGACGCACGAAACTGCGCTCGCTCATGCCCGCCTGGGCGGCGAGCGTCGCGATGTTGAGGTCGAGGGTGAGGTTGTCGGCGATCCAGGCGTGCAGCTCGGCAAAGCGGCTGCCGGCTTTTTGCAGCGACAGGGTCACGCTGAACTGCGATTGACCGCCGGGGCGCTTGAGGAACACCACCAGGTGCCGCGCCACTTCCAGGGCCACGGCGCGGCCCAGGTCTTCCTCGACCAGGGCCAGGCACAGGTCGATGCCGGCGGTCACACCGGCGGACGTCCACACTGAGCCTTGCTGGATAAAGATCGGGTTGGACTCCACCGTCAGCGCGGGAAACTTGCGCGCCAGTTCCTCGCAGCGGGTCCAGTGGGTAGCGACGCGGCAACCGTCGAGCAAGCCGCTGGCGGCCAGCAGGAAAGCCCCGGTGCACACCGACGTCATGCGCCGGGTATGACGGGATTTTTCACGCACCCACTGCACCAGCGCGGCGTCTTCGGCGACGCCATACACGCCCCAGCCACCGGCGATCACCAAGGTGTCGCAAGGTGCGTCGACAGCGGGCAGCGGCTGCGCCACCAACGCCAGGCCCGCCGAGGTCATGACCGGCTCTGCCTGGTCGGCGATCACGCTGACGGCGTACGGCAACGGCAAGTCGCGTTGGCGCGCCAGGTCATTGGCGGAGGCGAATACCTGTAACGGCCCGGTCACGTCGAGGACCTGGGCGTTATCGAAAGCGAGGACGTGGATGATTCTGGGCATGATTGGCGTGATTGGTGGGTTCAATGGCGTATTCGCCAAAGCCTAGGCCTCTAGAGTGAAGTCGTCCACCCCCTTTAGCGGAGCTTCATTCATGACCTTGCAGATTGGCTTTCTGTTGTTCCCCGGCATCCAGCAACTGGACCTGACCGGCCCTTATGACGTGCTGGGCTCACTGCCGGAGGTGAAGCTGCACCTGATATGGAAGGACCTCGCACCGGTCACGTCCAGCACCGGCCTGGTGTTCACCCCGACCATGACTTATGCCGACTGCCCTGCCCTGGATGTGATTTGCGTGCCCGGCGGTTCCGGCGTGGGCGCATTGATGGAAGACCCGTCCACCCTGGACTTCCTCAAGGCCCAGGCGCACACCGCGCGCTACGTGACTTCGGTGTGCACCGGCTCGCTGGTGCTCGGTGCAGCGGGTTTGCTGCGCGGGCGCAAGGCCACGACTCACTGGGCCTACCACGACCTGCTCGCCCCGCTTGGCGCGATCCCGGTCCAGGCGCGTGTCGTGCGCGACGGCAACCTGTTCACCGGTGGCGGGATCACCGCCGGTATCGACTTCGCCCTGACCCTGGCGGCCGAGCTGTACAGCGAAGCGGCGGCGCAGCTGGTACAACTGCAGATCGAATACGCGCCGGCGCCGCCGTTTGATTCGGGCAGCCCCGACACCGCGCCGAAGCACGTGCTGGAAGAAGCCCACAAACGCACCGCCGAGTCGCGCAAGACCCGGGGGGAAATCGTCGCACGGGCGGCAGCACGGTTGGGCTGAGGTTGAGCCTGGCGAGCTGGCGGTACCTGTGGCGAGCTTGCTCGCCACAACAGGCTCAGGCCGGACGAGACATCAGCGCCAGGCGCACGGCCAGCACGGTCAACACCGTCGCCAGGCCCCATTTCTGCAACGCCGCACCCGCTGGACGGCCGGCAAAAAACCGGCTGACTGCCCCGCCGAAAATCCCCAGCAGCAGGTGAAATACCGCGGCGATGACGGTCAGTACGCCGCCCAGCACCAGCAGTTGTATCGCGATCGACCCCGTCTCAGGGCGCACGAATTGCGGCAGGAATACCACAAAGAACAGCAGCGCCTTGGGATTCAGCAGGCTGTTGAGCATGGCCTGCAAAAACACTCGGCCCAGCGGCACCCGCTCGACTTGGGCCTGCGCCCCACCCGGGCGTTTCTGCAGCGTCTTGAACACCAGCCACAGCAGATAGATCACCCCGGCAAAGCGGATCAAGTCGAACGACGGCGGCCAACTTGCGACCACCGCAGTGACCCCCGAGGCGGTCAACCCGGTCAACAGCAGGTCTGCCACGCCAATGCCCAGCGCCGAGGCCATTCCCCCGCGCCAGCCATGGGTCACGCCATGGGTGATGACAAACGCCATGTTCGGCCCCGGCGATAACAGCAACAGCAGCACAGCACCGGAAAACACCGCCAGGGTTGCAAGGTCGATCATGCTCGCGCCGTCCATGAGGAAAAGCCTGCAGATTAGTCGGCTCACCCCGGCCGAACAAAAAATTGTGCTGGATACATTGCGTGCCGGGAATTGCGAATGGCCACGACCACCGTCTAGAATGCGAAACATTATCAATTAAGACTGCTGCGCCAGGATGCCCATGTCGAGCGACCACCCACTGGACCATGCCGCCATCGGCCAGCTGTACCACGCCCATCATTCCTGGCTGCGTGGCTGGCTGAACCGCCGCACCGGTTGCCGTGAACATGCCGCCGACCTGGCGCAGGAAACCTTCGTGCGCTTGCTCAACGCGCGCAAGCAGCAGACCTTGCAACAGCCTCGCGCCTACCTGAGCAGCATCGCGCGCAGCCTGATGATCGACCAATACCGGCGCCGCGAATTGGAACGCGCCTACCTCGAAAGCCTCGCCCACTTCCCCGAGGTCGAGGTGCCGTCGGAAGAAACCCGGTGGCTGATCCTCGAAAGCCTGGAACGCATCGACCGCCTGCTCGACCAGCTCAAGCCACGGGTGCGCGAAGCCTTCCTGCTGGCGCAACTGGATGGCCTGACCTGCGCGCAGATCGCCCTGCGCCTGGGCGTGTCCAAGGCTACCGTGGAGCGCGACCTGGCCAAGGCGCTGCACGCCTGTTATCGGTTGCGCTATGCCGAACTCTGACCCGCGCCTGGTGGACCAGGCCATTCAATGGATGATCAAGCTGCGTTTCAACGTGGCCGACGACGCCAGCACCGCCGCGTTCGATCGCTGGCTGCACACCAGCGCCGAGCACCAGCAGGTGTGGCAGCGGGTGGCGACCATGAACGATGATTTCAACCAACTGCCGGCCCAGGTCGGCCGCCATGCCCTGCAAGGTGCGCGTCAACGCATCAGCCGCCGCGAAGGCTTGAAGCTGCTCGGGCTGGTGGCCGGGGCAGCGGGCTTGACCTGGCTCGGTCGCGACTACACACCGCTGCCCGGCTTGATGGCCGACTACCGCACCGCTACGGGTGAGCGGCGTTGGGTAGCGTTGGACGACGGCAGCAAGATCCAGCTCAACAGCGCCAGCGCCTTCGACGCCACGTTCAGTGCCGAGCGCCGCCTGGTGCACCTGCACCGGGGCGAAATGCTGGTGAACACGGGCGTCGACGACCGGCCACTGTGGGTACAGACCCGCGACGGTTACCTGCGTGCCCTCGGCAGCCGCTTCCTGGTGCGTGAAGAAGCCCAGGGCACGCTGCTCGCCGTCCAACAGGGCGCCGTGGCGTTATTTGCCAACAGCCGGGAGGCCAACGCGCGCCACGTGCTCAAGGCCGGCGAGCAGGTGCTGTTCGACCACACCGGCGTTCATGCGCCCATCGCCAACGGCCTCGATCCCTGGGGTTGGAGTGACGGCGTGATCAGTGCCCACAATATGCGCCTGGACGACTTCCTCAGCGAGTTGAGCCGCTACCGCAATGGCCTGCTGCGTTGCAGTGAAGCGGTGGCCGGGTTGCGCGTGTCGGGGACTTATCAGTTGAACGATACCGATCAGGTGCTGAGCCTGGTGGCGCAATCGCTGCCGGTCGACGTCACCTACCGCAGCCGTTATTGGGTGACCGTCAGCCCTCGCGTTTAACGCTTCGAAAAATAAATGAGGTGAATTCTCATTGCCGCTCGACCTGTAAGGAAAGGCCGATCAACAGGCCGGTTCTGTCCACTTCCTTCAGGAGCATCCCGCGGTCATGCAAGCGTTCCCCTCACAACGTTCTCCACTCAAGCGCGCGGTACAGGCCGCCTTGCTCGGTGCCTGCCTCAGTGGCGGCGCCGTGCCGCTGGCCGTGCTGGCCGACACCTTGGCGAGTGACACCCAGGCCCGCGACTGGAACATCGCCGCCGGCTCCCTGGCCAGTGCGCTGGACCAGTTCGCCCGCCAGGCCGGGATCAGCCTGTCGTACGACGCCACCAGCGTGGCCGGCAAGGCCAGCCCGGGCCTGAGTGGCCGCTTCGACCGCGAGCAAGCCCTCGGCCAGTTGCTGCGCGGCCAGGGCCTGCAAGCCCAGCGCCAGGGCAGCAGCAACTGGCTGCTGTTGCCGCAAGTGGCCGACACCGGCGCACTCAACCTGGGCGCCACCACCGTCACCGGCGACCGCCTGGGGGCAACCACCGATGGCACCGGGTCCTACACCACCGGCGCAGTCACCATCGGTAAAGGTCAACACAGCCTGCGCGAAACGCCGCAATCGGTGAGTGTGATGACCCGCCAATTGATGGATGACCAGAACCTCACCACCATCGACGACGTGATGGAGCGCACGCCCGGCATCACCTCCTATGAATCGCCGATGGGCGGCAAGTATTTCTATTCCCGTGGTTTCAAGATGCTCGGCCAGTACCAGTACGACGGCGTGCCGCTGGACATGGGCAAGGACTACGCACAGGCCGACAGTTTCAGCGCCAACATGGCGATCTATGACCGTGTGGAAGTGCTCAAGGGGGCCGCCGGCATACTCAAGGGTGCCGGCACGGCCAGCGGCGCGGTGAACTTCGTGCGCAAGCGGCCACAGGCCAGCCCCACCACCAGCCTGTCGCTGTCCGCCGGCACCTGGGACAATTACCGCGCCGACGTCGACACCGGCGGCCCGCTGAATGACAGCGGCACGGTGCGCGGCCGTGCGGCGGTCAGCCAGCAGAATCGTGGCTCCTACATGGACATCGCCAAGCGCCAGGACCAGGCCTTCTACGGCGCCCTCGACATCGACCTCAGCGCCGACACCACCCTCGGCCTCGGCGCCAGTTATGAAGATGTCGATGCCACCCCGTGCTGGGGCGGCCTGCCGCGCTACGCCGATGGCAAGAGTGCCAAGCTCAGCCGCTCGACCTGCCTGGGCCAATCCTGGAACGACTGGCAAAGCCGGCGCGCCACGTACTTCGCCGACCTCACGCAGCAGCTCAACGACGACTGGAAACTCAAGGTCGCGGCCGTGCACAGCCGCAACCTGCAAGACATCAAGTACGCCGCCAGCGAAGGCACCATTGCCTACGACAACCCAGCTCCGACCGCCGTCTCCTACGCGGCGCTGATGGATTACGACCACAAGGACTTCGGCCTCGACGCCTACCTCGACGGCAAATTCGAAGCCTTCGGCCTGCAGCACGAACTGATCCTCGGCGCCAACGGCAGCCGTGGCACTCAGGACGACATCTACGCGATCCAGAACCTGCCCACGCGCCAGAGCATTTACCAACCCAACCATCACTTCCCGGAACCGGCCGACAACACCTTCTGGCCCAACATGTACCGTGGCAGCACCATCAAGGAGACCGCGACCCAGTACGGCACTTACGCGACCTTGCGCCTGCGCCTGGCCGAGCCCTTGATGTTCATCGTGGGCAGCCGCGTGAGCTGGTACGAAAACCGTCGCCAGTCCTACAGCCTTGGTTGGGGCGAATGGTCGCTGCAGGATGCTCGCACGAAGGAAACCGGCGAGGTCACACCGTTCGCCGCGCTGATCTATGACCTCAACGAGCACCTGTCGGTGTACGCCAGCTACGCGGATATCTTCCAGCCGCAAAGCGCCTACGCCACCGCCGACGGCGCCGCGCTCAAGCCGAAAATCGGCGATAACTATGAGCTGGGCATCAAGGGCGAGTGGTTCGAGGGGCGCCTCAACAGCTCCCTGGCGCTGTTTCGCTCCATCGAGAAAAACGGCGCCGAAACCGACTACCTGAGTTTCTGCCCGACCTCCGCCGATGGCTATTGCTACACCGATACCGGCAAGGTCCGCGCCCAGGGCGTGGAGGCCGAAGTCAGCGGCGAACTGCTCGAACGCCTGCAGGTGTCCGGCGGCTACACGTACACCCAGACCAAGACCCTGAAGAACATCGACAGCACCGCAGAAGGCGGTGTTTCCAACAGCTACGTACCGCGCCACATGCTGCGGATGTGGGGCGACTACCAGCTCGACGGCGCGCTGTCGAAATGGAGCGTGGGTGCCGGGGTCAATGCCCAGAGCAGCAATTACCGCGTACAGACCATCAAGCTGGAACAGGCCGGCTACGCGACCTGGAGCGCGCGCCTGGCCTATCGCCTCGACGACACCTGGACCGTGGCGGTCAATGGCAACAATCTCTTCGACAAAACCTATTACAACACCGTCGGAACTGCATCATGGGGCAACTTCTACGGTGAACCGCGCAATTTCACCGTTAGTTTGAAAGGCAACTTCTGATCCCGCGAAACCCCCAGTGGCAGGGCACTTAGTGCGCCCTGCCACGCCCTCTTTGTCCCCCCTTCCTACTGCCGCTAGAAAAAGGTTTGTCCTTTAAAGAGGAAAAATCTCACATTTGTTCCTACACTCAAAAACACACCCATTCACCGAGTGTTCGGACAAGGAATGTCAATAAAATGCCGCTTAAAAGACTGATTAACCTGTCTAGCACGCCGCCCCCGCACCATCGTCAATTCGTTGACTAAGCACGAAAAGGGAAACACTCCTTTAGTCACTATCGCCGCAAAATCCCTTCAAATGGATAGCTTCACTGATATGTGCATTTGGATTGGTAGTTGCGTATTACCCAGAGTAGCCGTAGTTCGAAGTGCCCTCTAACGCCATAGCGGCTTTATTGAAGCGACAACGAACAACAGCAACTGGAGTGCAATGAGGGATGTTTTATGCGAGAAAAGTCGTCCGTCGACAGCCTGTTTTTAACGCGCGCCGGTTTTGTTGAGTTCTTTGTCGTTTTCGTCAAATTGATCCATGGCCTCACGGCCATTCTGCCGCCGCTGGTCCTGGTGCTTTTCCTGGACCCGTTGGCCCCTGAGTTGCGCCCGCATTTCATCGGCCTGCTGGTATTTTTCGCAGTGCTGACCATTATTCTGTTCCAGGCCTTGGGCATCTATTCCGAGGAGCTGTTCAGCAACCGCCTGCGCCTCAAAGCCAAGATCAAGGCCTGGACCGCAGCGTTTTGCATCCTGCTGTTCATGTACCAGATCCTGCAGTTTTTTCCGCAGTTGAGCCCGCGCAACCTGGCCGCGTGGTACGTCGCCAGCCTGGGCCTGCTGTGCCTCGAACGCCTGGTCATGCTGCGCCTGTACCGCCGGCTGATGAGCGCCGGCAAGTACCTGCAACGCACGGTGATCCTGGGCTTTACCGACACGGCCGTGCACGTTGCCGACCACCTGCAGCGCAACGGTGATATCCGCTCCGGCCTGATCGGTTTTATCGACGACCGCACCGAGCGGATCCCCAAGGAGCTGAGCAACCTGCCCTTGCTCGGCAACACTCGCGACCTGGAAAAACTGATCCGCGCCGAGCAGGTCAACCAGGTCATGATCTGCCTGCCGTGGGCCGCCGAGCAACGCATCCACGGGCTGGTCAACCGTCTGCGGCAGATGTCGGTGAACGTGATGCTGGTGCCCGACATGGCCGCCCTGCGCTACGGCCACAGCCGCATCACCGACGTGGGCGGGATCCTGATGTTCAACACCTCGCAATTGCCCTTGCGCGGCTGGTCGCCGGTGATCAAGCGCTGTGAGGATTTCCTCCTGGCGAGCCTGGCCCTGGTGGCGTTGTCACCGGTGATGCTGGCGACCGCGATTGCGATCAAACTCGATTCCAAGGGGCCGGTGCTGTTTCGCCAGAACCGCTACGGCTATAACGACAACGAAATCCGCGTGTTCAAGTTCCGCTCGATGTTCACCGACCAGAGCGACTTCACTGCCGAGCGCCAGACCACCCGCCAGGACCCGCGCATCACCCGCGTGGGTCGCATCATCCGCAAGACCAGCATCGACGAGTTGCCGCAGCTGTTCAACGTGCTGCTGGGCAACATGTCCATGGTCGGCCCGCGCCCGCACGCCACCGCCACCAAGGCCGCGGGCATTCCCTTCGAAGTGGCGGTGAGCGAGTACAGCTCGCGGCACCGGGTCAAGCCCGGCATCACCGGCTGGGCGCAAATCAATGGTTACCGGGGTGAGACCGACACCCTGTTCAAAATCCAGAAACGTGTCGAGTACGACCTGGAGTACATCTCCAAGTGGTCGGTGTGGTTTGACTTGTACATCGTCTTCATGACGGTCCCGGCCGTCCTTTCCACCAAGGAAGTCTATTGATGAATACCCTCAACGGATTAATTCCCTGCATCATTTCCGGTGGTTCGGGCACGCGGCTGTGGCCGGTGTCCCGGCAGAACATGCCCAAGCCGTTCATGCGCATGCGCGATGGCCAGAGCCTGCTGCAAAAGACCTTCCAGCGCGCCGCCAAGCTGCCCGGCGTGGAAAGCGTGTTGACGGTGACCAACCGCGACCTGCTGTTTCGCACCCTGGATGACTACCGCCTGGTCAACAAGGCGCACCTGCCGCTGGATTTGCTGCTGGAGCCGTTCGGCCGCAACACGGCCGCGGCGATTGCCGTGGCGGCGCTGCATGTGCAGGAGCATTTCGGCGGCGATGCGCAATTGCTGGTGATGCCTGCCGACCACTTGATCCTCAATGAAGTCGCGTTCGCCGCGGCGGTGACCCAGGCCCGCGACCTGGCCGAGGCCGGCTACCTGGTGACCTTCGGCATCCAGCCCGACCACCCGGAAACCGGCTTCGGCTATATCGAACAAGGTGAGCCGCTGAGCACCGGCAACCGGGTCAAGCGCTTCGTCGAGAAGCCCGACCTGGCCACCGCCCAGGCCTACCTCGACGGCGGCAAGCACCTGTGGAACGCCGGCATGTTCTGCTTCAAGGCCAGCACTCTGGTGGAGGAACTGGCCACCCATGCCCCCGACGTGCTGGAGGCCGCGCGCGCCGCGCTGGAACACAGCCAGAGCCTGCAGAACAAAACCTCGCGCCAGCGTGAGCTGGACGCCGATGCGTTTGGCAGCGCCCCGGATATTTCCATCGACGTGGCCCTGATGGAAAAGTCCCAGCAAGTCGCCGTGGTGCCCTGCGATATCGGCTGGAGCGACATCGGTTCCTGGGAAGCGCTGCGCCAGCTCACGCCCAGCGATGCGCACGGCAACCAGGTCAACGGCGAAGCGATCCTGCATGACGTGCACAACTGCTACATCGACTCGCCCAAGCGCGTATTGGGCGCGGTGGGCGTGCGTGACCTGATCATCGTCGACACCCCGGATGCGCTGCTGATCGCCGACGCCAACCGCAGCCAGGACGTGCGCTACATCGTCGCCGAACTCAAGCGGCAGAATCACCTGGCGTACAGCCTGCACCGTACCGTCACGCGGCCGTGGGGCACCTACACCGTGCTCGAAGAAAGCAGCCGCTTCAAGATCAAGCGCATCGTGGTCAAGCCCCAGGCCTCGCTGTCATTGCAGATGCACCACCACCGCAGCGAACACTGGGTGGTGGTCAGCGGCGCGGCGCAGATCACCAACGGCGAGCGTGAATTCCTGATCAACGCCAACGAGTCCACGTACATCCCTGCCGGGCACAAACACCGGCTGACCAACCCCGGCATCATCGACCTGGTGATGATCGAGGTGCAGAGCGGCGAGTATTTGGGCGAAGACGACATCGTGCGCTTCGACGACATCTACGGGCGCGCCCCTCTTGAGGCGAAGAAATGACATGCGCACTTCGCTAATCATCCCGACCCGAAACGCCTCCAGCCACCTGGCGCGCTTGCTGCCGGCGCTGAAGATGCAAACCCTGCAACCGGACGAGATGCTGGTAGTCGACAGCGCCTCCAGCGATGACACCGTGGCGCGTTTTCGCGAGTTCGGTGCGCGGGTCGAGGTGATCGACGCGCGTGATTTCAACCACGGCGGCACGCGCCGCTGGGCCAGCGAACAGGTGGGTGGCGACGCGCTGATCGTCATGACCCAGGACGCCATCCCCGCGACCCCGCAGACCTTCGCCAACCTGCTGGATGAATTGCAGCAGGACCCGCTCAACGGCGTGGCTTATGGTCGCCAGCTGCCGCACCCCGATGCCGGGGTGCTGGGCGCGCAGTCGCGGCACTTCAACTACCCGGAGCAGAGCCGCAGCAAAAGCCTGGCCGATGCGCCCGTGCTGGGGATCAAGACCTGCTTCAGCTCCGACTCGTTTTCGGTGTACCGGCGCAGCGTGCTGCAGGCGGTCGGTGGCTTTCCCGCCGACGTGATCGGCAGCGAAGACGCCTACGTTGCGGCGCGCATGCTGCTCGAAGGCTACAAGGTGCGCTACGCCGCCACGGCGCTGGTGCATCACTCCCACGATTACAAACTCATGGATGAGTTTCATCGCTACTTCGACATTGGCGTGTTCTACGGTCGCGAGCCGTGGATCAGACAGGCCTTTGGCGACGCCGGCGGTGAAGGCAAACGCTATGTGCTGGCCGAACTCGCGGCCTTGCGCAAAGCCGGTGCCTTGCACCGCGTACCCGAAGTGCTGGTGCGCAGCGCGTTCAAGTTGCTCGGCTACCGCCTGGGCCATCTTGAGCGCCGCCTGCCGCTGGCCCTCAAGCGGCGCATCAGCATGTTTCCCGGTTATTGGAGGTGAGCAGCATGACCCACAGGAAGTCCCGCTTGATCAAACCCGCCGTGCTCGCCTTGGCCATGCTGGCCCTGTCCGCCTGCAATACGCCGGCACGCATCGTCCCGCCCGACGACCAGACTGTCGAGGACGGCAAGCGCGCCCTCGACCAACTCGCCCAACTGCCGCCGGCGGTGGAACGCATCCGCATCGGCGACCAGTTGCGTATCGTCCGCGATGCCGGCGAGATGCCGACGCTGTCGGCGTTCAACGTCAGCACCATCTACGAGCTGACGCTGTACACGGTGCAGAACGACGGCAAGATCAACTACCCCTTCCTGGGGCCGATCCAGGTGGCGCATCGCACCCCCGCTGAGGTCGCCGCCGACCTGACCAAGAGCCTCGCGCCGGTGTACCGCGAGCCACGCGTGACGGTGAACATCAACCAGGCACCGGGCAACTCGGTGATTGTCGGTGGCGCGGTGAACAACCCGACAGCGGTCCAGATCGCCACGGCCAACACACTCGAGCAGGCAATCGTCGGCGCCGGCGGGGTCAACCCCTCGGGCAACGCGAGCATGGTCGCCTTGCTGCGTGAAGATGCCCAAGGCGCCTACCACGCCTACTTTCTGGATTTCAGCCAGTACCTCAAGACCGGCCCCAACGGGCGCAAACAAGTGCCGCTGCAACGCGGTGACGTGGTGTTCGTGCCCAAATCCAACGTAGGCGAGCGCATCCAGGGCGTGGATACCTACCTGAACCAACTGATCCCGTTCACCAAATCCATTGGGGTTGGCTACAACTACACCAGAACCAGCGGCGGCAATAACTAAAGGAGCGACATCCCATGATCGAGATCCGTTCTTTTCGTGATCTTCTGCGCCTGTTTTTCATCTTCCGCCACGAGTTCAAGCTGGCGGCCATCGCAGCGCTGGTGATTATCCTGCTCGGCGCTTTCCTGCTGCCGGCCAAGTACGAGTCCACCGCACGCCTGCTGGTCAAACCGGGGCGTGATTCGACCCTGCCGATCGAGATCAGCAACCGCCAGGCGCTGGTGATGCCCAGCACCCAGCGCGACCCGATCGTCGATGAGGAGCGCCTGCTCACCGGGCGTCCGATCGTGCGTGCGGTGGCCGAGCACTACCTGGAAGTGATCAACAATGCGCCGCCGCCCGAAGGCTTTTTCAAAAGCGCCAAGCATTACCTCAAGCAAGGCGTGGGCGCAGTCTTCGATGGCCTGCGCGTGGTTCTGGAAACCCTCGGCGTGGTGGAAAAAACCACCCCGGTGGAACGCCTTGCCGCCGGCCTGGAAAAAAGCTTTGAGGTGAGCCACGCCGCCGGCTCCACGGTGATGGACATCAGCTTTACCTGGGGCGACCCGGAAATTGCCCAGGCGGTGGTCAAGGACTGGGTCGAGACCTACATCAACGAACGCACCCAGGCCCTGGGGCGCAAGAGCCTCTATGCCTTCTACGAAGGCCAGGTGAATACCAGCGCCACCGAGATCAAGAGCTACAAGGAGCAGATCCTCAAGCACCTGAACGAGATCGGCGCGGCGAGCATCACCGACCGCCTGGAAGACTTGTCCGAGCGCATCAACGTGCTGCGCGGCGAGACCTTCAATACCACCCGCCTGATCGCCTCGTCCGACAGCGCCATCGAGAGCACGCGCAACCAGCTCAAGGGGCAGCCCAAGGAAGTCACCACGGTGCGCCAGATCGCACTGAACCCGCAGCAGCAGGACTTGCGTCGCCTGCTCAACCAGAAGCTGCTGGAACGCGCCGACATGATGCGCACCTACACCGACAACGCGCCGCCGGTCAAAGCGCTGGACGCATCGATTCGCGCCATGCAGACCCAGGTCGCCAACGAGAGCAACACCGTGCAGGCCTCGGAGAACCGTGCGCCAAACACCCTGGAAATCCACCTGCAGCGGGTGCTGCTGGATGAGTCGAGCAACAACCTGGCCCTGCGCACCCAACTGGTTCAACAGCAGAAGCAACTGGTGAATCTCGAAGACCAGCGCAAGCAGGCCCTGGAGATCGAGCCGGAGCTGGCGCGCCTGTCCCGTGAGCTCAGCGCCACCGAGCGCAACTACGCGCTGTACGTGGACAACCTGGAAAAATCGCGCATCGACCGCGAGCTGGACAACAGCCAGATCAGCAACATCGCGGTGATCGAAGAAGCCACCCTGAACCCGGGTCGGATCTTTCCGAAAACCCTGTTGATGCTGGTGTTGGCGATTCCGTTTGCAATCGTCGTCGGCCTGCTGGTGATCTACCTCTGCTACCTGCTCGACCAGCGCATTCACGACGGAGGCCTGGTGGAACGCAAGTTCGGCTTGCCGCTGTGGACCACCCTGCCGGAGCTGGACACCACCACCGCGCAAAGCGCCAACGCCTTCAATGCAAGTATCTACCGGCTGTACAGCCTGTTGCAGCCCGACCGCATTGCCGAACGCGGCCTGACCCTGGGGCTGACGTCGGCGCGGCATGGCGAAGGCGTGACCTTTGTGGTGGAACAGCTGCGCCTGTTGTTGCGCGAGAACGGCATCAATGTGCGGGTCGGCGGGCTTGCAGCCGCCGCACCCGGCGAAGTGGTGCTGCTCGACGCCTCGGCCTTGCTCGACAACCGCGAAGCCTTTATCACCTTGCGCCGCGCCGACCTGATCGGCCTGGTGGTGGAAGCACGCAAAAGTACCGTGCCGGTGGTCGAGCATGCGCTGTCGATCCTCAATACCGCGTTCGGCAAGGTCGACGGCATCATCATCAACCGTCGCAAGTTCGAAGTACCGAGCAAAGTGCTGCAGACCATCGCCAAGTACCGGGGAGCGTTCTGATGCGTATCGCCCTGCTCGCGCCCTTGCCGCCGGAAAAAAACGGCATCGCCGACTACGCGAACCACTTTCGCACGGCGCTGGAGCAGCTTGGGGTGACGGTGCTGACGCCGTTGGCCGGGGTGGCGGGCACTTCCGAGGCGATCAAGCACGCGGTCGCGACGTTCAACTGGCAGACCGTGGACCTGGTCCACGCCGAGCTGGGCGGCGGGCGCCTGGGTGAGTTCCTGGCCCTGCGCGAGTTGCGCAAGGCCTACTCGCACTTGCCGCTGACCGCCACCGTCCACGACCCGGAGCGCATTGTATGGCGCCGTGAGCGCCTGCCGTTTCCGCTGAACCTGCTGGAGCGCTTGCCCAGCCCCTTGCCGCAGGCGGCCGTGGTGCTGGCCGACCCATTGACCCTGCGTGAGGAACGCCAGGTCGCCAAGGGCCTGACCCGCCTGGTGACGCTGACTCGCCTGGGCGCCGATTGCCTGCGCCTGCGCATGCAACTGCCGACCGGCAAGGTGGCCGTGATCAACCATGCCAACCTCGCCGTGCCACCGGCACCGCTGCCCGCGCTCGACACCCTGCGCCTGCTGTATTTCGGGTTCATCTACCGCGGCAAAGGCATCGAAGACCTGGTGCAGGCGCTGGCCGATGTCTTCGCACAGGCCCCTGAACTGCGCGGCCACGTGCGCCTGACGCTGGCCGGCGGCACGGCGGCGGAAATGGCCTTTGGCGCCGGCGGCAACTACCTGGAGCAACTCAACAGCCAGATCGCCGCACTCGGCCTGACCGACGCCATCGACTGGCGGCTGAACCTGCCGGCCGACGAGATTGCCCAGACCATCCAGGCCCATCATGTGATGGTGCTGCCCTACCGCGAATCGAAAAAACTCGGCCTGCTCGGGCGCCAGCGCGGCACCAGTGGCGCGCTGTCCTGGGCCGCCGCCTGTGGGCGCGGAGCAATCACCTCCGACGCACGCGCGTTTGCCGAGGAAGTTGCCAGTGGCAATGGCGCCATCTATCCCGAAGGCGATGTGGCAGCGCTGGCCGAACAATTGCTGCGCCTGGCGCGCACGCCGGCGCTGGCCAGGGACTGGGCCGAACGCGCCGGCGAGATCGGCCGCGAACGCCTGTGGCCGCTGACTGCGCAGAAGTTCACCGAAGTGTTTGCCGAAGCCATCGCAGGAGCCCGCCATGGCGCGTAGACGCACGTTCCTTGCCAGCCTTGCGGTGGTCGCCGTGCTGGGCCTGACCACCGTTTTGTGGGGGCGCCAGGCGGATGCCGAAAGCCATGTGCTCAAGGGCAACAAGACCGTGGTGTGGAAGGACTTTTTGGGCGTGAACGCACAGTTCCTGTGGTTCAGTCCCCAGCGTTACCAGATGCAGATCGACCGTCTCAAGGACCTGGGCCTGGAGTGGGTGCGCCTTGACCTGCATTGGGATCAGTTGGAGCCGGCGCAGAACCAGTATCAGGTGGCCACCCTCGATCAACTGGTCGGCAAGCTGCAAGACAATCAACTCAAGTCGGTGTTCTACCTGGTGGGTTCGGCGCCCTTCGCCACCACCGCGCCGGCCGGTGCGCCCTATCAGGACCAGTACCCGCCCAAAGACCCGAACGTGTTCGCCAACCGCATGGCGCTGCTGGCCCAGCGTTACCCCAGCGTCAACGCCTGGCAGGTGTGGAACGAACCGAACCTGCTGGGCTTCTGGCGCCCGGTGGCAGACCCGGCCGGCTACGCCACGCTGCTCACCGCCAGCGCCGCCGCACTGCGCGCGGTCGCCCCGAACACCCCGGTGGTGGCGGCCGGCATGGCGTTCTTCAGCGAAATGCCCAACGGCCAGACCATGTTCGACGCCCTTGCCGCGCTGGGCGTGGCCAGCCTGAACACCGTCGTGTCCTATCACCCCTACACCCAATTGCCCGAAGGCAACGATCCGGCCAACCTCGACTTTATCGCCAAGACCACCCAGCTCAACCAGGCCCTGCGCAACGGCGGCGTGCAAACCTTGTGGAGCACCGAGTGGGGCTGGTCGACCTACCCCGGCCCCAAGGACGCCCAGGACATCATCACCCAGCAGGGCCAGGCCGATTACGTGGTGCGGCGCCTGGCGCTGATGAGCGCGCTGGATTACGACCGCATCTTCCTGTTCACCTTGAGCGACCTCGACCAGCGCGCCAGCGTGCGCGACCAGTTCTACGGGCTGCTGGACATCGACGCCAACCCCAAGCCGGTCTACACCGCGCTGAAGTATTTCCTCGACGTCAGCGGGCCGTCGCTCACCCCGGGTGACCCGCCGGTCGCCGACGCCTTGCCCGACGGCCTGTTCAGCATTGGCTGGACGCGTACCGATGGGCGCAAGGTGTGGTTCTTCTGGTCGGCCGAAGGCGGTAACGCGCACTTGCCCAACCTGGCCAGCGCTACCCTGTACGACCCGTTGCGCGGTACGCAAACCCCGGTAAGCGGCACCAACGGCCTGACCGTACCGGTCAAGCCGAACCTGCAAATCCTGTTATGGGACTGAGGCCTGCCATGCGCATTTTATGGATCCTGCCCTACTCGCCCTGGCCCGCCACCAGCGGCGGCAAGACGCGTCAGTTCCATCTGCTGCGCAGCCTCGCCGCGCGGGGGCACCGGATCACCTTGCTGCTGCATGACAAGCACCCGGTGTCGCTCGCCGACCGCCAGGTGCTGGAGGCGTTTCTCGAGCAACTGATCGTCCTGCCGCGCCGCCCGCTGCGCAGCGCCACGACCCTGTTGGCCGGGCTGTTTGCGCCCTACCCGCTGCTCGCCAGTGTGAACGGCCTGTCGGGCGCCTTGCAGGACACCTTCAACAGGTTGCTGGATGAGCACTGGGATGTGGTGCAGATCGAGCACACCTACACCTTCCAACCTTACGAAGACGCGCTGGCACGCAAATCCCAACCGTTCGTGCTGACTGAGCACAACGTCGAATCGGCCCTCGGCGCCGCCACCTACGACCGTCTGCCGCGCTGGGCGCTGCCGTTCATTCGCTACGATCAATGGCGCTATGCACGTTGGGAGCGCCGGGTCATGCGCCAGGCCACACAGGTAATCGCAGTGACCGACAGCGATGCCCAGGTGCTGGAAAAAATCGCCGGCAAGCCGGTGCCGGTGGTGGTCAATGGCGTGGACTGCGACCACTTCGCCGCCGCCCGGCCCGACCCGTCGACACGCCGCGTGCTGTTCCTTGGCAACTACGAATACGCGCCGAACGTGGACGCCATCGAGTGGGCCCTGGATGACATCCTGCCCAAGGTCTGGGAGCGCTGCCCGCAGGCGCGCATGAGTGTCTGCGGCTTCGGCATGCCGGCCAGTTGGCGCGAACGCTGGCAGGACCCGCGGATCGAATGGCAAGGCTTCGTGCCCAACCTGCTGGCGCTGCAATCGAGCTGTTCGGTGTTCCTCGCACCGTTGCGCCATGGCGGCGGCTCCAAGCTCAAGGTGCTGGAAGCCCTGGCTGCCGGCCTGCCGCTGGCGAGCACCGCACAGGGCGTGTCGGGGCTGGACCTGGTGGAAGGCCTGGACTACCTCGGCGGGCAAACCGCGACCGCCTTGGCGGACGCGGTGGTGCGCCTGTTGCAGTTCCCCGATGCCGCCGAACCGATGGGTGAAGCCGGCCGCGCCTATGTACGCCGCGCCCATGACTGGAGCGTTGCCGCCAGCCAGTTGGAGCAGGTGTACGCGAGCCTTTTACCGCTCACATACAAGGAGCCCGCATGCGTGTAGGCCTGGATTACCGCACCGTCGGCACGTCGCCGCAATCGGGCATCAGCCGCCAGGTGTATGCGCTGGAAAGCGCCCTGCGCACCTTCCCAGGCATCGAGCTTGAGCGCTTTACCGTGGCGCCGCTGGGCGACGAAACCCGCTTGAAGGCCCATTGCCCGGCCTGGGGCTGTGCCAAGACCGCCATGCACCAACCGCAGAATCGCCTGCGTTTCGAGGCTGGTTTTTTGCCGCACGCCTTGCGTGAGCAGCACATCGACCTGTACATCAGCACCTTCAATATGGGCCTGCCGTTGCCGCCCAAGCCCAAGGGCCTGCGCAGCGTGGTGCTGTTGCATGACCTGTTCCAGATCACCTTGGACAACTACCACGCCAACCGCCTCAAGGCGCTGATCTACAAGACCAGCGATCGCCTGTCGATTGCCTACGCGGTGCACAGCGCCGACCGCGTGTGGACGCCGTCGCAGTACAGCGCTGATGAGACCGCGCGGCTGTTTCCCAAGGCTGCGGGCAAGATTCGCGTGTTGCCCAATCAGGTCGACGCCTTTGCCGAGCTGGCAGCGGACCTGTCGGCGCGCCAACTGCCGGAGCGCTACTGGTTGCTGGTGGGCACGCGCGAGCTGCGCAAGAACGTGCCGTTTCTGGTCGATGCCTGGCAGCAGGCGCGACGCCAGGCCCCCGGCGTGCCGGAGTTGGTGCTGGTGGGCAGCCTGGAACACCTGCCCGAATCCCAGCGCACGCTGCCGGGGATTCGGGCGCTGAGCGGCGTGTCGGATGCCGAGTTGCATGCGCTGTACCGGCAGGCGTCGCGCCTGTGGCAACCGTCTTACGCCGAGGGCTTTGGCCTGCCGGTGATCGAAGCCCTGAGCGTCGGCACGGCAGTGGCAGTGGCCAGCGGCACCTCGCTGGATGAAATCACCCCGCCGTCGGCGCCACGTTTTTCGCCTACCGACGGCCCGGCGCTGGTGCAGTTGATGGTCAGCCTGGCGCAGCAGCCTATTGAAGAATCCGCCGCGCAACGGCGCCAATGGGCGGAGCGTTTCAACCATCACGCCTACCGTCGACGCCTGGCCGAACTGATCGAGGAACTGAAGTGAGAGTGAATCTGGCAAGCCTCGTGGCGGTGCTCTTCGGCCTGCTGTTCGGCGCCCTCGCCCTGCTGCTGTCACCGGCCAAGGCCTTCCTCGCCGTGGTCGGCCTGGCGGGCGCGGTGACGATCCTGCGCTTTCCGTTCTGGGGCCTGTTGCTGTTTGCCCTGGTGGCGACGTTCATGCCGTTTTCGACGATCAACCTGGGCATCCGCAGTACCGTCAGCGAAGCGATCCTGGCGCTGACCTGGGGCGCCATCCTGTGGCACAGCTTTCTCGCGCGCCTGCCCGACACACCAGGCCTGGCGCGGCGCCCCACCGACCAGATGCTGTTGTGGCTGATGCTGTTCAGCGTGTTCCCGTTCATTGTCGGCCAAGTCACTATCCATGCCGACACCAGCGGCGTGGCCAACTGGCTGCGCTGGTTGCTGAACCTCTCCGGGGTATTTATCGCGGCCAAACTGCTGGTGGACCACAAGCACCGGGAAGCGCTGGTGATCGCCCTGCTGCTGGGTACCCTGGCGATGCTGGTGCTGTCGATCGCGGTATTTGTGCGCACCCGCTCCGGCGCCGGGATCGCGCCGATCCTGGCGCTGTTCAACTACGCCAACTTCGACATGCTCAAATTCGGCCTGGAGGCGATGTCCTCGCGCATGGGCTCGCCGTGGACGCACCCGAATGCCATCGGCGGGATCATGGCGCTGCTGCTGCCGTTGGCCTTCTGTTTCGGCATGACCGAGCAAGGCTGGAAACGCGCTCTCGGCCTGGGCGTGGCGTGCCTGGGGGCGGCCGCCTTGCTGTTGGCGAGCAGCCGCGGCGCGATGGTAAGCCTGGCGTTGGTGCTGATGTGGATGGCCACGCGGCGCGTGCCGTACACCGGGCGGCTGTTGATGATCGGCGCGGCGCTGACCGTGGCGCTGGTGATTGCCTACCCGCCGTTGCAGGAGCGCCTGGCAACGATTTTCTCTTCGGACAACGCCAGTACCGAAGTGCGTTTCGACGAATACCGCATGTTCCCGCAGGCGGTGGCGGCCTACCCGTTCGGCATCGGCTTCAAGGTCGACCCGCCGGTGCCGGGTACGCATTTCCTGGGGATTTCCAACCTGTGGCTGAACTACATCTACAAGATCGGCATCGTCGGCATGCTGTTCTTCGTCGCGGTGACCGTGCGCTGGTGGCGTGAGGCCCGTCCGGAAAAAGGCCCGATTCGCCTGACCAAGGACAACGCCCTGTGGCTGGGCACCACCGGTGGGATTCTGTCGGCGCTGGTCAGCGGTTTGTTTGACCACTACTTCAGCTTCGCAGTGGTGATGGTGGCGCTGTTCTGGTTGATGGTCGGCATCAATGTGCTGGAGGCGCGGCGCCTGTTTCCGGCGCGCCTACCGCAGGTCAAGACAGTGGTGTTTCGCAAGCCGCTGCTTGATGGCGCGCGTCCCTGATGCTGGGCTCGGCCGTTTGGCTGACCCTGGCGACCCTGCTGGGCCTGTGCCTGGGGTTTGCGCGTGAATGGTTGCTGGTGGCAGCGTGGGGCGCGGGTGAGCGCAGCGATGCGTTTCTGATCGCGCTGTTTTTACCGGAAGCGCTGCGCATGTCCCTGGCGGGCGGCGTGCTGAGTGCCGCCGCGCTGCCGCTGTACCTGCAGCGCAAGGACGGCGAGCGCCTGGATTGGCTGGCAGTGTTGTTCCCGGCGTTGATGCTGATCGCGCTGGCCACCAGCCTGCTGCTGACGCTGCTCGCGCCATGGCTGGTGCAACTGCTTGGCCCAGGCTTGGCGGCCAGCGCCACCGCCCTCGCCGCGAGCAATTTGCAGATCGTCGCCTGGTGCGTGCCGGGGTTGATGCTGCATGCGCTGTTCAGCATTCCGTTGCAGGCGGGCGAGCGTTTTGTGCTGGCGGGGCTGGGCTCGTTGCTGTTCAACCTGCCGCCCGTGACCTACCTCGCCCTCGCCGGCACCGCGACTCAACCGCACTCGCTGGCCCTGGCTTGCCTGGCGGGCAGCTTGCTGATGCCGCTGGCGTTGTTGCCGTCGGTGTGGCGCCAAGGCTGGCGGCCGTGGCGTTGGCAGCTGACCTTCGCGCCGCTGCAGGAGCTGGGCCAGCGCATCGGCCCGCTGTTGCTGAGCAACGGCGCCAGCCAGGGCCTGGCCCTGATCGAGCGCCTGGTGGCGTCGCTGTTGGGCGAAGGCGCGGTGACCTGGGTCAACCTGGCCCGCAAATTGATGAACCTGCCGCTGATTGCGCTGATGAGCCTCAATCAGGTGCTGCTGGGCATGATGAGCCGGCGCCAGGGCGATGAGCGCCTGGCCCTGCTCAAGCGCGGCCTGGAAACCGCCAGCGTGCTGACCCTGCCCGCCGGCGTCGGCCTGGTGGCGGCAGCGCCGAGCCTGGTGGCGCTGCTGCTGCCCAAGCAATCGGCGGATTCGCCATTGCCGTTGCTGCTGGCCTGGTTCGCCGTGCCGTTGGTATTCGGCGCCTGGAACGCCTTGCTCGCCCGCTACGCCTATGCCGCCGGCGACACGCGCCAGCCGTTGCGCTGCGAGTTGCTCGGGAGCCTGGTCAACGTGTTGCTGCTGGGTGCCCTGCCCTTTGTGTTTGGCCTGGCCGGAATCCCGCTGGCCGCGCTGGCCGGGGTGATCTGCACCGCGTTGCTGCTGATGCAGCGCCAGGCATTGCTCGACGCCCTGCCCTGGGTGCGCCAATGGCTGCTCAGTGCACTGGTGATGGGGTTGGCGGCGCTGGCGCTGTTTCGTATTGAAGGCGTGTGGCTGCAACTGGGGTTGAGCACCTTGGCCGGCATCCTGGTGTTGCTGGGGATGGGACTATGGCTCAAGCCGTGGCGCAAGGCATGACGGCGTGCCAGTTCCTGCCAGGGGCTGTGCGGTTCACAGAGGGAGGATGAACAGGTGAAACATCGTTGGATTCAAATGGATATCGCCAAAGGCATCGGCATCCTGGTGATCGTGTATGCCCACAGTTGGTTTGTCGCCACGTCCCCGGACTTGATGTACCCGATCCTGGCGTCGTTCGTGCTGCCGTTGTTCTTCTTTCTGTCCGGGGTGCTGTTCAAGCCGGAGCAGCCCTTCGGGGAGATGGCCGTGCGCAAGGCGGATGGCCTGCTCAAGCCGTTTTTCTTCACCATGCTGGTGTATGTGATCGTGCGCGATGTACTGCGTGGCCAACCGCTGCTGCCGGACATCGGTGGCGTGCTGTATGCCTCGGTGGACACCATCCCGTGGCAAGCAATGTGGTTCCTGCCGCATTTCTGGGTGGCGATCCTGTTCAGTTGGGCGGTGTTGCGCCTGATCCAGCGCCTGCCGCTGGCAGTGAGTTGCGCGCTGACCCTGGTGCCGCTGTTGGTGGGCATCTGGATGCTGCCGTTTTTCTGGCAACTGCCGGTGACCCTGGGCGGGCAAACCTGGGTGCTGCCCGGCCTGCCCTTCAGCCTGGATATCACCCTGATCAGCAGCGCCTGTTTCATCTACGGCTACCTGCTGCGCAATTGGCTGCGCACCCATGCGGGGTCGCTGCTGACCTTGTTGGTGTCGGTGGTGTTGTTCGCCGCCGTGTTCCTCTATCGGGGCGACACCATGGACCTGGCGCAGCGCCGCTACGACCACTGGCTGTGGACCAGCCTGCTGGCGGTGATTGGCGTGTACGTGTGCTGGGCGCTGGCGCGGGTGCTGATGGTGTCGGCGCTGATCACGCGGGTGATGACCTATATCGGCCAGTCGACCCTGATCCTGTTGATCTTCCATGGGGAGATCCAGCACAAGACGTTTGACCTGATGGAGCGCCTGGGCCTGCCGCCATTTGTCGCGGCCTGCATCGGTTTTGTGGTGGGGGTCGGGGTGCCGTTGTTGATCGGGGAAGTGATCAAGCGCGTGGCGTTCTTGCGGTTTTTCTACTTTCCGTTGCCGCAGCGTAAAGTCTCTGAACCGCGCACCTGAAGCCTGTTTGGCAAGGAAGCTTGCTCCGGCTGAGGTACGCAGCGCCGCCAAAACGCTTGCGGCTGCTGCGCCGTCGAGCGGGAGCAAGCTCCCTCCCTACATAAGCGCTTCGATCAGCGCCGGGTCAGCCAGCGCCTTGGGCGCAGGTCAATCATCCAATTGCTGTTGCGGCGCGGCATGCTTGGCCGGCTTAGCCGCCTTGGCGCCTGGCTTCGCGGCCGGCGCGGCAGCGGGTTCAGGCTCGGCCGGGGCGGCCATTTCTTTCTCGGCCATCGGCATCTGGTCGATCGCGCTGAAGAATTCCTTCAGGTCGAGGGTATCCGGTGGCACGGTCTTCTCGACTTTCTTCTCGCCATCCTTGCCAACCAGGATCACCTTGGTGCCGCTGCCGGCGCCCAGCTTGAGGGCACGGATCAGTGCGTTGGTTTCAGGCGGCGTGAGTTTCTTGTTGTCCTTGGGGTCCTTGGCGAACTTCTCGCCCTCGGCCCCGATGCTGCCGAACTTCACGGTGTAGAACACCATGCTGCGCTCTTCAAAGGCTTGCTTGGTGGCCGGCTCTTCCAGCTGTTTCTTCAGGTCCGTCAGCGCGGCGTTGCCGGAGTCCAACTCCACCACCACCAGCGGCCGGGACTTGCCCAAGTCCTGCTTGAGCGGGTTGATATCATCAGCAGCCAACAGCGGCCCCGTAAAAGCCATCAAGGTAGCCAGGGTCAGCGACCGGATGAGCATGCGCACCTCCTTTGAATTCCATGCAGGGTTCTTGAGTTTCATGTCTGCGACAGTCAAATTCAAGGATGATTCCTACACCACTTTAAGAAAGCGTAGGCCAGGACGCCCGCTACGCAAGGGTTTGGATAGGTTCAGGAGTCATTGTTTCTTCTGATTGCGGAAGCCCAGGCGCTGAGTTTTTCGCAGGCCGCCAGCGCGATTTGCTCATCTGTCTTGCCTGGATAGTGGCGGTCCACGGCGTCTGCGGCGATCAGCCCGGCAATCAGCGGCGTGCCCACCGCATCGGTCAAATCCAGCCACTCGCCCCAATTGGCGGGCGCGTCGTACCAGCGCAGGTAGCCGTCCTCGGACGCCGGCCACCAACGCTGATCGAACTGCAGCACGACTTTTTCCAGGCGGCCCATGGTGAACAGCTCCAGGGCGTGGCGATACGTCGCCGGCAAGTCCGGGGTAAAGCTCAATTGCTTGAGCACCGGTATCGGCACCGTGCAGATGCAGGCATCGGCATCCCGATCATCCACGCGCACACCGTGCTCGTCCCAGCTGATGTGCTGCACAGGGTGGTTGAGGTGGATATCCAGGCCGCTGGCAGCGTCTGCCAGCAGTTGCTCGTAACCGTGCGGCAAAAACTGGTCGCCATGGCCGACGCCCTCCTCGTCAAGCGTCTGGGTCGCCAACTGGTCCAGTGGCAAACCGGCTTCGAGGATCAGGTTCGCGTCGATGGCATAGCGTGCCGCGCGGCGCTCGCTGGTGGTCAAGGTGGCCAGGTAGCGGTCGACGCCCGGCGCCAACGGTTGCTGACGGTCGGTGGCCTGTTTGAGTCGGGCATAGGCGCGGTTGATGTCCGGCAACGGGCCGTCCCACGCGGCGGCCAATGGCTGCGAGAAGTCCGTCGGGCGCCGCTCCAGGCCCAACTGCTCGGCACGCCGCGCCAGCGGGTTGATCGCATACTGCTGCAACCAGGCGGCGCCCACATCCACCATCTGCCCACCGAGGGCTACGCTGTGCACTCGCCCGCCGATGCGGTTACGCGCCTCGAGTACGCGCACCGCCACGCCCTGCGCCTGCAAGGCGCGGGCAGCGCCGAGGCCGGCAAATCCGGCACCGATGACAATCACCGTTCGAGCCGAGGTCGCGATCACCGCATTGGCTGCGCGCAGCCCGCTGTCCCAGGCGCTGTGGGTCATGGCCGAGTGATCGTGGTTGAAGGCTTCGCCAGCAAGAAACAGACGATTATCAATCGGCGTTGACAACAGGCGCCGCAGGCTCGGCTCGCCACCTGGCAACAACGCGCTGTAGGCGCCCTGGCTGAAGGGGTCATCGCACCAGCGCGTGACGTGCCACGCGACAGGCCGCGGCGCGGTCATTGCGCGGGCCAATGCCGCGCGAATACGGGGGCCACGACGGGATCGGCATCCACTTGCGCAAGGCTCTGGGCAAAACCCGGCGCCAGGGCGGCCAGCGCTTCGCGCGCCGCGTCCCAGCGCGACACCGCCGCCGCCATGATGCCCAGCGCATTCGGCTCGCCGCTGGGCGCAAACAACTGGTCGGCAAACTGATCGGCAAACACCACCCAGGCCTGGTGCAGATAGCGCCGCGTGCCGGTGATCAACTGGTTCTGCACCACGGGTTCGGCCTCGCCCAGCCAGCGTTGCGGATAGTCGATGATGCCAATGGCCGAATAACAGTTGGCGGCGATGTACACCAGGCCGCGCAGGATCTGCCCACGGTTGCCCACCAGCAGGTTGGCGTCGGGGTATTCCAGGCCCAGGTGGATCAGGATCGCCGCACTCTCCGTCAACACCTGGCCATCAGGGGTGACCAGCGTGGGGATCTGCTTGAGCGGGTTGATGCGGGCCAGGGCGTCGGTGCCCGGGCCTTCCTGCCAGGAACTGGCATCCACGCGGTGCCACTCGACCGCGCAACGCGCCAGGGCGATTTCGATCATGCAGGAGCCGGACTCGTCGGTACCGTAGAGCGTGTACATGGGCCTTTCCTCCTAGCGCAGCAGCTTCGCCTGCAGGTTGGCTTTCACCTGCGGCCATTCCGAATCGATGATGCTGAAACGCACCGAGTTGCGCTTGCGCCCGTCGGGCATGATGCGTTCATGGCGTACGATGCCTTCCTGCACGGCGCCCAGGCGCAGGATCGCAGCACGGGATTTTTCGTTGAGTTCATCCGTGGTGAACTGCACCCGCACGCAGTCCAGCACCTCGAAAGCGTAGGTCAGCAGCAGGAGCTTGGCTTCGGTGTTGATCGCGCTTTTTTGCGTCGACAGCGCCAGCCAGGTGTGGCCGATCTCCAGCTTGCGATTGACCCGGTCGACCTTCCAGAACCGCGTGCTGCCGACCACCTGGCCGGTGTCGCGGCGCACGATGGTGAACGGGATCACGCTGCCCGCAGCACGCCCGGCCAGCGCGGTATCGATGTACTGGTCGACGGTGCCGGGGCCCGGCACGTTGGTGACCTTGAGGTTCCACAGCTCGCCATCGGCGGCGGCGTCGAGCAAGGCGGCCTTGTGTTCGGGTTGCAGGGGCTGGAGTTCAACTGTAGTGCCGGTCAAGGTAATGTGAGTCATGGGAGCTGCGCCGTCGGGTGGTCGTCAGTGACCAAGAGTGCAGGCTCGCGCAGTGCCTCGGCAAGTGTTTTAGAACAGGCCCATTTGCCCGCCGACCAGGGTGCCGAAATCGTCATTCACGAACGGCAGGATCGCATCGGCCACCGGCTGCAGTTGGCGGGTGACGTAGTGGTCGTAGTCAATCGGCGCCTGGCGCACCTCCAGCGGTTCGGGGCCGTTGACGCTGATCACGTAGCTGATCCAGCCGCCGCGCTGGTACTGGCGCGGACGCCCGAGGCGGTCGTTGTATTCATCGGCCAGGCGCGCGGCACGCACGTGCGGCGGCACGTTGCGCTCGTAGTCATCCAACTGGCGGCGCAGGCGCTTGCGGTAGATCAGCAGCTCATCGAATTCGCCGCTGAGGGTACGGCGTACGTAGTCGCGAATGTAGTCCTGATGGGGCTGGCGATGGAAAATGCGCTGGTACAACTCCTGCTGGAACTGCCGGGCCAGGGGCGACCAGTCGCTGCGCACGGTTTCCAGGCCTTTGTAGACCATCTCTTCGCTGCCGTCGCTGCGCACCACCAGGCCGGCGTAGCGTTTCTTGCTGCCCTCCTCCGCGCCGCGAATGGTCGGCATCAGAAACCGGGTGAAGTGGGTTTCGTACTGCAGTTCCAGCGCGCTTTGCAGGCCGTATGCCGTACGCAGGTGCTCACGCCACCAGGCGTTGACGTGCTGCACCAGCGCGTGGCCGATGCGGCTGGCGTCCTCTTGGGTATGCGCACCGCCGAGCCAGACGAAGGTGGAGTCGGTGTCGCCGTAGATCACTTCATAGCCCTGCGCTTCGACCAGCTCGCGGGTCTGGCGCATGATCTGGTGGCCGCGCATCGTGATGGACGACGCCAGCCGCGTATCGAAAAACCGGCAACCACTGGAGCCGAGCACGCCGTAAAAGGCGTTCATGATGATCTTCAGCGCTTGGGACAGCGGCGCGTTATGTTCGCGCTTGGCCTCTTCGCGGCCTTCGGACACCCGCGCGACGATGGCCGGCAGGCAATGGCGGGTACGCGAGAAACGCGCACCACGAAAGCCTTCCACAGAGGTGCTGTCGTCGGGGTGCTTGAGGCCTTCGATCAGGCCCACCGGGTCGATCAGGAAACTGCGGATGATCGACGGGTAGAGGCTTTTGTAGTCGAGCACCAGCACCGATTCGTAGAGGCCGGGGCGCGAGTCCATGACAAAGCCGCCGGGGCTGGCCTCGGGCGGCTTGTCGCCGAGGTTCGGCGCAACGAAGCCCTGGCGGTGCATCAGCGGCATGTACAGGTGGGTGAACGCGGCGACGGAGCCGCCGTTGCGGTCAGCCGGCAACCCGGTGACGCTGGCGCGTTCGAGGAGGAACTTGAGCAGCTCGGTCTTGGCGAAAATCCGCGTGACCAGTTCACAGTCCTTGAGGTTGTAGCGCGCCAGGGCGGGCTTGTCCTCGGCGAACATGCGGTTGATTTCGTCCATGCGCTGGTACGGCGTGGAGATGTCCTTGCCCTCGCCCAGCAGGGTCTGCGCGACGTTTTCCAGGCTGAAGGATTCGAAGCTCCAGGTGGCCGAGCGCAGGGCCTCGATGCCGTCGATGATCAGCCGCCCGGCCGCGGCGGCGAAGTAGTGGTTACGGCTGCCATGCTCGCGCCAGGCCATCGGTTCGCCGCCGCGCCCGAGCAACAGCGGCACGCCCAGGCGCTGGGCATGTTCGTGGAGCACGCGCAGGTCGAACTGCACCACGTTCCAGCCGATGATTGCATCGGGGTCATGGAGGGCGAGCCATTGGTTGAGGCGCTCGAGCAGTTGGGCGCGGGTGTCGCAGTAGTCGAGCTTGAAGTCCACCGCGTCGGTTTTATTCGGCGGGCCGAGCATGTACACCTGGCGCTCGCCGCAGCCTTCGAGGGCGATGGAATAGAGATCGCCCTGGGCGGTGGTCTCGATGTCCAGCGACACCAGTTTCAGCGGCGGGCGGTAATCGGGCGCGGGTTTCATCTGCGCGTCAAGCAGCGTGCCGTCGGCATCGGCGACGCCGCCGAACCACACCGGGGCGGTGATGAAGCGCTCCATCATGTAGCGCTCGGGCGGGCGCACGTCGCCCTCGTAGACATCCACCCCGGCGGCACGCAGGCGTTTTTCCAGGTCCATCGCCTGGCGGTGCTGGCGTGTGTACAGGCCCAGCACCGGGCGATGGTGGAAGTCGCACAACTGCAGCGGGCGCAATTCGATATCGCGCTCGCCCTTGAGCAGCCAATCCAGCGGCTTGCGATGGGCCTCGGGGATAAACATCACCGAGGTCTGCACGGGTAGGCGGATACACCGTGGCCCGTGGTCGGTGGCCAGCCAGAAACTGACCTCCGTGCCCGCCGGGGTATCGCGCCAATGCCGGGTCAGGACAAAACCCTGCTGTAAATCCACCGTACCGCACCTCAGGAATCGCTTTCAGGGCGTGATTCTACTCGGCATCCGGGCAAACGCGATGGGCGATGGCATTTATCCGCCAACCCGCGCAGCAGGACACTGCGCGGGCCGCTGGTCGGCCGTCCGCGCAGGCACGCTCACGCGCTTCACAATTTTGTTGCAGAACATTAATAACAATCACTATCATTCGCGCTGGAGTCGTATCCGCGCAGCGAGGACGCGCAACGTTGTTGCCCTTTTCCTCACCACTGACGGTTCGCCGTCCGGATCGACCATGCCCACCCGTACCCCATTCGCCGTGCCGTTTCGCCCGACCCTGCTCGCCCTTTGCTGCTCCCTGAGCCTTGCCGCTCACGCCGCAACCCCAGCCACCCCGCAGGATGCGAACCACAGTCAGGATGGCAACACGCTGGAACTGGGCGCCACCAACATCAACGCCGACGCCCCATCGCCCGGCGCCCTGCCCCCGGTATATGCCGGCGGCCAGGTGGCACGCGGCGGCCAGTTGGGTGTGCTGGGCAACCAGGACATCATGGATGTGCCGTTCAGCATGTCCTCCTACACCGAGAAACTGATCCGTGACCAGCAGGCCGAGACGGTTGGTGATGTCCTGCTCAATGACTCGTCCGTGCGCCAGGCGTCAGGCTTTGCAAACCAATCCCAGGCGTTCGTGATTCGTGGCCTGCCGCTCAACGGCGACGATATTTCCTTCAACGGTTTGTACGGCATCCTGCCGCGCCAGTTGATGTCCACCGACGCCCTGGAACGCGTCGAAGTATTCAAGGGTCCCAACGCCTTTATCAACGGCGTGACGCCGAGTGGCTCGGGCATCGGCGGCGGTGTGAACCTGCAACCCAAGCGGGCCGATGACGTGCCTCTGCGCCGCTTCAGCACCGATATCAGCAACGATGGCCGCATCGGTGAACACCTGGACATCGGCCAGCGTTTTGGCGAAGACAATCGGTTTGGCGCACGGGTGAATATTTCCCAGCGCGAAGGCGATACCGGTGTGGACGACGAGAGCCAGCGTTCGAAGCTGTTTTCGGTCGGCCTGGATTATCGCGGTGATGCCCTGCGCCTGTCCGGCGACTTTGTGTATCAGAAGCAGCAAGTCAACGGCGGGCGTAACTCGGTGTTTCTCGGCCCGGGCCTGACCAGCATTCCCAACGCGCCCTCGGCGGACACCAACTACGCGCCGAAGTGGGACAGCACCAGCCTGGAAGACACCTTTGGCATGCTGCGCGGCGAGTACGACCTCAATGACAACTGGACCGCGTATGTCGCGGGCGGCGCCAAGCACACCCGCGAAATCGGCCGCTACTCGTCGCTCACCGTGATCGACGCGCAGGGCAATGCCACCGTGAGCGGCTCCAATATCGCCCACCAGGAAGACAACACCAGCCTGATGGCCGGCCTGAATGGCAAGTTCCAGACCGGCACCGTCAGCCACAAGCTGAACCTCGGCCTGACCGGCACCTGGACCCAGGCGCGCAACGCCTTCGACTTTGCCTCGGGCACGCAAGCGACCAACCTCTACAACCCCGTCGATGTGACAGCGCCAGCCAAGGGTGGCTTCACCTCCGGCAGCGACCTGAACGACCCGGGCATCACCGCCAAGACCTTCGCGCGCAGCGCGGCGGTGTCGGACACCCTCGGTTTCATGGATGACCGCCTGCTGTTCACCGCCGGCCTGCGTCGCCAGGAGCTGGTGGTCCAGGGTTATGAATACGGCACCGGCTCACGCAACGCCAACTACGCCAAGGGCATCACCACGCCGGTGTATGGCCTGGTGTTCAAGCCGTGGGACCACGTGTCGTTCTACGCCAACCATATTGAAGGGCTGGCATCCGGACCGACCGCCCCGGAAACCGCGGCCAATAACGCCAGGGTCACCAACAACGGCCAGACCTTCGCCCCCGCGCGTTCGAAACAGACCGAAGCCGGCGTCAAAGTCGACATGGGCACCTACGGGGCGACACTCGGTGTGTATCGCATCGAGCAGCCGACCCAGGGCTATTCCCAGCTGAATTCGGACGGCACCGCGACCTATGTGTTCCAGGGTGACCAGGTCAACAAGGGCGTGGAGCTGAATGTCTTCGGTGAACCTGTCCCAGGCCTGCGCCTGCTGGGCGGCGCCACTCTGATAAACACCGAGGTCAGCGGTACGGCCAACGGCACCAACGACGGCAACCGCGCTATCGGCGTGCCTTCGTTCCAGCTCAATGCCGGGGTGGATTGGGATGTGCCGGGCCTGCAAGGCGTGAGCGTGAATGGCCGCATGTTGCGCACCGGCGGCCAGTACGCCGACGCGGCCAACAACCTCAGCCTGCCGACCTGGAACCGGTTCGACGTGGGCGCGCGCTATAACTTCAAGGTCGATCAGCGGGACGTGACGCTGGGCGCCACGGTGGAGAACGTCGCCAATACCAAGTACTGGGAATCGGCATTGGGCGGTTACCTGACCCAGGGTGATCCGCGCGTGGCGAAGTTGTCGGCGACGGTGGACTTCTAAACGTCAACGGGTGGCAGCCTGGGCTGCCACCCGTTGCAGGCTACCAGTCGTAGGACACGGCCAACGATGCCGTGCGCTCCTGCCCGTAATAGCAGCCAAAGGCATAGTTGCATGCCGAAACGTACTCGCGATCAAACAGGTTCTGCACGTTCAGGCTGGCTTCCGCGCCCTTGAGCGTGGGACTGACACGGCCCAGGTCGTAGCGGATGGTCGTGTCGTACACCACAAACGAAGGGGTTTTGAAGGTGTTGCCCGAATCGCCGTATTTCTTGCCGGTGTAACGAGCGCCCCCACCGACGGTCAGGCCTGCCAGGGCATTGCTCGCGAAGTGGTAGTCGACCCAGGTACTGGCGGTCCACGGTGCCTGGGACTCGTTGCGGTTGCCTTTATCACCATAATTGCTCTTGGTGTAGAACGAGTCCAGGTAGGCCACCGCGCCAATCACCTCGAACTGGCCAACACGCGTCTTGCCTTCGAACTCGACACCCCGCGAGCGCACCTCGCCTTCCTGCAACTGATACTCCGGGTACTCAATGTCGCCGGTCAGCACGTTCTTCTGCTTGATCTGGTACACCGACAACGTCAGCAATGAGCTGTCGTTGGGCTGGTATTTGACCCCCGCCTCGTACTGCTCGCCCTCCACCGGCTTGAACGCCGAGGCCCCGCGCTGTGGGGCCTGGCTGCCGATGCTGGGGAAGAACGACTCGGCGTAACTGACATAGGGCGCCAGGCCGAAATCAGTGAGGTAGGTCAAGCCGATTCGTCGGGTGAGTTTCTTGTCTTTCTGGCTGACCGTGCTGTCGGCCAGCAGGTCGCGGTTCTCGACTTCGGCCCAGTCTTCACGCAGGCCGACGGTGAGGATAAAGCGGTCAAGCTTGATCTGGTCCTGGGCGTACAGGCCGGTCTGCTTGATGGTGTTGTCCCACTTGGTGGTGAGGGTCGGCTGGCCCAGGGTGTGGTAGTTGCTGGGTTTATACAGCTCGATGATTTCTGCACCGTACAGGTTGTAGCCCTGGTACTTGCGGGTGAACTGGCGGTAATCGACGCCGGTCAGCAGCGTATGGTCCAGCGCGCCGGTGGCGAATTTGAACTGCAGGTTGTTATCAATCGTGTAGGCAGAGTTGTGCTGGCGCCAGTCGAGCTTGGTGCGGGTGGCGCGGGTGTCGTCGATGCTGTTATCCGGGAGCGTGACGAAGCGGTTCAGGTAAAAGCCTTTGTAGCGGTCGTTGACGTCGGTGTAGCGCGCCGTCGAGTGGTATTCGAGGTTGTCGTTGAAGGCGTGGGAGAAATCGAAGCCGAGCACGTACTGGTCGCGGATGTAGTCGTTCCAGTCCGAGTCGCCCAGGAAGGTGTCGCGGTCGATATGCCGGCCCTCGGCGCTGCGGTACAGCGTGCCAATGGCGGGCAGCGCCTGGTAGTCGGCCAGGGACTTGTCGCGCTGCAGCTGCGCGTAGACCGTCAGCGCCGTCTCGTCGGTCGGCGCCCAGGTGAGGCTGGGCGCGAGCAAGGTGCGGCTGTCGGTGGCGTGGTCGACCATCTCGTTGCCGTCACGGGCCAGGGCAATCAGGCGATAGCTCAAGGTCTTGGCCTGATCGATTGGCCCGCTGAAATCCAGCGCACCGTTGACCCGGTCATAACTGCCGATGCCGAACTTGACCTGGTGCCGCGCCTCGGTGGTTGGCCGCTTGGAGACCATGTTGATCATCCCGCCCGGCTGGTTCTGCCCGTACAACACGGATGCCGGGCCCTTGAGCACTTCGATACGCTCGAGGGTGTACGGATCGATTTGCGGGGCGCCGCCCAGGCTGCCGGCGTACGGCAGGTAGGCGCCGTCGAGGTACAACAGGGTTGGCGCGAAGCCACGGCTGGCGACTTCATCGGCAATGGTGTTGCGGTCGGTGTAGCCGTTGGTGTCGATGCCCGGCGTGTAGCGCAGGGCCTGCGTGAGGTTGCGTGCACCCTGGACCGCGACCTGGTCGGCCGTAACCACGTTGACCGTCTGCGGGATTTCCAGAATCGGCGTATCGGTCTTGGTCGCGGTGCCGCTGCGCGTGGCGACGTAACCGTCTACCGGGCCCCAGGCATTTTCCGTGGCCGCCCCGGTCACGGTGGTGGGGCTCAGGTTCAGCGAATTGCCTTCGGGTAGCAGGTAAAGGCTCCAGGTACCGTTGTCGGTAATGATCAAGCCCAGCCCGCTGCCGGCCAGCGCCTGTTGCACGGCCTGCTCCGGCGTCAATTGGCCCTGGACGGCGGCAGCCCGGCGACCTTGCAGCAAGGCCGGGGTCACCGACAGCGTGCGCCCGCTTTCGCGGGACAAACGGCTGAGGGTGTCACCCAGCGCGGCCGCAGGCAGGTCGAAATAATGGGTGGTGTCCTGGGCCATCGCAGGTTGGCCGATGACGGCCAGCGTAATGGCCAGCGTCAGCAGGCAAGGACGAATCATCAAGGGTGCCATAGGGGTGGATACTCGTTGTCAGGTTGGCGTTCTCTAACCCTGACTCGCGAGACGTGCGATCCCCTCACGGCCTGTGAAAATAATCGTTTATTGCACGTCAATCAGCGTCAACCACGGCCCATAGCGGCGAATGCGCAACGGGAATGTCTGGGCAAGCGATTGCAGCGTCTGCTCGGCATCATCCAGCGGGTACACCCCGTACACACGCAGCGCCGCCGCTTGCGGGCTGATGCGCAGCACGCCCCGGCGATACGGGCGCAAGGCATCGATCAGCGAGCCCAGCGGCTCGTCGCGAATGTCGACCCGACCGTCGCGCCAATCCACCCGCCCGGCTGCCGACAACGGTACCGGCCGCACCCATTCCTCGCTGAACCACGCCGCCTGCCCCGCTTCCACGCGCCGCTGGTGACCGCCCTGGGTGGTGACTTTCACACTGTGCAGTTGCACCGAGGTCAGGCTGCCGGCGGCTTCCTGGCTGACCATGAACTGCGTGCCGAGGGCCTGGACTTCGCCCTGTGCGGTGGTGATGACAAACGGCCGGCGGGCATCGGCGGCGACATCGACAAACACCTGGCCTTCACGCAGATGCACGACCCGGCGTTGCTCAGTGAACTGGATATCCACCGAGCTGCGCGCGTTGAGGCTCAAGCGGCTGCCGTCGGCCAACGTGAAGGTACTGCGCTCGCCGGTGGCGGTCCGCCGATCGGCCCACAACCCGTTGAGCGGTTGGGCACGGTCGAGCAGCGCAGCGCCACTGACGCCAAACAACACCAGGGCCAAGCCGCCACGCAGCACCTTGCGACGCGACACGGTGTCGGGCGTCATCAGTGCGTGGGACGCCGCACGCAATTGGCCAGGGCTGTGCGCCTCGACCCGGTGCAGCGCGGCAATCGGTTGCTGCAACAGGTTGCCCACCCGCTGCCAGGCCGCCGCATGCTCGGGGCTGGCGTGCAACCAGGCGTCGAAAGCCTGGCGCAGGTCGCGGTCCTCGCCGGCCGCCTCGAGGCGCAGCAGCCAATCGACGGCCTCGCGGGTACAAGCATCCACCTTGGGCTGCGTCATGCCAGCTCCGCCGATTCCGCGAGGCAATGCAGGAACGCCCTGCGCAAATCGCGCTCGACAGTCGCCAGGGAGACATTCAGTTGCTGCGCGATCAGAGGTTGGGTCAAGCCTTCGAGACGACTCAGGATAAAGATCTGGCGTACCCGCGCCGGCAGGCCGTTAAGCAGCCGGTCAATGCTTTCCAATGCTTCGCGGACCAACGCAAGGTCTTCTTCGGAAGGGCTGTAGCACTCCGGCAGTAAAGCCAGGCTGTCGAGGTAGCTTTGTTCCAGGCGCTTGCGCCGCCAGAAACTGAACAACAGTCGGCGTGCAACCGTGCTCAAAAACGCCCGCGGCTCCTCAAGTTGGGTGAGCTGGCGCGCATCGAGCACGCGGATGAAGGTGTCCTGGGTCAGGTCTGCGGCATCCTGGGGGCACTTCAACTGGCGATACAACCACGCACGCAACCACCGATGGTTATCGTCGTAGAGCGCGGCTAAAAGGGCCTTGGGATCAGTAGGTGTGGACACGCAACACTGCCAGACGTTAATGATAATTCATCTCATTATCTGCGCAGACTCTGGCACATTGCAATCGTTAAAACACCCAGCCTGCAGCGCATTTGTGTATCTGCGCCCCTCCACTAGACTCAGGAGTTCCTCTTACATGGAAGTACCTTAAATGAAAGTAACGCGCCCTCTTCGCCACGCCATCGCCCTGGTCACACTGCTGGCCGCCGGCAACCTCACGGCCTTCGCTGCCGATATCCCGCTGTCCAAGACCCTGGAAGCCGACGAAGTCACCACCAAAGTGCTGGCCGTGGATGCCGCCAAGCATCAGGTGGTGCTGCAAGGCGCCGACGGTGGCGAGGTGCATGTGCAACTTACCGACGCCGCCAAGGACCTGGGTAATCTCAAGGTCGGCGACCAGGTCAAAGTGCTGACCACGCATTCGGTCGCCGCCGTGCTGGACACCGATGTGGACAAAAGTGCACCGGATGCCAGCGAAAAAACCGGTGTGATCCGCGCCACCGCCGATAATCCCAACCCAGGCGGCGCAGCGTTCCGTCAGGTACAGGTGCAACTGAAGATCACGCACATCGACTTGAAGAAAAACCAGGTCACCCTGGAAAATCCGGCCGGTGCGAGCAAAGTGTTGAATGTCGAGAAACCAGAGATTCGTGCCGGCCTCAAGGACCTCAAGGTCGGTCAGAGTGTGCTGGTGACGTTTACCGACACCCTGGAAATCACCACCGCTCACGAAGGCTGACAGTTATCAACGCGGGCATCAGTGATGATGCCCGTTGGGGTCAGGCCTGGCGGGCCTGGGTCAAATATTTTTCGATGTTGTTCATCTGCTCGTCCCAGCCCCGGGAGTTCATCTTGAAGGCTTTCTGCCGACGGGCTTCGGGCACTTCATCGAAGCCGGATTCGACGACCCGCAGCAAAATGCCCGGCGCGCGATCCTCGATGGTGAACTCCACCAGTGTCGGGGTTTCCTGGTCGTAGTCGACGCCCTCCTCCACCGCAAAGGGGTGCCACCAGAAAGAGAACAGTGTCTGTGGCAGGATACGTTCGATTTTGGCATTCCAGATCACATGCTCGTACCCCGGATAAGTGATCGGCGCCTTGATGGTTTCCCCCGCTGCAAAGGTTTTGCCCTTCAGGGCAATTCCGAACCAGTTGCCGAATTGCTCGGCATCGGTGAGTGCTTCCCAGACGTGTTTGCGTGAAACGTTAAGCAGGACTTTTCGTTCTATGCGATCTAATACGTGCATAAGTCACCTCCTCCATTGACAGTAGGCGACATCGAACAATGCGCAACCTTGGGTTGTGCGCGATGATGATGACCCCATCCTTGACCCGACATTACGTTATGACTGACGCGTTGAATGGAAGTTGCTTCTGCAAGGCCGTCCGCTACCAGGTGGAGCGCCTGGACATGCCCATCAGCCACTGCCACTGCGACAGCTGCCGCAAGGTGCACGCGGCCGCGTTTGTGGCGACAGCCGGGGTGATGCGTGAGCATTTTCGCTGGACGCAAGGCGAGGGTCTGTTGTCGTCATTCGAGTCTTCGCCGGGCAAGCTCAGGCATTTCTGCTCGCGCTGCGGCTCACACCTGATGGCCGAGCGTGGGCACCAGCCGCATGTGATTGTGCGGGTGGCGACGCTGGACGATGATCCGGGCGTGCGGCCCACCGCGCACATCTGGACGGCGCATGACGTGCCCTGGCTGGCCTACACGGGCGTAGACCAGTGGGACGAGTGGCAGGTGTGACTCAGACGTGCGGGTCACCCGGTGCTTTAGCCGGGGTCGCATACTGCGGCTTGAGGTGACCTTCCTGGTCGAGCAGCCAGGCGTCCATGATCTGCCGCACCACCGGGCCTGCCACCCGACCACCGGCTTCGCCGTTTTCGATCATGACCGAGATCACGATCTTCGGATGCTCGGCAGGGGCAAAGCCGACGAACAAGGCGTTGTCGCGATGCCGCTCCAGAGTCTTGTCGCGGTTGTAGCGCTCACCTTGTTTGATCGCGACCACTTGCGCAGTACCACTCTTGCCGGCGATGCGGTATTGCGCACCTTGCGCGGCGGCCCGAGCGATGCCGCGCGGGTCATGCATCACCAACTGCATGCCATGGTTCACCTGCTCCCAGTCACGCGGGTCCTTGAGGACCACATTCGGCATCGGGTTCTCGTCTACGGGCGGCACGCCGTTGATGGTCTTGGCCAGGTGCGGGCGATTCCACACGCCCTTGTTGGCGATCAACGCTGTCGCCTGGGCCAATTGCAATGGCGTGACCTGCATATAGCCCTGGCCGATACCGAGGATCACGGTTTCGCCTGGGAACCATGGCTGGCGGCGGGTCGCACGCTTCCAGGCCTGGGATGGCATCAGCCCGGCTGACTCTTCGAACATGTCCAGGGAGACTTTCTGGCCCAGGCCGAACTCCGCCAGGTAGTCGTGCAGGCGGTCGATGCCGAGCTTGTGTGCCAGGTCGTAAAAGTAGGTGTCGTTGGAACGCATGATGGCGGCGTCCATGTCGACCCAGCCGTCACCGCTGTGGTTCCAGTTGCGGTATTTGTGATCAAAATCGGGGAGCTGGTAGTAACCCGGGTCGAACACGCGGGTCTGGGCGGTCACCACACCGCTGTCGAGGCCGGCAATGGCCACCTCAGGCTTGATCGTCGAACCCGGCGCATAGAGCCCGCGCAGGACGCGGTTGAACAGCGGCCGGTCGATGGAATCGTGCAGCGCGGCATATTCCTTGAAGCTGATGCCGGTGACAAACAGGTTCGGGTCGAAACTCGGTTTGCTGACCATGGCCAGGACTTCGCCGGTTTGCGGGTCGAGCGCGACCACCGAGCCACGGCGATCGCCCAAGGCTTCCTCGGCGGCTTCCTGAAGGTGGACGTCGAGGCTGAGCACAATATTTTTGCCAGGGATCGGGTCGGTGTGCTTGAGCACGCGCAGCACACGCCCCTGGGCGTTGGTCTCGACCTCTTCGTAACCGACGTGGCCGTGCAGTTCGGACTCGTAGAAACGCTCGATGCCGGTCTTGCCGATGGACTGTGTACCGCGATACTCCACCGAGTCGAGAGCCTTGGACTCTTTCTCGTTGATGCGCCCGACATAGCCGATGGAGTGTGCAAAGTGCGCACCCAGCGGGTAGTGCCGGACAAACTGCGGCTCTACGTCGACGCCAGGCAAGCGAAACTCGTTCACGGCCAGGACCGCGATCTGCTCTTCGGTCAGCTCGTAAAATAATGTCACCGGGACGAAAGGATGGCGTGCCTGCTTCAAGGCCTTGTCGAACACCGCACGGTCTTCAGCAGGCAGGTGCAGCAGGTTGACGATGGCGTCCAGCTCACCCTTGAGGTCTGTGGTGCGCTCCCGGGTGATGGTCAGGTTGTAGCTGGGACGATTGTCGGCGAGCACCACGCCATTCCGGTCGTAGATCAACCCGCGAGTCGGTGTTATCGGCAGGACGTGGACCCGATTATTCTCGGAAATCGTCGAGTGATAGTCGTACTGCACCACCTGCAGGAAATACATGCGGCCCACCAGGGCACAGGTGATGCCGATCACCAGCAGCGCGCAGGCGAGCAGGCGCTTGTTGACCAGGCGGTTTTCTTTTTCGTGATCCTTGATGGGTATTGGTTCAGGCATTTCTACAGCATCTCGTTGAAGAAGGTCGACGCCGCATCCTGCGGATAAAGATCAGTCCTTGTGAAAATGTGCTGCACCATACCAAAAATGCAGAAACACTTTGCATCGATTTCCCCGAACGGCATGCCGATAGCGATTTTTGTCATGAAAGTCTGGGATCAAGCCTCAGCAAGACTTTCAGATCAGGAAGCCTATTCGTGGCCGGGGAACGCGGTGTCCTCTACCGGGGGTGCTTTTCGACCGCCCAAAACAAAACCCCTGTCTGCGTTAGCAAACAGGGGTTCTGGAATTTAATCTTGACGATGACCTACTCTCACATGGGGAAACCCCACACTACCATCGGCGATGCATCGTTTCACTGCTGAGTTCGGGATGGGATCAGGTGGTTCCAATGCTCTATGGTCGTCAAGAAATTCGGGTACTGAGTCGTGACCATGTGGCCTCGCTTCAGCAAATTGGGTATGTGACAGCTTTCGGTGTTTTGTGAGCGTCGAACTTTCGGTTCATTTCGTCTTCACACACCGCAATCTGGTGCTCTTTTGCCTTTCAGCTCGAAGCAAGCAAATTGCTTGGGTGTTATATGGTCAAGCCTCACGGGCAATTAGTATTGGTTAGCTCAACGCCTCACAGCGCTTACACACCCAACCTATCAACGTCGTAGTCTTCGACGGCCCTTCAGGGAACTCAAGGTTCCAGTGAGATCTCATCTTGAGGCTAGTTTCCCGCTTAGATGCTTTCAGCGGTTATCTATTCCGAACATAGCTACCCGGCAATGCCACTGGCGTGACAACCGGAACACCAGAGGTTCGTCCACTCCGGTCCTCTCGTACTAGGAGCAGCCCCTCTCAAATCTCAAACGTCCACGGCAGATAGGGACCGAACTGTCTCACGACGTTCTAAACCCAGCTCGCGTACCACTTTAAATGGCGAACAGCCATACCCTTGGGACCGGCTTCAGCCCCAGGATGTGATGAGCCGACATCGAGGTGCCAAACACCGCCGTCGATATGAACTCTTGGGCGGTATCAGCCTGTTATCCCCGGAGTACCTTTTATCCGTTGAGCGATGGCCCTTCCATACAGAACCACCGGATCACTAAGACCTACTTTCGTACCTGCTCGACGTGTCTGTCTCGCAGTCAAGCGCGCTTTTGCCTTTATACTCTACGACCGATTTCCGACCGGTCTGAGCGCACCTTCGTACTCCTCCGTTACTCTTTAGGAGGAGACCGCCCCAGTCAAACTACCCACCATACACTGTCCTCGATCCGGATAACGGACCTGAGTTAGAACCTCAAAGTTGCCAGGGTGGTATTTCAAGGATGGCTCCACGCAGACTGGCGTCCACGCTTCAAAGCCTCCCACCTATCCTACACAAGCAAATTCAAAGTCCAGTGCAAAGCTATAGTAAAGGTTCACGGGGTCTTTCCGTCTAGCCGCGGATACACTGCATCTTCACAGCGATTTCAATTTCACTGAGTCTCGGGTGGAGACAGCGCCGCCATCGTTACGCCATTCGTGCAGGTCGGAACTTACCCGACAAGGAATTTCGCTACCTTAGGACCGTTATAGTTACGGCCGCCGTTTACCGGGGCTTCGATCAAGAGCTTCGCGTTAGCTAACCCCATCAATTAACCTTCCGGCACCGGGCAGGCGTCACACCCTATACGTCCACTTTCGTGTTTGCAGAGTGCTGTGTTTTTAATAAACAGTCGCAGCGGCCTGGTATCTTCGACCGGCATGAGCTTACGGAGCAAGTCCTTCACCCTCACCGGCGCACCTTCTCCCGAAGTTACGGTGCCATTTTGCCTAGTTCCTTCACCCGAGTTCTCTCAAGCGCCTTGGTATTCTCTACCCAACCACCTGTGTCGGTTTGGGGTACGGTTCCTGGTTACCTGAAGCTTAGAAGCTTTTCTTGGAAGCATGGCATCAACCACTTCGTTAACTAAAAGTTAACTCGTCATCAGCTCTCGGCCTTAGAATCCCGGATTTACCTAAGATTCCAGCCTACCACCTTAAACTTGGACAACCAACGCCAAGCTGGCCTAGCCTTCTCCGTCCCTCCATCGCAATAACCAGAAGTACAGGAATATTAACCTGTTTTCCATCGACTACGCTTTTCAGCCTCGCCTTAGGGACCGACTAACCCTGCGTCGATTAACGTTGCGCAGGAAACCTTGGTCTTTCGGCGTGGGTGTTTTTCACACCCATTGTCGTTACTCATGTCAGCATTCGCACTTCTGATACCTCCAGCAAGCTTCTCAACTCACCTTCACAGGCTTACAGAACGCTCCTCTACCGCATCACTTACGTGATACCCGTAGCTTCGGTGTATGGTTTGAGCCCCGTTACATCTTCCGCGCAGGCCGACTCGACTAGTGAGCTATTACGCTTTCTTTAAAGGGTGGCTGCTTCTAAGCCAACCTCCTAGCTGTCTAAGCCTTCCCACATCGTTTCCCACTTAACCATAACTTTGGGACCTTAGCTGACGGTCTGGGTTGTTTCCCTTTTCACGACGGACGTTAGCACCCGCCGTGTGTCTCCCATGCTCGGCACTTGTAGGTATTCGGAGTTTGCATCGGTTTGGTAAGTCGGGATGACCCCCTAGCCGAAACAGTGCTCTACCCCCTACAGTGATACATGAGGCGCTACCTAAATAGCTTTCGAGGAGAACCAGCTATCTCCGAGCTTGATTAGCCTTTCACTCCGATCCACAGGTCATCCGCTAACTTTTCAACGGTAGTCGGTTCGGTCCTCCAGTTAGTGTTACCCAACCTTCAACCTGCCCATGGATAGATCGCCCGGTTTCGGGTCTATTCCCAGCGACTAGACGCCCTATTAAGACTCGCTTTCGCTACGCCTCCCCTATTCGGTTAAGCTCGCCACTGAAAATAAGTCGCTGACCCATTATACAAAAGGTACGCAGTCACAGAACAAAGTCTGCTCCCACTGCTTGTACGCATACGGTTTCAGGATCTATTTCACTCCCCTCTCCGGGGTTCTTTTCGCCTTTCCCTCACGGTACTAGTTCACTATCGGTCAGTCAGTAGTATTTAGCCTTGGAGGATGGTCCCCCCATATTCAGACAAAGTTTCTCGTGCTCCGTCCTACTCGATTTCATGACTAAGAGATTTTCGCGTACAGGGCTATCACCCACTATGGCCGCACTTTCCAGAGCGTTCCGCTAATCTCAAAGCCACTTAAGGGCTAGTCCCCGTTCGCTCGCCACTACTAAGGGAATCTCGGTTGATTTCTTTTCCTCAGGGTACTTAGATGTTTCAGTTCCCCTGGTTCGCCTCTTGCACCTATGTATTCAGTACAAGATAACCATCTTATGATGGCTGGGTTCCCCCATTCAGACATCTCCGGATCAAAGTCTGTTTGCCGACTCCCCGAAGCTTTTCGCAGGCTACCACGTCTTTCATCGCCTCTGACTGCCAAGGCATCCACCGTATGCGCTTCTTCACTTGACCATATAACCCCAAGCAATCTGGTTATACTGTGAAGACGACATTCGCCGAAAATTCGAATTTCTCAATTAAGAGAACTCACAAATTTTACCTTAGCCTGATCCGTTACCAGTGAAAGTAACGTTCAGTCTATCTTTCTATCACATACCCAAATTTTTAAAGAACGATCTAATCAAAGACTAGAAATCAA
>NZ_MAUE01000034.1 GCF_001702265.1 Pseudomonas aylmerensis
AGCGGGCTTGCCACAAAAAAACCGTTCACCACAAAAAAACCGTTCACCACAAAAAAGCTCGGTCCCCACAAAAAAGCGCGTGTGTCGCGCAAGTTGCGGTCAGGCTTGCAGGTCAGCCAGTCCCAAGTGCTCGCGCAGCGTGGAGCCCTCATACGCTTTGCGGAACACGCCTTTGCGCTGCAAGTGCGGAATCACACTCTCGACAAACTCAGTAAACGACCCCGGCAAATAACCCGGCGAAATTACAAACCCGTCGCAACCGCCCTGCTCGAACAGTTCGGCCAGTTGGTCGGCGATCTGCGCGCCGGTGCCTACCAGTTGCGGCACGCGCACGCTGCTGGCGAAGATCCGGCCGAGTTGTTCCAGGGTGGTCTGCGGGCCTTGCATCAGCAGCTTTTCCGCAGCAGCCGGATGGATCAGCGGTGACTGCGCGATTTCCGCCAGCGTGGCGCTCAACGGGAAGGGCGACAGGTCCACATTCAACTGCGAAGCCAGCGTCACCAGGCCCAGCTCGGGACGCGCCAGGGCGTTGTGCCGGTCGCGCTTGGCGCGGGCTTCGGCTTCGCTGCCGCCAATGAACGGCATCACCGCTGTCAGCACCTTGCAACTGTCGGCCTCGCGGCCTTGCTGCACGACCTGCGCGCGTACGTCATCGCGAAACGCGCGCATGGCTGCCAGGTGCGGGTGAATGGTGAAAATCGCTTCGGCCCAGCGCGCGCCGAACCGACGGCCACGTCCGGAGGAGCCGGCCTGGATCAGCACCGGCCGCCCCTGGGGCGTGCGCGGAATATTCAGCGGGCCCTCGACCTTGAACCACTCGCCCTGATGCTGCACCGACTGGATCAACGCCGGGTCGGCGAGCACGCCGCTGGCACGATCGAGCTTCAATGCGTCCTTGCCCCAGCTGTTCCAGAGCTTCAGCGCGACTTCGACAAACTCATCGGCGCGGTCATAGCGCAGGTCGTGTTCCAGGTGCTTGTCCTTGCCAAACAGGCGCCCTTCGCTGTCGTTCATCGAGGTGACGATATTCCAGGCAGCACGGCCCTTGGACAGGTGGTCGAGGGTGGCAAACTCGCGGGCGATGTGTGCCGGTTCGTAATAGGTGGTGGACCGCGTCGCGCCCAGGCCCAACTTGCGGGTCTGGCCGATCAGGTAGGAGAGGATCGGCAGCGGGTCCAGGCGCGTGGCGTCCTGGGCGCCGTAGCGCAAGGCCAACTCGCGGGAGCCGCCCATCTGGTCACCCACCGCCAGGCGATCAGCGAAGAACAGAAAGTCGAACAGCCCCTCCTCCACCACCTTGGCCACTCGCGCGTAGTACTCGGGATCGAGGTAATTGCCGACAGTTTCCGGATGGCGCCACACCGCATGGCTGTGCACCACGGGCCCGCTCAGCAGGAAGGCTGACAAGTGGATCTGGCGGCTCATGGCTTCGGCGTCCACACGGTGATATCAGAGACTTTCAGCGGCTTGGGAATCAGCTTGGCGGCGTAGTAGTAATCGGCGATGCGTTGCTGTTCGGCGAGGTTGTCCACCTTGACCGGGATGATGTCGTAGCTGCGTCGGCTGTTGGCGCGCTCCACCGTCGCCGGGGCGATGTTGCCCCACAGCGGACCGAGAATTTCAGCGGCCTCCTTGGGATGGGCTTTGACCCATTGGCCGGTCTCGCGCAGGGTGTCGAACGTCACCTGCAACACGTCCGGATGCGCCTTGGCGAACCGGGTCGTGGCCAGGTAGAAGCGGTTGTAATTGGCCAGGCCGTCGCTGCCGTCGGCAATCACGCGCGCGTGGTGGTCGAGTTGCTGGGTCGCGTAGAACGGGTCCCAGATCACCCAGGCGTCCACGCTGCCATTGGCGAACGCCGCGCCGCCGTCGGGGGCTTCGAGGTAACGCGGGGTGATATCGGCAAGGGTCAGCCCGGCTTTTTTCAGCGCACTGATCAGCAGGAAATTGCTGCCCGAGCCTTTGGACACGGCGACGGTCTTGCCCTTGAGGTCGGCAACGCTGTGGATCGGCGATTTATCCTGCACGATGATCGCCTGCGCGCCGGGCGACGCGTTTTCCTGCGCGTAGTAAGTCAGCGGCGCATCGGCGGCCTGGGTGAACAAGGCGAAGGCGTCGGCCACATCGGCATGCAGGTCGACGCTGCCGGCGTTCAACGAGCTGAGCAGGCCGGTGCTGAATTCATGCCAGTTGACCGTGAACCCCAGCGGCTTGAGGCGCTGTTCAAGCTGGCCATTTTGCTTGAGCAGGATCCACAGGGTGGATGAGCGCTGGTAGCTGATATCCAGGGTCTGCTCGGCATGGGCCGCCGCTGCGGCAAACAGCAGGCTGGCGGCGAGAATGAGTTTCTTGAACGTCATGAAAAGGCCTTGGCATAGAAGAAGTGAAAGAAGCTGCATATGCCAAAACGCGGCATAAGGCCTGGCAAACAAGCGAACTTGATTATATTAATGACCGGCGATTATGAAAGAACTCTATAATTCTATGGTTATGCCGAATTCGCAGGACTGTGCGAAAAGCGCCCTAAGCTAAGATCGAAAGAGTATTTATCGAATAGTTTTTAGAACTTTATGCTTGGCGATATTTCGCTGAAGATCGAGCTCGCCATGTCCATTCGCCGTCCCCTCGCCGTCGTTTTAGGGTTGCTGGCCTTTTCCGTTGCCATCAGCGCCGAAGCCCAGGAAACCCTGCGCATCGGCTACCAGAAATCCTCGACCCTGATCACCCTGCTGAAAACCCAGGGCACCCTGGAACAAGCCCTCAAGGCTGACAACATTGATGTGAGCTGGCACGAGTTCCCCAGCGGCCTGCCGCTGCTCGAAGCGCTGAACGTGGGCAACGTCGACATCAGCGCCGATGTGGCGGATACCGTGCCGATCTTCGCCCAGGCGGCCCAGGCCAAACTCACCTACTTCGCCCAGGAAGCGCCCTCGCCTTCGGCCCAGGCCATCGTGGTGCGCAAGGATTCGCCGATCCAGCAACTGGCGGATTTGAAAGGCAAGAAAATCGCGGTGACCAAGGCGGCCGGCACCCACTATTTGCTGATCGCGGCGCTGGCCAAGGCGGGGCTGGCTTTCTCGGATATCGAGCCTGCGTACCTGTCACCGGCCGATGGTCGCGCGGCGTTCGAGAACAACAAGGTGGATGCATGGGTCACCTGGGAACCCTTCCTGACCAGCGTGCAGCGTCAATTGCCGACACGCACCTTGGCCGACGGCGCCGGGCTGGCCAGTTACAAGCGTTACTACCTGACCGGGACGCCGTACGCCAAGGCGCATCCCGAGGTGTTGAAAGTGGTGTACGCGCAGCTGGAGAAAACCGGCGAGTGGGTGAAGAAAAACCCGCAGGACGCGGCGAAAATCCTCGGCCCGTTGTGGGGCAACCTGGATGTGGCCACTGTAGAAGCGGCCAATGCGCACCGCAGTTATCAGGTGCAACCGGTGACGCTCGATCAGTTGGGTGAGCAGCAGAAGATTGCCGACGCGTTCTTCAAGGCCGGCTTGCTGCCCAAGGCGGTAGACGCCAAGGATGTGCAGACCTGGAAGCCCTGAGGCCGGGCACGGTCTAACTGTGGGAGCGGGCTTGCTCGCGAAAGCGGTGGTTCAATGAATACATCTTCAACTGAAAGAGCGCATTCGCGAGCAAGCCCGCTCCCACAATTTGATCTCCATACCCTGTCCAAGCAGTGACCCGATCAACTGTGGGAGCTGGCTTGCCTGCGATGGCAACCCGTCAGCCACCTCTTCGTTACTGACCCACCGCTATAGCTGGCAGCTCCTACACTTTTGATCTCCATACCCTCTCCAAGCAGTGACTCGATCAACTGTGGGAGCTGGCTTGCCTGCGATGGCGCCCCGTCAGCCACCTCTTCATTGCTGAACCACCGCTATCGCTGGCAAGCCAGCTTCCACATTTTTGATCTGCATACACCCTCCACGCTGTGACCCGATCAACTGTGGGAGCTGGCTTGCCTGCGATGGCGACCCGTCAGCCATCTCTTCATTGCTGAACCACCGCTATCGCAGGCAAGCCAGCTCCCACATTTTTGATCTCCATACCCCCTCCCAGCAGTGACTCAATCAACTGTGGGAGCGGGCTTGCTCGCGAAAACGGTGGTTCAGTGAATACATCTTCGACTGAAAGACTGCATTCGCGAGCAAGCCCGCTCGCACATTTTTGAGCTGCATACACCCTTAGAGCAGTGTGCGGGCCAGGGCCTTTTTCCATTCGGCGTAACGACCTGCCATCGCCGGGTCATCCTGCGGTTCGAACCGCTCGCGCTGTCGCTCCAATTGCGCCAGCGCTGCATCGCTCGCCCACACGCCCAAGGCTCGTCCCGCCAGGTGCGCCGCGCCCAGCGCCGAGACTTCCGGCGATAGGCTGCGCACCACCGGGCGTTGCAGCAGGTTGGCCAGGAACTGCATCAGCCAGCGGTTGCGCGTGGCGCCGCCGTCGACCCACAACTCCTTGAGCGGACTGCCAATGTCCTGCTGCATCGCCTCGAACACATCGCGAATCTGATAGCCGATGGACTCCAGCGAAGCACGAAGGATATGCGCACCAGACGTCGCTTCGGTCAGCCCGCAGATCAACCCGCGCGCATCGGCCTTCCAGTGCGGCGCGCCCAACCCGGACAGCGCCGGCACAAAGTACACGCCGCCATTGTCCGGCAGTTGCGCGGCCTGTTCAGTCAACGCATCCAGCGACTCACCCGCCACCAGGCGCGAGGCCCATTGCACCGCCGCGCCGGTGTGCACGATATTGCCTTCCATGCCAAAGGTGGCTTGGCTGCCGTCATGCCAGGCCAGCGTGGTCGAAAGACCGTGCGTGGACGCGATCGGCCCCTTCATGGGCGTCATCAACGAAGAACCGGTGCCGAGGGTGGCCTTGACCAGGCCCGGGGCAAAACCGCCCTGCCCGTACAGCGCGGCGTGGGAATCGCCGATCATCGACATCACCGGGATGCCCGCAGGCAAGCCGCCCAGCGCGACGGTCTCGGCAAAGAAACCGGCGCTCGGGCGGATCGGCGCCAGGGCCGCCAGAGGAATGCCGAACAGCGCCAGCAACTCAGCATCCCAGGTACAGGTTTGCAGGTTGAACAGCTGGGTGCGCGCGGCATTCGAATAATCGGTGGCGAACACCTGGCCGCCGCTGAGTTTCCACAGCAGCCAGCTGTCGACGGTGCCCAGGCAAATCTCGCCGGCAGCCGCGCGGGCGTGACCGTCTTCAAGGGTGTCGAGAATCCAGCGAAACTTTCCGGCGGAGAACATCGGGTCCAGCGCCAGCCCGGTTTTTTCCAGGATCACAGCTTCATGCCCCTGCTCATGCAGCTGGGCGCACAACGCGGTGGAGCGTCGGCATTGCCAACTGATGCACGGCGACACCGGCTCGCCCGTGCGCCTGTCCCAGGCCACCACCGATTCGCGCTGGTTGCTGATGGCCAAGGCAGTGATCGGACGCTCCACCTGGGCCAGGCATTCTTCAATCGCGGCCAGGGTGCTGTGCCAGATGAACAGCGGATCCTGCTCGGAAAACCCGGCCTGCGGATGGCTGACGCTCAACGGCCGCGAGCCGCGGGCAATCACCTGCCCGAGCGCGTTGACCAGCACTGCCTTGGCGTTGCTGGTGCCTTCGTCTATCGCCAGGATCAGCGGAGTGTGGTTATTCATGGGGGTCACCGCAACCGAGTGGCAGCCGCCACGATCCCAGCCGCGTCGATGTTATGCAAGGCGCGGGTCGGTTCACGGGCGCCGGCGGCGGCGTATTCGCCGTCACCGATGCCCAGGCGGATCAGCGCGATACCCAGCCCGGCCTCGGCCAGCACTTCGGCAACCAGGCTGCCGATGCCGCCGTTGATGTTGTGTTCTTCCACGGTGATGACCGCGTGGGTGCCGCTCAAGGCACTGAGCAGGACGTCACGCTGCAGCGGCCGGATCGACGACAGATTGATCACCTGCGCCTGGATCCCCTGTTCCGCCAGCAACGCCGCGGCATCCACTGCCTCGTGCACCACCGACCCCAGGGCGACGATGCTCACATCGGCGCCCTGGCGCAGGATATCCACCTGCCCCGGCACGAATTGGTAATCGGCGCCGTGCACATCCGGCAAGGCTTTGCCATCGAGACGGATGTACACCGGGCCGTGGTAGCGCAGCGCGTAATCGACGATCTGGCGGCACTCGATCGCGTCGGCCGGCGCGAAAATCTGCACATTGCCAAAGCCGCGCATCACCGAAATATCGTCAAGGCTGTGGTGGGTGCTGGCCAGCGGACCATAGCTGGTGCCGGCATTCAGGCCGAACATCTTGACGTTGGCCTGGTTGTAGCAAACGTCGACCTTGATCTGCTCATTGGCGCGCGAGATCAGAAACGGCGCCGCGTTGCAGGTGGCGGCGATCTTGCCACCCAGCGCGAGGCCCGCCGCGACGCTGACCAGCGACTGTTCGGCAATGCCGACGTTGATCAGGCGCTCGGGAAAGCGCTGGGAAAACGGGCCGATCTTGGCCGTGGAGGTGGAGTCGCTGACCACGGGCACCACGTCCAGCCCGGCATCGACCGCCTCAATAAACGCCTGCACCATGACGCTCGCCAGATGTTCACTCGCCATGACTCAACTCCTCCAGTGCCGCATTGATTTCGTCACCCTTGGGCACGCGGTGGTGCCATTCGGGACGGGCTTCGATAAACGACACGCCCTTGCCTTTAATGGTGTGGGCGATCAGCACCTGCGGCGCACCGGTGTGGGTCTGCATGTCTTCGAGGGCGTCGATCAACTGGCCGACGTCGTTGCCGTCGCACTCACTGACACGAAAGCCGAAGGCGGCCCATTTCACGTCCAGCGGGTCCAGCGGCATGATCTCGGCAGTCAACCCCGCCAGCTGCAGCTTGTTCTTGTCGACAATCACAAACAGGTTATCCAGGCCGTACTTCGCCGCCGCCATTGCGGCTTCCCAGTTGGAACCTTCAGCCAGCTCGCCGTCGCCGGTCAGCACGTAGATGCGCTTTTTGCTGCCGGACATTTTCGCCGCCAACGCCAACCCCACCGCCACCGGCAAACCATGGCCGAGGGCGCCGGTGTTGAGTTCGATACCGGGGGTTTTCTGCCGCACCGGGTGACCCGGCAAGTGCGAATTGAAGTGCTGGTAGGTAGGCAACCAGTCGGTCGGAATGTAGCCCGCCTGCGCCAGGCAGCAATACAAACCGCCGACGCCGTGGCCCTTGCTCTGGATATAGATATCGCGCTCAGGGTCTTCGGTGCGTTCCGGGCCGGTATTGAGGATGCGGAAATACAGCGTGGCGAGGATGTCGGTTTCCGACAGATCGGCCCCGGTGTGCCCACCGGCCGGTGAGTCGGCATTCAGGCGGATCACGTGGCGCCGGATCAGGCGGGCCTGTTCTTTGATCTGGTGGGCGTCGTACTGGAAGGCATTCATGCAGCGGCTCCTGTGGGCTGACCACGCGAGGTGAAAGTGCCGAAAGCTGTTTTGAATATTTATTCAGCAGTGACAATATATTTCTATTTAGACGCTGATCCGCCAGCAGGTCAAGTGAGTGATTCGCTGAAAAATGAAATAAGTCGCGCAAAAACCGCTCGGACAGACGGCCAAAATCCCACGCGGGGTTATCTATCCTGTGGCTTTGAGGCGTATAAAAGCTGCGGTTTAGAGGCGCACATGAAAAATTAAGCGCTTGACTTTGACGCAGTGGCACTGGAATCTGAATTAACAGTCAGGCACGCATAAATATTCAAGCGACCTGAAAGCACTCCAAAAAAAATAAATCAGGAGAACACTGTGGACGCCAAAGCGATTGTCCAGCACCCGGCCGAACTCAAGCCGCCCCACCGCCCACGGCTGGTGAAACTGCTGCCCAGCAATATCGGCGGCCCGTTGATCGGGCTGGTACTGTTGGTGCTGGTCTTCTCCTTCAGTTCCGAATTCTTCTTCTCGTTGCGCAATGGCCTGAACATTCTCGATCAGGTCACGGTGCTGGGCATCCTGGCGATCGGCATGACGGCGGTGATCGTGATCGGCGGCATCGACCTGTCGGTCGGCTCGGTGCTGGCCTTCTCGATGATGATGCTCGGCTGGCTCTATCAGGACCAGGCGGTGCCGCTGGGCTTCGCCATCCCGATTTCGATTGCCAGCGGCATGCTGGCCGGGCTGGTCTCCGGGGGCTTGATCACCTACGCCAAGCTGCCGCCGTTCATTGCCACGCTGACCATGATGTCGGTGGCCCGTGGCCTGGCAAATATCCTCACCGAAGGCCGGCAGATCGTCGGTTACCCGGACTGGTTCACCAGCCTGGCGACGGTGCGGCATTTCGGTTTTCTCTCGGCCACCGTCGGGCTGTTCCTGGTGATGCTGGTGGTGGCGTGGGTGTTCCTGCGCTTTCGTGCCGGCGGCCGCAACTTGTACGCCATGGGCGGTAGCCCGGAAGTGGCGCGCCTGTCGGGCATCAAGGTGCGCGCGATCACGCTGTGGGTGTACGCCATCAGCGGCGCCCTCGCCGGCATTGCCGCCGTAACCCTCGCCGCCCGCCTCGACTCGTCCCAACCCAGCGCCGGCCTGAGCCTGGAACTGGACGCCATCGCCGCCGTGGTGATTGGCGGCGCCAGCCTCAGCGGTGGCGTCGGCAGTATCGGTGGCACCCTCGTGGGGGTGCTGATCATTGGCGTGCTGCGCAATGGCCTCAACCTGCTTGGCGTTTCGCCGTTCATTCAACAAGTGGTGATCGGCGTGGTCATCGCCCTCGCCGTGACCATCGACACCCTGCGACGCCGTTCCAGCACTGCCCGTTAAACCTGTTCGACAGTTGACACCCTCCAACAATAAAACCAGGAGTCACCGACATGTTCAGCCCCAAGAAACTGCTCATCGCCACTGCCTTGGCTGCCGCGACCCTCAGCGCCGCCGGCACCACCTGGGCCAAGGACCTGACCATCGGCCTGGCCGTGGCCAACCTGCAGGCCGACTTCTTCAACCAGATCAAGCAGTCGGTGGAAGCCGAGGGCAAGGCCAAGGGGATCAAGGTGATCACCGTGGACGCCCAGGGCAACTCCTCGACCCAAGTCAGCCAGATTGAAGACCTGATCACCCGCCAGATCGACGTGCTGATCTACATTCCGGCCGGTGCTACCGCCGCCGGTGTGCCGGTAAAAGCCGCCAAGGCCGCCGGCATCCCGGTGATCGCCGTCGACCGTAATGCCCCCGACGCACCCGGCGATACGTTTATCGCCAGCGACAGCGTGGCCGGCGCCAAGACCCTGGCCGAGTACGTGGGCAAGATCACCGACGGCAAGGGGCGCATCGCGATCCTGCAAGGCCAGCTCGGCACCACGCCGGAAAACGACCGCGCCAAAGGCTTTGAACAAGGCCTCAAAGCCTTCCCGGACCTCAAGGTGGTCGCCCAGCAACCCGCCGAATGGGCCCAGGACAAAGGGTTCGCGGTGGCCCAGGACCTGCTCCAGCGTGACCCGAACATCACCGTATTCTTCGGGCGCGCCGACGCCATGGCATTGGGCGCGGCCCAGGCAGTGAAAGTCGGCAACCTCGATCACAAAGTCGTGGTGGTCGGTTTTGACGGCGACGTCGCCGGGCTCAAGGCCGTGGAAAGTGGTGTGCTCAACGCGACCATGACCCAGCAGACGCAGAAAATGGGGCGCCTGGCCGTGGCCTCGGCAATTGACCTGAAGGCTGGCAAAGACGTGCCCAAGGAACAACTGCTGCCCACCGTGCTGACCACCAAAGACAACGTCGCGCCGTTCCTGCAACAGCACCCGTAAGCCTCGGAGGTCGTCATGCAAGCAGCCGCTCTGGACACCGCTCAACCTGACGCGGTGCTGTGCCTGCGCAATATCAGCAAGGCCTACGGGCCGGTGCAGGTGCTGTCGCAGGTCAACGTGGATATTCGCCCTGGCGAGGTACTGGCCCTGCTCGGTGAGAACGGCGCGGGCAAGTCGACCTTGTCATCGATCATCGCCGGCCTGGTGCAACCCGAAGCCGGCGGCAGCATGACCTGGCTCGGCGCGCCCTACGCGCCGGCATCACCGGGTGCCGCGCTGGGTGCGGGGATCGGCCTGATCCACCAGGAAATCCGTCTGCTGCCGCAACTGTCGATCGCCGAAAACATCTTCGTCGGCCGCCTGCCCATGCGTCACGGGCGGGTCGACCGCGAGTACATGGAGGCCCAGGCGCAGATTCAGCTCGAGCGCCTGGGGCTCAAGGTGCCGGCGTCGCGCAAGGTCGAAGGCCTGAGCGTGGCGGCCCAGCAACTGGTGGAAATCGCCAAGGCGCTGACCCTCAAGGCCAGCCTGTTGATCCTCGACGAGCCCACCGCGGCATTGGGCGGCGACGAAACCGAGCTGCTGTTCAAGCAGGTGGAACGGCTCAAGGCCGAGGGCGTTTCGTTCATCTATATCAGTCATCGCCTGGAAGAAATCGCGCGCATCGCCGACCGCGTGCTGGTGCTGCGCGACGGTCGCCAGATCGCCCTGCACGCCACGGCCCAGGTGCCGGTGCGTGAGTTGGTCGAGCAGATGGTCGGACGCAGCCTGGAGCGGATTTTCCCGACGCTGCAGGCACCGCAGGCGCGGGTGATGCTGCAGGTCAAGGAGTTGACCTGCCGCGAGTTTGCCTTGCACGGCATCGACTTCAGCGTGCGCGCCGGCGAGGTGTTCGGCATTGCCGGGGTAGTCGGCGCCGGGCGGACCGAACTGGTGCGCACCATCGCCGGTGCGGCCCGGGATATCCAAGGCCATATGGTGCTGGACGGCGAAGTCCGCCAGCTGCGCTCGCCGTTCGAGGCAATCCAGGCCGGCGTGGTGCTGGTGCCCGAAGACCGCAAGCAGCAAGGCGTGGTGGTGGAGCATCGGATCGAAGACAACCTGATCTACGGCAACACCGACCTGCTGGATAAACGCGGTTGGGTGTTCCCTGCCCCGCTGCGCGAATTCGCGCGCACGGCGGTGGCGCGCCTGGGCGTTAAAGGGGCACCGCAGTCGCGGATTTCCAGCCTGTCCGGGGGTAACCAGCAGAAGGTGATCATTGCCAAATGGCTGGCACGCAATCCCAAGGTGTTCATCCTTGACGAACCCACGCGCGGCATCGACGTGGGCGCACGCGCGGCGATTTATGAAGTGATCGCGGACCTGGCAGCCAAGGGCATGGCTGTGATTGTGGTGAGTTCCGACCTGGATGAAGTGCTCGGGCTGTCCCATCGGGTGATGGTGATGAGCCGGGGGCGACAGATGGGGATTCTGGAACGTGGCGAGGCCACACCGGTTTCGGTGATGGAAATGGCCACCGCATGACCACGAACGATGGAAGCGGAACCCTTTTTGTGGTGAGCGGGCTTGCCCCGCGTTGGGCTGCGCAGCAGCCCCCCCCCTCAAACACCCGTGTTGAATCAGACACACCCGAGTGACAGATCGAGGGGCTGCTTCGCAGCCCAACGCGGGGCAAGCCCGCTCACCACAGGGGGCGGGGGTGTATTGCCGACCATGAGTAAGGGAGTCATCCATGCAGCTTTTCAGTAATCATGGCCAGGCCGCCTTCGTCAGCGGTGCCGGCAGTGGCATCTATCCAACGGTAAAAGCGCGCCCCTTTGTGGTGAGCGGGCTTGCCCCGCGTTGGGCTGCGCAGCAGCCCCCTTCAGGCCCCTGCGTTGAATCAGACACACCGCAGTGGCAGATCGAGGGGCCGCTTCGCAGCCCAACGCGGGGCAAGCCCGCTCACCACAGGGGGCGGGGGTGTATTGCCGACCATGAGTAAGGGAGTCATCCATGCAGCTTTTCAGTAATCAGGGCCAGGCCGCCTTCGTCAGCGGTGCCGACAGTGACATCTATCCAACGGTAAAAGCGCGACCCTTTGTGGTGAGCGGGCTTGCCCCGCGTTGGGCTGCGCAGCAGCCCCCCCTCAGGCCCCTGCGTTGAATCAGACACACACCAGTGGCAAATCGAGGGGCCGCTTCGCAGCCCAACGCGGGGCAAGCCCGCTCACCACAGGGGGCGGGGGTGTAATGCCGACCATGAGTAAGGGAGTCATCCATGCAGCTTTTCAGTCTTCAGGGCCAGGCCGCCTTCGTCAGCGGTGCCGACAGTGACATCTATCCAACGGTAAAAGCGCGACCCTTGTGGTGAGCGGGCTTGCCCCGCGTTGGGCTGCGCAGCAGCCCCCTTCAGGCACCCGCGTTGAATCAGACACACCCCAATGACAGATCGAGGCGGGGTGTATTGCTAACCATGAATAACGGAGTCATCCATGCAACTTTTCAGTCTTCAGGGCCAAGTCGCTTTTGTCACCGGTGCAGGCAGCGGGATCGGACAGGCCATCGCCGTCGGGCTGGCCGAGGCCGGCGCCGATGTGGCGTGTTTTGACCTGCCCGGCAGCCCCGGCATTGCCAGCACCGTAGAACGCATCCAGGGATTGGGCCGTCGTGCCCTGGCCCTGAGCGGCACCGTCACCGAGCGCGCCGCGCTGGACGCCGCCGTCGCTCGCACCGAAACCGAACTCGGCCCGCTGAGCGTGGCGGTCAACTGCGCCGGTATCGCCAACGCCCAGGCCGCCGAAGACCTGGAGCTGCAGCGCTGGCAGACCACCCTGGACATCAACCTCACGGGCATCTTCCTCAGTTGCCAGGCCCAGGCCGCCGTGATGTTGCCGCGCGGCAAAGGCGCCATCGTCAATATCGCCTCGATGTCCGGCAGCATCGTCAACCGCGGCTTGCTGCAGGCGCACTACAACACCTCCAAGGCCGGGGTGATCCACCTGAGCAAAAGCCTGGCGATGGAATGGGCCGACAAGGGCCTGCGGGTCAACTGCATCAGCCCCGGCTACACCGCGACGCCGATGAACTCGCGCCCGGAAGTCGCCGACCAGGTGAAGATTTTTGAACAGACCACGCCCATGGGCCGCATGGCCAGCGTGGAAGAAATGGTCGGCCCGGCGATTTTCCTGGTCAGCCAGGCCTCGTCTTTCTGCACCGGTGTCGACCTGCTGGTCGATGGCGGCTTCGTCTGCTGGTAAGGAGTCTTGTGATGTCGCAACGTTTCAGCGGTAAAACCATCGTGATCACCGGCGCCTGCCGTGGCATTGGCGCCGGCATTGCCGAGCGCTTCGCCCAGGAAGGCGCCAACCTGGTACTGGCTTCCAATGACCTGGAACGCGTGACCTTCACCGCCGACCAACTGGCCCAGGAATACAAGGTCGACGCCCTGGCCCTGGCTATCGACGTCACCCGTGAAGACGACATTGAAAAGCTCTACCGCGAAGGCCACGCGCGCTTTGGCAGCATCGACGTGTCGGTACAGAACGCCGGCATCATCACCATCGACCACTACGACAAAATGCCCCGCGCCGACTTCGACAAGGTGCTGCAGGTCAACACCACCGGCGTGTGGCTGGGCTGCCGGGAAGCGGCCAAGTACATGGTCAAGCAAGGCAGCGGGCGGCTGATCAACACCTCGTCCGGCCAGGGCCGCCAGGGGTTCATCTATACGCCGCACTACGCCGCGAGCAAAATGGGCGTGATCGGCATCACCCAGAGCCTGGCGCTGGAACTGGCGCGGCATAACATCACGGTCAACGCGTTTTGCCCCGGCATCATCGAAAGCGAAATGTGGGACTACAACGACCGCGTGTGGGGCGAGATCCTCAGCACCGAGGAAAAACGCTACGGCAAAGGCGAGTTGATGGCCGAATGGGTCAAGAACATCCCCCTGCGCCGTGCCGGCAAACCCTCGGATGTGGCAGGCCTGGTGGCGTTCCTGGCCTCCGACGATGCCGCCTACCTGACCGGCCAGGCGATCAATATCGACGGCGGCCTGATCATGTCGTAAGGGTTTGGTATCCTCACCCGCATTGATGTCACCACTGAGGCCTTCATGAGCCAAATCGAAGAACAGCGCCTGATCACCAAGATCGCGAGCCTCTATTACGAAGAAGGGCTCAAGCAGTCCGAGATTTCCGCACAGCTCGACCTGTCCCAATCCTTTATCAGCCGCGCGCTGCGTCGGGCGCTGCAGGAGGGCGTGGTGAAGATCAGCGTGATGCGCCTGCAAGGCCTGCACCTGGAGCTGGAAACCCAGTTGCAGCGCCGCTATGGCGTGCGCCGGGTGATCGTGGTCGAAGCCACCGAACCGGGCAATGACGAAAGCATCAAGCAGGCGATCGGCTCGGCCGCCGCGCATTACCTGGAGACCAGCCTGTCGCCGCAGGATCACATCGGCATTTCGTCGTGGAGCAGCACCATTCGCGCCATGGTCGGCCACCTGCATGCGCAACCGGGCAAACAAGGCGCCCAGGAAGTGGTACAACTGTTGGGTGGCGTCGGTAACAAAGGCGCGTTTGAAGCGACCTTGCTCACCCAACGCCTGGCCACCCTGCTCAACTGCCCGGCGTTCCTGCTGCCCTCGCAAAGCATCGAGCAATCGGTGGAGAGCAAGCAGCGCATCGTGCAGATGGAAGAGGTCAAGGAAGTGCTGCAACGCTTTGACAGCATCACCCTGGCCATCGTCGGCATCGGCGACCTGGAGCCTTCGCAACTGCTGCGCAACAGCGGCAACTACTACACCGAAGACATGCTGCGCCTGCTGGCCGAGCGCGGTGCCGTCGGCGATATCTGCCTGCGCTACTTCGACGCCCAGGGCAAGCCGGTACTGGAAGAAGATGAAGAGTTCGTGGTGTCGGTGGCGCTGCCCAAGCTGCGCAGCATCCACCGCGTGCTGGGCCTGGCCGGCGGGCTGAACAAGGTCCAGGCGATTCGTGGCGCGCTCAAGGGCGGCTACCTGGACATCCTGATTACCGACCTGGATACCGCACAGGCCCTCAACCAATAACCTCTTTTGGAGACTGCCGCTCATGACGTCCAAGCTCGAACAACTCAAGCAATTCACCACCGTGGTCTGCGACACCGGCGACCTGGAAGCCATCAGCCGCCTGCGCCCGGTGGACGCCACCACCAACCCTTCGCTGCTGCTCAAGGCCGCCGCCATCCCGGAATACGCCGACCTGCTGCGCCGCGCTGTGAGCCATGCCAAAGGGGATGTGGGCCTGGCCGGCGACCACTTCGCGGTGTCGGTGGGTGCAGGGATTCTCAAGGTGATTCCGGGGCGCATCTCCACTGAGGTCGACGCGCGCCTGTCATTCGACGAAGACGCGCTGTGGGCCAAGGCCAACCAGTTGATCGCCCTCTACGACCAGGCCGGCATCGGCCGCGACCGCGTGCTGATCAAGCTGGCCTCGACCTGGGAAGGCATCCGCACCGCCGAGCGCCTGGAAAAGGCCGGTATCCAGACCAACCTGACGCTGCTGTTCTCCTTCGCCCAGGCGGCTGCCTGTGCCGACGCCGGCGTGTTCCTGATCTCGCCGTTCGTGGGCCGCATCTACGACTGGTACCGCAAGAACACCGGCCTGGACTACACCGGTGCCGAAGACCCCGGCGTGCAGTCGGTCACGCGCATCTACAACTACTACAAGGCCAACGGCATCAAGACCGTGGTGATGGGCGCCAGCTTCCGCACCCTCAGCCAGATCGAACAGCTGGCCGGTTGCGACCGCCTGACCATCAGCCCGGAACTGCTGCAAAAGCTTGATGGAGACCAGGGCCCGCTGGCACGCAAACTCACCCCGGGCGCCGACGGCGAAGCGCGCCTGCAGTTGACCGAGGCACAGTTCCGCTGGGCTTCGAACGAAGACGCGATGGCCACTGAGAAACTCGCAGAAGGCATTCGCCAGTTTGCGCGGGACCAGGAAAAACTGGAGGCGGTGTTGTCGGCGCTATGACCCCCGTCCAGCCGCTCGGCCAGTCGCGCACCTTGGTGTTCCTGGCCTACCCGCACATGGGCCTGCTCGACCTGACCGGCGCCCAGACCGTGTTCTGGGCGGCCACCAAGGCCATGGTCGAGCGTGGCCTGCCGGGCTATGTGATGCACACCGCCAGCCTGGCGGGTGGCTTGATGCCAACAGCCGAAGGCTTGAGCGTCGATACCCTGCCACTGGCGCAATTTGACCCCGCCACCCTCGACACCTTGATCGTACCCGGCGCCCCCGCCATTCAGCAGGCGATGGCCGCCAACACCGATCTGGTGGACTGGCTGCGTCATGCTTCCACCCAGGCCCGGCGCACGGCTTCGGTGTGCAGCGGCACGTTCCTGCTGGCCCAGGCCGGCTTGCTCCAAGGCCGGCGTGCTGTCACGCACTGGGCGATGTGCGACATGCTCAAGCGCGGGTTCCCGAGCATCGAAGTGGACATGGACGCGATCTTTGTCCAACAAGGCAATGTGTGGACGTCGGCAGGCGTGAGTGCCGGTATCGATCTCGCGCTGGCGTTGGTCGAGGCCGATTGCGGGCGTCACGTCGCCCTGCAAGTAGCGCGGGAGCTGGTGGTGTTTCTCAAAAGGCCCGGTGGCCAGGCCCAGTTCAGCCAACTGCTGCAAGCGCAGACCGATGACACTGCGGGTTTCGACGCCTTGCACCTGTGGATCGCCGATAACCTCAGCGACAGCGAGCTTACGGTGGAGCGCCTGGCAGAACAAAGCCGCATGAGCCCGCGCAATTTCGCCCGTGTCTACAAGCAAAAAACCGGGCGCACCCCGGCCAAGGCCATCGAGTTGTTTCGCGTGGAGGCGGCACGACGCCTGTTGGAAGACTCCCAGCGCAACATCGACCAAGTCGCGCACCTGTGTGGCTTTGGCGATGAAGAACGGATGCGCTACACCTTCCATCGCCACCTGTCGATTTCCCCTCGCGACTACCGCGCGCGCTTTTCCCGCTGACAGCAGGCCGGTTGGCAGTAATTCAGGGTTTTGTGTCCTACCCGACAAACAACGGCGCTCTTAGAGTAGGCCGGTAACGCATTGCACCTTGAGCAATCGTATCGACCTGGTCCCTGGAGCATCCCCATGAAGCAGCACATCCTTATCATCGGCGCCGGCTTCGGCGGTGTCTGGAGCGCCTTGAGCGCCGCACGCCTGCTGGATAAATATGACCGCCATGACGTGCAGATCAGCGTACTGGCCCCACAACCGGCGCTACGTATTCGTCCACGTTTCTACGAAGCCGACGTGCATGCCATGCAAGCACCGCTGGGGCCATTGTTTGCGGCGGTCGGCGTGGACTTCATCGAGGGCGCCGCGGACCGCATCGATGAAAATGGCAAGCAGGTGACCTACCGCAATGCGGCTGGCATAGCCACCACCCTCACGTACGATCGCCTGGTTCTAGCCGCTGGCAGCCGTCTGAATCGGCCACAGATGGAAGGCATCCAGCACGTGTTCGATGTGGACCAGATCGAAGATGCCACGCGCCTCGAAGCGCACATCAAGGGGTTGAACAACCTGCCCGACAGCCCGGCTCGTAACACTGTGGTGGTGGCCGGCGGCGGGTTTACCGGGATCGAGACCGCGACCGAAATGCCGGCACGCCTGCGCGAAGCACTGGGTGACAACGCCAATATTCGTGTGATCGTGGTGGACCGCGGCCCGCAGATTGCGGCTTCCATGGGCGATGGTATTCGCCCGTCCATCGTTCAAGCCAGCGAACACCTAGGCCTGGAATGGAGATTGAACACCTCAGTGGCCGCGGTGGATGCCGGCGGCGTGACCCTGGCCGATGGGGAACGCATTGAGTCCAGTACCGTGATCTGGACCATCGGCTTTCGCGCCAACCCGCTGACCGAACAGGTCAGCGGCACCCTTGATCCCCAGGGCCGCCTGCATGTGGACGGCAACCTCAAGGTCAAGGGCCTGGCCGATGTCTTTGCCGCCGGTGATGTGGCCTACGCCGCCACCGATGACCTGGGTCACTTCGCCGGCATGTCCTGCCAGCACGCCATTGCCCTGGGCCGCTACGCCGGCAACAACGTCGCCGCCGACCTGATCGGTGTGGCCCCGATGACCTACAGCCAGCCCAAATACGTCACCTGCCTCGACCTCGGTGCCTGGGGCGCGGTGTACACCGAGGGCTGGGATCGTCAGCTCAAACTGGTGGGCCAGGAAGCCAAGGAGCTTAAACAGCAGATCAACACCGTGTGGATCTACCCACCCGCTGCTGATCGGGCCACCGCGCTGGCGGCGGCTGACCCGCTGATCCCGGTGGCCTGACCGCGCCTGGGGCGGCAGCTATCAACTCTGGGGTGTATGTACCGTCAGGCCACGAGCTGCCAATGCCCCCAATACCCCGCCGACCATCGGCGCCAGCCAGAACAACCACAACTGCGCAATGTACTCACCGCCGGCGAACAACGCCGGGCCGGTGCTGCGCGCGGGGTTGACCGAGGTGTTGGTCACCGGGATCAGGACCAGGTGAATCAGGGTCAGCGCCAGGCCGATGGCAATCGGCGCAAAGCCTGCGGGCGCGCCCGGCGCGGTCACGCGCATGATGATCAGCACAAAGAAGAACGTGGCGATCACTTCGGCCAGCAGTGCAGCCTTCATGTCGAACAGGCCCGGGCTCAGCTCGCCGTAGCCGTTGGCAGCAAAGCCGCCCATCTCGAAACCGGGTTGACCGTTGGCAATCACATACAGCGCCGCTGCAGCCGCAATGGCGCCAACCACTTGCGCCGCGATATAGGGCAGCACTTTCCCCCCGCACAGGCGGCGCCCGGCCCAGAGGCCGAGGGTCACCGCCGGGTTGAAATGCCCACCGGAGATACCGCCCACCGCGTAGGCCATCGTCAACACGGTCAGGCCGAACGCCAGTGACACGCCGGCGAAGCCAATCCCCAACCCGGGGAACGCAGCCGCCAGAATGGCGCTGCCACATCCGCCGAAAGTCAGCCAGAAGGTTCCGAGGAATTCTGCGGTCAAACGTCTTTGCACAAGTGACTCCATTGCTGTTCAGGTGCCGTCACCACAGGACGTGGGCGGTCCTGGGCGACGGTAGCAATGGGCATCATGGCGCCCTGTAAGACTTGTCTGGTTTTAGCGTTTTACCGCGGGGTCGCGGGCACACCCGTGCCGAACCGACGAATCGCCAGGCAATAGCCGATCAACGCCACCGCCGCCAGCAAGCCGCCCGCCGCGCCGATCCAGGCAAAGCCGAAGTGGCTGCCGACCCAGCTGCCCATCAGCGCACCGCCGCCGATACCGATGTTGTAGATGCCGGAGAACATCGCCATCGCCACGTCGGTGGCGTCCGGCGCGAGGACCAGCACCTTGGATTGCATGGCCAGGCCGAAGCCCATGATCGCCATGCCCCAGAACACGCTGAGGATCACCAGGTAGGATTCGGCGCCGCTCAACGGCAGCAGCAGCGACAGGCACGCCGCCAGCAGGAACACCGCGCCGACCACGAACACGTGGGGGTTGAAGCGGTGCACCAGGCTGAACAGCAGCGAACCAATGATGCCCGCGCCGCCGAACACCAGCAGGATCAGGGTGACCGCGCTGCCGCTCATGCCGGCCACGCCTTCGACGAAGGGTTCGATATAGCTGTAGGCGGTGAATTGCGCGGTGACGGTCATGGCCGTGAGCACGTACAGCGCCACCAGCGCCGGACGCTTGAACAGCAGCGGCAGGCTGCGCAGGGAGCCGGAGTTCTGGCTCGGCAACGGCGGCAAGGTGCGCGCCAGCCAGAACACCAGGGCAGCAGCGAAGGCGCCGATGACCAGGAAGGTCGTGCGCCAGCCCATGGCTTCGCCGAGCAGGCGGCCCAGCGGAATGCCCAGAACCATCGCCAGCGAGGTGCCGGTGGCGAGCAAGCCCAGCGCCTGCACCTGCTTGCCTTCCGGCGCCAGGCGCACGGCCAGGGACGCGGTGATCGACCAGAACAGCGCATGGGACAAGGCGATGCCGACCCGGCTGAGCATCAGGATGCCGAAGCTGGTGGCCACGCTGGAAAGAATATGGCTGGCGATAAACATGCCGAACAGCACGATCAGCAACTTGCGCCGCTCGACGTTGCGGGTCAGCAGCATCACCGGCAGCGAGGTCAGCGACACGATCCACGCATAGATGGTGAGCATCAGGCCGACACTGGCGATGGGCATGTCGAAGCTGGCGCCAATGGCGCTGAGCAGCCCCACGGGCACGAATTCGGTGGTGTTGAACACAAACGCGGCCAGCGCCAGGGCGATGACCGGTTGCCAGTTGGCTTGGGGGGTTGCGGCTGAAATGCTCATTGAAGGGCGAGGTACTCTGGCGATGATCAAGCGGCCACCCAGGACAAGCGCCGCCGCCGAGCATTCTATAGGTTTCTCGGCCGGCTGTTGACGCCCATCCCCCTCAAAATACCCTCAGCGGGGTCACGGTAAGGTCATGGTCACCACGTAGTTCCCCGACCGAATCGGCTTGCCGGCGCCATCGACGAGCACATAGCGCTGGCCGTAATACCGCCCGTTGCCACTGTCCGCGACCAGCAGCACGTGGGCCGCGTCGACACTGGCCACCGGCGCCACACCGCGTACATCGAAGTGGCTGCCGCGGCTGGCGACGGCACACTCGTGCAATTCCATCACCGCGCCACTGTGCGTATTTGTCGCACACCCGCCTTCGACGATACTGCCGTGGAACTCAATGCTGCCCTGCCCCACGATCTGCGCGGCGCCGCACGTACTCGCCCAGACACCCAGGAGGCCTGCCATTACCGAAAGACGCTTGACGCTCATGTCGACACTCCTTATTGGGCTCTTACCCACTAAGTCGTCTGCCCGGGCGTTAACTTGAGGCGCCGCGTCCAAAGGTTTGCGCTAGATCAAGGATCCACCTGCCCCATCATCTCGGGAATGCTTTCCGGGCGCTTGGCATAGCGCTGGGCCAGCGCCGCGCAGACCATCAACTGGATCTGGTGAAACAGCATCAGCGGCAGGATCAGCACCCCCATGGTCGCCCCGGCGAACAACACCTGGGCCATCGGTACGCCGGTCGCCAGGCTCTTCTTCGAGCCACAGAACAGGATGGTGATGCGGTCTTCCTGGTTGAAACCAAAGGCCTTGCCCAACAGCGTCGACGCCACCAGCACCAGGCCGAGCAACACGCAGCAGGCGACAACCAGGCCGCCCAGTTCCCACAGCGGGATCTGGTGCCAGATGCCTTCGTTGACCGCTTCGCTGAACGCGCCGTACACCACCAGCAGGATCGAGCCCTGGTCGACGAACTTCAGCCAGGATTTATTGCGGCCCACCCACGCGCCGATCCAGCGGCGGGCGATCTGCCCGGCGACAAACGGCAGCAGCAATTGCACGCTGATTTTGAGGATCGCATCGACCGTGGAGCCGCCGTCGCCGTGCACGTTGAGCAGCAAGGTCACCAGCAACGGCGTGAGGAAGATGCCGAACAGGCTGGAGGCCGCCGCGCTGCAGATCGCCGCAGGGATATTGCCGCGCGCCAGCGAGGTGAAGGCAATCGCCGATTGCACCGTGGCCGGCAAGGCGCAAAGGTAGAGCATGCCCATGTACAGGTCTTTGCCGATCAGCGGCGAGAGCAGCGGCTTGAGCGCCAGGCCCAGCAGCGGAAACAGTACGAAGGTCAGGCTGAACACCAGCAAGTGCAGGCGCCAGTGCCCCGCACCGGCCACGATGGCCTGGCGCGACAGCTTGGCGCCATGCAGGAAGAACAGCAGCGCGATGGCCAGGTTGGTGACCCAGCCGAAGGCCACGGCAGTCTGGCCGCTGGCGGGCAGCAGGGAGGCGAGGATCACCGTGGCGATCAGCGTCAGGGTGAAGTTGTCGGGCAGAAAACGGGGGCGAGTCATAAGCGGATCTTCCGGGGGTTGCCAAGAGCGTCATCGCGACTCTAACGTAACGGCCTGTTACCGACTAACGCCAATGAGCCAGTAAATGCCGCCTAAAGGACATGCCAACACCGTGCGCCGCAGCGTGCCCGGGCTTTCCAGCCTGCCACGGCCGGTGTATGGCCGTACCGAATCGCTGCCCAACCGCGCACTGACGCGTCGGCACAGCCACCCGTGGGTGCAATTGTCCTACGCGATCTCCGGGGTGCTGGAGATCCAGACCAGCGTCGGCCGCTTCGTCGCCCCGCCGCAACGCGCGGTGTGGATCCCGGCGGGCATGCCGCACCGGGTATTCAGCTCGCCGCACACGGAGATGCGCAGTTTGTACCTCGATTGCAGCGTCACCACCTGGGCGGCGGAGCGTTGCCAGGTGCTGGAGGTGAGCAACCTGTTGCGCGAGTTAATCCGCAGCTTCAGTGAACTGCCAGTGGAGTACGCCGAGGATGGCCCGGACGGTCGGCTGGCCCAGGTGGTGCTCGACCAACTGGCGGCAGCGCCGCAGGTCGACCTGATGCTGCCATTGCCCCACGACCCACGCCTGCGCCAGATCTACCGCAGCCTCAACCTGCACCCGGAACAGCAGACTACCCTGGGGCAGTGGAGCCAGAAGCTGGGCGTCAGCGAGAAAACCCTCAGCCGTTTGTTCTTGAGGGACACCGGCCTGACGTTCCGGGCCTGGCGCCAGCGCCTGAGGCTATTGACCGCCCTGCCCGCCCTTGAGCAAGGCGAGCGGGTGACGGATGTGGCGCTGGGCTGTGGCTACGAATCCACCTCGGCATTCATCAATGCGTTTCGACAGCAGTTTGACGCGACGCCCGGTGAGTTCTTTCGCTGACCATGAGGTGAAGGAGATCCAAATGTGGGAGCGGGCTTGCCCGCGAAAGCGGTGTGTCAGTCGACCTCTGCAGTGGCTGATCCAGCGTATTCGCGGGCAAGCCCGCTCCCACATTTTGACATTGCCTGTGTCTGCCAGGCATACGAGTCCACCTCGGCATTCATCAATGCGTTTCGACAACAGTTTGATGCGACGCCCGGTGAGTTCTTTCGCTGACCATGAGGTGAAGGAGATCCAAAAGTGGGAGCGGGCTTGCTCGCGAAAGCGGTGTGTCAGTCGACCTCTGCAGTGGCTGATCCAGCGTATTCGCGAGCAAGCCCGCTCCCACATTTTGACATTGCATGTATCTGCCAGGCATACGAGCCCACCTCGGCATTCATCAATGCATTTCGACAGCAGTTTGATGCGACGCCCGGTGAGTTCTTTCGCTGACTATAAGGTGAAGGAGATCCAAAAGTGGGAGCGGGCTTGCCCGCGAAAGCGGTGTGTCAGTCGACCTCTGCAGTGGCTGATCCAGCGTATTCGCGGGCAAGCCCGCTCCCACATTTTGACATTGCCTGTGTCTGCCAGGCATACGAGTCCACCTCGGCATTCATCAATGCGTTTCGCCAGCAGTTTGATGCGACGCCCGGCGAGTTCTTTCGCTGACTATAAGGTGAAGGAGATCCAAGTGTGGGAGCGGGCTTGCCCGCGAAAGCGGTGTGTCAGTCGACCTCTGCAGTGGCTGATCCAGCGTATTCGCGAGCAAGCCCGCTCCCACATTTTGAATTGCATGTGTCTGCTAGGCAGACGCCTTGGCCAGGATCGCCTGGAGCAACACGTCCGCCCCCGCCGTCGACCATTCGGGGGAAATTTCTTCCGCCTCGTTGTGGCTGAGCCCGTCCACGCAGGGCACGAAGATCATCGCGGTCGGCGCTACCTGGTTCAGGTAGCAGGCGTCATGCCCGGCGCCGGAGATCATCGGCCGCTGGCTGTAGCCGAGCTTTTCCGCGCTGGCCCGGACCACCTCGACACAGTCAGCGTCGAAGGCAATCGGCGCGTACTGGAAAATCTGCTTCACGCTGTGCTGCAAGCCAATCCCTGCGGCGATGCGTGCCACGGCGTCGCGCAATTGCTGATCCTGGCGTGCCAGCACCGCTTCGTCCGGGTGGCGAAACTCCACGCTGAAAAACACCCGCCCCGGCACTACGTTGCGCGAGTTGGGGAAGATGTTCGCCATGCCCACCGTCGCCCGTCCTTCGGCGCCCTGCTCCAGGCCCAGGCCATTGACGGCCTCGACCACCCGGGCGAAACCGAGCAGCGCATCCAGGCGATGGTCCATCGGCGTGGTGCCGGCGTGGGCGCTGCGCCCGCTCAATTCGACTTCGTACCAGCGCTGGCCCTGGGCGCCGGTGACGACACCGATGGTGATGCCTTGGGCTTCGAGAATCGGGCCTTGTTCGATATGCAGTTCGAACGCGGCATGCACGGCCTGACCGCCGACCGGATGGGGCCCGGCATAGCCGATCTGCTGCAAGGCCTCGCCAATGGTCACACCGGCCTTGTCCGCCCGGGACAGCCCGTATTCCAGGTCGAACACGCCAGCGTAGACCCCGGAAGAAATCATCGCCGGAGCAAAGCGCGAGCCTTCTTCGTTGGTCCAGTTGACCACCTCGATGGGGCGCTCGGTTTCGATGCCCAGGTCATTCAGGGTCCGCAGCACTTCCACACCGGCGAGCACGCCATAGATGCCGTCGTACTTGCCGCCAAAGGGTTGCGAGTCGCCATGCGAGCCGGTCAGCACCGGCGCCAGGTCATCATGTTTGCCGGCGCGGCGCGCAAAGATATTGCCCATGGCGTCGACCCGCACCGTGCAGCCGGCGGCTTCGCACCACTGCACGAAGAGGTCGCGGCCACGACGGTCTTCGTCGGTCAGCGCCAGGCGCGAGACGCCGCCCTTTTCGGTGGCGCCGATCTGCGCCATTTCCATCAGCGATGCCCACAGGCGTTCGCCATTGACCCGCGCCAGGTTACTCATGGGGTTTGGCCCGATAGCGGAAATCACAGTGGTGCGCGCCGCCCATGATGGTCTGGGTGCGGGTCAGTTCGATGTCCGGGTTGTAGCCGACGATAAACAACTCGTCGCGGTTGCACGACAACAAGTGGCCGATCTCGCCCAGGCCCATCTCGTGGTACATCTCGGCGTAGCGGCAGCGCTTGACGTCGTAGTCATAGTGCTCGGCATCGCTGGCGATGATCTCGACCTTGAGTGCGTCGTCCTTTTCCCACAGCACTTGCAGTTCGACAAAACTCTTGAGGTCGGCGCCCTGCTCTTCCAGCGCGGCAAAATGCTTGCCGGCCTGAATCGCCGCGTTGCCAACGGCCTCGCCGATCACGGCGGCGGCAAAGGTCTTGCCCTGCTCGCGCACCAGGATCTCGTAGATCGGCTTGATGATTTCGGCTTCGATCCGCCGCCGGGCAAGAATGCCCAGTTCACCTTCCAGATTGCTCATTGTGTGCCTCCGTCAGCTCCACAAAACCTATTGATTGCCCCCACACTGAGAGGCTTTTCCGTGGCGAGCGGGCTTGCCCCGCGTTGGGCTGCAAAGCAGCCCCAATAAGCACGCCGCGCTGTCTCAGATACGCCTCGGCAGCTGATTTGGCGGCGGCTTCGCCACCCAACGCGGGACAAGCCCACTCACCACACCAGCAGTTCGCCGGCCAGACGTCGGCGGTTATTGACCGCCTGCCACACTTACCGGCTGCCATTGATTGGCCTTGACCTGGTAAACGGTGAACGACGGTTTCTTCAAGTTACCCTCGGCATCGAAGGCAATAGTGCCGGTCACGCCCGGGTAACTGATGGCGCGCAGCACCGGCAGGTACTTCTGCGGATCCACCGAATCGGCCTTTTCAATCGCCGCCACCAGCACGCCGACGCCGTCGTAGGCAAACGGCGCGTGCAGTTCGATATTGGTTTTGTAGCGTTCTTTATAGGCCTGTTCGAACGCCTTGCCACCCGGCATCTGTGCAACCGCCAGGCCCGGCTCCAGGGCTATGACGCCCTCGCCTTCGTTCTGCGCCAGTTGCAGGAAGGTCTGGCTGACAAACCCGCCGGCCCCCATCAACGGTGCCTTGATGCCTAACTGCTTGATGCGTCGGGCCAGCGGCGCGGCCTGGGCGTCAACGCCGCCGAAGAAGATCAGGTCGGGGTTCTGGCTGCGGATGTTGGTAAGCACCGCGCTGAAGTCGATGGTCTTGTCGTCGACATATTCACGGGCAACCACCTTGGCGCCCCCGGCCTGGATGGATTTGACGAACTGGTCCGCCAGGCCCTGGCCGAAGGCGGTGCGGTCGTCGATCACGGCAATGCGCTGCGCCTTGAGCGTGTTCAAGGCATAGGCGCCGGCCACCTGACCGCCATCGTCGTCATGGCCCATGATGCGGAAACTGGTGTCAAAACCCTGCTGCGTGTAGGCATGCCCCGTGGCCACCGGCGCGACCTGGGCGATGCCGGCGTCGTGGTACACCCGCGCCGCCGGAATGCTGGTGCCGGTATTCCAGTGACCGACCACGCCGACCACGCCCTCATCCACCAGGCGCTGGGCGACGGTCACGGCTGTGCGCGGGTCAGACTGGTCGTCTTCGGACACCAGCTTGAAAGTCACCGCTTCACCGTTGATCTTCGGGTGCTGGGCGTTGGCCCGGTCGATGGCCAGTTGCGCGCCATTTTCCAGGTCTTTGCCGATCCGCGCGGACGGGCCGGTCAGCGGGCCCGCCAAGCCAATCAACACGGTCTGGTCGGCCTGGGCCACGGCGCTTGCCAGGCTGCTCAGGGCCAGGCCTATCAATACGGTTTGCTTCAAAGTCTTCATCAGTCGTTCCTGTGTCTTTTCGGGCGGGTCGAAACACGCCGGGCGTCCGGTAGCGTCATGGTTGGGTTCTATTCACCGAGGTAGGCGCTGCGCACCTCGGGGTGTTCAAGCAATGCGGCGGACGGACCGACAAGGCTGATGCGCCCGGTGTCCATCACGTACGCGCGGTCGGTGACCTGCAGCGCCAGCCGAGCGTTCTGCTCCACCAGCAACAACGTCATGCCCTGGCGGCAGACGTCGTCGATCACCTGGAAGATCTTCTCGACCATGATCGGCGCCAGGCCCATGGACGGCTCATCGAGGATCAGCAGGCGCGGGCGCGACAGCAGCGCACGGGCCAGGGCGAGCATCTGTTGCTCACCGCCTGACAGCAGCCCGGCGGACTGTTGCAGGCGCTCTTCGAGGCGCGGGAAGTGTTCGAACAATTGGCGCATTTCACGCTGCACCTGCGCGTGGTCGCGGCGCACAAAAGCGCCGGCCTGCAGGTTTTCCAGCACACTCATCCGCGCAAAAATCCCGCGCCCTTCCGGCACCATGGCGATACCCTGGCGCAGCAGTTGGTCCGGTGCCTGGCCTCGAATCGAGCGCCCGGCAAACCGGATCGTGCCCTTGGCGGCCGGCAGCAGGCCGGTCAACGCCTTGAGGCTGGAGGTCTTGCCGGCGCCATTGGCACCGATCAGCGTCACGCGTTCGCCTTCGGCGATCTGCAGGTCCAGGGACTTGACCGCCTCGATCGCGCCGTAGCGCACCTGCAAACCGTCGACGTGCAACAGGGCTTCAGACATGTGCACTGGCTCCCAAATAGGCCTGGATCACCGCCGGGTGCTGACGCACCTCGGCCGGTGGCCCGACGGCAATAACCTGGCCGTAATCGAGCACACTGATGCGGTCGCACACGCCCATCACCAGCTTGACGTCGTGCTCGATCAACAACAGCGTGTGGCCGTCGTCGCGGATTTTTTCCAGCAGGCCGCGCAGTTGCACCTTCTCACTGGCGTTCATGCCCGCCGCCGGTTCGTCCAGCGCCAGCAGGCGCGGTTCGGTGGCCAGCGCGCGGGCGATTTCCAGGCGGCGCTGGTGGCCGTAGCTCAGGCTGTCGGCGCGGTAGTTGGCAAAGCCGGCCAGGCCCACATAGGCGAGCAAACGGTGGGCATGCGCGCGGGTTTGCGCCTCTTCATCACGGGCGCGGCGATGGCGGCTCAAGGCGGCCCACAGGCCGTTGCGGGTGCGCACATGGCGCCCGACCATGACGTTTTCCAGCGCGCTCATGGCATTGAACAGGCGGATATTCTGGAACGTGCGCGCGATGCCTGCTTCGGCCACCTGGTGCACGCTGGTCGGCCGGTACTCGCGCCCGTCCAGCTGGAAGCGCCCGGAATCCGGGGTGTAGAGGCCGGTCATGACATTGAAGAAGGTGGTCTTGCCGGCGCCATTGGGGCCGATCAGCCCGTAGATTTCGCCGGGCTGGATGCTCAGGCTCACGTCGGTCAGCGCCGCGACGCCGCCGAAGTGCTTGTTGACCTGGTCAATCTGCAACAACGGTGCGTTCATCGTGCCACTCCTTTGGGCCATAGCCCGGCAGGTCGATAGAGCATCGCCAGGATCAGCGCCAGGCCGTAGAACAACTGACGGATGATTTCCGGGTCGACCAGTACCTGGCCGAACAGCGCCTGCTGCAGCGGGCCCATGCTTGCGCGCAGGGCTTCGGGCAGCGCAGCCAGCAGCACGCAGCCGAGCATCACCCCGGGGATATGGCCCATGCCGCCGAGCACCACCATCGCCAGCACCGCGATGGACTCATTGAGGGTGAACGATTCCGGCGAGACAAAACCCTGGAACGCTGCGAACAGCGCGCCGCTCACGCCGCCGAACGCGGCGCCAATCGCGAACGCCAGCAGCTTGAGGCGCACGGTGTTCACGCCCATGGCCTGCGCCGCTTCTTCGTCTTCGCGGATCGCCACCCAGGCGCGGCCAATGCGCGAGCGCTCGAGGCGAATGCAGGCGAACAGGATCAGCACCACCAGCGCGGCAAACAGGTAGTAATAGAGGTACACCGACGGCAGGCGCAGGCCGAACAGCTCCTGGGTGCGCCCCAGGTTCACACCCAGCAGGCTGACCGGATCGACTTGCGAAATGCCTTTGGGGCCGTTGGTGATATTCACCGGACGATCGAGGTTGCGCAGCAGGATGCGGATGATCTCGCCAAAGCCGAGGGTGACGATGGCCAGGTAGTCGCCACGCAGGCGCAAGGTCGGCGCCCCGAGCACCACCCCGCAGCCGGCGGCGAGCAAAGCGCCCAATGGCAGGATCAGCCAGATCGAGGTGTGCATCCCCGCCGGCAGCCACGCCACCAGCGCCGGGAACTGCTGCAACAGGTGCGGCGACGACAGCAGCGCGGCAAGGTAGGCGCCCACCGCGTAGAACGCGATAAAGCCCATGTCCAGCAGCCCGGCGTAGCCGACCACGATGTTCAGCCCGAGGGCGAGCATGATGTACAGCAAGGCAAAATCCAGGGTGCGTACCCAGGTGTTGCCGCCGGCATGCCCGACGATCCACGGCGCCAGCACCAGGGCCACGGCGAATAGTAGCAGGCCGAGGGTCGCGCGTTTGTTGGCGGTCAGAGAGTGGCTCATGCGCGCGTCGCCAAGCGTTCGCCGAGCAGCCCGGACGGCCGGAATACCAGCACCGCGATCAACACGATAAAGGCGAACACATCCTGGTAATTACTGCCGAACACGCCGTTGGTGGCGGCACCGAGATAGCCGGTGCCCAGGGCTTCGATCAGCCCCAGCAGCAGGCCACCGAGCATCGCGCCCTTGAGGTTGCCGATACCGCCCAGCACCGCTGCGGTAAAGGCCTTGATCCCCGGCAAGAAGCCCATGTAGAAATGCGCGCTGCCGTAGTTGCTGGCCATCATCACCCCGGCCAGCGCCGCCAGGGCACCGCCGATGGCGAAGGTGAGCACAATGATGCGGTTGGGGTTGATGCCCATCAGGCTGGCGACTTGCGGGTTCTCTGCCACGGCGCGCATCGCCCGGCCAAAGCGGGTGCGCTCGACCAGCACCAGCAGCGCGACCATCACCGACAACGCGATGGCGATGGTGGTCAGCGCGGTGGCGTTGGTGATCGCCGGGTGCGCCGAAGCGCCGGCCAACACTTCGATGGGCTCCAGCGGCAGCAGTTGCGGGAACATCTGCGGGTTGCGCGTCCACACCAGCATGGCGAGGGTCTGCAGCAGCAGCGACACGCCGATCCCACTGATCAGCGGCGCCAGGCGCGGGGCGTGGCGCAGGCGGCGATAGGCCACACGCTCGATCACCACGGCCAGCAGCGCACAGAACGCCATCGCGACCAGCGTGGCCAACAGCAACACCAGCACCGGCGGCAATGCCGGCCAGGTGGCTTGCAGCAGGCGGATCACCGACAGGCCCACCAGCGCGCCGATCATCAACACATCGCCATGGGCAAAGTTGATGATGCGCAAAATGCCGTAGACCATGGTGTAACCCAGGGCCACCAGCGCGTAGAGACTGCCCGTCATCAAGCCATTGAGCAGTTGTTGGATAAACCCATCCATCAGGACCCTGAACCTCAGTGCGTACAAGGGCGGCACACTAAGCATCTATTCTGTTTTTATCAAATATCAGAAAGTCATATGGTTATACCAAAGCGATAACAGGCTATTTACGCCATATATACGGCATTTATGGCTCTTTATTTGCGCAGAGTGTTGGTATTTAATTCAACACATGAATAAATTAGAACAGTTAGCCAATGACCCTCCCCTGCGCGCCGTGCGCACCTTCGAAGCGTTTGCGCGCCATGGCGGGGTGAATGCCGCCGCGCGCGAGCTGGACGTGTCCGCCTCGGCGATCAGCCATCAACTGCACTTGCTCGAAGATTTCCTGCAGCAGCCGCTGACCTTGCGCCAGGGCCGCAACCTGGTACTTACCGATGAAGGCCGCGAGTATTACCGTGCGATTCGCTCGGCGTTCGCGGTACTGCGCAGCGCCACCGAACACGTGCGCGAGAAAAGCGCCACGCGCCAGGTCACCATCAGTCTGATCCCGTTGTTTGGCATCAACCTGTTCATCCCGCGCCTGGCCGACTTCCTCAAGGATCACCCGGCGCTGGACATCAACGTGACCTACGCCAACCACCGCAGCTACCCCAGCGACGCGGCCGACCTGTCGATCCGCTTCGGCACCGGGCACTGGCCGGGCTATCACAGCGAGCCGTTGATTTGCGGCGCGGTCACACCCTATTGCAGTCGCGCATTCCTGGCACAACACGGCCCCATCGACACACCGCAGGCGCTGAGCCAACTGCCCCTGCTGCACGACGAAGAACGCGGCACCTGGGGCCAATGGTTCGAAGCCGCCGAAGTCGACGCCACGGCGCTCAATGGGTTGCTGTTGGAAGATGGCCAACTGGCGCTCACGGCCACCCTCACCGGCCTCGGCTGCGCCTTGCTGCGCGAGCCGCTGGTGACGCCACATGTGGCCAGTGGTGAGTTGGTGAAGCTGTTCGACCTGCAGGTCAACGACGGCCGCCAGTACTACCTGTGCCGACGGGCCAACAGCGAATTGTCGAGCGAGGGGAATGACTTGTATGACTGGATCAAGCGCAGCTTGATCGCGGTGTAGAGCGCGATTTGAACGATGGGAGCGGTGGAGTAATAGCGCGGCTGCGAGGGCGGTGGGGCTGACAGATCTTCTGTGCCTGACACACCGCCTTCGCGGCCTCGCTGGGGCTCGACGGCTCCCACAGGGGGGCGGCTGTGTGGCTGGGATTTGAGCAGGAGCCGGGTTTCGCTATGTGGTTGAAATTTCGGCTACAACACCGGTCAACTGTGGGAGATGTCGAGCTTTAGCGAGGCTGCGAAGGCGGCGGCACTGACAGTTCTTCTGTGCCTGATGCACCGCCTTCGCGGCCTCGCTGGGGCTCGACGGCTCCCACAGGGGGGGCAGTTGTGTGGCTGGGATTTGAGCAGGAGCCGGGTTTCGCTATGTGGCTGAGATTCCAGCTACAACACCGGTCAACTGTGGGAGATGTCGAGCTTTAGCGAGGCTGCGAAGGCGGCGGCACTGACAATCCTTCTGTGCCTGATACACCGCCTTCGCGGCCTCGCCGGGGCTCGACGGCTCCCACAGGGGGGAGCGGCTGTGTGGCTGGGATTTGAGCAGGAGCCGGGTTTGCTATGTGGTTGAAATTTCAGCTACAACACCGGTCAACTGTGGGAGATGTCGAGCTTTAGCGAGGCTGCGAAGGCGGCGGCACTCACTGCCCTTCTGTGCCTGATACACCGCCTTCGCGGCCTCGCTGGGGCTCGACGGCTCCCACAGGGGGGCGGCTGTGTGACTGGGATTTGAGCAGGAGCCGGTTTCGCTATGTGGTTGAAATTTCAGCTACCACTCCGCCCAACTGTGGGAGATGTCGAGCTTTAGCGAGGCTGCGAAGGCGGCGGCATTGGCAGTCCTGCTGTGCCTGACACACCGCCTTCGCGGCCTCGCTAAAGCTCCCACATTTGGCGGCGTTCGACATCAGGGTCTTGGCGGGTCAGCTGCCATTGCCGTCATGGGCCTCTTCGAAGAAGTAGTCCTTCCAGCTCGCCGCCTTGTTTTTCAGCACACCGAGTTCCTGCAATTTCTCGGCGTAGATATAGGTGCGCTGCGGCACGATGGTGAAATCGATTTCCGGGTCCTGGACGATTTTCTCGACCAGGTCCAGCGGCAACTTCGACTGCTCTACGCGGATATACGCCTTGGCAGCAGCCGGTTTGTCGGCCTTGATGATTTTCTCGGCCTCGGCCAGTGCGTCATAGAACGCCTTGTAGGTCTTGGGGTTTTCGTCGTGGAATTTCTGCGTGGTGTACAGCACGTTGAACGTGGCCTGGCCGCCGAGGATGTCGTAGGAACTGAGCACCTTGTGCACGTTGGGATTCAACAGCTCCTGGTACTGGAACGGCGGGCTGGAGAAGTGCGAGTTGATCTCCGAACCGCCGGCAATCAACGCCGCCGTGGCGTCGGGGTGAGCCAGGCTGATGGAGATGTCATCAAACTTCTTGTAGTTGGCATCGCCGAACTGCTTGGCGGTTTCGATCTGCAGGGTGCGTGACTGAAAGCCCACGCCGGCAGCGGGCACGGCGATGCGGTCTTTCTCGGTGAAGTCCTTGAGGGTCTTCACGTTGGGGTTGTTGGTCAGCAGGTAATTGGGCATCGAGCCGAGGGAGGCGATGGCCTTGACGTTCTGCTTGCCCTTGGTGCGGTCCCACAGCGTGAGCATCGGCGGCACACCGGCCGAGACCACATCCAGGGCGCCGGCCAGCAGCGATTCGTTCATGGCCGTGGCACCGGATATGCTGTTCCATTCCACCTTGATATCCAGGCCCTGCTCCTTGCCGTGTTTTTCGATCAGGCGCTGATCGCGCACCACGTCGAGGATCAGGTAGCCGATGCCGAATTGCTGGGCGATGCTGATGGTGCCTTCGGCCTGCGCACCGGGGCTGAGCAAGGCCGAGGCAGCGACAAGGGATGCCGCCAGGAGGGTCAGGGAGGAACGCTTGAAAGTCATGGGGGTCTGCCGCGTTTTCGGGAAGGTGCTGGAGCGTAGCGGCGGTTTTTAAGACAGCAAAAGAATATTGGGGTCTATTGTTATGCAAATAATCCCCAAACTGGCGTGCGGCTGGTATTGTGCCGCGCTTTGTAAAACTGCCGCAGACTGCGAGGAAATGGACGTTGAACACTGACGAAAAAATGACCGGGGACCTGTTCGAGGTGGATAAGCGCCTGTCACTCAAACCCGTGGTGGACTTCAACGCCTACCTGCGCAGCGCGTTCGGCGACGGCACCTGCACCTGCGTGCGCTGCACGGCCAGTGGCGGTGACGAGACGGGCTATGAGTTCCAGCACTCGTTCGCTTTCGACGGTAAACCGAGCCACCGGCGCTTCGCTTCGACGGCCGGCAGTGATGTGTTGCAGATGCTCAAGAAAGCCTGGCTGTCGTACACCAAGGCCGAGCTGCCGCTCAGTGGTGCGCTGGCGCTGGACACGGTAAAGGAATTCGTCGAACCGCAGTTGCACAAGCGCCTGGCACCGCTGTTCCTGGCCAGCGGCTTGGTCAAGGATGTCGACGGCGAGTTGCGCCTGCAGCCACAAGCTGCTGCCTGATCAACTCCATTGCAGGAGCCGGCTTACCGGCTCCTGCAAGGGATCGCCTAGAACCCGGGAACGCCCTGCACGCGAATCTCCGGCGTCAGTTCTTCCAGCGGCTCGACCAGTGGCCGCTCGTCGATCCCCGGCAGCAGGATCACCTTGCGGCAATCCTCCTCGGCCTTGTCGAATAGCTCATAACCGCGCGCCGCCTGCTCCAGCGACAGGCGATGGGTGACGATCGCCTCCGGGTTCAAGTGCCCCAGTTCGATGTGCCCCAGCAGCTCCGGCAGGAACCGCTGCACATGCGTCTGGCCCATCTTGAAAGTCAGGCCCTTGTCGAACGCGTCGCCGAACATGAAGCCATGGATAAACCCGGCATACACCCCGGCGACGCTGACCGTGCCACCCCGGCGCACGGCGGCGATGCACTGGCGCAGGGCCTTGCCGCTGCTGCCTTCGAGCTTGAGGGTGGTGAGGATGGTTTCGGTGGTGCTGCCCTTGGCCTCGAAGCCGACCGCATCGACCACGCCATCGACGCCGCGCATACCGGCAGTCTGGCGGATGATGGTGTCGGCAGGGTCATCGTCTTCCTCGAAGTTGATCGGGATCACGCCATACGTTTTCTGTGCATAGGCCAGGCGATACGGGTGATCGTCGACCATGAAGATCTGCGCGGCCCCAAGCATCTGTGCGCACGCGGCGCTGAGCAGTCCCACCGGGCCGGCGCCATAGATCGCCACGCTCGAGCCCTCGCCGATGCCGGCATTGGTCACCGCCTGCCAGGCGGTGGGCAGGATGTCGGAAAGGAACAACACCTTCTCATCCGCAAGGGTGCCAGGCACCTTGAACGGCCCGGTATTGGCCTTGGGCACCCGCACCAGCTCGGCCTGGCCACCGGGAATGCCGCCGTACAAACGGCTATAGCCAAACAGCGCCGCTCCCGGCGGGATCGCCTTTTTATTCAAGATCGCGCCGCGCCCGTCGTTAGTGGTTTCGCAGGCGGCGAACTGCTGGAGCTGGCAGAAGAAGCAGTCACCACAGGCAATCACGAACGGGATCACCACACGGTCGCCGCGCTGCACGGCCGTCACCGCCGGCCCGGTTTCCTCGACGATGCCCATGAACTCGTGCCCGAAGATATCCCCGTGCTCCACCGTGGGGATCTTGCCCCGGTACAGGTGCAGGTCCGAACCACAGATGGCCGTGGCAGTGACGCGCAAAATGATGTCGTCCGGCTGCTCAATGATCGGATCGGGAACCGTGTCCACCTGCACCTTATGGGCGCCCTGGAAAGTCATCGCTCGCATGCTCTGCACTCCTGCCGTTAAAGGGGTTATAGGTAAGGGCGGTTGAGCCGGCGAGCGTTCCTTCAGCGTGCGTCCACACCTGATGAGTGGTCAGCGCAAACGGGTGACGGTGAGCGCGACCACGGCAATTCGCTCCACGCGCTCATACCCGGGTTTGCCCAGCTCTTCGCCGAACACATCAGGATCGAGTTCGCGGTAGGTCCAACCGAAAGCGTCGCTGGCAAGCAGCGGCTTGACCGCCGCCAGAAACGGGTCTTCGCCGGCGACGATCGCCACGCCGGTGTAGAGCACCAGGCTGCCGCCAAGGGCCAGGCGCCCGAGTGATTCGCTGGCGATACGCACCGACAGTTGCTCACCCAGCGCGCCGCCGCCATGCCGATAGGCGCGCTGACGGTCGTCGTTCATATAGGGTGGATTGGCGACGATCAGGTCGAATTCGCCCTCGACACTGCCCAGCACATCGCTGTGGTAGGCACTGACGTTGGCCAGTCCCGCCAGCTCCGCGTTCACCGCCGTGAGGCGCAAGGCACGCGGGTTGATGTCCACTGCCAGCACCTCGGCGTCGGGCCGCGCGCGGGCGACCACCAGCGCGCCAACACCGGCGCCGCAGCCGATGTCCACGGCGCGGGTGATCGGCTCGCCGCGCTGCTGCAGATGGGCTTCGAGCAGGTGCGCGAAGCGGTAGCTGTCCGGTCCGAAAAACACCGCATCCGACTGTGTGGTGGGGTACGCCGAGTGGGCCAGCAGCAGATCATCCAGGCTCGACCAACGCACCGCGCTGCGCCACAGCGCGTCGTGCTTCTCGATCACATCGGCCTGCTGCAACTCTTCCCGGAATGCTTCGGGCAACAGTTGATTGTCAAACGGCATCGACCAGCCAAAGACATCACGCAGGTCGACCGCCAGTGGCGTGGGCAAGCGTTGATAGACCCGCTCATGGGTCAACGGCGTCGGCGTGATGAACCGGTAGCCGTGCTCCTTCAACCCCCGGCCCAGGTTGAGCAAGGCGCGGTCGGCGAGTTGTTGTGCAGACATGGGCAAGGACCTCAGCGCAGGCGCGCGCGCAATTGGATAAAACGTCGGGTGGCGTACAGACCGGCAGGCGTGCAATGGCGCCGCGCCGACAGCCAGGGAATCAATGCCTGGAGCTGCTGCTCGTCGGACAGGTTCCACAGCGAATCCACCAGCGCCTGGGTGTCCGGATCCGCCGGGCGGTGCTGCTCGCGCGAGAAGCGGCTACCGCGCCCTGGCCGTACCGGCGGCACGCGTTGGCTGCTGACCCACTCACCGGCGATCCAGTCATGCAGCAGCTGTTTTTCGTAGCCGCTGAACACGCCGAACATCGCCGCGCCGGCGCCTTCGATCAATTGCCAGAAACGACTGTCGGCCGGGTCCTGGTTGCGCTTGATCCAGCCCTTGTCTTCCAGGGCCTGGAGAAAGGCGCCGATCTGCCCCGGCTGGGCCAGCCACTGATTGACGGTCTGGCCCTCGAAGCGGCAGTAGTCCGAATGCATGTGCTGGCCGAACGTGCGCTTGCGTTCGAGCATCGCCACCACTTCGTCCTGCAGCTTGAACCGGCTGATCACCGCGGTGGTGCCCAGGCCGAGGTCGTTGAGCCGGTACCCGTCGGCCACCCGGCGATAGAAGTCCGCCCTGCCCTCGCCCAGCGGCAATAAATTCAGCACCGACTGCGCGGCCTTGCACGCGTGGCCGCTGCTGGCGTTGTCGATGGTCACGTGCAGGGTGAAGTAGTACGGGTCGATGCCCAGCTCGCTCAGCTCGTACGCGGTGATCAACAGGTGCAAGGGCAACTGCTCATAGCCCAGGTTGTAGCCGATGATCTCTGGCAGGAATTCCTCGGCACACAGCCCCAGCGCCAGTTGCAGCGCGCCTTGCAGGTAATGGCTGTCTTCCAGGCCGGCGTCGCTGTCGGCATCGTGTTCGCTGAGCAATTTGCGGTAGATCAGCACATGATTCTGCGCCGCCTCACCGTCGCCCAACTCTTCAAGGTAGGTGGTGAGCAGGCCGTCGAAACGCGGGTCCTGCCAATAGCGCAGCAGGCCGTTGAGCCAGGCGCCGTCGACGTGTTTGGTCGGCGCCACGCGCTGCAGGAAGTACAGCGCATGGGCCTTGTTCTGGAAATAGCGGCGTGACTGGCCTTGCTGGCGTTGCTCCAGGTAATCGGCATAGGCCTGGGCCACCTCGGCGCAGCGCTGCTCGACCCACGCGGGCAATTGCTCGGGCGCCTCGGGCAACTCGCCGGGCACGTCGCGCAACTGTGCCAACTGCGTGCGAATAAATGCCCGCGCGACCTCTTCTGCACCCGCAGTTTCGCCATGCAGCTGTTGATACACCCGCTGGCACTGGCCCGGCTGGGTAAGGGAGGCCGGTTGGCCCGACAGCGCTGTAAAAAGCGTCATGATGGCAGTGTCCGCAAAGTCCGATGCAACAGGCCTCCCAACAAGGAAGCCCCACAAGAGCGCTGAAAACCACACGCTTCTAACAGTGCAGAGCATCAGGGTGTGCGGAAAATTCAATCGAGGTTAAGAAGGGGCGGATCGGCGGTTACAGATGGCCCAGCCCGTACACCCGCCGAGGCGTGGATGGGTGCTCCGGCGAGCCAATGGGTACTGGAAAAACGTTACTCCGCACAAAAAAAGCTCACTTGATACACAAAGCCCACGCAACGCAGTAAGTTGCCTCTACACAAGGTGCCCCTCACCACTGGGGCAGTGTTCCCCCGCCAATCCAAGGAACGACCATGCCCGAGCCAAGCAAAAAGATGAGCCTGTTGGGCCTGACCACGCTGGTCACGATCAATATGATGGGCTCGGGCATCATCATGTTGCCGGCGAGCATGGCGCAGCTGGGCGCGATTTCGTTGTTGTCGTGGGTGATCACGGCAGTGGGCTCGATGGCCATCGCATATGGCTTTGCCCAGTGCGGACTGTTCTGTACGCGCACCGGCGGGATGTCGGCGTATACCGAAGAGGCCCACGGCAAGTCGGGATTTTTCCTGTGCTCGTTTCTGTATTTTCTGTCGCTGATCATCGCCAATGTGGCGATTGCCATTTCAGCCGTGGGCTATCTGTCGTCGTTTGTGCCGTGGCTGGGCAGTGGGCCGGTGCCGTTGTTCATCGGCAGCCTGGCGCTGATCTGGCTGACCACCGTGGCCAACTTCGGCGGCCCGCGCCTGACCGGGCGCATCGGGGTGGTGACGGTGTGGGGCGTGATCATTCCCGTGGTGGGGCTGTGTGTGATCGGCTGGTTCTACTTCAAGGCCGAGGTGTTTGTGGCGGCCTGGAACCCCAATCAGCTGGAACTGTGGGACGCCATCGGTGCGAGTATTCCGCTGACGCTGTGGGCATTTCTCGGCATGGAGTCGGCGGCGCAAGGCTATGACGCGGTGGAAGAGCCCCAGCGCACCGTGCCGCTGGCCTGCCTGCTCGGCACCCTGGGCGCGGCGTTGGTGTACGTGCTGTCGACGGCGGTGATCCAAGGCATCGTGCCAAATGCGCAGTTGGCCGAGTCTTCGGCGCCGTTTGCCTTGGTGTATGCGCAGATGTTCACACCCTGGGTGGGTGAAGTGATCATGGCGCTGGCGGTGGTGGCGTGCATCGGTTCATTGCTGGGCTGGCAGTTCACCCTGGCGCAGACGGCCAAGATGTCGGCGGACCAGCGTCTGTTTCCGGCCTTTTTCAGCCGGGTCAGCGCGGCGAATGCGCCGGTACTCGGGCTGCTCGCGTGTGCGACGCTGCAGAGCCTGATTGCCCTGTCGACCATCTCGCCAACAGCCAGCGCGCAATTCAGCAAACTGGTGAACCTGGCAGTGGTGACCAACCTGGTGCCCTACGTGACCGCCCTCACCGGCTTGCTGGTAATGATGCACAAGGCACGCGCCACTGCAGCGGTGCAGGCGCGTAATACGCTGGTAGTGCTGGTAGCCGTGGGGTACTCGCTGTACGCGATTTATGCCTGCGGCGAAGAGGCCGTATTTGGCGCGATGCTGGTGCTGGCGTTCGGGTATTTGCTGTATGGATTCCTGGCCAGGCGCTTTGTCGAGGAACAGATCTGGGCTCCTGGTACATAAAGGTCAACTGTGGGAGCGGGCTTGCTTGTGAAGGCGGTGGGTCAGTCACCCTTTTCAGCGACTGGAAAGCCGCTTTCGCGAGCAAGCCCGCTCCCACAGTTTTGATTGGTGTTGGGCTTGGGATTCGGGGTGCTGCACCTGCATTTGAACGGACGGTAAAACTCGGTTCCAACCTTGAAATACATCCCAAATGTGGGAGCGGGCTTGCTCGCGAAGGCGGTGGATCAGTCATCCAATTCAGCGACTGACACACCGCTTTCGCGGGCAAGCCCGCTCCCACAGTTTTGATTGGTGTTCGGGCTGGAGGAAGAGGTGCTGCAGCGCCATTTGAGCGAGTGGTACAACCCCATACCAGCCTTGGAATACACGCCAAATGTGGGAGCGGGCTTGCTCGCGAAGGCGGTGGGTCAGTCACCCTTTCAGCGACTGGCAAGCCGCTTTCGCGAGCAAGCCCGCTCCCACAGTTTTGATCGGTGTTCGGGCTCGAGATTAGAGGTGTTTCGACACCAGTTTCGACGACGTTAAAATCCGATTCCAGCCTTGGAACACACGCCAAATGTGGGAGCGAGCTTGCCCGCGAAGGCGGTGGGTCAGTCACCCTCCTCAGCGATTGGCACACCGCTTTCGCGAGCAAGCCCGCTCCCACAGTTTTGATTGGTGTTCGGACTGGAGGCCGAGGTGCTGCAACGGCATTTGAGCAGACGGTACAACCCGACTCCAACCTTGGAACACACCCCAAATGTGGGAGCGGGCTTGCCCGCGAAGGCGGTGGATCAGTCACCCAATTCAGCGACTGACACACCGCTTCCGCAAGCAAGCCCGCTCCTACATCCGCTAACTGGCGCGTTTATTTACGCGCCGCCTCCCACTGCTTGAGCAGATCGCCGTAGGCCACGGTTTCGCCCTTGGGTTTTTCGTTGGCGAGTTTTGGTTTCGGCGCGCCCGGTTGGTCGAACCAGTATTGCGCGTCACGCTCGGGGTTCATCTTCGGACCGCACACCGGCTGCACCTTGGAGCGTTCCAGGCGCGTCATGATCGCGTCCTGCTCCTTGGCCAGGTTGTCGAGGGCCTGTTGCGGGGTTTTCTCGCCGCTGGCGGCGGCGGCGATGTTGCTCCACCACAGTTGCGCCAGGCGAGGATAGTCCGGCACGTTGGTGCCGGTCGGCGACCACTCTACGCGGGCCGGGCTGCGGTAGAACTCCACCAGGCCGCCGAGTTTGGGCGCCATGTCGGTCATGGCCTGGGAATTGATATCGGACTCACGAATCGGTGTCAGGCCAACGATGGTTTTCTTCAGCGAGACGGTCTTCGAGGTCACGAACTGCGCATACAGCCAGGCCGCGAGTTTCTGTTTCTCCGGGGTCGACTTGAGGAACGTCCAGGAACCCACGTCCTGATAGCCCTTCTTCATGCCCTTTTCCCAATAAGGCCCGACCGGCGACGGCGCCATGCGCCACTTCGGCGTACCGTCGGCATTCACTACCGGCAGGCCCGGCTTGACCATGTCGGCGGTAAACGCGGTGTACCAGAAAATCTGCTGGGCGATATTGCCTTGCGACGGCACCGGCCCGGATTCGGAGAAGGTCATGCCCGCCGCTTCCGGTGGTGCGTAGGCTTTCATCCAGTCCACGTATTTCTGCGTGGCGAATACCGCAGCAGGGCCGTTGGTGTCGCCGCCACGGGTCACGCTGGAGCCCACCGGATGGCAGTCCTCCACGCGAATGCCCCACTCGTCCACCGGCAAGCCGTTGGGCAGGCCTTTATCGCCGCCGCCGGCCATGGAGAACCAGGCATCAGTGAAGCGCCAGCCCAGGGATGGGTCTTTCTTGCCGTAGTCCATGTGCCCGTAGATGCGCTTGCCGTCGATTTCCTTGACGTCTTCGCTGAAGAACTTGGCGATGTCTTCATAGGCCGACCAGTTCACCGGCACGCCGAGGTCGTAACCGTATTTTTCCTTGAACTTGGCTTTCAGCTCCGGGCGCTCGAACCAGTCGGCGCGGAACCAGTAGAGGTTGGCGAACTGCTGGTCGGGCAGCTGGTAGATCTTGCCGTCCGGCGCGGTGGTGAACGAGATGCCGATAAAGTCCTTGATATCCAGGGTCGGCGAGGTGAAATCCTTGCCTTCGTTGGCCATCAGGTCGGTGATCGATTCGGTCTTGCCATAGCGAAAGTGCGTACCGATCAAGTCGGAATCGTTGACCCAGCCGTCATAGATATTCTTGTCGGACTGCATCTGCGTCTGCAGCTTCTCGACCACGTCGCCTTCCTGCAGCAGGTCGTGGGTGAGCTTGATCCCGGTGATTTCCGTGAAGGCCTTGGCCAGCACCTTGGACTCGTACTCGTGGGTGGTGAGGGTTTCCGACACCACATTGATCTTCATCCCACGGAACGGTTCGGCGGCCTTGATAAACCACTTGAGCTCCTCGAGCTGTTGGTCGGCCGTGAGGGTGGACGGTTTGAATTCGCTGCCGATCCATTTTTTCGCCGCATCTTCGTACGCATCGGCCCAGGCCGTGGCGCTCAAACCGCTGAGGGCCAATACGGCGGCCAATGAAATGCTATGTCGCAGCTTATTGTTTTTATCGAACATAGAGACCTCCTGGTTAGTTTCAAACGGGACCTGCGAACACAATCCCTGCAGGCGCCGGCTTGCCGGCGCCTGCAGGGCGAGTACTAGCCCCAACGCATCACACTCAACAGCCATACCAGGGACAGCGCGGACGCCACCCAGATGCTCCAGTCGGTAACGCCGATGACCAGCAAATGCAGGTAGGCGCTGCCGAGAAGACCGATAAACAAGCGATCACCACGGGTGGTGCTGATCGGCAGAAAACCGCGCCGAGGGATGCTCGGCGAACGCAGTTCCCAGGTGGTCATGCCCGCCAGAATCAGGGCGATACCGCCAAAGAACAGCGCGGTGGGGGTGGTCCAGGCCATCCATTCCATCATCGATTCCTCTAGACCCGGCCCAGGGCAAAGCCCTTAGCCACGTGGTTGCGAACAAACCAGATCACCAGCATGCCTGGCAGGATGGTCAACACCCCCGCCGCTGCCAGCACGCCCCAATCAATGCCCGACGCCGAGACCGTGCGCGTCATCACCGCCGCGATGGGCTTGGCGTTGACCGAGGTCAGGGTGCGCGCCAGCAGCAACTCGACCCAGGAAAACATGAAGCAGAAAAACGCCGTCACGCCGATGCCGGAGCCGATCAAGGGGATAAAAATTTTCACGAAGAACTTAGGAAAGCTGTAGCCATCGATGTAGGCAGTTTCGTCAATTTCCTTGGGCACACCGGACATGAAGCCTTCCAGGATCCACACCGCCAACGGCACGTTGAACAGGCAATGCGCCAGTGCCACGGCGATGTGCGTGTCGAACAGGCCGATGGACGAATACAGCTGGAAAAACGGCAGCAGAAACACCGCCGGCGGCGCCATGCGGTTGGTCAGCAGCCAGAAGAACAGGTGCTTGTCGCCGAGGAAGCGGTAGCGCGAAAACGCATACGCCGCCGGCAGCGCCACACTCAACGAAATCACCGTGTTCAGGCTCACGTAGTACAGCGAGTTGAGGTAGCCGGTGTACCAGCTGGGGTCGGTGAAGATCACCTTGTAGTTGGCCAGGGTGAAATCCTGCGGAAACAGCGTCAGGCCGCCGAGGATTTCGGTGTTGCTCTTGAAGGACATGTTCAGCAGCCAGTAGATCGGCACCAGCAGGAACAGGATGTAGATCAGCAGCGGAATCAGCTTTCTCTTGCTCATGTTGGCGGCCTCAGCGGTTGGCGTCGGAGTGGGTCATGGCGGTGTAGAACAGCCAGGACACCAACAGGATGATCAGGAAATACACCAGGGAAAACGCGGCCGCCGGGCCCAGGTCGAATTGACCTACAGCCATCTGGGTCAGCGTCTGACTGAGGAAGGTAGTCGCGTTACCCGGCCCGCCGCCCGTCAACACGAAAGGCTCGGTGTAAATCATGAAACTGTCCATGAAGCGCAGCATCACCGCGATCAGCAGCACGCTTTTCATCTTCGGCAACTGGATATGTCGGAACACCGCCCAAGCCGAGGCCCGATCAATCCGCGCCGCCTGGTAGTACACATCCGGAATCGCGCGCAGGCCCGAGTAACACAGCAGCGCCACCAGTGAGGTCCAGTGCCACACGTCCATCACCAGCACGGTGACCCAGGCGTCCATGGTGTTGGCCGCGTAGTTGTAGCTGATGCCCATGGCGTTGAGGGTCGAGCCGAGCAGGCCGATATCGGCGCGGCCGAAAATCTGCCAGATGGTGCCGACCACGTTCCAGGGGATCAGCAGCGGAATGGCGAGGATGATCAACACCAGCGACGACCAGCGCCCCTTGGTCGGCATGGTCAGGGCGATGGCGATGCCCAGTGGGATTTCGATCAGCAGCACGCAGGCAGAGTAGATGAACTGGCGCAGCAATGAGTCATGCAGGCGCGGGTCGAGCAGCACCTGCTTGTACCAGTCGGCGCCGACGAAGTAGCGGCTGGACTGGTCGAAGATGTCCTGCACCGAGTAGTTGACCACGGTCATCATCGGGATCACCGCACTGAACGCCACCAGCAGGAACACCGGCAACACCAGCCACCAGGCCTTGTTGTTCTGCACCTTGTTCATGGCAGCACCTCCAGCAGGTAATCGTCGGCGTAGACCATCAGCCATTGCGCCGGGAAACTGATGGACGCCGTGCCTTCAGGCACCGGCTTGTCCTCGGCCAGGCGCACTTTCAGGGGCGCGCCGTCCAGCGTAAGGGTCATGATCTTGTAGGTGCCGAGGTCCTCGACGTGTGTGACTGCGGCCTGCAAGGCCTCAGGGTTGTACTCGTCCCACACGTGGATAAATTCCGGGCGGATGCCTACCTGGAGTTTCTTGTAGTCCGTATCGGCAATGCGCTGGGTCAGTGCCGTCGACAGGGGCAGATGAGTACCGGCAAAGCACACCCCGCCGGATTCGGCCTGCACCTCGATCAGATTCATCCCAGGGCTGCCGATGAAATAGCCGACAAAAGTGTGGCTCGGCCGTTCGAATAGCTCACGCGGCGTGCCGAACTGCACGATCTGCCCGCCGTACATCACCGCGATCTTGTCGGCGAAGGTCGAGGCCTCCAACTGGTCGTGGGTGACGTAGACCATGGTGATGTTGAACTGCTCATGGATCTGCTTGAGCTTGCGCCGCAGCTTCCATTTGAGGTGCGGGTCGATCACCGTCAGCGGCTCATCGAACAGGATCGCCGACACATCGTCGCGCACCAGCCCACGGCCCATGGAAACTTTCTGTTTTTCATCGGCGGTGAGGTTGCGGGCTTTCTTGGTCAGCAGGTTTTGCAGGTCGAGCACCTCAGCAATTTCCTGCACCTTGCTGTGAATCTTCGCCTCGGCCATGCCCTGGTTTCGCAGAGGAAAGGCCAGGTTGTCGAACACCGTCATGGTGTCGTACACCACCGGGAACTGGAACACCTGGGCGATGTTGCGTCGTTCAGGCGTCAGCTCGTTGACCACCTTGTGATCGAACAGCACCTGGCCCTCGGACGGGCTGAGCAGCCCGGAGATGATATTGAGCAGGGTCGACTTGCCGCAGCCCGAGGGCCCGAGCAAGGCGTAGGCACCGCCCTGCTCCCATACGTGGTTCATTTCCCGAATCGCGTAGTCTTCAGGCCCTGTCGGTGTAGGGCTGTAGCTGTGCGCCAGGTTCTGCAAATGGATCTCGGCCATCAGGCAACCCTCGCGACACGGCGTCCGGGAGCCTGGACCAGACGGCCCTGGGCATCGAACACAAACAGTTTATGGGTGGGGATATACACGCGGATCGGCGCGTCGACGTCGTACTCGTGCACGCCCGGCAGGTGCAGCACCAGCAGGAAGTGCTCGCTGCGCACATGCAGGAAGGTTTCCGAGCCGCTGATTTCGGCGACTTCCACGGTCACTGCCAGCTCCAGGTCATCGTCGTTGCTCGGCACCAGGCTGATATGGCTGGGGCGCACGCCGAAGCGGAATTCGCCTTCACCAATCGGGCGCAGGTCGACGTTCAGCGGGAAGTGCACAAAATTGGCGAAACTCACCTCGTTGCCGCTGATGCGCCCCGGCATCAGGTTGATCGGCGGTTCGGAAAACAGCTCGGCGGCCAGCACGGTCTGCGGCTGGTGGTAGACCTCGGCGGCCTTGCCACTCTGGATCACCCGGCCTTCGTGAAGAATCGTGGTGGTGCCGCCCAGGGCCAGGGCCTCGTTGGGCTCGGTGGTGGCGTAGATGGCGATGGTATGCCGCGCCTTGAACAGCTCGCGCATTTCCTGACGCAGCTCTTCACGCAGCTTGTAGTCCAGGTTGACCAGCGGCTCATCGAACAGGATCAGCTCGGCATCCTTGACCAGCGCACGGGCCATGGCCGTGCGTTGCTGCTGGCCCCCGGACAGCTCCAGCGGGTGGCGCTGGAGGAATTTCTCGATGCGCAGCATCCTCGCGGTTTCCAGCACCTTGCTCTGGATCAGCTCGTTGGAGACACCGGCCTGGCGCAACGGCGAGGCAATGTTTTCGAACACCGTCATGGTCGGGTAGTTGATGAATTGCTGGTAGACCATCGATACGTTGCGCAGGCGCACCGGTTTTTGCGTGACGTCCACGCCGTTCATCAGGATGCGGCCGCTGTCGGGCTTGTCCAGGCCGGCCATCAGGCGCATCAGGCTGGTCTTGCCGGAGAGTGTGCGGCCGAGCAATACGTTGAAGGAGCCGGCTTCGAAACGCAGGCTGGCGTCGTCGATCCAGGTTTGGCCTTCGACGACGCGGGAGACATTTTCCAGGGTCAATGACATGACACGACCTTTTTATTATTGGAATGAATCTGGCCAGTTGTCAGAGCGAGTTTCGTGCCAAAACGGCAAGGGCTTGATGTGTAAGGAAATGGGAAAACCCGATGTTCGTGTTTGAACACTCCAGGTGAACAACTGAACAGTCACGGGGTTGACAATGAACAGTTCTGAACAACACTCTCACCACCAACACAGGACATTTTGATCCGGTTTCAATGGTTGGATTGTGCAACACCCCATAACAATAAAAATGCAGGTCACCCCATGGCCGAACCACTGGCTCACGACACCCTTATCCAGGAATCCTGGCGCCGCTGCCGCGCGTTTGGGCTGGACCATCAGAGCACGCCCAGCTTCGATCAGCTGCCTGCCGAGGGCATCAGCCAATTGCTCGAAAGCCAGCATTCCCTGGTGCAGACCACCCATCAGGAGGTGCTGCCCTACTACGAAAACATCCTCAGCAACTCCAACTGCCTGATCATGCTGGCCGACAACCAGGGCCAGGTGCTGACCAGTTGGGGCACCCAGCGTTTTATCGAACCCAAGCTGGCCCGGGGGTTCAGCGCCGGCGCCAGTTGGATGGAACGCTCCAGCGGCACCAATGCCATCGGCACTGCGCTGGCCTGTGCGCAGGCGGTGCATATCGAACATGACGAACACTTTCTCAAGGCCAACCGCTTCATGACCGGCTCGGCGGCGCCGATCTTCGACGCGCAGCGCGAGATCATCGCGGTACTGGATGTGTCCAGCGACAGCTACCTGCCGCCCTCCCACACCCTGGGCATGGTCAAGATGATGAGCCAGACCGTGGAAAACCGGCTGATCCTCAACCTGTTTCGCGGCGAGCATTTTCAACTGACCTTCAACACCGGCCTGAGCAACCTCGACAGCCAATGGGCCGGCCTGTTGATCTTCGATGAAAGCGGCCAGGTGCTGTCGGCCAACCGTCGCGCCGACAACCTACTGGGCATCAGTCTGTCACGGGTGATGATCGACAGTTTGTTCAAGGTCTCGCTGCTGGAGTTGCTCAATCAGCCCGAGGGCCTGCCGTTTTCGCTGCAGGCGGCTGGACGCAACCGATTCCAGTGCCTGTTGAAACGGCCCAAGCAAATGCCGGTGCAGGCGCGGGTGTTCAGCCAACCCACGCCGCCAAAGCCGGCGGCGATTGGCCTGAACACCCTGCACTTTGGTGATGCGCGCGTGGAAAAGGCCGTGCGCCAAGCCGAACGCTTGCTGGAGAAGGACATCCCGCTGCTGATCCACGGCGAAACCGGCGTGGGCAAGGAAGTTTTCGTCAAGGCCCTGCACCAGGCGAGTTCCCGCAGTCAGCAGGCATTTATCGCAGTGAACTGTGCGGCGATTCCTGCCGAGTTGGTGGAATCGGAACTGTTCGGCTACGAAAAAGGCGCGTTTACCGGCGCCAATCAAAAAGGCAGCATCGGCCTGATCCGCAAGGCCGACAAGGGCACGCTGTTTCTGGATGAAATTGGCGACATGCCGCTGCCGACCCAGGCACGCCTGTTGCGGGTGTTGCAGGAGCGCTGCGTGCAACCGGTGGGCAGCAGTGAGCTGTTCCCGGTGGATCTGCGCATCATCTCGGCCACCAACCGGGCGCTGCGCGAGCAGGTACAGGCCGGGCGTTTTCGCGAGGATTTGTACTACCGCATTGGTGGCCTGACCCTCGAGCTACCGCCGCTGCGCGAACGCAGCGACAAGCGCGCGCTGTTCCAGCAACTGTGGCAGCAACATCGCGAGCCGACCCAATGGGCCGGCCTCAGTGCCGAGGTGCTGGCCCTGTTCGAGCAGCACCCCTGGCCGGGCAATTTGCGCCAGGTGAGCAGTGTGTTGCAGGTGGCGTTGGCGATGGCTGAGGAGCAGCCGATTCGCCCGGAGCACCTGCCGGATGATTTCTTTGTCGATCTGAATGTGGCAGCGCCGCCGCCCACCAGCGAGTACCTGGATGACAGCATCGACCTGGCCCAGCGCCTGAAAGCGGCCGGCGGGAATATTTCCCACCTGGCGCGGGAGCTGGGGGTGAGCCGCAACACCTTGTACAAGCGCCTGCGCCAGCACGAAGGCTAGCGCGGCTTGACCACCACCAGCAGGTCGGTGAAGTACTCCACCTGAATCGGCAGGTTGTCGGCCAGGGCCGAGAGCGCCGCAGCGGTGTCGTCCAGCTTGAATACGCCGGACACGCGCAGGTTCTGCAGGGCCTGCGGGTCGTAGCGCACCAGGCCGTGACGGTAACTGGCCAGGGTTTGCAGCACCTCGCTCAGCGGCTGGTCGTTGACCTTGAGCAGGCCACGGGTCCAGGCGTCCGCGTCGGTGTTGCCGACGGCTTGTGGCGGTTGGGCGCGGCCATGGTCGAGGACCGAGCGCTGGCCGGCGGTGACGCTGACCCCTTCACTGGTCTGGCCTTTGACCGCGACGGTGGACTCGATCACGGTCACCACGGTGGTGCCGTCCGGCGCACGCTTGACCAGGTAACGCGTGCCCAGGGCGGTCGCGGTGCCTTGGTCGGTGCGCACCACGAAGGGCCGTTGCGCGTCCTTGGCGACCTCGACCCACAGTTCGCCTTGCAACAACTCGATGACGCGCTGGTGGCCGTCGAATTTCACGTCGACTGCCGAATTGCTGTTGAGCTGCAGTTGGCTGCCGTCTTCAAGGGCGATGTGGCGGCGCTCGCCGACGCCGGTGCGCTGGTCGGCCATCCATACCGGCAGGTGTTCCAGGCCCAGCCAGCCGCACAGTAAGACGCCAAGCAGCCCGACCACCTGAGTAGCCAGCGGACGCCGCGGGGCGAAGGCCCGGTTGAGTGCCACGCGTGCCGGTTGCGCAGGCACAGCATCGAGGCTGCCCCACAGGACGCGCATGCGTTCGATAGCCACCGCATGGCGTGGATCGGCCTGGCACCAGGTGTTGAATGCCTGGCGCTCGGCGTCGCTGACGTCTTCGTCGTGCAGGCGTGTCAGCCAATTCGCCGCTTGTTGAATGATCTGTTCGGAGTTCATGCCAGCGGATCTGCCGCATGCAGGCTGTGGTAGCAGTGCACCAGGGCGCTGGAGATGTAGTTTTTGACGGTGCTGGAGGACACCTCCAGGCGCGTGGCGATTTCGCTGTAGGTCAGGCCGTCGAGGCGGCTCAACAGAAAGGCTTCGCGCGCCTTGGCCGGCAGGCCGGCGAGCATTTCGGCGATGCGCTCCAGCGCTTGCAGCGCCACATGGATGGCGGCCGGGTCGGGCATGCCGGCGTCTTCGCATTGGATTACCAGGGCTTCCATGTAGGCTTTTTCGATGCGCCGACGCCGTGCGCCGTCGATCAATAACCGCCCTGCCGTGGTGGCCAGGAACGCCCGTGGTTCCTTGATATTTTGCGGTTCGGCAAGCATCAACACGCGGATAAACGCGTCGTGGGCCAGGTCGGCAGCATACTGGGAGCAGCCGAGTTTTTTGCGCAGCCAACCGTGCAACCAGCCATGGTGCTCGCTGTACATCGCCGTAAGGGTCTGCTGACGCTCTGAATCGCCCAGCGCGGCCGGAATGTCATGCATGCGCAAAAAGATCTCAAATGGGAAGAGTTACCAATTGCGCAAACAATGCCAGTAAATCGGTGTAGGAGCAAGAGCGCCTGCCCGATGCGCCGGGCAAAGTTTCGCCCCCTGTGGTGAGCGGGCTTGCCCCGCGTTGGGCTGCGAAGCAGCCCCTGTCACTGCTGGCGATGAGTGTCAGGTTTATTGCGTTGAGTCTTAATGGGGCGGCTTCGCCACCCAACGCGGGGCAAGCCCGCTCACCACAACAAGCCTGGCAGCAACAACAAGCCAAGCCCTTCATCACAATGAGCCTATTCACCGCAGGGGGCGATCGCTGCAGGTTGATGCTACGTTCACGCTCCGCCGGTGCCACGGCGCGCTGCAGAGATCAAGTGCGCCAGCCCCCGCCCCTTGTGGTGAGCGGGCTTGCCCCGCGTTGGGCTGCGAAGCAGCCCCTGTCACTGCTGGCGATGAGTGTCAGGTTTATTGCGTTGAGTCTTAATGGGGCGGCTTCGCCACCCAACGCGGGGCAAGCCCGCTCGCCACAACAATCCAGGCAGCAACAACAAGCCTGGCAGCAACAACAAGCCAAGCCCTTCATCACAATGAGCCTATTCACCACAGGCGGCGGTCGCTGCAGGTTGAGGCTACGTTCACGCTCCGTCGGTGCCGCGGCTCCGCGCCGAGATCAAGTGGGCCATGCCCCATCCCTTGTGGTGAGCGGGCTTGCCACAACAAGCCAGGCAGCCACAGCAAGCCAAGCTCGTCATCACAATGAGCTCGGTCATCACAACAAGCTCGACTTCCACAACAAGCCCAACCTCCACCACAAGCCTGGCAGCCACATCAAGCCCATTCATCACGACAAGCTCACCACAGGCGGCGGTCGCGGCGGGTTAACGCCAGCTCCATGAGACGCCGGTGTAGATGCCGCGACCGTCTGCCGGGGTCGAGCGGGCCGTGTCCAGGCCTTTGTCGTCGTAGCCGGGAGTGACGGTGTTGGCGTAGCGCCGGTTGGTGAGGTTGCGCAGGTCGACCCACGCTTGCCAGTCCTGCTTGGGCGCGTCGTAGCCGAAGGTCGCCCCCAGGGTCGTGTAGGACGCGGCGTAGTACGAGTTGGCGTAGTCCACCGCCACACGCGAGGAATACTCGGTGTTGAGGCTGGTGTAGAAACCGGTCGGGTGGATGTAGCGCAGTTGGGCCTGGTAGTAGTGCTTGGGAATGCCCGGCAAGCTGTTGTAGCCGAAACGGTCGTCGTCGCGGTAGTAGAAGTCACTGAAGGTGTAGGCCTGGCGCAGGGCCACCTGGCCGCTGCGGCCGCCTTCCCATAACGGGCTGAGCAGGCTCAGTTCCACGCCCTGGTGCACGGTGGGGCTGGCGTTGGATTCGGCAATGATGGCATTGCTGGAAGAGGTCTGGGCCTGGGTTTCCACACTGAGCAGCTCGTGGCGCACTTCTGAACGGTACAGCGCGAGGTCCCACTGGCCGATCAACGCCTCGCCCCGACTGCCGACTTCCAAGGTGGTCGCGGTCTGGTTTTTCAGGCTGACGCCTTCACGCTGCAGGCCAGTAGCCGGGCCGCTGCCTGGGCCGAAGTATTTGTTGGAACCCCAGATCATCGACCAGGCGTGCGGCGGCTCGACCGAACGGCTCAGGTTGCCGTACACCTGCAATTGCGGGGTGAAGTCATAACGCAGGCCGATGCGCGGGGCGTAGTCCCAGTCATGCTGGCTCAGCGGCGCCTGGCCTTCGGGGTAGGTCACCTGGGTTTCGCGGCGGGTGTAGATCGCCGCAAGGCCTGTGGTCAGCCACAGGTCCGGGACCAGCTCCAGGTCGTTGCCGATATGCAGCACGGTGTCGGAGCCCAGGTAGCTGTAGTCGCGGGTCTTGGTTCCGGGTGCGTAGGTGGCCGTATTGCCGGCGGGCGTGCGTACATATTCCGACGCGCCGTTGTTGGGCATCGCCTGGGTGGTGCGCAGGCCGACTGTGGTGGTGCTGTCGTGGCCGAACAGCGTGTCCTGGCGGATGTAATTGAGGGTGCTGCTGATGTCGGTGTAGGCGACCTTCAGGCGGTTGGTGCCTTCACGCAGGTCCATCGGATAGTCGTGGTAGGCCAGTCCGACTTCGACGCGGGAGCTGTCGTCCAAGTGCAGGGTGGTCTTGTTGGCGATCCAGGTCGAGCCCGGTTGCAGGCGCTTGGAGTCGCGGGCGGCGTTAAGGCTGTTGGCCGCACGCGGGTCGTGGCTGATCTGCGCACGGGTAAGTTTGCCGGGGGTGTCGTTGGTGGTTTCGCGGTAGCGGAAATAGAAACGGGTTTCCAGGTCCGGGTTGAAGCGGTAGCCGAAGTTGGCCGCCACGCCCTTGCCCGTGGCAGCGCTCTGGCGTTGGTAGCCGTCGGACTCGGAGTCGGTGAGGCTGATGTAGTAGTCGGCATCCCCCAGCACTTGGCCAGAGCTGATCTCGTGCTGGGCGTAGCCACGGCTGCCGGCCTCATAGCGCAGCTGCAGCTTGGGCGCATCGTAGCCGGTGCGGGTCACATAATTGACCGCGCCGCCCAAGGCCAATGCGCCCTGGTCAAAGCCATTGGCACCGCGCAGCACCTCGACGCGGCTTTGCCACAAGGGGTCCTTGAGCTCATAAGGGGTCCCGCCGGGGCCGGTCAGCGGCAAGCCATCGAACATTTCATATAGCCCCGAGGCATGCGAACCCGGGCTGCGATTGAGGCCGGAACCGCGAATCGACAGCTTCACCCCTTCATTATTCGCCGCCTTGGCGTACACCCCAGCCTGATACTTGAATACATCTTCGTTGGTGCTCACCCGCCCCTGCTGCACGCTGTTCATGTCGATGAAATTGGTGCCGCCGGGCACGCTCTTGAGTTGTGCCTGGGCGACTTCACCAGCACTCGCCTCGCTGCTGGTGACTTCGACCGGGGCCAGTTGCAGGTCTTCGGCTTGCACCAGCGAACTTAAGGTCAGGGCGGCAAAAAAGAGCGGGGGTTGGCGCAGCAGCATCGAGGCAGATCCTTGGAATTCGGGGGCGTGGCAGGCTGGACCTGGCACGCGAACAGTGTTGGGAAGGCAGGCGCGCCCGCCAGGTCACGCCTTATTAACGGACCAGACCCTTCCCACAACAGTGTCGGACCCAATTTATGGTTTAAGTCCAAAATCGAATTACCACATGCAAACTCAGTATTTAAAGAAATAACCGGCAGGCATTACTGTGGAGCCACTGAACCAACCACGCCGCACGAGACTGCCCCCATGCAAACATCCGCCACCGTCATCGACTTCACGCTTCACCGCAAACGCCGCCAGGCGCGTGCCGCGGCCGAGCTGATGTGGGCGATGTACGCGGCGCGTGCCGGGCTGGCGGTGTTTACCGCACAGGCGACGCCGTCCAGCGATACTCGCCGGGCGTAAGGCCAATGAATTTCCTGCACGTGCTCCCCGAACCACCCGAACCCCTGCCCAAACCCTCTGTTGACGACGACGTGATCAGCTTGTGCGTCGCGCACAACCTGCAACGCCTGCGCAGCAAGCGCCATCTGTCACTGGATGGCCTGGCGCGTGTGTGCGGTGTCAGCCGGGCGATGCTGGCGCAGATTGAATCCGGGCGCAGCGTGCCGTCGATCAAGGTGCTGTGCAAGATCGCCAAGGGCTTGAAGGTGTCGGTCGCGGCGTTCCTGGAGGACCGCGCGTTCGAAGGCGTCGAGGTGCTGCCGGCACACCAGAGCAAACGCCTGGTGAGTGCCGACGGCGCGTTTACCAGCCGCGCGTTGTTTCCCTACGATACGGCGCGTCAGTCGGAGTTCTACGAGATTCGCCTGCGTGCGCTTGGCGAGGAAGTCTCCGAAGGCCACGGCCCCGGCATCCAGGAGAACCTGGTCGTGGCGCAAGGTGTGCTGGAGGTCAGTGTCAACGATGAGCGCTACCTGCTCTCCACCGGCGACTCGATCCTGTTTTATGCCGACCAGCCCCACCGCTACCGCAACCCGGCGGACAGCGAAGCCGTGGCGTTCCTGGTAATCACCTACCCCGAACGCCTGGATTAATCCCGGCAAAAAAAAACGCCCCGAATCATCGGGGCGTTTTTTATTGCGCTACCTGTCAGCAGGTGCAGCACATCATCGGCATGCCGTTGCAGCTCATCATCATCGGCATGGCGCAGTCGTTCATCATTTTGTTCATGAGCATGCAGCAGTTTTTCATCATGTCCATGCTCATGCCCGGCATCGGCATCATTTTGCACATCATGCCGTCAGCCTGCAGGGTGCATTCCATCACGCACTTCATCATCGGCATCATCATGCCCATCGACATCATCGGCATATTCATCGGCATATTCATGCCCGACATCATCGCCATGGTTTCGGCGGACATGCACATCATCGACATGTTGGCGCACTGCATCATCATCGGCATGCCGCAGTTCATCATCATCGCCATCATTTCGGCGTTGGTCTTGAACTGAGCCATGTCCATGCCTGCCGCCGGCTTCATGGTGCACATCATGGCGTCAGCGGCCATTTCGCATTTCATGGTGGCCATCATCATCGGCATGCCCATCATCGGCATCATTGGCATGGAAGTGTTCATCGGCATCTGCATTGCATTCATCATGTTCGAAACTCCGTAATCGACAGGAAATGAGTAAGTTCTGGGGCCGATTCTAGAGACGCCAGGCAGCGGCGCAAGACGGCGACAGAGCAGCAGGATCGGATGTTCGGAGGGAAGCTTAGTCGATCAAGACAGCTGTGCCGGCTGTGATGGTGGGCATTTCGTTGTTATCGCGTCGTGGATGTCCGTGACACGCGCCAATTCGACGTCATGGATATTCGATCCAGGCATGTCGTCCAATCTTATGGAAATAAACGGTCTAACGACGGCGTTCAATCGCTAGGCTGCGCCAGTAAGTCCAGCAATTCCTGCGCTTCTGATCCCGGCGCAAACCTGAACCCGTACATTTCTTCGGCGACGAGGATTTCAACCAGGGCACCCAGCAGCTGCGCTTCGGTTGGCGAACCTTGCAGCAGTGCGTGCGCGGGCAGTAACAGCTCCGCTGAAACACCCTGGACACTCGCGGCATCGATCACGGCAAAGAGCATAAAGCGCAGGCGTATTTCGCGGTCTGTCGGCCAAACCGTTTTTCGCTTACCCAAGGGAGGGCCTCATTTTTTCGGAAAAGTCCGAGGCTATTGCGCACTGAGGGGTGATTCAAGCGGCGGGATGCAAGATAGGCCGTTTCCTACAGATAAAAGAGACATAACCCAGCAAACCACCTTGATGGGTTCAGGCTCTGCTGCGCTGCAATTCCAGTGTAGTGCCGATGAGCCGTGTGAAGATGCTCAGGATTTCGAGCATTTGGGTGTTTTCAAACTGCCTGGGCAACACGTCCAACGCGCACAAGGTGCCAAAAAAAGTGCCGTCGGAGAACACGATGGGCAACGAGATATAGCTCTCGAAGCCATGCTCCTTGGGCAACGGGTGCTCCCAGAATACCGGGTCGCGACTGGCGTGCTCGATGACGATCGACTTGCGATTGGCGCGTAACTGGTTGCACAACGTGGCCTCCACGAGCAACTCGTCGCCGGCCTCCAGCCCGAACTGCAACTCGTCATGAACCGCACACGCCACCCAGTGCGTGTCCGTCATCTTGGAAATGGCTGAAAAGCGCATCCCGGTCAAACGCGAAGTCAGTCGCAAGATATTTGAAGTGGTTTCGATCTCTGTGATCGCGTCCAGCTCTTCAATGGTTAGATGTTTGATAACACGCTCCTCACATGACAGGTCTTACCCCTGCATCGGCCATTGGCGACGAGGCTTAAATCCACGCCGACGAAATGCATCACTGCACCGGCAGGAAATTCATCAGCAACAGGCTCTGCGCGTAATTGAGCCCAATGCGCCGGTAGCGTTCATCCAGCATCTGGGTCAACAGGTCGAGGCGCGCGACGATCTTGCCGAACTCCACGGCGAAGCTGAGGTTGCTGCCCTCCTCCGAAATTTCGTTGGAAAACAGCAGCAGCACGCCATTCGCATCCTGGCGCTTGCCGAGCAGCCAGGTGGCCTTCTCGATATTGCGCGCGGCGTTGCTGACGAACTGCGGGTTGATCGAGTCGGTGATGTAGAACTCGGTGCGGCCACCGTGGGCCGTCACAATCATGCTGCCGATGGCATAGATAAAGGCGCCGACCCGGTCGCCTTTGAACTCCGGACTCAGCGAATAACTCAACGCGGCCAAATCGCGGCGGTCGCCAAGGGCCGGCAGTGAGCGACGCTGCTCAATGGCCTGGCGTATTTCCCGCGCGGCGCTCACCGCATCCGGGTAACCCGACTGGCGCCACTGGTTGGGGTTGCGCAGGTAGAGCTTGTTCATCAGCAAATACAGGCTCTGCAAGTTGTCGCGCATGCCCAGGGTGGCCATGCGGTCGACACTCGTCTGGAAAAACTCATCGGGTTTACCATTGCTGAACTGCTTGGCGATATCTTGCCCTTGCTGCTGCGTACACCCGCCAACACAGAGCATTAACACTGCCGCCAGCCACAGTGGCTGGCGCCTCCATCGAATCTTGAATAACAGTAACGTGCGATCCATCGGCACCCGATCTGGTTCTCATGCGCCGCGCGGGGGATCGGCGGGGCTGCGACAAAGATAGATAGGAAAAATGCAAAAAAGTGCAATAGAGGCCGGCAGATAGTTGTAAACCGTACGCCTGGGGATCAAACGTGAAGAATTCGGCGCAGGCACTATACTCAGAGGAACAGTTGCGAGTGACTTTGGCGAGCCAAGGAAGATTGACAACACCCATCTCTCTCTTAACAGCAACTGTACTGGAGGGTCGCGGCGATGAAACACCCCATTAGAGCTCAAATCTTTGTTCAGGTAATTTGCTTGCTTTCGGTGGCTCAGCTTTTCTGCTGAGCAGTGCGTCACTGCCTTTTAACTCTGCTGCAGATGCGGCATGGAGGGCTGTTGCCGTTTACCTGGAATCGCGCCGATTACGCCCGCCAGGCAAACTGGCGCGTAGTGCGGTCCAAGGGATGTTAAGAACATGCACGCCAACCGCAGGCCCCGTTGAAGATTGCCCGGTGGCGCTGGACTCAAACCAGCCCCGGGCAAGCATAGACACCACTTCAGCGTCGCGGGCTCGGGAGCCTTGGTTTAGATAAATTACCGGGGTTCCTCGGATGAAGCCGAAATCCTTTTCAGGCATCAAACTTCGAACGACTCCGTCACTGCGAGGAAAACTTTCTCCGATTTGATAAGGCAGTCAAAGGAGTCCTCTTTCGATAGTGGCGTAATGACACTTCTGCAGCCATGCGTCGTGTACAACGTGAAAGGATTCACACTTATGGAACTTCAGCGTTGAAGGCCAATAACCGACCCAATAGTATTTTTCCCGCCCGGGCGCACCTCTTATACGGATATTGTTCTGCGCCAGCTCGGGACTTCTGCGTTGCGCAGGCAATAAAACATTGAGGTTTGCCATGCGTCTTTCCAAACTCGCACCCGCCGCCGCCCTGTTCAGCCTGTTCACCCTGCCCGCCCACGCTGCCGACCTGAGTGCCCTCACGGGTGCGCTGTCGTCTGCCCTCGGTGGTGCCAACAACAGCACCGTCAACGCCAATAACAGCAACAGTGCCTCCTGCCAGCAACAGGTTCGCGACCTGCAGGCAAACATCAACGCCGCCAATGCCAAGGGCGACACCTTGCGCGCAACCGCTTACCAGGCGGCGCTCACGCAAACCAACAAAAGCTGCAGCAACTCTGCCTACAACGCCCAGGCGCAGGTCGACACCAACCCGCAACGCCAGCAGAACGTCAACAAGGCGGCGGATGCTATCAACGCCATTGGCGGATTGTTCAAGTAGTCCGTAACACGCAGTGAAAAAGGCCCGCGAATGCGGGCTTTTTCATGGGCATCCGTCCATCCTGGACACCGCTGGAAGCGATAGATCTGGCGCGCTGTGTGGTGTGATTTGGAAACTTCGTCTGCCGGCGGCCAGCGTTCTAGGGCTGCGTAGATGCCTTGGCCAAACGGATGTGATCGGCGCATCCGTCCCCCCTAGGCATCAACATGCCACTAGCACATCTGTTCTATGTTACTGCCCCCATCATGATGCTAGTTTCTTGACCCCTTAGATAGCCACTTCGCAAGTTCAAGGAGTTGAACAACCGATGTCTTTTTATTCTGGAATCAATCAACGTCGTCTCCTATTGGTTGCGCTCCTATCAGTATTTACTTGCGCATGGGCCAATGACTCAAGTCCCACCGGAGATTGGTGGATCATCTACGGGGATGGCGCGCCCGGCAAGAATGTGACCTATGTCGCAGATCGAACTTCCGTGACGCCCTCTAAAAAAACCAAGGGAGCCCAGTTAGTCGCCGTTACTTTAGTTTATGAAGAACTGGGCAAGCCCATGATTGACGTCTACAACATGGAGGTCCAGTGCCCAACGCATAAGTTTCGATTTATCAATGGTCAATCTGTCTCGCGCATGGGTAGCCTACGGCACTTGAAAGTATCGGAAAAATGGCAGGACGTGAAAGCCCCCTGGGTCCAGCGCAGTGCTGAGTTCGTCTGCTCGCCGAAGAGCAAAGATATGATTGCGATGGGCAAGATGGAATATATGCAGATGATTAATATTACCCAGCAGATGTTCTTTAAGCTGGCGCCCATCCGCGAGAAAAGTCAGATGATGGAAGACCTGGACTCCATACTTGGCAATAAATAGCAACCGATCTGCACGCTGAGGCCGATGGACACTAACGGGTCGGCAGCGCGTCAACTTGAACGGGCATCGCGATGGGTAAGTATCCGCTAATCCCCAATACAGACATCAGATGTAGTTTTTTACTTTTAGCGAGACAGAGGGCGTCGGGATGGAAAAGTTGGCTAAAGCAGTGTTGCTGGGGATGGTCATTTCATCAGTACTGCTTTTGAATGGTTGTAGCACCATTGCCCAGTCCCGCTGGGAAGGGCGAGACCTCCAAGAGGCACTGGATTTATTTGGCAAGCCCGATTCAATGAAAAAGCAAACAGGCCCGAACGGCGAGGCGCTAGCGGTACTGACTTGGTATAAGTCCTCAAGTTGGACCAATACTGAAGCAGCAGGAACCTCGATGAACCACACGGGCAATGGCATGGTCTACACGGAACATTATCAAACGGTCGGACATAGCTCTTCTTGCAAACTTGAGGCGACGGTCAACAAAGCCAAAAAAATCGTACTTTTTAGAATCGAGGATGGGCGCATCCTCCATGGCAAGTGCACGAACGTCCCTTACGTACCTGGGTATATCCCCCCAGGCTTTTAAAACTGAGCCATCCAATGATAGATGGCTCACCGCGAGCTTCTGAGCGTCTCACCCAATTTATAGAGTGTGAGTCTGTCGATCTGAATGAAGCCCTTACAAGCTTCCGTGGAGAAGATAACTGCAACTGCGTTTGGGGTTTCGCCACCCACAGGTCCTGAGTATCCAAGCCAGAATTCCACTCCATCCTCCTTAACACGAGGATGCCGGCCTATTGAGGCACTCTCTAGCGTCGGGCACACTCACGTGGACTCGTCGGTAAAAAAGGAATTTACAGTGCCGTTTTCATTGGATGAAAGAACCGCTCTGCTCGCACTCAAAGGTATAGGGCCAACGGTAATGACTCGACTTGAGCAAATGGGTATCGAATCGCTCGCCGAACTTCGCAAATCAGATGTAGGTGACATCCTGGCTCGAGCATCCGCGGCATTAGGCTCCACTTGCTGGAAGAACAGCCCTCAAGCCAGAGCAGCCATCACCGCCGCAGTGGAGCTTGCGAAGAGCTCTACAGATTAAATCCCGGCCCGGTGCAGACATGCTGGGGGAGACCCTGAAACCGACCCGCTGATATCGAGTTGCGGAAACCGCCTGAGACGATGCGCAAACGATCGGGGCTTTAACTAAAAGAGCCGCCAACCGCCAGAAACACAAAAGCCCCGCAATCGCGGGGCTTTCGTTTGAATCTTGGCGGGAAACCAGGGATTCGAACCCTGGAGACGCTATTAACGTCCGCCGGTTTTCAAGACCGGTGCATTCAACCACTCTGCCAATTTCCCTTGTGCATCACAGGATTATAGTAGCCTATCCCGTCTCAGCGGGCGCCATAATACCCGAATGAAACACACTGTCAAACTCTCGCCATCGCTTGTTACAGAGCGTCTGTTATGATCTTTGCGACTGAACGTTTCAAAACCGAAGGAGTGTCGCCATGCGCGAACAGAATTACGCAGTGAATGGTAACGCGCAGGCTGAGCAGCTTGAAGTCAGCCGCGTGTTGCGCAACACCTATGGCTTGCTTGCCCTCACCCTCGCCTTCAGCGGCGTGATGGCGTTCGTGGCTCAACAGATGCGCGTCGGCTACCCGAACATCTTTGTCGTGCTGATCGGCTTCTACGGTCTGTTCTTCCTGACCAACAAGCTGCGTGACTCGGCCTGGGGCCTGGTGTCGGCGTTTGCCTTGACCGGTTTCATGGGCTTTATCCTCGGCCCGATCCTCAACCGTTACCTCGGCATGGCCGGCGGCGCGGAAGTGGTCAGCTCGGCGTTTGCCATGACGGCCCTGGTGTTTGGTGGTCTGTCGGCCTACGTGCTGATTACCCGCAAGGACATGAGCTTCCTGGGTGGCTTCATCACCGCGGGCTTCTTCGTACTGCTGGCCGCCGTGCTCGCCAGCATGTTCTTCCAGATCAGCGGCCTGCAACTGGCGATCAGCGCAGGTTTTGTGCTGTTCTCCTCGGTGTGCATCCTGTTCCAGACCAGCGCCATCATCCACGGCGGTGAGCGCAACTACATCATGGCGACCATCAGCCTGTATGTGTCGATCTACAACCTGTTTATCAGCCTGTTGCAGATCTTCGGCATCATGAGCCGCGATGACTGATTCATCCGCGCAATAAAAAATGCCCCGTATCGAAAGATACGGGGCATTTTTGTTTTCAGCGGTTCAGTACTGGTTGGGTTCCATTTCCAGGTCGACCTTGAATCGCTCGGCGATATCCTGCTGGATACGCCTGGCCAGGTTGGCAATGTCGTGCCCTGACGCAGCGCCATAGTTGACCAGCACCAGCGCCTGCAACTTGTGCACGCCCGCATCGCCTTCGCGAAAGCCCTTCCAGCCTGCCTTGTCGATCAGCCAGCCGGCAGCGAGTTTCATCTGCCCATCGGCCTGGGGATACGCCACCAGGTCCGGGTACAGCTCCTGCAGCTCCGCAGCCAGCGCCTGGGACACCAACGGGTTCTTGAAGAAGCTGCCGGCATTGCCAAGCTCCGCCGGGTCCGGCAGTTTCTCGCGACGAATGCTGCAGATTGCCCGACTGACATCACTTGGCGTCGCCTCGGTGATGCCCTGCACGGCCAGGCGCTGCTGCACCGGGCCGTAGTCGAGCTTGAGGTGGCTGGCGCGACTCAGGGCAAAGCGCACCCGCAGGATCAGCCAGCGCCCGGTCTCGTGTTTGAACAGGCTGTCGCGGTAGGCAAAGTTGCACTCTGGCAGGCTGAAATCGCGCAGCTCGCCCGTGTGCCGGTCCAGGGCAGTCAGGCCGGCGAATACGTCCTTGATCTCTACACCGTAGGCACCGATGTTCTGCATGGGGGCAGCGCCCACCGTACCAGGGATCAGGCTGAGGTTTTCCAGACCGCAGAAGCCCTGCGCCAGGGTCCACAGCACGAATGGGTGCCAGGCTTCGCCCGCTTCGGCTTCAACCACCACCTGCACGCCGTCATCGCTGAGCACGCGGATGCCTTGGGTGGCCATACGCAGGACCAGTGCAGGAATATCCTGGGTCAGCAGCAGGTTGCTGCCGCCACCGATGACCAGCACCGGCAATGCCTTTGCGGCGCCGTAGGCCAGGGCCTCGCGCACGTCGTCATCGCTGTGCGCTTCGGCGAACAGTTGGGCACGCACATCGATGCCAAAGCTGTTGAATGGCTTGAGCGATACCTGCGAAAGCACCTGCAAGGTCATAACCGCCCCTTCAATTCGATCACCAATAAGTCACAGGCGCGCTCGATCAGGTCCAGCACCCGCTCGAAGCCTTGCTCGCCTTCGTAGTAAGGGTCCGGCACTTCGTCGACTTCAGCATCAAAGCGGCGCAGGAACAGGTCCAGCTCGGCCTTGCCCTGCGCTGGCTGCAGGGCCTTGAGGTTGCGCAGGTTGCTGTTGTCCATCGCGAGGATCAGGTCATAGCGCGCAAAGTCGGCACGTGATACCTGCTGGGCACGTTGCGCCGACAGGTCGTAGCCGCGAACCAACGCTGCACGCTGGCTGCGCTGGTCGGGCGGGTTGCCGATATGCCATTCACCGGTACCGGCCGAGGCCACTTCCACCTGCCCCGCCAGCCCGGCTTCGCGCAATTTATGGCGCAGCACACCTTCGGCAGTCGGCGAGCGGCAGATATTGCCCAGGCAGACAAACAGAACTTCCATCAAGCCCCCAGCAGGCGCCGGACGCGCTCAAGGTCTTCCGGGGTATCGACGCCGGCAGGAGGCGCTTCCAGGGCATCGCCCACGTGAATACGCACGCCGTGCCACAGGGCACGCAGTTGTTCCAGCGATTCGGTGTTTTCCAGCCAGCACGGGCCCCAGCTGACGAAGTCATGCAGGAAGCCGGCGCGATAGGCGTAGATGCCGATATGGCGGCGATACGGCACGCCTTGCGGCAACACGCCAGGCTGCTTGGCAAAGGCATCGCGTGCCCACGGCAAGGTCGAACGGCTGAACGTCAGCGCCAGGCCATTGATGTCACTGACCACCTTGACCACATTGGGGTTGAACAGTGTGTCGATGTCTTCGATCGGCTCGGCCAGCGTGGCCATACGCGCTTCGCCATGGGCGGCCAGGTTGGCGGCCACCTGATCGATCACGCTCGGCGGGATCAGCGGCTCGTCCCCCTGCACGTTGACCACGATCGCATCCGGGGCCAGGCCCAGCTTGGTGGCCACTTCAGCCAGGCGGTCGGTGCCGGAATTGTGGTCCTCGCGGGTCAACACCGCTTCGGCGCCGAAACCCTTGCAGGCGTCGATGATGCGTGGATCATCGGTAGCCACCACCACGCGCTCGGCGCTGCTCTTGCAGGCCTGTTCCCACACCAGCTGGATCATCGGCTTGTGGCCGATCAGTTGCAGCGGTTTGCCCGGAAGCCGGGTCGAGGCGTAGCGCGACGGAATGACAACGGTGAAGGCTGTGGTCATTTATCCAGGCGCTCGTCGGTGGTCAGGGTGCGGGCTTCGCTTTCCAGCATCACCGGGATGCCATCACGGATCGGGTAAGCCAGGCCGGCGCCTTTGCTGATCAGCTCGGTTTTGTCGGCGCTGAGCTTGAGCGGGCCTTTGCAGATCGGGCAAGCGAGGATGTCGAGCAATTTGGTGTCCATGAGTGTTTCCTGGATAACGGCGTTTAAGGCAAGAGACGAGCGGGCAGCAGACGCATCAACTGCGTGTCGAACCAGGCGACGAACGCTGGCGACGGCACGGCATCCACTGCAAGGTACCACCAGTCTGGCCGGGCAAAGGCGCGGCACTTCACCGCGTCCTTCTCGGTCATGACCAGCGGCAATGACGGCGTAAAGTTCAGGACCTCGGCGCTGTAGGGCGCGTGGTCGGCAAAAGCATGGGGTATTGGTTGCCAGTGTAGCGTTTCAAGGGTATTGAAGAAACGTTGCGGGTTGCCGATGCCGGCGACCGCGTGCACCTGCTGGCCCGCCGGGAAGTAATCGACCGGCTGGCGCTCGCCGCTCTGCAGGTTGACCAATGCGCTGGGTTGCAGGCGAAAGGCGAAGCCGTCCTCACGGTCCGAGACGGCGCCGTTGTACAGCAACGCATCGACACTCTGCAGGCGCTCCACCGGCTCGCGCAACGGTCCGGCCGGCAGGCAACGTCGATTGCCCAGGCCACGGGCGGCATCGATCAGTACCAGTTCCAGGTCACGGGCCAGGCGGTAATGCTGCAGGCCGTCGTCGGAGAGGATCAGGTCCAGGGTTTCACTCGCCAGCAGGGCCCGGACCGCGCGACTGCGGTCGGGGTCGATCATCAATGGGACACCGCAGCGCTGCACGATCAATAGCGGCTCATCACCAGCCACGTCGGCGCTGTGGCTGGCCTCGACCCGCCACGGCAGCTGCGGCGGCTTGGCACCATACCCACGACTGACCACGCCAACGCGCAAACCGCTGCGCCGGCAGTGTTCGATCAGCCACAGGATCAACGGCGTCTTGCCGGTGCCACCCACGGTGATATTGCCGACCACCACCACCGGCACAGGCGACTGGTAGATCTCGCCCTCGCCCGCCAGGAATCGCGCACGCTTGCGCTGCACCACGCGGCGATACAGGGATTCCAGCGGCCGCAACAGGGCGAGCGCCGGATGACCGGTGTACCAGGCCTTGAGCAAACGATCGGACATGGCCATCAGGGTTGGCTCGCCGCCTCGACGGTGGTCATGCGCAGATGGCTGAAGCCGAGCTTGCCGGCCGCGTCCATGGCGGTGATCACGGCCTGGTGCTGGGTCTTGCCGTCTGCACTGATCGACAGCGGCATCTTGGTATCACCGCCGGATTCCTTCTGCAGCGCGTCCATCAGGCTGTTGAGGTCGTTTTTCTCGAGCAACTGGTTATTCACCGAGAACACCCCGTCGGCGCTGATGGCGATGTCGAGTTGCTTGACTTGCTGGTCTTCGGCCGGCGAACCGCTCACGGCTTCCGGCAAGTCGACACGCAGCTGGGTTTGTCGGGTGAACGTGGTGGTGACGACAAAAAACAGCAGCAGGATGAACACCACGTCGATCAGCGACGCGAGGTTGATATCGACATTTTCCCGTTGCTTGCGGCGAAATTTCACGCTCTGCCCTCGACCAGGTCCACATCACGGTCGCCTTGCACCACTTCCACCAACTTGATGGCTTCCTGCTCCATGCCAACCACCAGTTCATCGATGCGGCGTTGCAGGAAGCGATGGAAGAACACCGAAGGAATACCGACCATCAGGCCTGCGGCCGTGGTGATCAAGGCCTTGGAAATACCACCGGCCAGCACCGCGGCGTTGGTGGTCATGCCCGAGCCCATGAACGAGCTGAAAATATCGATCATGCCCAATACCGTGCCCAGCAGCCCCAGCAACGGCGCCATGGCGGCGATGGTGCCGAGGGCGTTGATATAGCGTTCCAGTTCATGGATGACGCGGGCCGCGGCTTCCTCGATGCACTCTTTCATGATCTCGCGACCATGCTTGGAGTTGGCCAGGCCTGCGGCGAGGATCTCACCCAGCGGCGAGTTGGCCCGCAGCTCCTTGAGCTTGTCCTTGTCCAACTGTTTGTTCTTGATCCAGCCCCAGACCTGCCCCAGCAGATGCTCGGGGGTGACGCGACTGGCGCGCAGGGTCCACAGGCGTTCGGCGACGATGCCGAGTGCGGCGATGGAACTCATGATGATCGGCAACATCATCCAGCCGCCGGATTTGACCAATTCCCACACAGTGAATGTCCCCTCGAAAAAGTGCGCCACTTTACCATATAGGTTCGCCGGCGGGGTCCGCCGGCCATGCAGCGGTCGACGGTACGATCAGGGTAACCCCTCGCGCCAGAACCGGCGTTGACTGCGCGCAACGACCGGTGCTGCAAAGGCCCCCAGCTGCAGGCGCACGGCCCCCTGCTCGGCACTGTCGTAGACCTGGCTGCCCAGCGCCTGATAGCGCTGCAGCACCTGCGGATGGGGATGGCCGAACGCGTTGCCACGCCCCCGCGATATCAGCACCGAACCGGGTGCCAATCGTTGCAGGAAGGCCTTCGAAGACGAACTGCGGCTGCCATGGTGGGGCGCTTGCAGCCAATCGGTCGGCACGGCCAGCGGCGAAGCCAGGAAAGCCTGTTCGGCGGCGCGATCAATGTCGCCGGTGAGCAACAGGCGCTCGCCATTCGCCTGCACCTGCAACACGCAGGACTTCGCGTTACCGTTGTCGGCGCCTGGCCATTGCCACAGCTCGAATGAAACACCGTCCCACTGCCATTGCTCACCGCTGACGCAAGGCTGGGTGCCGAGGAACGCCGGCAGGCCTTCGACTTCACCGCCCACCACACGCTGGATCGGCATGCCCCTGGCAATCGCCGCCGCGCCACCCGCGTGATCCGCATCGGCATGGCTGAGCAACATCATGTCGAGCCTGTCGACCCCGAACTTTCGCAGCGACGGCAGCACCACCCGCGCGCCGAGGTCAAATGTTCCCGTACGCGGGCCGGCATCGTAGAGCAAGGTGTGATGGCGGGTTCGCAGGATCAGGGATTGCCCCTGCCCGACATCCAGCTGAACCACTTCCACCTGCCCATGGGGCACCCGCTCCTGCGGCGGAAAGACGGCAAGCAGCAGCATCGGCAACCCCAGCAGGCGCAACGGCACACCGTTGGGCAACAACAGCAACACCGTGCCCAGCAGGCTCAACCACCAGTAACCCAGCGGCACCTCGGCCGGGACCCACGCCGGCTGCAGTCCGGCGAGCCAGGCCAGGCCCTCGAACAGCCCGGCCAATGCACCGCCGGCCAGCCACAACAGGCTCTCCCCCAACCACGGCAACGGCAGCAAGGCCGTCCCCAGCAAGGCCAGCGGCAATACCACCAGGCTGATCCAGGGCACCGCCACCAGATTGGCCAACGGTGCACTCAGGCTGATCGGCAACCCCAGCACCAGCAATACCGGAAACAGGCCGATGGCGATCAGCCACTGCGGTCGGGTCCATGCCTGCCACACACTCCAGGGCCCCAGCCGCCCGGCGAAGGCCAGGATCAGCACCGCCACCGCGGCAAAGGACAACCAGAAGCCTGGCTGCAAACTGGCCAATGGCTCCAGGATCAGCACGCCATTAAGCGCCAGCAACAATGGCCACCACACCCCCAGGTGACGAAAGCGCAAACGCCACACCAGCACCAATCCGACCATCACACACGCACGCTGGACCGGCACGCCGAACCCTGCCAACAGGCCGTACCCCAGGGCTGCGCCGAATGCCAGGCCGCACGCCCATGGCAGCCACGGCCAGGTACGCGGCCAGCACCCGTAGCGCGCCAACCCGGCGATCAGTCCGTAGACCAGCCCCGCCAGCAGGCCGATATGCTGGCCGGAAATCACCAGCAGGTGCACGGTGCCAGTAGCCTGCAAGACTTGCCAATCTTCGGCCGCCAACCCCGAACCGTCGCCCAACACCAACGCAGCCAGGCCCGCCTCGCGACCTTGGGCATCCACCGCCATCAGGCGTTGGCGCACGCTGTCGCGCCAGGCATTGCGCGCCGGCGCCAGGCGCTCGCCGTCCTTCACCGACGCGGTGGCACCGATGCGCTGGGCCAACAGCCAGGCCTCTTGATCGAACCCATGAAAATTCAGCAGGCCCGAGGGCCGCTTGAGGCTGACTGCCAGGCGCCAGCGCTCGCCACTGCGCACCTCGGGCCCGCCCCGCCAGGACACGCGAATACGCTTGGGCAGCCGCGCCTTTCGCGAGCGGCTGTCGGTCAGTTCAAAACGTACGCCCTCGCCGGTTCGTTGCGGTAACCCGGTGACCCGCCCTTCGACCCAGCGGGTCTGGCCGTCCAGCGCCGGGTCGAGACGATCATCCAGGGCCGATTGCGCGCTGAGGCAAGCCCAGCTCAAACCGAACAGCAAGAACGCCAGCGGGTAGGTGCGAAACGGCAACAGCATCAGCGCCACCACCAGCAGCATCACCAGCCACCCGGTCGATGGCAGCGCCGGTAACCAACGCAAGGCCAGTAACCCCAGCGCCAGCGCAAACATCCCTGTCTTCATGAATCATCCTTTGCAAGTGATCCACTCAGTCTTAGCGGGTTGCCGGGCAGCGCCTATGATGTTTTGTCACAAAGTCTGAATTTTCTGTTTATAGAATGCGGGCATACTTGCCCCTCGAACTGACCTGGACCCCTTATGCCCCGGCGCTTATTCAAACGGTACATGCCCGACCCGACCAGTATCAGGGAACACAAGTCATTACAGTTTCTCGGCACGCTGCTGCATGACCCGAACCTCTGGCACCTGAACCGGCACTCGGTGGCCCGGGCCATGGCGGTCGGCCTGTTCGCGGCCTTTATCCCGATCCCGTTGCAGATGCTGCTGGCGGCGATTCTGGCGATTACGGTGCGCGGCAATATGCCCATCGCCGTCAGCCTGGTGTGGCTGACCAACCCGATCACCATGCCGGTGGTGTTTATCTGCACCTACCTGACCGGCGCGTGGCTGATGAATGTACCGCCACGCAGCCTGCCCGATGACCTCACCTGGGAATGGATCAGCAGCCAACTGAGTACCTTGTGGCAGCCCTTCCTACTGGGTTCGGTGGTATTGGGGCTGGTGTTGGGGGCGCTGGCCTATTGCCTGACCATGCTCTATTGGCGCTGGTGGGTGGCGCACCAATGGAAGAAACGCAAACAGCGTCGCGCGTAAGGGTCAGCGCGCCCGCAGACGCAGGTGCACGCGCAGGCCGCTGCCGGTGTTTTCCGCCCACAGGCTGCCTTCCTGGCGCTGCACGGCGTTGCGCGCGATGCTCAAGCCCAGGCCGAAGCCACCGTCGCCGGGGCGTGAACCGTCCAATCGGGTAAAGGGCGCGAAGATTCGCTCCAGGTCCTGCTCGTCGATCCCCCCGCCCTGATCTTCCAGCCAAAGGTGCCAGTACTCGCCATCACGCTGCCCGTCCAGGCTGACGATACCGTCCACTGGCGAATGCCGGATGGCATTGCGCAGGATATTTTCCAGGGCCTGGGCCAGGGTGTTCAGGTTGCCACGCACCCAGCAATCGGCGCCCAGCAGGCACGGCAGGCGCGACGGCGACCAGTCACTTTCAAAGCACGCGTTTTCGCGCAACATGTCCCACAGCGCCTGGAGCTGGATGTCTTCTTGCGGCAACGGCGCCCGCTCGGTGTCCAGCCAGGCCAGTTGCAGGCTGTCTTCCACCAGGCGCTGCATCGCGTCAATCTCGCGGCCGAGTCGCTCGCGCAGTTGCGCCAGGTCCTGCTCACTGTCACAGGCCACACGCAGGCGGCTTAACGGGGTGCGCAGTTCATGGGACATGTCTCGCAGCAATTGCTGCTGCAGTAGCACGGTCCCTTGCAGGCGCTCGGACATCTGGTCGAAAGCCCGGCCCAGCTCGCCCAGTTCATCCTGACGGCTGGTGGCCGCGTGGGACAGCCGCGTATTCAACTGATCGGCACGCCAGGCATTGGCCTGCTCGCGCAGTTGGTTGAGCGGCATGATCAGCAGCCGGTACAAGCCCACACACAGCAACAAGGTAAACAGGCCGGGGATCACACCGTTGGTCACCACCCGCCAGAACAGTTGATAACGCCCCGGCATGAAGCGCTGCGGCAACTCGATCACCAGCGAGCCAGCGTTGGGGTCCACGGGGAATGGGATTTTCAACCACGGCAGGCCTTTGACATGGCGGCTGACCGGCCATTCCAGACCACGCAGGAAAGTCAGGCGCTGGCTTTCCTTGACCGCCAGCGGCTTGCTGCTCAGCGATTGCAAGTCGTTGCCGATCACACCGATCCAGGTCGACTCGCGCTTGGCCATGACCTGCAACCATGCGTCCACTCCGGCACGTCCCTGGGTACTCCACGCCAGCTCGGCGCCTGCCGCGTAGCCCTTGAGAATTTCGCGGGGTTCCTCGGCCAGATAGGCGTTCTGCTCTTCCATGTAGCGGCCCCAGGACCAACTGAGCCAGATCATCAGCAGACAGAAGGCGATCAGCAGGCAGGCCAGTTTCCAGAATAACGAGTGCTTGCCCGGCAACCGCTGCAACGGACGATCAAAGTCCGTCATCAAGAGCACTCAGCACATAACCCTTGCCCCACACCGTGCGCACTTCGCGCTCGGCATAGCCGATGGCCTTGAGCTTGCGGCGGATCTGGCTGATATGCATATCGAGGCTGCGGTCGTGAGGCGCATAGCCACGTTGCAGCACATGCTGGTAGAGGAAGGCCTTGCTGAGCACTTCTTCGCCATTGCGGTGCAGGGTCTCGAGCAGGCGGTATTCGCTGCGGGTCAGCCCGGCCCAGTGTTGCTGGTAGAAGACGTCGCACAGTTCATCGTCAAAACGCAGCGTGCGTGCGTCATCGCGCGCCAGGGTGAGGCTCGGCAGCGGGCGCCGATCCAGGGCCACTCGGCGCAGGATGGCTTCGATGCGCACGCGCAGCTCGATCATGCTGAACGGCTTGGGCAAGTAATCGTCGGCGCCCAGGCGAAAACCACTGACGCGGTCGGCTTCGGCGCCCAGGGCCGACATCAGGATCACCGGGATCGAATGGCTCTGGCGCAGATGGGTCAGGATCGACAGGCCATCCAGCCCGGGCAGCAGGATATCCATCAACACCACGTCGAACGCCTGGTCGCGGGCCATTTGCAGGCCTTGCTGGCCGTTCTGGCACCAGGTGACCTGGAAACCACAGCGGCCCAGGTGCTCATGGACGTAGGCGCCGAGCACGGGGTCGTCTTCGATGGTCAGGATACTGGGTAGGCCAACTGCTGCGGGATTCATTAGCGTCTGCAAGTCATTCTCAATGACTGATTATTCAAGATTACCCCGCGCCAGGCAATCGCCACCCGGCGCCAAATGGCGCGAAGATTGCCGTATGTCATTAATTTGCAAGATTCCTCGCCGTGCAAATGGCTACACTGCGCAAGTGGTGCGGGCCGGATGCCGGTGCAGAAATTCGATAACACTGTGGTAGCAGGAGAGTGGCGTGCTTAGAAGAATGGGGATAAAGGGCCGCGTACTGTTGCTGACCTTATTACCGACCAGCCTGATGGCCTCGTTGTTGGGGGGCTATTTCACCTGGATGCAGCTCTCGGAACTGCAGTCGCAATTGCTGCAGCGCGGCGAAATGATCGCCGAGCAGCTGGCACCGCTGGTGGCACCCGCCTTGAGCGCGCGCAACACGGATCTGCTGGAACGCATCGCCACTCAATCCCTGGAACAGCCGGACGTACGCGCCGTGTCCTTCCTCGCCCCAGACCGCGCGTCCCTCGCCCACGCCGGCCCGACCATGCTCAACCAGCCGCCGGTCGGCAACAGCTCGCACTTGCTGCAGCGCACCGGCAATGACGCCACGCGGTACCTGCTGCCAGTGTTTGGCCGCCATCGCAACCTCGCCGGCGACCTGATTCCCGATGAGGCCGACCGCCTGCTCGGCTGGGTCGAGGTGGAGCTGTCCCACAATGGCATGTTGCTGCGCGGCTACCGCAGCCTGTTCGCCAGCCTGCTGCTGATCGCCATCGGGCTGATCTGCACGGCGGCCCTGGCGCTGCGGATCAGCCGCACCATCAACTCCCCGATCGGCTTGATCAAGCAAGCCGTGGCCCAGCTCAAGGACGGCAACCTGGAAACCCGCCTGCCCGCCCTCGGCAGCCAGGAACTGGACCAGCTCGCCTCGGGCATCAACCGCATGGCCGAGACCCTGCAGAACGCCCGGGAAGAGTTGCAACACAGCATCGACCAGGCCACTGAAGACGTGCGCCAGAACCTGGAAACCATCGAAATCCAGAACATCGAGCTGGACCTGGCGCGCAAAGAGGCGCTGGAAGCCAGCCGCATCAAGTCCGAGTTCCTGGCGAATATGAGCCATGAAATCCGCACGCCGCTCAACGGCATCCTCGGTTTTACCCACCTGCTGCAAAAAAGTGAACTGACCCCGCGGCAGCTGGACTACCTGGGCACCATCGAAAAATCCGCCGACAACCTGCTGGGCATCATCAACGAGATCCTCGATTTCTCGAAAATTGAAGCCGGCAAGCTGGTGCTCGACAGTATCCCGTTCAACCTGCGCGACCTGCTGCAGGACACCCTGACCATCCTCGCCCCCGCCGCGCACGCCAAGCAGCTCGAACTGGTCAGCCTGGTGTACCGCGACACCCCGCTGGCACTGGTCGGCGACCCGCTGCGCCTCAAGCAGATCCTGACCAACCTGATCAGCAACGCGATCAAGTTCACCCGTGAAGGCACCATCGTCGCCCGGGCGATGATCGAGGACGAGCAGGAAGACAGCGTGCAACTGCGCATCAGCGTGCAGGACACCGGCATCGGCCTGTCCAGCCAGGATGTGCGCGCGTTGTTCCAGGCTTTCAGCCAGGCCGACAACTCGTTGTCGCGCCAGCCCGGCGGCACAGGGTTGGGCCTGGTGATTTCCAAGCGCCTGATCGAGCAGATGGGCGGTGAAATCGGCGTCGACAGCACGCCCGGCGAAGGCTCGGAATTCTGGATCAGCCTCAACCTGCCCAAGACCCGCGACGATGTCGAAGACCTGCCGTGTGCGCCGCTGCTGGGCCATCGGGTGGCCGTCCTGGAAAACCACGAACTGGCGCGCCAGGCCTTGCAGCACCAACTCGAAGACTGTGGCCTGCAGGTCACCCCGTTCAACAGCCTCGAAAGCCTGACCAACGGCATCACCAGCGCGCATCAGACCGACCAGGCCATCGATCTTGCGGTGCTCGGCGTGACCGCCAATGACATTCCGCCGGAACGCCTAAACCAACACCTGTGGGACCTCGAACACCTGGGCTGCAAAGTGCTGGTGCTGTGCCCCACCACCGAGCAGATGCTGTTCAACCAGTCGGTACCCAACCCCAACAGCCAGTTGCAGGCCAAGCCGGCTTGCACGCGCAAGCTGCGCAGGGCGCTGTCCGACCTGATCAGCCCACGCCCTTCGCGCAGCGAACCTGGCGAGCCGTTGTCCAGCCGTGCACCGCGCGTGCTGTGTGTGGATGACAACCCGGCCAACCTTTTGCTGGTGCAAACCCTGCTCGAAGACATGGGCGCACGGGTGCGTGCCGTGGAAAGCGGCTATGCGGCCGTCGACGCGGTGAAGCAGGAAACCTTCGACCTGGTGCTGATGGACGTGCAAATGCCCGGCATGGACGGTCGCCAGAGTACCGAGGCGATTCGCCAGTGGGAAAGCGAGCGGCACGGTACGCCGTTGCCGGTGGTCGCCCTCACCGCCCACGCCATGGCCAACGAAAAACGCGCGCTGCTGCAAAGTGGCATGGACGATTACCTGACCAAACCCATCAGCGAGCGGCAACTGGCGCAAGTGGTGTTGAAATGGACCGGCCTGGCCCTGCGCAACCAGGGCCCGGAACGCAGCGCCGATGGCCTCGGCCCTCGCGAGCAACTGCCGGTGCTGGACCACGAAGAAGGCCTGCGCCTGGCCGCCGGCAAGACCGACCTCGCCGCCGACATGCTCGCCATGCTGCTGGCGTCGCTGGAAGCCGACCGCCTGGCCATCAACGTCGCCCGTGATGCCAATGACAACAACGCCCTGATCGAACGCGTCCACCGCCTGCATGGCGCCACTCGCTATTGTGGCGTGCCACAGTTGCGCGCGGCCTGCCAACGTGCCGAAACCCTGCTCAAGCAGGACGACGCCAAGGCCATGCACGCGTTGGACGAACTGGACATGGCTATCGCCCGGCTCGCCAGTGAAGCGCGGGTCAGCGCCTGAACACCGCTGTAGGAGCGCGATTGCTGTGCCAAGGGAGGTGGCGAGAGCGCTTGCTCGCCACGACCCCCCCTCTGCAACACACTTGCTGCAGCAAGTCGCGCCTACGAGCAACGCAACCATTCTACGATCGCAGGGAGCTATTCAATGCGCGTGATTCTTTTCAGCAGCCAAACCTACGACCGCGACAGCTTTCTCGGCGAGCCCTTGCCCGATGGCCTGGAGCTGCAGTTCCAACCGGCCCGGCTCAACCTCGACACCGTGGCCCTGGCCGAACATCACGACGTGGTCTGCGCGTTTATCAATGACGACCTCAGCGCGCCGGTGCTGGAGCAATTGGCCCAGGGCGGCACACGGCTGATCGCCCTGCGGTCGGCCGGCTATAACCATGTGGACCTGCCGGCCGCCCAGCGCCTGGGCCTGACCATCGTGCGTGTGCCCGCCTACTCGCCCCATGCGGTGGCCGAACATGCAGTGGCGCTGATCCTCGCCCTCAATCGCCGCCTGCACCGCGCCTATAACCGCACCCGCGATGGCGATTTCAGCCTGCACGGCCTGACGGGTTTCGACCTGGTGGGCAAGACCGTCGGTGTGGTCGGCACCGGGCAGATCGGCGCCACGTTCGCCAAGATCATGGCCGGCTTCGGTTGCCAGTTGCTCGCCTACGACCCCTTCCCCAACCCGCAGGTCGAGGCCCTCGGCGCCCGCTACGTGAGCCTGCCCGAACTGCTCGCCGAAGCGCAGATCGTCAGCCTGCACTGCCCGTTGACTGCCGACAGCAAACACCTGATCAACGCGCGTTCGCTGGCACAGATGCAACCCGGCGCGATGCTGATCAACACCGGTCGCGGTGGCCTGGTCGACACGCCGGCACTGATCGAGGCGCTCAAGGACGGCCAGCTCGGCTACCTCGGCCTGGATGTGTATGAGGAAGAAGCCCAGTTGTTTTTCGAGGACCGCTCCGACCTGCCGCTGCAGGACGATGTACTCGCGCGCCTGCTGACTTTCCCCAACGTGATCATCACCGCGCACCAGGCCTTCCTCACCCGCGAGGCCCTGGCGGCGATTGCTGGTACGACCCTGGCGAACATTGCAGCGTGGGCCGATGGCCGCGCCCAGAACCGCGTCGAAGGATGATCAGCGGTCATATACCAGGCGCATGATCGGCAGGCACCCGTGATAGGATGCCGCGCCTATTTGGAGGATCCATGGCCGAACACGATTTCCGCTTCAGCTTGCTGAGCCCGCAACACACCCTGATCGAATGCCGCGCCCTGGTGCCGGGCCGTTACCAGGTCACCGGCAACGGTGGCTCGATCAAGCACGGCGACGTGCTGATCGTCACCCTGCGAGGCAGCAAAACCCTGTCGATGCGCCTGACCGTCGAAGGTGACGCGCGCTACTCCATCCGCCCGGCAGGCCAGTGGGTCGCCATGGCCCAGGGGCCGAAATTCGGCGAACTGGAAATTCACACCTGGAAGGTCAACTGCGACAGCTGCGACGCCGTGCTGGAGTTTGAATTCGCGGTGGAAACCAAGCTGACCAAAGAGCCGCTGCAACCGGCCGCCAATGCGCGTGTCAAGGAACTGGGTTGGACCAGCGAGGGCGACAAACATCGCTGCCCGAAATGCCAGCAGGCCGCGCAATGAAAGGCCTGCTTCTGCTCGCCGCCCTCGGTGCGGCCCTGACGGGTTGCGCCGGTGACGCGGTCCGGCTCAAGCAGGATCACAGCTACGTAGTGGAGTGGATTGGTGAGCGGCCGCTGATGGATTACGCGCACCTGACCGTCACCCTCGGTGCCGACGGGCGCGCCTACGGCAATGGCGGTTGCAACCACTGGTTTGCACCGTACACCGTCGACGGCGACAAGCTCAGCTTCGGCAAGATCGGCAGCACCCGCAAACTCTGCGCCGAGGCCCTGATGGAGCAGGAACACCGCTTCTTCCAGGCCCTGCAAGGGGTGCAGCGCTGGGACATCTCACCGATCGAACAGACGCGCTTCTGGCCAGCCGAGGGCCAGCCCATCCGCCTCTGGCTGGAAGAAGGCTGACCCACTCCATCCAGAGATGGCTGAGGTCTAAATGTGGGAGGGGGCTTGCTCCGGAAGGCAGTGTGTCAGTCAGCACTTGATTGGCTGAGCCACCGCATTCGGGAGCAAGCCCCCTCGCACATTTGATCGGGGACCGCCTTTAGCCGCGCAGGGCCTTGAGCTTGGCCAATACGCCTTCTGCAGTCTGCTCACCCATCAACTGCTCGCGCACCTTGCCCTTGTCATCGATGATGTAGGTCACCGGCAATGCTTCGCTGCGCGGAATATCGAAGATCCCGTCCGGGTTCTGCGCCAGCACCGTGAACTTGATGCCCAGCTTGTCGCTGGCTTCCTTCAGCTCTGCGCCTTGCACATTGTCGAAATTGACCCCGAACACGCCTACGCCCTGCCCCTTCAACTGCTCCGCCAGGGCGTTGAGTTCAGGGATTTCCGTGCGGCACGGGCCACACCATTCCGCCCAGTAGTTGACCACCAGCCATTGCTTGTCCAGGCGCTCGGCCGCCACCCTCTGGCCGTTCTGGTCAACGCCGTAGTCATTACCGCAGCCGCTGAGCAGCAGGGTTGTGATGATCGCCAATGCACCGATCAGTCGCCTAGTCATGGGGTAATCCTTCGCAAAAATGAACGTAGGCTGCGACCTAACGCCTCTAACGGTTTAAGGACCGGGCGCAGCGCAGGTAGAATACCTGCCACCTTACGCAAGATGCGACCCGCACATGACCGATCTGACGCTTTATCACAACCCGCGCTGCTCGAAATCCCGCGGTGCGCTCGAACTGCTGGAAGCCCGTGGCCTCGCCCCGACCGTGGTGCGCTACCTGGAAACCCCGCTCGACGCCGCGCAATTGCAGGCCTTGCTGGCCAAGCTCGGCATCAGTGCCCGGCAACTGCTGCGCACCGGTGAAGACGAATACAAGGCCCTGGGCCTGGCCGACGCCAGCCTCAGCGAAGCGCAATTGATTGCCGCCATCGCCGCGCACCCGAAGTTGATGGAACGCCCGATCCTGGAAACCGCCGACACAGCCATCATTGGCCGCCCGCCGGAAAACGTGCTGGAGATCCTGCCGTGACGTCGCCGTATGTGCTGGTGTTGTATTACAGCCGCAATGGCTCGGTGAGCGAAATGGCCCGGCAGATTGCCCGGGGCATCGAGCAAGGCGGGATGGAGGCGCGCTTGCGCACGGTGCCAGCAATCTCCACCGAGTGCGAAGCCGTGGCGCCGAGCATCCCGGAGGAAGGCGCGCTGTATGCCAGCCTCGATGACTTGAAACACTGTTCCGGCCTGGCCCTCGGCAGCCCGACGCGCTTCGGCAATATGGCCGCGCCGCTCAAGTACTTCCTCGACGGCACCAGCAACCTGTGGCTCACCGGCGCGCTCGTCGGCAAGCCGGCCGGGGTGTTCACCTCCACCGCCAGCCTGCACGGCGGCCAGGAAACCACGCTGATGTCGATGCTGCTGCCGCTGCTGCACCACGGCATGCTGATCACCGGCCTGCCGTACAGCGAACAGGCACTGCTCGACACCCAGGGTGGCGGCACCCCGTATGGCGCCAGCCACCATGCCGGGCCGGATGGCAAGCGCCTGCTCGATCAACACGAAATCAGCCTGTGCCGCGCCCTCGGCCTGCGCCTGGCCACCACCGCCACGTTGCTGGAGAACGGCCGTGGCCAGAAAGCCTAAGGTCCTGCCGCCCCAGGCGTGGCTGGAGCCACGGGTCAAGCTCGCGCGCACGCTGAGCCTGCTGGCGTTTTTCGCCCTGGTGGGGTTGCTGTGCGTGTACTACCTGTTCATCGCCGACCTCCACGGCGCCCGCCCGTGGGTGATCCTGCTGATCGAACTGGTGCCGCTGCTGATCCTCGCGCCGGGCATGTTGCTGGGCAGCGCGCGCGGACATTCGTGGATGTGCTTTGTGGTGAACCTGTATTTCATCAAGGGCGCGCTGGCGGCGTACGACCCGAACCGCCAGTGGTTCGGTGTGCTGGAGATGCTCGCGAGCCTGGCGGTGTTCTGTACGGCGTTGCTGTATGTGCGCTGGCGGCATCAGTTGAATCGAAGACTGGCAGCAGAACCTGTGTCTACCTGAGGTCCGCTATCGCAGGCAAGCCAGCTCCCACATGTTGACCGCGGCGCCGATCAAATGTGGGAGCTGGCTTGCCTGCGATGGCCTCACCACAGCCTCAATGATTCACTGTGTAAGCCAGCATCATCGACAACTGGCACATCGGCCGGCCGCTCTCGGCATGCCATTGGTTGAACGCGCCCTGCACCGTCGCCAGGTCGCGCAGGCTGGTCGGCGCCTTGTCGACGATCTTCTGCGCATTCAGCGCGGCCACCACGTCATAACTCGGCACAAACGTATCCTTGCCGACCATGCGCAAAAAGCGCGGCGCCGACAGCCCGCCCAATTGGTGGCCGTGCTTGCTCAGGTACTTCCACAACCCAACGATATCGGTCACCGGCCAGTCGGCGACGAACGCACCAAAGCTGCCCTTTTCCTGCTCGATGTCGAGGATCATCTGCGCGTTGCGCGGCACGCTCTTGAGCTTGCCCAGGTGGCGGATGATGCGCGTGTCCTGCATCAGCCGCTCCAGGTGCTCGGCGCCCATCAACACGACTTTTTCCGGATCGAAGCCGAAGAATACTTGCTCGAACGCCGGCCACTTGGCGTCGACAACGCTGTGTTTCAAGCCAGCGCGAAAGACCCGCAGCGCCAGGGTCGACAGGTAGCGGTCATCACTGATCTTGCGCAATTGCGCCGGGGTCTTGGGTACAGGCAGGTGGGCTTCCAACTCGGCCGCTGAACCGAAGCGGTTCAGACAATATTCGTGCAGCCACTTGTAATCGCGCATGCCCTCTCCTGGCAATGGAATTGAAAACGGCGCCCGCAAGCGCCGTGTGTCAGAGCGTTGAATCGGCTCAGAGGTTCACAACATTGACGAAGCGCGACGCGGCGGTTTCATCAATCTTCAGGCTGGTGAAGTCAAACAGGTTGCGGTCGGCCAGCTGTGACGGGATCACGTTCTGCAGGCTGCGGAAGATGCTCTCGGTACGGCCAGGGGTCTTGCGCTCCCAGTCCACCAGCATCTCCTTGACCACCTGGCGCTGCAGGTTTTCCTGGGAGCCGCACAAATTGCACGGGATGATCGGGAATTGCTTGAAGTCGGAATAGGCCTGGATGTCCTTCTCATTGCAATACGCCAGCGGGCGAATCACCACGTTGCGCCCGTCATCGGCACGCAGCTTGGGCGGCATGGCCTTGAGCGAGCCGTTGAAGAACATATTCAGGAAGAAGGTCTCGACGATGTCGTCACGATGGTGCCCCAGGGCCATCTTGGTCGCGCCGATCTCATCGGCGAACGTGTAGAGCGTGCCACGGCGCAGGCGCGAGCACAGCGAGCAAGTGGTCTTGCCTTCCGGGATCAGCTCCTTGACCACCGAGTAGGTGTCTTTCTCGACGATGTGGTACTCGACGCCCAGTTCCTTGAGGTACGCCGGCAGCACGTGCTCAGGGAAACCCGGTTGTTTCTGGTCCATGTTGACGGCGACGATCTCGAACTGGATCGGCGCGACCTTTTGCAGGTGCAGCAGCACGTCAAGCATGGTGTAGCTGTCTTTGCCGCCGGAGAGGCAGACCATGACCTTGTCGCCATCCTCGATCATGTTGAAATCGGCGACCGCTTCACCGGCCAGGCGACGCAGGCGTTTTTGCAGTTTGTTCTGATTGACCGTAAGAGTGCCCATGGCGCTTGGATCCGCTAGAGGTGTGTGACGAAAAGCGCGGTATTTTACCGATAAGCACCACCGAGTTCCATTGTAGGCGCTGGCTTGCCGGCGATAGCGGTGGTTGCCGTTCCGCGGCAGCCCGTTATACCGCAATCGCCGGCAAGCCGACGCGTACACAGACCTCACCGCGATTAGGGCCCATGTTTACAGCGCGATTTGCTCTAAAGCCCTACAGTTTTTCCGGTCATCCCTTCCTATACTGCGACTTGAGGTCGCACATCACTATCCAGACCTTTCAGGCCAATTGGCCGATGGGCGCTCCGATGGGGGGCGATGGTAATAACGACAGGAGTGACTGGCATGATCCATCACGTCGTGGGGCTGTTTACCCATCCCGACCAGGAATGGCGGGAAATTCGTGGCGATAAAGAAGAAAGCATCAGCCACATGTACCTCACTCACACCTTGATTCTCGCGGCGATCCCCGCCGTGTCCGCCTTTATCGGTACCACCCGGGTCGGTTGGGTGATCGGCAGCCGCGCGCCGGTCATGCTGACCCAGGAAAGCGCGTTGTGGATGACCATCATGTCGTACGCGGCCATGCTCGGCGGCGTGGCAGTGATGGGCGCGTTCATTCACTGGATGGCCCGCACCTACGACGCCAACCCCAGCATGGCGCGGTGCGTAGCCTTTGCCACCTACACCGCGACACCGCTGTTTATCGGCGGGCTGGCGGCGCTCTACCCACATATGTGGCTGGGCATGGTGGTCGGGACGGCGGCGATTTGCTACACGGTGTACCTGCTGTATGTGGGGCTGCCCACCTTCATGAGCATTGATCCCGACGAGGGCTTCCTGTTTTCCAGCTCGGTACTGGCCGTGGGCCTGGTGGTCCTGGTGGCAATCATGGCGTTTACCGTGATTGTCTGGGGGCTGGGCGTCGGCCCGATCTATACCAACTGACCGGTCAAAGGGGTAGGCAAAGCCGCCGCAAGGTGGCTTTGTGCGTTATGCATGACCATTCGGCGCCTGACAGATTCGGAAACACCCGGTTTTGCGGCATACTGGACGTCTCTGGAGATATGGTCAGCATGCCCGAGCAACTCAATACCCGCGTCGAAGATTGTTTCCTGCAAGCCGAATCCTTTTTCAAACGAAGCTTCAAACGCCCCCAGGTCAGCCTCAAGCTGCGGGGCCAGAAGGCCGGTGTCGCGCATTTGCACGAGAACCTGCTGCGCTTCAACCCACAGCTCTACCGCGAAAACAGCCAGCACTTCCTGAAGCAGACCGTGGCTCATGAAGTGGCGCACCTGATCGCCCACCAATTGTTTGGCGAGCGCATCCAGCCGCATGGCGAGGAATGGCAACTGATCATGCGCGGGGTCTATGAACTGCCGCCGGACCGTTGCCACACCTATGCAGTCAAGCGCCGCCAGGTGATGCGCTACATCTACCGTTGCCCGTGTGCGGACAGTGATTTTCCGTTCTCGTCACAGCGCCACGGGATGGTGGCCCAAGGGCGGCGGTATTTGTGCAGGCGGTGCCGGCAGACCTTGGTGTTTACCGGCGAAACCCGGGTGGAGTGAGGCCCCTTCGCAGGCACGCCCACGCCCCCCGTTTGAATGCATTACGAGGATAGGGCGCGGTCAACATGTGGCAACGGGCTTGGCCGCGAAAGCCCCCGCCCAGTCACCCCACAACTTTGGCCTGCCGCAAATCGGCTATCCGCTGCGCACTCAAGCCCAGCTCCGCCAGCACTTCATCACTGTGCGCCCCTACGGCGGCGCCGATATGCCTAGGCTGCGGCAATGCCTCGGAGAACTTCAACGGACAGGCAATCTGCGCCTGGGTCGAGCCATCGCCCCGTGGCACCTGGGTGACCAACGCCCGTGCCTTCAACTGCGGATGCTCCACCGCCTCACTTAAAGCGAGGACAGGCTCCACACACGCGTCCACCCCAGCAAACAACGCGCACAGCTCATCAAAACTGCGCTTCTCGAACTCGACCTGCAGTGCCAGCTTCAAGGCTTGTTGGGCCTCCGGTTTGGGTGACAAGCCTTGCGCCGCCAGCTCCGGGCGGCCCAATGCAGTACACAGTTGTTGCATAAACCCGGGTTCCAGGCTACCCACTGACATCCAGCGCCCATCCCGCGAGCGGTAATAGTCGTAGAAACTGCCGCCATTGAGCACATGCCCCTCCCACGCCGGCTCGACGCCACACGCCAGGTAACCGGCGCCAGCCATGGCATTCAGGCTGAACGAACAGTCGGTCATGCTCACATCCAGGTACTGCCCGAGGCCACTGGTTTGCCGGGCAATCACTGCCGCCAGCAGCCCCACCACCGCATGCAGCGAACCGCCGCCCACATCCGCCAATTGCACGCCCAAGGGCAGTGGCCCGCTGTCCTGGCGACCGGTATAGCTGGCGACGCCGGCCAGGGCGAGGTAATTGATGTCATGCCCGGCACGATCCTTGTAGGGGCCGGTCTGCCCGTAACCCGTGATGGAGACGTAGATCAGCCGTGGGTTGATCGCCTTCAACGCCTCATATCCCAGGCCCAGTCGCTCCATCACCCCGGGGCGGAACTGCTCGAGCACGATGTCGTACTCCTTGACCAGCGCGTATACGATCTCAAGCGCCTCGGCTTGCTTGAGGTCCAGCGCCAGGCTGCGCTTGTTGCGATTGAGGTAGGCGTGGCTCGCCGATGTGCCGTGATCGTGCGGCGGCAATACCCGCAGCAGGTCCATGCGCGTGGGCGATTCGATACGAAGCACCTCGGCGCCCATGTCGGCGAGCATCAATGACGCAAACGGGCCGGGCAGCAAGGTGGAAAAATCCAGCACTTTGAGGGACGCCAAGGGACCTGACATGAACACTCCAGTTGTGTTTCGGGTTCCCACAGACTAGGCAGCCTGGCGCCGACCGGCAATCGTCAGAACGATCAGCGAGGGTGACCGTTTTGATCACGGCGGGCTTTTTCGTGCAGGCGGCTTTATCATTGGCCCACGTTTGCTTGCAGAGTGTTCCATGAAGTTTGCGATTGCAGTGTTTTCCGCCGCCCACGCGCCCTCCTCGCGCCGCGCCCTGCGCTTTGCCCAGGCGGTGCTGGCCGGTGGGCATGAGATTGTGCGGCTGTTTTTCTATCAGGACGGCGTCTACAGCGCTGCCAATAATATCGTCGCGCCCCAGGACGAGCAGGACATCGCCCGCCAGTGGCGCGAGTGGGTCAGTCAGCACCAACTCGACGGTGTGGTCTGCATCGCCGCCGCGTTGCGCCGTGGCGTGCTCAACACCGAGGAAGCCACGCGCTATCAACGCAGCGCAGTGAACCTGGATGCGCCGTGGGCGCTGTCGGGCCTGGGGCAATTGCACGACGCCGCCCAGGCCGCCGACCGCCTGATCTGTTTTGGAGGGCCGTGAGATGTCCAAATCCTTATTGGTGATCAGCCGCCAGGCACCGTGGTCCGGGCCGGGCGCGCGCGAAGCACTGGATATCGTGCTGGCCGGCGGCGCGTTTGATCTGCCGATCGGCCTGCTGTTCCTCGATGACGGCGTGTTCCAGCTGGCGCCGCACCAGGACGCCAAGGCCGTACAGCAGAAGGACCTCAGCGCCAACCTGCAGGCACTGGGCCTGTTCGGCATCGATGATGTGTTCGTCTGCAGCCACAGCCTGGCCGAGCGCGGGCTTATCTCCCCGGCCAGCGCCCAGCCATTGGACAGCGCCGCCATTTCCACGCTGATTGACCGTTACGACCAGGTGATGACCCTCTGATGTCGACTTTACATGTGGTTTCCCACTCGCCGTTCACCGACAGCCGCCTCGCCAGTTGCCTGCGCATCTGTGGCGCCGACGATGCAATCCTGCTGTGCGGCGACGGCGCCTACGGGCTGCACAACCCGGCCCTGCAGGCCAAGGGTGTGAAGGTCCTGGTGCTGGACGAAGACCTGCTGGCGCGCAATCTGCCGCTGCCGGATTGGGCCGACAGCGTCGACTACCCGGGCTTCGTGCAACTGTCGATCGACTACGACAAGGTCAACACCTGGCTATGAACACCTTGACCGTCGGCGCACGCACCCTGGAACTGGACAAGGACGGCTACCTCGTCGACCTGAACGAGTGGTCGACAGAGGTGGCCCACGCCCTGGCCGTCGCCGAAACGCTGGAGTTGACCGCGGACCACTGGGAAATCCTCACCCTGCTGCGCCAGTTCTATGCCGAATTCCAGCTGTCCCCCGCCACGCGCCCGCTGATCAAGTACACCGCCTTGAAACTGGGCCCGGAAAAGGGCAACAGCCTGCACCTCAACAAACTGTTCAACGGCACTCCCGCCAAACTCGCCGCCAAGCTGGCGGGCCTGCCCAGGCCGACGAATTGCTTATGACCGACTTTGCCCCGCTGACCCTTGAAACCCCTGCCGAGCACCCATTTGCGCAATTCGTGCGCATCCTGGGCAAAGGCAAGCGCGGCGCGCGCAACCTCACTCGTGAAGAAGCCCGCGAAGCCATGGGCATGCTGCTCGACGAAAAAGTCGAAGACACCCAGCTCGGCGCCTTCCTGATGCTGCTGCGCCACAAGGAAGAAAGCCCGGAAGAACTCGCCGGCTTCACCGAAGCGGTGCGCGAACGCCTGCACGCCCCGGCCTTGAACGTGGATGTCGACTGGCCGACCTATGCCGGCAAGAAGCGCCACCTGCCGTGGTACCTGCTGGCGGCCAAGTGCCTGGCGCAGAACGGTGTGCGCATCCTCATGCACGGCGGCGGCGCACACACCGCCGGCCGCTTGTACACCGAGCAATTGCTGGAGGGCTTGCAGATCCCGCTGTGCCGCAACTGGCAGCAGGTCGGCGCCGCGTTCGAACGAGGCAACCTGGCATTTATTCCCCTGGGCGACTGGGCGCCGCAACTGCAGCGCATGATCGACCTGCGCAACACCCTGGGCCTGCGCTCGCCGATCCACTCCCTGGCACGCCTGCTCAACCCGCTGAATGCACGCTGCGGCCTGCAAAGCATCTTCCACCCCGGCTATCAGGGCGTGCACCGCGATGCCAGCGGCCTGCTCGGCGACAATGTGATTGTGGTCAAGGGGGATGGCGGCGAAGTCGAGATCAATCCCGACACCATCAGCCACCTGTACGGCACCACCGGCGGCGAAAGCTGGGACGAAGAATGGCCCGCCCTTTCCGCCCAGCGCCATGTCAAACCCGCGAGCCTTGAGCCGGATCATTTAAAAGCCGTGTGGCGCGGCGACGCCGAAGACAGCTACCCGCAACTGGCGCTGATCGCGACCATGGCCCTGGCGCTGCGTGGCCTTGGCCACCCACGGGAACAGGCGTTCACATTGGCGCAGCAGTACTGGGATGCACGGGATAAATCGATTTAATCGATGATTCACGCCCGGTCTTTGCGCTTTTAGTTCGAACTCATCCCTTTAGACTGGGCTCCAACGCTTATTAGCCAAGGAGCCAGTCATGGGTTTGCTGATCGAAGGGCACTGGAAGGACCAGTGGTACGAAAGTAGCGCCGACGGCGCTTTCCAGCGTGAACAGGCGCAACGCCGAAACTGGGTGACCGCCGATGGTGCGCCCGGCCCCAGCGGCGAAGGCGGCTTCAGGGCCGAAGCCGGTCGCTATCACCTCTACGTCTCCCTTGCCTGCCCTTGGGCGCATCGCACGCTGATCCTGCGCAAGCTCAAGGGCCTGGAAAGCCTGATCGACGTGTCAGTGGTCAGTTGGTTGATGCTGGAAAACGGCTGGACCTTCGACAAGACCCACGGCTCCACCGGCGACACGCTGGATGGCTTCGACTTCATGCACCAGCGTTACACCGCCGACACCGCCGACTACACCGGGCGCGTCACCGTGCCGGTGTTGTGGGACAAGAAACTGCAGCGCATCGTGAGCAATGAGTCAGCGGAAATCATCCGCATGTTCAACAGCGCCTTCAACGAGCTGACCGGCAATACCCTGGACTTCTACCCGCAGGCACTGCGCCCGAGCATCGACGCGCTGAACGAGCGGATCTACCCGGCCGTGAACAATGGCGTGTACCGCGCCGGCTTTGCCACCGCGCAAAAGGCCTATGAAAGTGCATTTGATGATGTGTTTGCCGAACTGGATCACCTGGAGCAGCACCTGCAAGTACATCGCTACCTGGCCGGTGAGTACCTGACCGAGGCGGATGTGCGCCTGTTCACCACGCTGATCCGTTTTGATGCGGTGTATTACAGCCACTTCAAATGCAACCTGCGGCGGATTGCCGATTATCCGAACCTGTCGAATTGGTTGCGGGAGATGTACCAATGGCCGGGCGTGGCCGAGACGGTGGATTTTGCGCATATCAAGGGGCATTACTATGCGAGCCACCAGACCATCAATCCGACGGCAATCGTGCCGAAAGGGCCGTTGCAGAGTTTTGATGCCGCCCATGATCGGGCTCGCCTTGCCGGGAAAGGCGTCTTGAGCTGAGACGACCCGGTGTCTGTGGGGTGGGGCTTGCTATGGCTAGCAAGCTTCTCGAAGCCAGCAGGCATCTTGAGGCTAGTGGGATTCTTGAGGTCAGTGGGCTTCTGGAAGTCAGTGGGCTTCTTGAGGTCAGCGGGCATCTTGAGGTCAGTGGGCTTCTTGAGGTCAGCGGGCTTCTTGAGGTCAGCGGGCATCTTGAGGTCAGTGGGCTTCTTGAGGTCAGCGGGCTTCTTGTGGCGAGCGGGCTTGCCCCGCGTTGGGGCGCGAAGCGGCCCCAAAACCTGCCGACACGGTCTTCCTGAAACTGCGCGGCGAGTGTACTGGGGCCGCTTCGCGCCCCAACGCGGGGCAAGCCCGCTCGCCACAGGAATCTCCACTGACCTCAGGAATATCACTGGCCTCAGGAATCTCCACTGACCCCAGGAATCTCACTGGCCTCAGGAATCTCCACTGACCTCAGGAGTCTCGCTGGCCTCAGGAATCTCCACTGACCTCAGGAATATCACTGGCCACAGGAATCTCCACTGACCTCAGGAATATCACTGGCCACAGGAATCTCCACTGACCTCAGGAATATCACTGTCCTCAGGAATCTCCACTGACCTCAGGAATCTCCACTGACCTCAGGAATCTCCACTGACC
>NZ_MAUE01000035.1 GCF_001702265.1 Pseudomonas aylmerensis
ATCCCACTGGCCTCAGGAATCTCCACTGACCTCAGGAATCCCCACTGACCTCAGGAATCTCCACTGACCTCAGGAGTCTCACTGACCTCAGGAATCTCCACTGGCCTCAGGAATCTCCACTGCCCTCAGTAATCTCCACTGCCCACAAAAATCTCACTGGCCTCAGAAAGCCCACCGGCCACAACAACTGCGCAGCCTCAACAAGCCCGGCAATCACACAGGCCTAAACCTGCGACTGCGCGCCCTCAAACCACTTCAGCTTCTCGCGCAACACCACCACTTCACCGACGATTACCAGTGTCGGTGCATGCACTTCATGCTCCGCCACCATGCGCGGCAAGTCCGCCAGGGTGCCGGTGAATACGCGCTGGTTGGAGGTGGTGCCCTGCTGGATCAATGCAGCGGGGGTGTCCGCCGCGCGGCCATGCTTGATCAGTTGTTCGCAGATGATCGGCAAGCCAATCAAGCCCATATAGAACACCAGGGTCTGCGACGGTCCCACCAGGTCATGCCAGGGCAGGTCCGAGGTGCCGTCCTTCAGGTGCCCGGTGATAAACCGCACCGACTGCGCATAGTCACGGTGAGTCAGCGGAATTCCGGCATACGCCGCGCATCCGCTCGCCGCCGTGATGCCAGGCACCACCTGGAACGGAATGCCATGGGCCGCCAGTTCCTCGATCTCTTCGCCACCCCGGCCAAAGATGAACGGGTCGCCACCCTTGAGCCGCAATACACGTTTGCCCTGCTTGGCCAGGTCCACCAGTTGCTGGTTGATCTGGTCCTGCGGGACCGCGTGATCGGCGCGACGCTTGCCGACATAAATACGCTCGGCATCGCGGCGGCACAGTTCGAGAATCGCCGGGGCCACCAGGCGGTCGTACAGCACCACGTCGGCCTGCTGCATCAGGCGCAAGGCGCGGAAGGTCAACAGGTCCGGATCACCCGGCCCTGCCCCCACCAGGTACACCTCGCCCGGTGCATACGGCGGCGCGCCGTTGACCTTTTCGATCAGCAGGCGCTCGGCCTCGTCACCCTGCCCGGCCAATTGACGGTCGGCAATCGGGCCCTGGAACACTTCTTCCCAGAACGCACGGCGTTGTTGCACATCCGGGTACAGGCCTTTGACCTGGGCGCGAAAACGCGCCGCGAGCCCGGCCAGTTGCCCGTAGGTGGACGGAATCCAGGTTTCCAGCTTGGCCCGGATCAAGCGTGCCAGCACCGGCGCATCGCCGCCGCTGGACACCGCGATCACCAACGGTGAACGGTCGACAATCGCCGGGAAGATCACGCTGCACAAGGCCGGCGCATCCACCACATTGACCGGCACGCAACGACGCTTGGCATCGCTGGACACTTGCGCGTTCAGCGGCTCGTCATCGGTGGCGGCGATAATCAGGGTGCAGTCGTCGAGATCGGCCTCCTGATAACCGCGCAAAATCAATTCCCCGCCACTGCCCAGCACCAAAACACGCAGCTGGTCTTCGATCTGGGGAGCAACCACCCGCAGCACTGCACCGGCGTCGGCCAGCAGTCGGGATTTGCGCAAGGCAATCTCCCCGCCACCGACGACCAACACACGGCTGCCGCGCAGGTTATGAAACAGCGGCAGAAACTCCATTTAGCGGATGACCTCGACGCCCGCCATGTACGGCTTGAGCACTTCCGGCACACGGATCGAGCCGTCAGCCTGCTGGTAGTTTTCCAGCACGGCCACCAACGTACGGCCTACCGCCAGGCCCGAACCGTTGAGGGTGTGGACCAGTTCCGGCTTGCCGGTTTCCGGGTTGCGGAAGCGCGCCTGCATGCGACGGGCCTGGAAATCGCCACAGTTGGAGCACGACGAAATCTCGCGGTATTTGTCCTGGCTCGGCACCCACACTTCGAGGTCGTAGGTCTTCACGGCACTGAAACCCATGTCGCCGGTGCACAGCGCCAGCACGCGGTACGGCAGCTCCAGCAGTTGCAGGACGCGTTCGGCGTTGGCGGTCAGGCCTTCCAGGGCTTCCATGGAAGTCGACGGCTCGACCACCTGCACCATCTCGACCTTGTCGAACTGGTGTTGGCGGATCATGCCGCGGGTGTCACGGCCCGATGCACCCGCCTCACTGCGGAAGCACGGGCTGTGGGCGACAAACTTGATCGGCAGTTGCTTGGCGTCGAGGATCTCGCCGGCGACGATGTTGGTCAGCGACACTTCGGCGGTCGGGATCAGGTACAGATCGGCTTCGCCATCGCGGCTGATCTTGAACAGGTCTTCCTCGAACTTCGGCAACTGGCTGGTGCCCATCAGCGCCGGTGCCTGCACCAGGTACGGGGTGTAGGCCTCTTCGTAGCCGTGCTCGCCGGTGTGCAGGTTGATCATGAACTGCGCCAGGGCGCGGTGCATGCGTGCGATCGGGCCGCGCAGCAAGGCAAAGCGCGCGCCGGACATCTTCGCGGCGGTTTCGAAATCCAGGCCGCCGGTCAGTTCGCCCAGGGCGACGTGGTCCTTGATCTCGAAATCAAAAGTCGTCGGCGTGCCCCAGCGGCGCACTTCGACGTTGCCGTCTTCGTCTTCGCCGACCGGTACGGACTCATGGGGAATGTTGGGAATGCCCAGCAGGATCGAATCCAGCTCGGACTGAATCTTTTCCAGCTCGACTTTACCGTCGGACAGCTCGGTGCCCATGCGCTCGACATCCGCCATCAGCGGCGCGATGTCTTCGCCGCGCTGCTTGGCCTGACCGATGGATTTGGAACGCGCATTACGCTCAGCCTGCAGTGCTTCGGTGCGGGTCTGGACGGTCTTGCGCTGTTCTTCCAGCGCTTCGATGCGCGCAACATCCAAGGCAAAGCCACGGGATGCCAGGCGGTCCGCTACGTCCTGAAGGTTGCTACGTAACAGTTTGGAATCGAGCATGTCGGTCTCTCGTTTATCAAAGTTTGGTCAAGGACAGGCCGGCCCAGGTGGCGAGCAGCCCGCCGAACACGCTGATGCCCAGGTACCCGAAGGCGACCAGGGCCTGCCCGCTTTCCAGCAGTCGCAGCGTGTCCAGTGAAAAGGATGAAAAGGTCGTCAGACCGCCTACAAAGCCGACAATCAAGCCGGCGCGAATTTCAATCGGCACTTCCGGGCGCAACAGGAACCAGCCGTACAACAACCCGATGATCAAACAGCCCACCAGGTTGACCGCCAGGGTCGCCGCATAAAAATGCTTGGGCCAGTTAGCGCTGACCCAGTTACCGGTGGCGAAACGCAATAATGTACCAGCGATGCCGGCTGCGGACACGGCAAGAATCGTCTTGAGCACTACTTTCTCCGCTGTTTAGGGCTGAGGCGATCGAGTTGGGCCAGGTGATTGAGCTTTTCGCCGATCTTCAGCTCCAGGCCACGCGGCACCGGCTGATAGAGCGGCAGCGGCTCAAGCTCATCGGGGAAATAGTCTTCACCGGCCGCGTAGGCATCCGGCTCATCGTGGGCATAGCGGTATTCGTCGCCGTAGCCCAGTTGTTTCATCAACTTGGTGGGCGCGTTGCGCAGGTGCAACGGCACTTCGAGGGAGCCGTACTCGGCAGCGGCGCGCAGCGCGGACTTGAAGCCCATGTACACCGCGTTGCTCTTGGGCGCACAGGCCAGGTAGGTAATGGCCTGGGCCACGGCCAATTCGCCTTCGGGGCTGCCGAGGCGCTCCTGCACGTCCCACGCGGCCAGGCACAGACTCAAGGCGCGCGGGTCGGCGTTACCGATGTCTTCGCTGGCCATGCGCACCACGCGGCGGGCCAGGTACAGCGGGTCGCAGCCGCCGTCGATCATCCGCGCAAACCAGTACAACGCGCCGTCCGGGTTGGAACCGCGCACGGATTTATGCAGCGCCGATATCTGATCGTAGAAAGCTTCACCGCCCTTGTCGAAGCGCCGACGCGTATCGCCGAGCAGGCTTTGCAGGAGATCGACGCCGATTTCGCTGCCGTCTTCGGCCAGGTCGGAGGCGTTTTCCAGCAAGTTGAGAAAGCGCCGGCCATCGCCATCAGCGGCAGTCAGCAAAATCTTGAAGCCTTCGTCGCTGACGCTCAGTTGGCGCTTGCCCAGGCCCTTGTCTTCGTTCAACGCGCGGTGCAGCAGCTTTTGCATCGCCGCTTCATCCAGACTCTTGAGCACATAGACTCGCGCCCGCGACAGCAAGGCGTTGTTGAGTTCGAACGAAGGGTTTTCGGTGGTGGCGCCGATAAAGATCAGCGTGCCGTCTTCGACATAGGGCAAGAACGCATCTTGCTGCGACTTGTTGAAGCGGTGCACTTCATCGACAAACAGGATGGTGCGCTTGCCGTATTGCCCAGCCTGCTGCTTGGCGACCTCGACCGCCTGGCGGATCTCCTTGACCCCGGCCAGTACCGCCGAGACCGTTTCGAAGTGCGCATCCGAGACTTTTGCCAGCAGCCGCGCCAGGGTGGTCTTGCCCACGCCCGGCGGCCCCCAGAAAATCATCGAGTGCAGCGCACCCTGCTCCAGGGCTTCGCGCAAAGGCTTGCCGCGAGCGAGCAGGTGTTCCTGCCCGACATACTCATCCAGGTTGGTCGAGCGCAAGCGCGCGGCCAGTGGCTGAGCAATCGGGTCACTTCGAAACAGGTCCATGGGCAGCGTTTGAAACCTCTTGGCAGATTATTCCTGGATCACGTCGGCACCCTTGGGGATGTCGAACTTGAACTTGGACGCCGGCACCGGCTCATTGGCCTTGACCCCGGAGAACAGGATATCGGTGCGCTGGCCGACGCTGTCGACCAGGCGCATGTTGTTGATCACGCCATTGCCAAACGACAGGGACAGCGTGTCAAACAGCGTGTCCTTGGATTTTGGCTTGAGGGTGAACTCGATCACATTGCTGGTTTGCTTGGAGGTGATGTCGAAACTCTCGTTGATTTTCGACACATCACCCGACAGCAGCAGCGCTGGCGTCTGGTTCAGGCGCGGGTCGAGCTTCTTGATGGTCGCCTGCTCCAGGTCCGGGTCCCACAGCGTGACTTTCTGGCCGTCGGAGACGATGGTCTGCTCCGCCTTGCCTTCGGTGTGCCAGTAGAACAGCCCAGGGCGCTGCACGGCCATTTCGCCGGCGGTTTCCTGCAACTGGGTGCCGCCCGCGTCCAGGGTCAGCTGGGAGAAGCGCGCGGTCAGGGTCTTGGATTTGTCCAGCAGGTTGGTCAGGCTGGCCACGGAGGCCGGGTCGGCGTGCGCCGAAACAGCAGTCAGGGCCAGTGCCGGCAACAACAGCATGCGGATAAGACGCATGGGAGTCCTCATTGAGTCGTTAGGGCGTGCCGCGTGCTGCCACGCGGCACGTGATCAGTCGCGCATCTGCCCGGGGGCGATGACTTCGCGCGAGCCGTTGGTGTTCATTGCGGTCACGACGCCAGCCATTTCCATGGCTTCGATCATGCGCGCGGCGCGGTTGTAGCCGATTTTCAGCTTGCGCTGCACCGCGGAAATCGAGGCGCGGCGACTTTCCAGCACAAACGCGACGGCCTCGTCGTACAGCGCGTCAGTCTCGGCATCGTCGTCGCCACCGCTGCTGCCGCCGTCGAAGCCGCTGCCGGCTTCCTCGACGCCCGCGAGGATGTCGTCGTTGTATTCCGGAGCGCCACGCAGTTTCCAGGCTTCCACCACGCGGTGCACTTCGTCATCGGAAACAAAAGCGCCGTGCACCCGAATCGGCAAGCTGGTGCCCGGCGGCATGTAGAGCATGTCACCGTGGCCGAGCAGCTGCTCGGCGCCACCCTGGTCGATGATGGTCCGCGAGTCGATCTTGCTCGACACCTGGAACGCCATCCGCGTCGGAATGTTGGCCTTGATCAAGCCGGTGATCACATCCACCGACGGACGCTGGGTCGCGAGGATCAAGTGAATACCCGCCGCCCGCGCCTTCTGGGCGATACGCGCGATCAGTTCTTCGACCTTCTTGCCGACGATCATCATCATGTCGGCGAATTCGTCGACCACCACCACGATGGTCGGCAGCTTGCTCAGCAGCGGCGCTTCGTCGTGGATGCTCTCGCGCTTGTACAGCGGGTCGGTCAGCGGCGTGCCAGCGTCCTGGGCTTCCTTGACCTTGGCATTGAAGCCCGACAGGTTGCGCACGCCCATCTTCGCCATCAGCTTGTAGCGACGCTCCATCTCGGCCACGCTCCAGCGCAGGGCGTTGGCGGCGTCCTTCATGTCGGTGACGACCGGGCACAGCAGGTGCGGAATGCCTTCGTAGATCGACAGTTCGAGCATCTTCGGGTCGATCATGATCAGCTTGGCATCTTCCGGGCCGGACTTGAACAGGATCGACAGGATCATCGCGTTCACACCCACCGACTTACCCGAACCGGTCGTACCGGCAACCAGCAAGTGCGGCATTTTCGCCAGGTCGGTAATCACCGGCTTGCCGCCGATGTCATGACCCAGGGCCAGGGTGACCGGCGATTTGAAGTTGTCGTATTCCGGCGTCGAGAGTACTTCGGAGAAGCGCACGATCTGGCGGTCCTCGTTGGGAATCTCGATACCTACGGTGGTCTTGCCGGGAATCACTTCGACCACGCGCACGCTGGTCACGGCCAGGGAGCGCGCCAGGTCTTTGGCCAGGTTGGCGATACGGCTGACCTTGACGCCTGCCGCCGGCTGGATTTCGTAACGGGTAATCACCGGGCCGGGGTGGATCGAGTCCACCGACACTTCGACGCCGAACTCCTTGAGCTTGATTTCCAGCAGGTGGCCGACAGCCGCCAGTGACTCGGGGGAATAGTTGAGTTGCTTCTTTTCGGCCGGATCGAGGATCGAGATCGGCGGCAAGGTGCCTTCGACGGCGCTGTCGACAAACAACGGCGCCTGTTTCTCTTTCTGCACGCGATGGCTTGGCTCGGCGGGCTTGGGCGGTGCCGGAGCGATCACCGGCGGCACCTGCTTCTCGCGGTCCGACATGTGCTTGCTCAGGGCCTGCTCGCGCTCGATCAGGCGCTCCTTGACCTTGGCCTGCTCACGGCGGTCCGGCGTACTCGGGGCGACCACCTCGTTGACGCGGGTATCGACCTCACGCAACTGGGCGACCATGCGCTTGCGCTCGACCCGGGCCGCCCACCAACGGTTGGCAGCGCCCTGGAACAGCTCCAGCAGGTCGAGGGTGATCTTGCCGGTCACGTCCATCACCTTGAACCACGACAGGTCGGTGAACACGGTGAGGCCGAACAGGAACAGCGCGATGAACATCAAGGTGCTGCCCTGGATATTCAGGGTCCTGCGCGCCAGGTCGCCAAGGCTTTCGCCCAGCGCCCCGCCCGCGCCCGCCGGCAGGCCGGTAGGCGCATGAAAGTGGATATGCGCCAGCGCCGCGCCGGACAACACCAGGAACACCAGGCCGATCAGGCGCCAGGAAAACAGCCAGCCGCTCCACTGCCACGGCTCATGCCGCTGGCGGAAGATCTGCCAGGTCTTGATCGCCAGCAGCAAGGGGAAGATATACGCGAAGTAACCGAGCACCATGAACAGGATATCGGCGCTGTAGGAGCCGGCAGGTCCACCGAAGTTCTGCACGTCTTCGATCTTGCTGTTGTGGCTCCAGCCCGGATCGTCCTTGCCATAGGTGAGCAAGGCCATCATCAGGAACAGGCACAGCGCGCCGATAGCGATCAGCGCACCTTCCTTGAGTCGGTAGTGCAGGTGCTGGCGCCAGGCCGGCACGACTGCTGCTTTGGGTGTTGCGGCGGATTTCTTCAAAACGGGTCTTTTCCTGCGCCTTTAGCGCGTCCATCTGTTGAATAACTGTAAATACTGCCCAATCCGAGCAGCTGAAAAATGAACGAACGTCGTTGAATCTACTTTTAACACTGGGCGATTGCTGGATGAAATGGCGATAACGCCACAATCGCCGCATTGTACGGGTTTGTGCCCCTGATGCCACACCACTTGGCGCTCTTCAAGCAGCATAGCCAATTGTGTGTCACAAGATGTTCAATTTGAGCATGCATTGTCTTTGCTGACAAAGGCTTATGAGCTGTTTTTACCAATCCAGGCAAGCTTGGCAAATGGCCTGCATCGGCCAGACCCGATTACGACCACGCCTCAGGCACAGAGTTGCAGAAACACGCGCTCACGCTAATGCGCGCCGATGGCCGATTCGGGCTGGCCCCACAGCGCTGTGTCGACAATAATCACGCTCTCGGTGCAGGCGACATTCCTGCCACTCCCCTCCCCTTCCGTAAGCCTGGATGCCATGCTGACCTGGTTACAACGCGACACCCTGACATTTCCGCCACTGGCTAAAGCCATGCGCGAACCCAATGGCCTGCTCGCCGCCGGCGGTGACCTGTCGGCCGAACGCCTGGTCCAGGCCTATCGCCACGGTTGCTTCCCGTGGTTCTCCGAGGGCCAGCCGATCCTCTGGTGGTCGCCCGACCCGCGCACGGTGATCTTCCCCGACGAACTGCACGTCTCGCGCAGCCTGGGCAAATTGTTGCGCCAGCAGCGCTACAGCGTGACATTCGACCAGGATTTCGCCGCCGTCATCCAGGCCTGCGCCGCGCCGCGCGCCTACGCCGATGGCACCTGGATCACCGAGGGCATCCAGAGCGCCTACCTCGAGTTGCACACGCGCGGCTACGCGCACTCGGTGGAGGTATGGGACGACGGTGAACTGGTAGGCGGCCTGTATGGCCTGGCGATGGGCCAATTGTTCTTCGGCGAATCCATGTTCAGTCGCGCCGACAACGCCTCGAAATTCGGCTTTGCCACACTGACTCGGCAACTGCAGGCCTGGGGATTTGTGCTGATCGACTGCCAGATGCCCAACGATCACCTGCACAGCCTGGGCGCCCGCGCCATCCCTCGCAGCGAATTCGCGGGCCTGCTGCGCGACCATCTGGATCAACCCAACACTGGACCGTGGGTTTCCTAGGCGACTTGCGCGCACCTGGCTTACACTTATTTCAAAGCTTACCCGAGGGTTGATCATGACCGAGTTGGCGCGTTTGAAGTTTTATGCCACTCAACCCCACTCTTGCAGCTATCTGCCCGACGAGCAGGCCACCACGCTGTTCCTCGATCCCAGCCAGCCAATGGACGTGCATGTGTATGCCGATCTCTCGGAAATGGGCTTTCGGCGCAGCGGCGACCACCTGTACCGGCCCCATTGCCAGAACTGCAATGCCTGCGTCCCGGCGCGCATCCCTGTGGCGCAGTTTGTACCGGACCGCAACCAGAAACGCATCCTCAAGCGCAACGCCGACCTGACGGTGACCTCGGCCAAGCCGAGGTTCAGCGAAGAATATTTCGACCTTTACCAGCGCTACATCGAGCAACGCCATGCTGACGGCGACATGTTCCCGCCCAGCCGCGATCAGTTTTCCACCTTTCTGGTGCGTGAGCTGCCGTTCTCGCGATTCTACGAGTTTCGCCTCGACGGTCGCCTGGTGGCCGTCGCCGTGACCGATTTGCTGCCTAACGGCCTGTCGGCGGTCTACACCTTCTACGAACCAGCCGAAGAACGCCGCAGCCTGGGGCGTTTCGCGATCCTCTGGCAAATTGGCGAAGCCATGCGCCTGGAACTCGAGGCGGTGTACCTCGGATACTGGATCAAGAACTGCAAAAAGATGAACTACAAGACCCAATATCGGCCTATTGAACTGCTGATTAATCAAAGATGGGTCACGCTTAACTAGAACCCCTTGGCTTAAACACCCTTTTTCGGGCACAATGCACGCCGCTTTTGCCTGGCGCAGTTGCACCGGGCCATTCACTGGATACCGAGGGCTTTACTGCATGTCGAAAGAAGACAGCTTCGAAATGGAAGGCACTGTCGTCGACACCCTGCCCAACACCATGTTTCGTGTGGAGTTGGAAAATGGGCACGTCGTAACCGCGCATATCTCCGGCAAGATGCGCAAGAACTACATTCGTATTCTTACCGGTGACAAAGTGCGCGTCGAGCTGACGCCCTATGACTTGAGCAAAGGGCGCATCACTTACCGCGCTCGTTAAGCAAGTCAATACAAAACGCCCGGTTATGCCGGGCGTTTTTGTGTGCGCGCTATTTATCCAGGGCTGCAGGACTCATGTGGGAGCGGGCTTGCCCGCGAAGGCGATCCGTCAGTTGGCGCATTCGGCGACTGACCCACCGCTTTCGCAGGCAAGCCAGCTCCCATATTTGATCTGTGTACACCCGGGATCTCAGGCACCACCCCAACCTCCTGTGGGAGCGGGCTTGCTCGCGAAGGCGATCCGTCAGTTGATGCATTCGCTGGCTGACCCACCGCTTTCGCAGGCAAGCCAGCTCCCACATTTGACTTGCATACACCCGGGGTCTCAGGCCATACCCCAATTCCCTGTGGGAGCGGGCTTGCTCGCGAAGGCGGTGTGTCAGTTAATGCTTTCGGCGACTGATCCACCGCTTTCGCAGGCAAGCCAGCTCCCACATTTGATCTGTGTACACCCGGGGTCTCAGGCCCCACCCCAATCCCCTGTGGGAGCGGGCTCGCGAAGGCGATCCGTCAGTTGATGCATTCGGTGGCTGGCCCACCGCCTTCGCAGGCAAGCCAGCTCCCACATTTGATCTGTGTACACCCAGAGCCTAAACCTAACCCAAATCCCCTGTGGGAGCGGGCTTGCCCGCGAAGGCGATCCGTCAGTTGATGCATTCGCTGGCTGACCCACCGCTTTCGCAGGCAAGCCAGCTCCCACATTTGATCTGCGTACACCCGGGATCTCAGGCCCCACCCCAATCCCCTGTGGGAGCGGGCTTGCTCGCGAAGGCGATCCGTCAGTTGATGCATTCGCTGGCTGATCCACCGCTTTCGCAGGCAAGCCAGCTCCCACATTTGATCTGCGTATACCCGGGGCCTAGACCTAAACCCAATCCCCTGTGGGAGCGGGCTTGCCCGCGAAGGCGATCCGTCAGTTGATGCATTCGCTGGCTGACCCACCGCTTTCGCAGGCAAGCCAGCCCCCACATTTGATCTCCACCAACATCAAGACAGCAAAAAGGCGCCTTTCGGCGCCTTTGCTTTATTGCAGTCAACGATCAGGCCATTTCCGCCGTGGTTTCGAAGTCGAAGGTCAGCTCGCCATCCTTCAGGTCGATATGCACCACGCCGCCATGGTCGGACAGTTCGCCGAACAGGATCTCTTCGGCCAATGGCCGCTTGATCTTGTCCTGGATCAGACGCGCCATCGGGCGAGCGCCCATTGCCGCGTCGTAACCACCTTCGGCCAGCCAGTTGCGCGCCGCGTCCGTCACGTCCAGCTGCACGCGCTTGTCTTCCAACTGCGCCTGAAGCTCGGTGAGGAACTTGTCCACCACGCTCTTGATAACCTCATGGCTGAGGCGACCAAACTGGATAATGGTGTCCAAGCGGTTGCGGAACTCCGGCGTAAAGCTCTTCTTGATCACTTCCATGGCATCGGAAGAGTGATCCTGATGACTGAAGCCGATCGAAGCCCGCGCGGCCGTTTCAGCACCGGCGTTGGTGGTCATGATCACGATCACGTTGCGGAAATCCGCCTTGCGCCCGTTGTTGTCGGTCAGGGTGCCGTGGTCCATCACCTGCAGCAGCAGGTTGAAGACTTCCGGGTGCGCCTTCTCGATTTCATCGAGCAGCAATACGCAATGCGGCTGCTTGGTGATCGCTTCGGTCAACAGGCCGCCCTGGTCGAACCCGACATAGCCCGGAGGCGCACCGATCAGGCGCGACACAGTGTGACGCTCCATGTATTCGGACATGTCGAAACGCACCAGCTCAATGCCCATGGCCTTGGCCAACTGCCGTGCCGCCTCGGTCTTGCCGACGCCGGTAGGACCAGCGAACAGGAACGAACCCACAGGCTTGTCCGGCGACTTGAGGCCCGCACGCGACAACTTGATCGCGGTGGACAGCGAGTCGATGGCCGCATCCTGGCCGAACACGGTCAGCTTGAGGTCACGCTCCAGATTACGCAGCAGTTCCTTGTCGGAACTGGTGACGTGTTTTGGCGGAATCCGCGCGATCTTCGCCACGATGTCCTCGACCTGAGGTACGTCGATGCGTTTCACACGCTTCTCGACCGGCTGCAGGCGCTGATAGGCACCCGCCTCGTCGATCACGTCGATGGCCTTGTCCGGCATGTGCCGGTCATTGATGTAGCGCGACGCCAGTTCAGCGGCCGAACGCAGGGCTTCATCGGTGTACTCGATGCCATGGTGCGCTTCGAAACGCCCCTTGAGCCCGCGCAGGATGCCAATGGTGTCTTCAACCGAAGGCTCGGACACGTCGACTTTCTGGAAGCGACGCGCCAAGGCGCGGTCTTTCTCGAAAATGCCGCGGAATTCCTGGAACGTGGTCGAACCGATGCAGCGGATATCACCCGACGACAGCAGCGGCTTGAGCAGGTTCGAGGCGTCCATTACCCCACCGGATGCCGCACCGGCACCAATGATGGTGTGGATTTCATCAATGAACAGGATCGCCTGCGGACGTTTCTTCAGCTCACCGAGCAACGCCTTGAAGCGCTTCTCGAAATCGCCACGGTACTTGGTCCCGGCGAGCAAGGCGCCCAGGTCAAGGGAGTAGACGACACTGTTGGCCAGCAGGTCAGGCACCTGATTGTCGACGATACGCTTGGCCAGGCCCTCGGCAATCGCGGTTTTACCCACGCCTGCCTCACCCACCAGCAACGGGTTGTTCTTGCGACGACGCGCGAGGATCTGCGCTACACGCTCGACCTCAAGCTCACGCCCCACCAGCGGATCGATCCGCCCCTGGCGCGCCAGCTCATTGAGGTTACTGGCATAGGCATCCAGTGGATTGCCCGAAGAAGAAGACTCACCGCCCTCGTCGTCCTGCATATCCTGTTCACCCTCGGAATGATCGCCGTGCCCAGGCACCTTGGAGATACCGTGGGCGATGTAGTTGACGACATCAATACGGGCAACGCTCTGCTGCTTGAGCAGGAACACTGCCTGGCTTTCCTGCTCGCTGAAAATTGCCACCAGCACGTTGGCGCCTGTGACTTCACGCTTACCGGAGCTCTGTACGTGGAAAACAGCACGCTGCAATACCCGCTGGAAGCCCAGGGTTGGCTGGGTCTCGCGGTCCTCGTCATGCACGGGGATCAGTGGCGTGGTGGAGTCGATAAACTCCTGCAGGTCATGCTTGAGTTTGTCGAGATTGGCGCCGCACGCACGTAGAACGGTGGCGGCAGCTTCGTTATCCAAAAGTGCCAGCAGCAGGTGCTCGACGGTCATGAATTCATGACGCTTCGAACGGGCCTCCTTGAAGGCAAGATTGAGGGTGACTTCGAGCTCGCGGTTTAACATAGCTTCACCTCATACCCAAGTGGTCGGCGTTAACCGTCCTTCTCGATTTCACAGAGTAGCGGATGCTGGCTTTCCCTGGCGTACTGGTTGACCTGCATGGCCTTTGTCTCGGCGATGTCGCGGGTAAACACTCCACATACTGCCCGTCCTTCTGTGTGAACGGCCAGCATTACCTTGGTCGCCAACTCGCGGTTCAGGTTAAAAAACACCTCGAGTACTTCGACCACGAAATCCATCGGTGTGTAGTCATCATTGAACAAAACCACCTTGTACATCGGCGGCGCCTGTAAAGCAGGCTTGGCCTCCTGAACAGCAATGCCTGCAGAACCGTCGTCATCGTGTTCGTGATCCGGTCGATCCTGATTGAATGTTAGTCGAATCTGGCTGATTGCATGCATGGAAAGAAAGGTTCGTCAGTGGTTCAAATACAGTGGTGGGGGCGACCTGTCAGAATTTCAACTGCTGACCGGCCAGTCGCCTTGACTATCGGCAAAACGGTGTTACAACCAATAGAACCCACAGTGGGTAAAAAAGGTCCGCGCAGTCAACCTTATTTATTCGGGTTAGGACGGATAAACTGGATGATACTCCAGTGATGGAGTCTGGTGCAGAGGGATATGGGCATGGCAAGTGGTAAGGTCAAGTGGTTCAACAATGCCAAAGGCTACGGTTTCGTCGTAGAGGACGGTAAGTCCGAGGATCTCTTTGCGCATTTTTCAGCGATCAAGATGGATGGGTACAAGACGCTGAAAGCGGGCCAACCTGTAAGTTTCGAAATCATTCAAGGACCGAAAGGGTTGCATGCCGTGGAAATCGTCGCCATGGCACCTGTAACCCCCGCGGGGTCGACCGCTCATAACGAAAAGAAGCAAACGGCCTGATCCGCCGTCGAGCGCGCAAACGCAATAAAAAACCGGCCACCCCAGCAAGATTGGGACGGCCGGTTTTTTTATGCCTGCGCCTTACATATGCGAAATCAGCGCATCACCAAAGCCCGACGACGACACCAACTTCGCGCCGTCCATCAGGCGCTCGAAGTCATAGGTCACGGTCTTGGCCGAAATCGCGCCATTGGTGCCCTTGATAATCAGGTCAGCCGCCTCGGTCCAGCCCATGTGGCGCAACATCATCTCCGCCGACAGGATCAATGAACCCGGATTGACCTGGTCCTTGCCCGCATACTTGGGCGCGGTGCCGTGGGTCGCCTCGAACATGGCCACGGTGTCGGACAGGTTGGCCCCCGGCGCAATGCCGATACCGCCCACCTCTGCCGCCAGCGCGTCGGACAGGTAGTCACCGTTCAGGTTGAGTGTCGCAATCACGTCATATTCGGCCGGACGCAGCAGGATCTGCTGGAGCATGGCGTCGGCAATCGCATCCTTGACCACCACATTCTTGCCGGTTTTCGGGTTCTTGAACTGCATCCATGGACCGCCATCGAGCAGGGTTGCACCGAATTCCTGCGCCGCCACTTCGTAGGCCCATTCCTTGAAGGCCCCCTCGGTGAACTTCATGATGTTGCCTTTGTGCACGATGGTCAGCGAATCGCGGTCGTTATCCACTACATATTGCAGGGCTTTACGCGCCAGGCGCTGGGTCCCCTCTTTGGAGACCGGCTTGACGCCGATGCCGCAATCCTGGTCGAAACGGATCTTGGTCACGCCCATTTCTTCCTTGAGGAACTTGATCACCTTGATCGCTTCGGGCGAGCCGGCTTTCCACTCGATCCCGGCGTAGATGTCTTCGGAGTTCTCACGGAAGATGGTCATGTCCACATCGCCTGGCTTCTTGACCGGGCTCGGCACGCCTTCGAACCAGCGCACCGGGCGCAGGCACACATACAAATCGAGTTGTTGGCGCAGGGCCACGTTCAGCGAACGGATGCCGCCACCGACCGGGGTGGTCAGCGGGCCCTTGATGGACACCACGTAATCCTTGACCGCATCCAGGGTTTCCTGGGGCAGCCAGGTGTCCTGGTCGTAGACTTGAGTAGCTTTCTCGCCGGCGTACACCTCCATCCAGGAGATCTTGCGCTTGCCGCCGTAGGCCTTTTCAACAGCTGCGTCGACCACCTTGATCATCACCGGGCTGATGTCGACGCCAATACCGTCACCTTCGATATAAGGGATGATCGGTTGGTCAGGAACATTGAGAGAATGGTCTGCATTGACGGTGATTTTGTCGCCGACTGCCGGAACCTGAATCTGCTTGTATCCCATGCTGAACTCCATCTATGGATTGAACATCTGGCTGCGTTCGAGCCTACTCCAGATAAATGGCGACTGAAACCTCACGCCATGCTCATTTGCATCGAAAACAGCATAAATTGTCGCCTACAAGCCTGAAAGCAAAGGCAAAATCGCCAATCTTGAGCACTGCATGCGACCTTGGTAGCACGTTGGGCCCTGCGACCTTTAGACCAATGGACGACACACCTTTTGTATGAAGGCTCGGCGTAAGCATAGCGACCTATGTATAATGCCGCCGCTGACCAAAGAGTCACGACGGCGGACCGCTCTAGAACACAGCCTTCCGCTACAAAGCAGGACTAATACAATAGTCCACCCGCTTGACGCTCGACTGATGCAAACCAACATCACCGCGAAGAAACCTCGACATTTCGCTCATGGATGACTTTGAACGAACGCGCTCCACCCGGCGCATCTCGAGTTTCTGCGCACGCTTTCAGCAAAGAAGAGAGTTAATCCGAATATGCCCACCCGCTCGAAGATCATCTACACCTTCACCGACGAAGCCCCAGCCCTCGCCACCTATTCACTGCTGCCTATCGTAGAGGCCTTCACCGCTTCCGCTGATATTGCCGTGGAAACCCGCGACATCTCCCTCGCCGGGCGCATCCTCGCAAGCTTCCCTGAGCAACTGGGTACCAAGGCCATCCCGGACCACCTCGCCGAACTGGGCGACCTGGCCGTTACGCCTGAAGCCAACATCATCAAGCTGCCTAACATCAGTGCCTCGACGCCTCAGCTGCAGGCTGCGATCAAGGAACTGCAGGCCCAGGGCTACGCCCTGCCGGACTACCCTGAAACCGTAACCACCGACGCGGAAAAAGAAACCCGTGCACGTTACGACAAGGTCAAGGGCAGCGCCGTGAACCCGGTCCTGCGCGAAGGCAACTCCGACCGCCGCGCCCCGCTGTCGGTCAAGAACTACGCGCGCAAGCACCCGCACAAGATGGGCGCCTGGGCTGCCGACTCCAAGTCCCACGTGGCTCACATGAGCAGCGGCGACTTCTACGGCAGCGAAAAAGCCGTTCAGATCGAAGCCGCCGATGCTGTCAAAATCGAGCTGATCGCCAAGGACGGTACCGCGACCGTCCTCAAGGAAAAGACTTCCGTACAGGCTGGCGAGATCATCGACAGCGCCGTACTGAGCAAGAACGCCCTGCGCAGCTTCATCGCCGCTGAAATCGAAGACGCCAAGAAGCAAGGCGTGCTGCTCTCGGTTCACCTGAAAGCCACCATGATGAAGGTCTCCGACCCGATCATGTTCGGCCAGATCGTTGCCGAGTTCTACAAAGACGCGCTGGCCAAGCACGCCACCGTGCTGGAGCAGATCGGCTTCAACCTGAACAACGGCATCGGCGACCTGTACGCTCGCATCAAGGCCCTGCCGGCCGACCAGCAAGCACAGATCGAAGCTGACATCCAGGCGGTCTACGCCGCTCGCCCTTCCCTGGCGATGGTCAACTCCGACAAAGGCATCACCAACCTGCACGTGCCGAGCGACGTCATCGTCGACGCCTCGATGCCAGCCATGATCCGTGACTCCGGCAAGATGTGGGGCACCGACGGCCAGCTGCACGACACCAAGGCCGTGATCCCGGATCGCTGCTACGCCACCATCTACCAAGCGGTCATCGAAGACTGCAAGGCCAATGGCGCTTTCGACCCAACCACCATGGGCAGCGTGCCAAACGTTGGCCTGATGGCGAAGAAAGCCGAAGAGTACGGCTCCCACGACAAGACCTTCCAGATCAAGGCTGACGGCGTCGTCCGCGTCACCGACAGCAAGGGCAACCTGCTGATGGAACAGAACGTCGAGGCCGGCGACATCTTCCGCATGTGCCAGACCAAAGACGCGCCGATCCAGGATTGGGTCAAACTGGCCGTCAACCGTGCCCGCGCCAGCAACACCCCAGCCATTTTCTGGCTGGACCCGAAGCGCGCGCACGACGGCGTCGTGGTCGAGAAAGTTCAGGCCTACCTGAAAGACCACAACACCGAAGGCCTGGACATCCGCATCATGTCGCCGGTCGACGCGATGAAGTTCACCCTGGAGCGCACCCGTAAGGGCCTGGACACCATCTCGGTGACCGGTAACGTACTGCGTGACTACCTGACCGACCTGTTCCCGATCATGGAACTGGGCACCAGCGCCAAGATGCTCTCGATCGTGCCGCTGATGAACGGTGGCGGCCTGTTCGAAACCGGCGCCGGCGGTTCGGCTCCCAAGCACGTGCAGCAGCTGCTGGAAGAAAACTTCCTGCGCTGGGACTCCCTGGGCGAATTCCTGGCCCTGGCCGCTTCCCTGGAACACCTGGGCGTCACGTACAACAACCCGAAAGCCCTGGTGCTGTCGAAAACCCTGGACCAGGCGACTGGCCAGTTCCTCGACAACAACAAGTCGCCATCGCGCAAAGTCGGCAACATCGACAACCGCGGCAGCCACTTCTACCTGGCGCTGTACTGGGCTCAAGCCCTGGCCGCCCAGACCGAAGACACTGCACTGCAAGCGCAGTTCGGCGAACTGGCCAAGACCCTGGCCGCGAACGAAGCAACCATCGTTGCCGAGCTCAACGCCGTGCAGGGCAAGCCAGTGGACATCGGCGGCTACTACGCGCCGAACCCTGAGCTGACCAGCAAGGCCATGCGTCCAAGCAACACCCTCAATGCGGCGATTGCTGCACTGGTGTGATGCGCTGATGTGACGATGCTTGATTGATCGTCACACCACAGCAAAATCCGGAACCCGAAAGGGTTCCGGATTTTTTTTGCGCTTTTTTCCGTAAGTGGGCGCAGGACTTGCTTTGTGTTTTTGCTCAAGCCATTCCAGAAAACAACAAATAAGGAAGTTTTTATGCAAAGAGCTCACTTCCAGGCGCTGGCCTGGGCCTCGGCAATCGCCCTGCTGACCGCCTGCGCGAGCCACTCGCCACCCTACCCGCATGCACAGGAACCGATTGGCGACGTGCAGACCATGTACGACGGCAAACTCAGCCCCGACGCCGCGGTCAGCACCTTTCGCAATATCGACCGCTTGTTTCCGGTGCGCACCATCAAGGCCGGCGGCCACCCTTTCCCACTGCCGCACAGCAGCCGGGCGTTGGGACCGGTTGCATTCGATTACGAAGGCAAACGCTATAGCCTCGATGACTACGTCACCCTCAACCGGGTAACAGGCCTGCTGGTGATCAAGGACGGCCAAGTCGTTACTGAACGCTACGAAAAAGGCAACACCGCCGAAACCCGCTGGATGTCGATGTCGGTGGCCAAGTCGATTACATCGACCCTCGTCGGCGCGGCCTTGCAGGACGGCTCGATCAAGAGCCTGGATGACAAAGTGACCGAGTATTTGCCTGCACTCGCCGGCAGCGGCTACGACCAGGCCACCGTGCGCCAGGTGCTGGCGATGCGTTCGGGAGTCAAATGGAGTGAGAAATACGCCGACCCGACGTCGGATCGACGCATGATGCTCAAGCTGCAGACCGAACAAGTGCCCGGCTCCGCCCTCAAGTTCATGGCGAGCCTGCCCAGCGCCGCGCCGCCTGGCACCCGCACCAACTACAGCACCGGCGAGACACAAGTGCTGGGCCAACTGGTCAGCGCCGCCGTGGGCAAGCCCCTGGCGAACTACCTCAGCGAGAAAATCTGGGCGCCGTATGGCATGCAGACCGATGCGAACTGGTGGCTCGACGGCCCGAACGGCAACGAAGTGGGCGGCAGCGGCATCAGCGCAACATTGGAAGATTACGGGCGCTTCGGACAGTTCGTACTCAGTGGCGGTAAAGCCGGCGACAAGCAAGTGCTACCCAAAGGCTGGATGAGCTTTGCCAGCGCCACCACCGGCACCGATGCCGCCTACGGCGACTTTGCCTCCATGTGGTGGCCGGCCTGGACTGCCGCGTCCAAAGCCGACAAAGCCTTCACGGCTGCCGGCATTTTCGGCCAGTTCATCTACATAAACCCTACGCAAAACGTGGTGATCGTCGTGTGGCAAGCGCAGACCAAAGCCACCGGCGGTGAAGTCATTGACGACATGGTCGCCTTCGACGCCATCACCAAGGCCGCCCGGTAACCGAGCGCAACACCCGGCAGGCGCCCCTGTATGATGGGCGCCTGCCCCACTGATCGCTTGAGAGCCCTCCATGACCTGGCAACCCCACATCACCGTCGCCACCCTCGTAGAAGACAACGGCCGCTTCCTGATGGTCGAGGAACTCAAGGGCGGGCGCGCCGTGCTCAACCAGCCTGCCGGCCACCTCGACCCACACGAAACCCTGACCGAAGCCGCCGTGCGCGAAACCCTCGAGGAAACCGGCTGGGACGTGGAAGCCACCGGCATCGTCGGCATCTACCTGTACACCGCCCCCAGCAACGGCGTGACCTATCAGCGGGTATGTTTTATCGCCAAGGCGCTGAAACACCATCCCGACTATCAACTCGACGAAGGCATCCTGCGCGCCCGCTGGATGACCCGCGATGAACTGATGGCCGTGCGCAATGACTGGCGCAGCGAGCTGATCATCCGCTGTATCGATGATTATTTGGCCGGCCAGTGCCACAGCCTCGAACTGATCCGCCCTTCTCTTTAGCCTTGCGGGCCCAGGCCTGCTAGAATCGCGTCCTTTTTCAAGACACCCGTTGAAATCCTATGCGTGATCCAGCCCCTTCTGACACACAAAAGAAGCGCGTCATCGTCGGTATGTCCGGCGGCGTGGATTCTTCCGTTTCCGCCGTTCTGCTCATGGAGCAGGGTTATGAGGTGGAAGGCCTGTTCATGAAGAACTGGGAAGAAGACGATGGAACGGAATATTGCACCGCCATGGACGACCTGGCGGATGCCCAGGCCGTCTGCGACAAGATTGGCATCAAGCTGCACACCGCCAACTTCGCCGCCGAGTACTGGGACAATGTGTTCGAGCACTTCCTGGCCGAATACAAGGCCGGCCGCACGCCGAACCCGGACATCCTGTGCAACCGCGAGATCAAGTTCAAGGCGTTCCTCGACTACGCCATGATGCTCGGCGCCGACCTGATCGCCACCGGCCACTATGTGCGCCGCCGCGACGTTGATGACCGCACCGAACTGCTCAAGGGCCTGGACCCGAACAAGGACCAGAGCTATTTCCTGCACGCCGTCGGCGGCGAACAGATCGCCAAGACCCTGTTCCCGGTGGGCGAGCTGGAAAAACCCGAAGTCCGCAAGATTGCCGAGAAACACGGCCTGGCCACTGCCAAGAAGAAGGACTCCACTGGTATCTGCTTTATCGGCGAGCGCCGCTTCAGCGACTTCCTCAAGCAGTACCTGCCCGCGCAACCCGGCGAGATCAAGACCACCGAAGGCGAAGTGATCGGCCGCCACCATGGCCTGATGTACCACACCATCGGCCAGCGCCAGGGCCTGGGCATCGGCGGTTTGAAAGACGCCGGCGAAGAGCCGTGGTACGTGCTGGTCAAGGACCTCGAGCACAACGTGCTGATCGTCGGCCAGGGCAATGAGCACCCGTTGCTGTTCTCCGGCGCGCTGCTGGCGTCGGAGATCTACTGGGTCAACCCGATCGACCTGAGCACCCCGCGCCGCCTGACCGCCAAAGTGCGCTATCGCCAGAGTGACCAGCCCTGCACCCTGGAAAAAACCGCCAGCGGCTACCGTGCCACCTTCGATGACCCGCAACGCGCGGTCACGCCAGGCCAGTCCGTGGTGTTCTATGACGGCGAGATTTGCCTCGGCGGCGGCGTGATTGAAGTCGCCGAGCCCTGGAGCAACCCGGCATGAGCCCGACCCAGGAGCAATTGACCGCCCTCGGCGGGGTATTCCTTGCCGCGGTGCTGGTCGACAAGATCGCCAAGACTGGCCAGGTCACCGAGGCAGGCCTGACCTGCATGCTCGGCAGCCTGCTGATCCGTGATCCCAAGGACACGCTGGAAGTGTATGGCGGCGACGACCTGGCGCTGCGCGAAGGTTACCGCGCGCTGATCGGCGCCCTGGAACGCGACCCGAGCACCTTGCAGCGCGAGCCGCTGCGCTACGCCCTGTCGATGCTCGGCCTGGAGCGCCAACTGGCCAAGCGTGAAGACATGCTGGAAGTCATCGGCAAACGCCTGCCGCAGATCCAGTCCCAGGTAGAGCACTTCGGCCCGGCCCACGAGAACGTGATTGCCGCCTGCGGTGCGCTGTACCAGGACACCTTGAGCACCTTGCGCCAACGGATTCAGGTGCACGGCGACATGCGCAACCTGCAGCAACCGAACAACGCCTCGAAAATCCGCGCCCTGCTCCTGGCCGGTATTCGTTCGGCACGGTTGTGGCGCCAGTTGGGCGGTCATCGTTGGCAGCTGGTGATCAGCCGACGCAAATTGCTCAAAGAGCTTTACCCGTTGATGCGCAACGAATAAGTCGCAACAGCCACGTTTTTTTATAGCCTCACGCGTAATACGCCGGTCAGTTGGCAACGGACCGGCGGATTTTTTCATGTATGATACGCGCCCCATTTCGTTGCCCGACTGTCCGAGAACACCCCATGCAGCTTTCTTCGCTCACTGCGGTTTCCCCTGTTGACGGCCGCTACGCCGGCAAAACCCAGGCCCTGCGCCCTATTTTCAGCGAATACGGCCTGATCCGTGCTCGTGTATTGGTTGAAGTGCGCTGGCTCCAGCGCCTGGCCGCTCACCCCGCCATCAGCGAAGTGCCGGCGTTCTCCGCCGAAGCCAACGCTGTGCTCGACACCCTGGCGGAAAACTTCTCCCTGGAGCACGCCGAGCGTGTGAAAGAGATCGAGCGCACCACCAACCACGACGTCAAGGCCATCGAATACTTGCTCAAGGAGCAAGCGGCCAAGCTGCCGGAATTGGCCCAGATCAGCGAGTTCATCCACTTTGCCTGCACCAGCGAGGACATCAACAACCTGTCCCACGCCCTGATGCTGCGCGAAGGCCGTGATGACGTGATGCTGCCGCTGATGCGCCAGACCGCCAACGCCATCCGCGAACTGGCCATCCGTTTCGCCGACGTGCCAATGCTGTCGCGCACCCACGGCCAGCCGGCGTCGCCAACCACCCTGGGTAAAGAACTGGCCAACGTGGTGTACCGCCTGGAGCGCCAGATCGCTCAAGTGGCTGCCGTCCCGCTGCTGGGCAAGATCAACGGCGCTGTCGGCAACTACAACGCCCACCTGTCGGCCTACCCCGAGATCGACTGGGAAGCCAACGCCCGCGCCTTCATCGAAGACGAACTGGGCCTGGGCTTCAACCCGTACACCACGCAGATCGAACCGCACGACTACATCGCCGAGCTGTTCGACGCCATTGCGCGCTTCAACACCATCCTGATCGACTTCGATCGCGATATCTGGGGCTACATCTCCCTGGGCTACTTCAAGCAACGCACCATTGCCGGTGAAATCGGTTCGTCGACCATGCCGCACAAGGTCAACCCGATCGACTTCGAAAACTCCGAAGGCAACCTCGGCATCGCCAACGCGCTGTTCCAGCACCTGGCCAGCAAGTTGCCGATCTCCCGCTGGCAGCGCGACCTGACCGACTCCACCGTACTGCGTAACCTCGGCGTGGGCTTTGCCCACAGCGTGATCGCGTACGAAGCCAGCCTCAAGGGCATCAGCAAGCTTGAGCTCAACGAGCAGAAGATCGCCGCCGACCTGGACGCGTGCTGGGAAGTATTGGCCGAGCCGATCCAGACCGTGATGCGTCGCTATAACATCGAAAACCCCTACGAGAAGCTGAAAGAATTGACGCGCGGCAAGGGCATCAGCCCCGAGGCGTTGCAGACTTTCATCGATGGCCTGGACATGCCAGCCGCGGCCAAGGCCGAGCTGAAACTGCTGACCCCGGCCAACTACATCGGTAACGCTGTAGAGCAAGCCAAGCGCATCTGATCCACGCACGACCCTTTGAGACGCCCGGCCGCGCCGGGCGTTTTTATTCCAGTCTGAAAAGTGCTTTTTTTCAATAGGTTACACATGAATCCTGATATCCCTCTTCAACTTCTGGGCGGCATCACGGCACGGGAATTCCTGCGCGACTACTGGCAGAAAAAACCACTGCTGATCCGCCAGGCCATCCCTGACTTCGAAAGCCCGATCGACGCCGACGAACTCGCAGGCCTCGCGCTGGAAGAAGAAGTCGAATCGCGCCTGGTGATCGAGCACGGCGAGCGCCCGTGGGAACTGCGTCGCGGCCCGTTCGCCGAAGACGCTTTCAGCACCCTGCCCGAGCGCGAGTGGACCCTGCTGGTACAGGCCGTCGACCAGTTCGTGCCGGAAGTCGCCGAATTGCTCGAACACTTCCGCTTCCTGCCCAGCTGGCGCATCGACGACGTGATGATCAGCTTCGCCGCACCGGGCGGCAGTGTCGGTCCGCACTTCGACAATTACGATGTGTTCCTGCTGCAGGCCCAGGGCAAGCGCAACTGGAAGATCGGCCAGATGTGCAACGCCGAAAGCCCGCTGCTGCAACACGCCGACCTGCGCATCCTCGCCGAATTCGAAGAGAGCGCCGAATGGGTCCTGGAACCGGGCGACATGCTCTACCTGCCGCCGCGCCTGGCGCATTTCGGCATTGCCGAAGATGACTGCATGACCTACTCGGTCGGCTTCCGCGCGCCGAGCGCAGCTGAAGTGCTGACCCACTTCACCGACTTCCTCAGCCAGTACCTGACCGACGAAGAGCGCTACACCGACGCCGATGCCCAGCCCGTCAGCGACCCGCATCAGATCCAGAGCGATGCACTCGACCGCCTCAAGAGCCTGCTGGCCGAGCACATGAGCGACGAGCGCATGCTGCTGACCTGGTTCGGCCAGTTCATGACCGAACCGCGCTACCCGGAACTGGTAGCCGGCGAAGAGCTGGGCGAAGACGACTTCGTCACCAGCCTGCAAGACGGCGCGATCCTGGTGCGCAACCCGAGCGCGCGCCTGGCCTGGTCCGAAGTCGACGACGACGTGCTGCTGTTCGCCAGCGGCCAGAGCCGTTACCTGCCGGGCAAATTGCGTGAGCTGCTGAAGCTGGTGTGCTCTGCCGATGCGCTGCACAGCGAGAACCTTGGCGAATGGCTGGCCGACGAAGATGGCCGCGACCTGCTGTGCGAGCTGGTCAAGCAAGGAAGCCTGGGGTTTGCCGATGAATAAGATTCACGTAAGTGTCGCGGACTGGCAAAAGGATATCGCCGAGATTCGGCGCATTCGTGAAGCGGTCTTTGTCGCTGAACAATCGGTCCCACCTGAGCTGGAGTGGGATGCGGACGACGCAGACGCAGTGCATTTCCTAGCCTTCGAAGGCGACTTTCCGATCGGTACTGCGCGCCTGCTGCCCAGTGGCGAGATCGGCCGCGTGTCGGTACTCAAGGACTGGCGCGGCCTGAAGGTCGGCGACAAGCTGATGGAAGCGGTGATTGGCGCGGCCGAGCAACGCGGCCAGACCCGGCAATTTCTCAGCGCACAGGTATATGCGGCGCCATTCTACGAGCGCCTGGGTTTCAAGATCGTCAGTGACGAGTTCCTTGAAGTCGGGATTCCGCATGTGGATATGGTGCGCGGGGACTGATCCAATACCGCGCCGCTGCTATCGCCGGCAAGCCAGCTCCCACATTTGACCGAGTACATACTTTGAAATGCGGTCAAGTATGGGAGGGGCTTGCCCCCGAAAGCTAATTCAGCAACACCAACAATGCCCTGGCTTGCCAGGGCATTTTGCCGTCTACGATTCAACTTGCGCCCTGCCAGGCCGACAAACTGGCACTATCACGCCTAAATGACTCGCAGAGATAACGGACATGTCCCTACGCACCCTGCTCACCGCCCTCCTCCTGGCTGCCAGCTGTTCGGCCATGGCCGACACCGAAGTCGTCAACCTCAGCAACCGTACCAGCGCCGACCTGCTGCCGGTGGCACAGAATTTCATCGGCAAGGACGGCACCGTCAGCGCCTACGGCAACCAGCTTATCGTTAACGCCGACCCCGGCAAGATCCAGGACCTGCGCGCTCTGCTCGCGCAGCTGGACACGCCGGCCAAGCGCCTGCTGATCACGGTCGACAGCAATGAAAACAACCAGCAGAACAGCGGTGACAGCCAGACCCGCATCATCAGCTACGGCACTGCCAGCCGCGACGGTGGCATCCAGCAGATCCAGGCGAGCGAGGGTGTGCCCGCGCTGATCCAGGTCGGCCAGAGCGTCCCCCTGACCACCACCCAGCCGGATGCCTACGGCCGCCCGCAAAACCAGACCCAGTACCGCAATGTCACCCAGGGTTTCTATGTCACCGCCAGCGTTACCGGCGAGACCGTGCACCTGGCGATCAGTACCAACCGTGACCGCATGAGCCAGGAACGTCCCGATGTAGTGAACGTGCAAAGCACCGACACAACCATCAGCGGTCGCCTTGGCGAATGGATTCCACTGGCCGGCATCAATCGCGAGACCCAGGCCGACAAATCCTCTACAACCCGCAGCTACTCTACTCAAGGCCGCGATGACCTGACTCTGCGGGTCAAGGTCGATACCCTGAACTGAAGCACCAAAAACTGACTGATGAGTCGCATTAGACTAAAGATGTAGTGCTTGAAAAAAAGCACTACAAAACATTTGACGATCCAAAAAAGCATGGGCATGATGGCCTCGCTCCCGCTAATCAGGGGCCCTGGCAAGGGCCTTCGGATCGCCGCTCTAAGCTACCCACCTGAGCCGATTCGTGTCTGTACCGCCCACAAGGTGTGTTTGACGAGGTTGCGACTGGAACGAAGTTGTCCCGAGGGACGGAAGCTAACCAGGTAACCCGGCAACACGCTGTTGGATCGTACAAAGGCCCACGACGCCCGAAGACCGTTCGCAGTTCGCCCTTACCTGCTCAACTCTCCCTTGAGCCCCATCGTTCATCCCGTCGCCTTCTCCGTCGAACCTGTCTTGAGCGCCTACGCTCCTGATCAGCGAGCAGCCCTGCCCACGCAATGAATGCATGGCTGGCAAACGGATACTTCAAACAAGACGCGACGAGGTTTTTCCCCATGGCACTGACACGCGAACAGCAAATTGCAGCCCTTGAAAAAGATTGGGCTGAAAACCCACGCTGGAAAGGCGTGACCCGCGCTTATTCCGCTGCTGACGTCGTCCGCCTGCGTGGCTCGGTTCAACCTGAGCACACCTTTGCAAAACTCGGCGCCGAGAAGCTGTGGAACCTGGTCACCCAGGGCGCCAAGCCGTCCTTCCGTCCCGACAAAGATTTCGTCAACTGCATGGGCGCCCTCACTGGCGGCCAGGCAGTCCAGCAGGTAAAAGCCGGTATCCAGGCGATCTACCTGTCCGGCTGGCAAGTGGCAGCGGACAACAACTCCGCTGAATCCATGTACCCCGACCAATCGCTGTACCCGGTGGACTCCGTGCCAACCGTGGTCAAGCGCATCAACAACTCGTTCCGCCGCGCCGACCAGATCCAGTGGAAAGCCGGTAAAGGCCCGGGCGACGAAGGCTACATCGACTACTTCGCACCGATCGTGGCTGACGCCGAAGCCGGTTTCGGTGGTGTGCTGAACGCCTACGAACTGATGAAGAGCATGATCGAGGCAGGCGCTGCCGGCGTGCACTTCGAAGACCAACTGGCCTCGGTGAAGAAATGCGGCCACATGGGCGGCAAGGTACTGGTTCCTACCCAGGAAGCTGTACAGAAGCTGACTGCTGCGCGCCTGGCTGCTGACGTTGCAGGTACCCCGACCATCATCCTGGCCCGTACCGACGCCAACGCCGCTGACCTGCTGACCTCGGACTGCGACCCGTACGACCAGCCGTTCGTGACAGGCGAACGCACCCAGGAAGGCTTCTACAAGGTGCGCGCCGGTCTCGACCAGGCCATCGCCCGCGGCCTGGCCTACGCGCCGTACGCCGACCTGATCTGGTGCGAAACCGCCAAGCCGGACCTGGACGAAGCGCGCCGCTTTGCCGAAGCGATCAAGAAGGAATACCCGGACCAACTGCTGTCCTACAACTGCTCGCCTTCCTTCAACTGGAAGAAGAACCTGGACGACGCGACCATCGCCAAGTTCCAGCGCGAACTGTCCGCCATGGGCTACAAGCACCAGTTCATTACCCTGGCCGGCATTCACAACATGTGGCACAGCATGTTCAACCTGGCGCACGACTACGCCCGCAACGACATGACTGCCTACGTGAAGCTGCAGGAGCAGGAATTCGCTGACGCCGCCAAGGGCTACACCTTCGTGGCGCACCAGCAGGAAGTGGGCACTGGCTACTTCGACGACATGACCACCGTGATCCAGGGCGGCACCTCGTCCGTGACCGCGCTGACCGGTTCGACCGAAGAAGAGCAGTTCCACTAAGCACCGCGTACACGGCCACTGCGGCCCCAAGGAAGACCTAACCGCAGTGCCGCACAACAATCACGCCCCGACTGGTTCGGGGCGTTTTTTTTATTTAAAGAACACCAAAATCCAAGGTGGAACTGGCTACAGGGAGTTGGGGATGAGGCCTAGGTCCCGGGGCGTATGGCGATCGAATGTGGGAGCTGGCTTGCCTGCGAAAGCGGTGGATCAGTCGCCGAATGCATTAACTGACACACCGCATTCGCGAGCAAGCCCGCTCCCACAAGGGATTGGGGGTGAGGCCTAGGTCCCCGGGCGCATGGAGATCCAATGTGGGAGCTGGCTTGCCTGCGAAAGCAGTGGGTCAGTCGCCGAATGCATCAACTGACGGATCACCTTCGCGGGCAAGCCCGCTCCCACAGGGGATTGGGGGTGAGGCCTAGACCCCCAGGTGTATGGAAATCCAATGTGGGAGCTGGCTTGCCTGCGAAAGCGCTGGGTCAGTCACCGAATGCACCAACTGACGGATCGCCTTCGCGGGCAAGCCCGCTCCCACAAGGGATTGGGGGTGAGGCCTAGGTCCCCGGGTGCATGGAGATCAAATGTGGGAGCTGGCTTGCCTGCGAAAGCGCTGGGTCAGTCGCCGAATGCACCAACTGACGGATCGCCATCGCGGGCAAGCCCGCTCCCACAGGGGATTGGGGATAAGGCCTAGGTCCCCGGGTGTATGGAGATCGAGTGTGGGAGCTGGCTTGCCTGCGAAAGCGCTGGGTCAGTCGCCGAATGCATCAACTGACGGATCGCCTTCGCGGGCAAGCCCGGCTCCCACAGGGAATGCTGGCTACCTGGGGATTTTGCGCAAAACATTGATCCAGAGCGGTATTTACTCGACTCAAATCAGTTAAAAGATCCCCTCCACCAACTAGCACCACTCCAGCAAGTAACGGCAACTTCCCCCGCCACATGAGAAACAATCGCTTAAACCCCACGCAAACAATATTCATTATCATTTAGCGCATGAAAACTTCGTTACAGGTTAAACAAAACATAATTGGTGAAAAGCCCGCTAATGCCCACACCGCAAGGGCTGCAGCCCCACAAAGGTGCACTATGTCCTTATTCCATCGAATAATTTCGCTATAGGAATTTTACTTGCCCGGTGTTTAGCCATAAAATCACCGCGATTGATTGCAGTGCGACATATCGTCACTGCATCGTTACTTTTTCGAGCTCAGAGACCTTTGCTCTCTGTTAAGGATTTCCAGCATGACCGAAGCGACAGGACTCATGGCCCACAACTGGGGCTTTGCCATTTTCCTCCTCGGTGTTGTCGGCCTCTGCGCCTTCATGCTCGGCGTCTCCAGCCTCCTCGGGTCAAAAGCCTGGGGCCGCAGCAAAAACGAACCGTTCGAGTCCGGCATGCTCCCTACAGGTGGCGCCCGCTTGCGGCTCTCAGCCAAATTCTATCTGGTCGCGATGCTCTTCGTGATCTTCGACATCGAAGCCCTCTTTCTCTTTGCCTGGTCTGTGTCCGTCCGCGAAAGCGGCTGGACCGGATTCGTCGAAGCCCTCGTTTTCATAGCAATTCTGTTGGCAGGCCTTGTCTACCTATTCCGAGTGGGCGCCCTTGACTGGGCTCCGGAAGCTCGTCGTAAGCGGCAAGCGAAGCTGAAACAATGAGGCTTTGGCGATGCAATACAATCTCACCAGGATCGACCCGGATGCTCCTAACGAGCAGTACCCCATCGGCGAACGGGAAACCGTTTCCGACCCGTTAGAAGACCAAGTCCACAAAAACATCTACATGGGCAAGCTGGAAGACGTGCTGAGTGGCGCGGTCAACTGGGGGCGTAAAAACTCCCTGTGGCCGTACAACTTCGGCCTTTCGTGCTGCTACGTGGAAATGACCACCGCCTTCACGGCGCCCCACGACATCGCGCGCTTTGGCGCCGAAGTTATCCGGGCATCGCCGCGCCAGGCGGATTTCATGGTTATCGCCGGAACCTGCTTCATCAAGATGGCGCCGATCATTCAGCGTCTCTACGAGCAAATGCTCGAGCCGAAGTGGGTTATCTCCATGGGTTCGTGCGCCAACTCCGGTGGCATGTACGACATCTACTCCGTGGTTCAGGGGGTGGACAAGTTCCTGCCCGTGGACGTCTACGTGCCTGGCTGCCCGCCTCGCCCTGAAGCTTTCCTGCAAGGCTTGATGCTGTTGCAGGAGTCGATTGGCAAGGAGCGTCGCCCGCTTTCCTGGGTCGTCGGCGATCAAGGCGTGTACCGCGCCGAGATGCCTTCGCAAAAGGAACAGCGCCGCGAACAGCGAATCGCAGTCACCAACCTGCGCAGCCCCGACGAAGTCTGATCCAGCCCCGCTTCTTTTATAGAACGAAAACCTGGCTTCATTCTTTACGTTGACCGAAAGCGATAAAAAACCATGACTACAGGCAGTGCTCTGTACATCCCGCCTTATAAGGCAGACGACCAGGATGTGGTCGTCGAACTCAATAACCGTTTTGGCCCTGACGCCTTCACCGCCCAGGCCACACGCACCGGTATGCCGGTGCTGTGGGTGGCGCGTGCCAAGCTTGTCGAAGTCCTGACCTTCCTGCGCAACCTGCCCAAGCCGTACGTCATGCTCTATGACCTGCATGGCGTGGACGAGCGTCTGCGCACCAAGCGCCAGGGGCTGCCGAGCGGCGCCGACTTCACCGTGTTCTATCACCTGCTGTCGATCGAACGTAACAGCGACGTGATGATCAAGGTCGCCCTTTCCGAAAGCGACCTGAGCGTGCCGACCGTGACCGGTATCTGGCCGAACGCCAGCTGGTACGAGCGTGAAGTCTGGGACATGTTCGGGATCGACTTCCCGGGCCACCCGCACCTGACGCGCATCATGATGCCGCCGACCTGGGAAGGTCACCCGCTGCGCAAGGACTTCCCTGCGCGCGCCACCGAATTCGACCCGTTCAGCCTCAACCTCGCCAAGCAACAGCTTGAAGAAGAGGCTGCGCGCTTCCGTCCGGAAGACTGGGGCATGAAGCGCTCCGGCACCAACGAGGACTACATGTTCCTCAACCTGGGCCCGAACCACCCTTCGGCTCACGGTGCGTTCCGCATCATCCTGCAACTGGACGGCGAAGAAATCGTCGACTGCGTGCCGGACATCGGCTACCACCACCGTGGTGCCGAGAAGATGGCCGAGCGTCAGTCCTGGCACAGCTTCATCCCGTACACCGACCGTATCGACTACCTCGGCGGCGTGATGAACAACCTGCCGTACGTGCTCTCGGTCGAGAAGCTGGCCGGCATCAAGGTCCCGGACCGCGTCGACACCATCCGCATCATGATGGCCGAGTTCTTCCGGATCACCAGCCACCTGCTGTTCCTGGGTACCTATATCCAGGACGTCGGCGCCATGACCCCGGTGTTCTTCACCTTCACCGACCGGCAGCGCGCCTACAAGGTCATCGAAGCCATCACCGGCTTCCGCCTGCACCCGGCCTGGTACCGCATCGGCGGTGTCGCCCATGACCTGCCTAACGGCTGGGAACGCCTGGTCAAGGAATTCATCGACTGGATGCCCAAGCGTCTGGACGAGTACCAGAAAGCCGCGCTGGACAACAGCATCCTCAAGGGCCGCACCATCGGCGTCGCCCAGTACAACACCAAGGAAGCCCTGGAATGGGGCGTCACCGGTGCTGGCCTGCGTTCCACCGGTTGCGATTTCGACCTGCGTAAAGCGCGCCCGTACTCCGGCTACGAGAACTTCGAATTCGAAGTCCCGCTGGCGGCCAATGGCGATGCCTACGACCGTTGCATCGTGCGCGTCGAAGAAATGCGCCAGAGCCTGAAGATCATCGAGCAGTGCATGCGCAACATGCCGGCCGGCCCGTATAAGGCGGATCACCCGCTGACCACGCCGCCGCCGAAAGAGCGCACGCTGCAGCACATCGAAACCCTGATCACGCACTTCCTGCAAGTTTCGTGGGGCCCGGTGATGCCGGCCAACGAATCCTTCCAGATGATCGAAGCGACCAAGGGTATCAACAGTTATTACCTGACGAGCGATGGCGGCACCATGAGCTACCGCACCCGGATTCGTACCCCAAGCTTCGCGCACTTGCAGCAGATCCCTTCGGTGATCAAAGGCGAGATGGTCGCGGACTTGATTGCGTACCTGGGTAGTATCGATTTCGTTATGGCCGACGTGGACCGCTAAGCATGAACAGCACGCTTATCCAGACAGACCGTTTCACCCTCAGTGAAACCGAGCGCTCGGCCATCGAGCACGAGCTGCATCACTACGAAGACCCGCGCGCGGCGTCGATCGAAGCCCTGAAGATCGTCCAGAAGGAACGTGGCTGGGTGCCGGACGGCGCCCTCTACGCCATCGGCGAGATCCTCGGCATCCCGGCCAGTGATGTTGAAGGTGTGGCAACGTTCTACAGCCAGATCTTCCGCCAGCCCGTGGGCCGCCACATCATTCGCGTGTGCGACAGCATGGTCTGCTACATCGGTGGCCACGAGTCGGTGGTCAGCGAAATCCAGAACAAGCTGGGCATCGGCCTTGGCCAAACCACCCCGGACGGCCGCTTCACGCTGCTGCCGGTGTGCTGCCTGGGCAACTGCGACAAGGCGCCGGCGTTGATGATCGACGACGACACATTCGGTGACGTGCAGCCTGCTGGCGTGACCCAATTGCTCGAGGGCTACCCATGACCCTTACATCTTTCGGCCCGGCCAACCTGATCAAGCGTTCGCCTGAGACCCACCCACTGACCTGGCGCCTGCGTGACGATGCCGAGCCGGTATGGCTCGACGAGTACCAGGCCAAGAACGGCTACGCCGCTGCGCGCAAAGCCTTCGCCGACATGGCCCAGGACGATATCGTCCAGACCGTGAAAGACGCCGGCCTCAAAGGTCGGGGCGGTGCAGGCTTCCCCACGGGCGTGAAGTGGGGCCTGATGCCCAAGGACGAATCCATCAACATCCGCTACCTGCTGTGCAACGCGGATGAAATGGAGCCGAACACCTGGAAAGACCGCATGCTGATGGAGCAACTGCCCCATCTACTGATCGAAGGCATGCTGATCAGCGCCCGCGCGCTGAAAACCTACCGCGGCTACATCTTCCTGCGTGGCGAATACACCACCGCCGCCAAGCACCTCAACCGTGCCGTGGCAGAAGCCAAGGCCGCAGGCCTCTTGGGCAAGAACATCCTCGGTTCGGGTTTTGACTTCGAACTGTTCGTGCACACCGGCGCCGGGCGTTACATCTGCGGTGAAGAAACCGCACTGATCAACTCCCTCGAAGGCCGCCGCGCCAACCCGCGCTCCAAGCCGCCCTTCCCTGCCGCCGTGGGCGTGTGGGGCAAGCCGACCTGCGTGAACAACGTCGAGACCCTGTGCAACGTACCGGCGATCATCGCCGACGGCGTCGACTGGTACAAATCGTTGGCCCGCGAAGGCAGCGAAGATATGGGCACCAAGCTCATGGGCTTCTCCGGCAAGGTCAAGAACCCGGGCCTGTGGGAGCTGCCTTTCGGCGTGACCGCCCGCGAGCTGTTCGAGGACTACGCCGGCGGCATGCGCGACGGCTACACCTTGAAAGCCTGGCAGCCAGGCGGTGCCGGTACCGGCTTCCTGTTGCCCGAGCACCTCGACGCACAGATGTATGCCGGCGGCATCGGCAAGGTCGGCACCCGGATGGGTACCGGCCTGGCGATGGCGGTGGACAACACCGTGAACATGGTTTCGCTGCTGCGCAATATGGAGCAGTTCTTTGCCCGTGAATCGTGCGGTTTCTGCACCCCATGCCGCGACGGTCTGCCGTGGAGCGTCAAGCTGTTGATGGCCCTGGAAAACGGCGAAGGCCGCCAGGGTGACATCGAGACCCTGCTGGGTCTGGTCGGTTTCCTCGGCCCAGGCAAGACCTTCTGTGCTCACGCACCGGGCGCCGTGGAGCCATTGGGCAGCGCAATCAAATACTTCCGCTCGGAGTTCGAAGCCGGCATCGCGCCTACCAGCGCCGCCGTCCCGCCTCTGGCGAGGCCGATCGTAGTCGGCGCGTAACGCTTAAAGAGCGAAGGGTCCGTGCCCTTCGCTTTCTCATGTGCTGACGCCGTCAAGGCTGTGTAGATGCACATGAATAACAAGATTCCATTAGCCACGCCCGCTGACAACGGGCCAACGAAGAACTTTGAACCATGGCCACTATCCACGTAGACGGCAAAGCGCTCGAAGTCGATGGGGCGGACAACCTGTTACAGGCGTGTCTGTCACTAGGCCTCGACATCCCTTATTTCTGCTGGCACCCCGCGCTTGGTAGCGTCGGTGCCTGTCGCCAGTGTGCGGTCAAGCAATACACCGACGAGAACGACACCCGTGGTCGTATCGTCATGTCCTGCATGACCCCAGCCACCGACAACACCTGGATTTCCATCGACGATGATGAATCCAAGGCGTTCCGCGCCAGCGTTGTCGAATGGCTGATGACCAACCACCCCCACGACTGCCCGGTCTGTGAGGAAGGCGGTCACTGCCACCTGCAAGACATGACGGTGATGACTGGCCACAACGAGCGTCGTTATCGCTTCACCAAGCGTACCCACCAGAACCAGGACCTCGGCCCGTTCATTTCCCACGAGATGAACCGCTGCATCGCCTGCTATCGCTGCGTGCGCTTCTATAAAGACTACGCCGGCGGCACCGACCTGGGCGTCTTCGGCGCCCACGACAACGTGTACTTCGGTCGCGTTGAAGACGGCGTGCTCGAAAGCGAGTTCTCCGGCAACCTCACCGAGGTCTGCCCGACCGGTGTGTTCACCGACAAGACTCACTCCGAGCGCTACAACCGTAAATGGGACATGCAGTTCTCGCCGAGCATCTGCCATGGCTGCTCCAGCGGTTGCAACATCTCCCCGGGCGAGCGCTACGGCGAACTGCGTCGGATCGAAAACCGCTTCAACGGTTCGGTCAACCAGTACTTCCTGTGTGACCGTGGCCGCTTCGGCTATGGCTACGTCAACCGCGAAGACCGCCCACGCCAGCCGCTGCTGGCCGGTGGCGCCAAGCTGAGCCTGGACGCGGCGCTGGATAAAGCCGCCGACCTGCTGCGCGGGCGCAACATCGTCGGTATCGGTTCGCCACGCGCCAGTCTCGAAAGCAACTACGCGTTGCGCGAGCTGGTCGGTGCCGAGCACTTCTACTCCGGCATCGAAGCCGGTGAACTGGAGCGCATCCGCCTGGTGCTGCAAGTGCTGAACGACAGCCCGCTGCCCGTGCCGAACATGCGCGACATCGAAGACCACGACGCCATCTTCGTGCTCGGTGAAGACCTGACCCAGACCGCTGCCCGCATCGCCCTGTCGCTGCGCCAGTCGGTCAAGGGCAAGGCTGAAGACATGGCCGAGGCCATGCGCGTACAGCCGTGGCTCGACGCGGCCGTGAAAAACATCGGCCAGCACGCGCTGAACCCGCTGTTTATCGCCAGCCTGGCCGAAACCAAGCTCGACGACATCGCCGAAGAATGCGTACACGCAGCCCCCGACGACCTGGCCCGCATCGGTTTCGCCGTGGCCCACGCCCTTGACGCCAGCGCGCCTGCCGTCGACGGCCTGGACACTGAAGCCGTCGAACTGGCCCAGCGCATCGCCGACGCCCTGCTCGCGGCCAAGCGTCCATTGATCATTGCCGGGACCTCGCTGGGTTCCAAGGCGCTGATCGAGGCGGCTGCCAACATCGCCAAGGCCCTGAAGCTGCGCGACAAGAACGGTTCCATCAGCCTCGTCGTGCCGGAAGCCAACAGCCTTGGCCTGGCCATGCTCGGTGGCGAATCGCTGGACGCGGCGCTGCAAACCGTGATCGACGGCAACGCCGACGCCATCGTGGTGCTGGAAAACGACCTGTACACCCGCACCGATGCCGCCAAGGTTGATGCTGCGCTCGACGCCACCAAGGTGCTGATCGTTGCCGACCACCAGAAGACCGCCACCAGCGAACGTGCCGACCTGATCCTGCCAGCCGCCACCTTCGCCGAAGGCGACGGTACCCTGGTCAGCCAGGAAGGCCGCGCCCAGCGCTTCTTCCAGGTGTTCGATCCGAAGTACATGGACGCCAGCATCCTGGTTCACGAAGGCTGGCGCTGGCTGCATGCCCTGCGCGCGACCCTGCTGAACCAGCCGATCGACTGGACCCAGCTCGACCACGTCACCGCTGCCGCCGCCGCAAGCGCACCGCAGCTGGCACGTATCGTCGATGCTGCACCGTCCGCCTCGTTCCGCATCAAGGGCTTGAAACTGGCCCGCGAACCGCTGCGTTACTCCGGTCGTACCGCCATGCGTGCTGACATCAGCGTGCACGAGCCGCGTACCCCGCAAGACCCGGACACCGCGTTTGCCTTCTCCATGGAAGGTTACTCGGGTTCGGTCGAGCCGCGTCAGCAAGTGCCATTTGCCTGGTCGCCGGGCTGGAACTCGCCGCAGGCCTGGAACAAGTTCCAGGACGAAGTCGGTGGCCACATCCGTGCTGGCGACCCGGGCACCCGCCTGATCGAAAGCACAGGTGATTCGCTGAACTGGTTCGCCGCGGTACCGCGTCCGTTCAACCCGGCCCAGGGCACCTGGCAGGTTGTGCCGTTCTTCCACCTGTTCGGCAGTGAAGAAACCTCTTCCAAAGCCGCGCCGGTACAAGAACGCATCCCAGCCGCGTATGTGTCCGTGGCCAAGTCCGAAGCCGACCGCCTGGGCGTCAACGACGGCGCCCTGCTCAGCCTCAACGTGGCTGGCCAGACCCTGCGCCTGCCGCTGCGCATCAACGAAGAGTTGGGTGCCGGCCTGGTTGCACTGCCCAAGGGCTTCGCCGGTATTCCAGCGGCGATCTTTGGCAAAACCGTTGACGGTCTGCAGGAGGCAGCGCAATGACCTGGTTCACCCCTGAAGTGATCGACGTGATCATCGCGGTCGTCAAGGCCATCGTGATCCTGTTGGCCGTGGTCGTCGCGGGCGCCCTGCTCAGCTTCGTCGAACGTCGCCTGTTGGGCTGGTGGCAGGACCGTTATGGTCCGAACCGCGTTGGCCCGTTCGGTATGTTCCAGATCGCCGCCGACATGCTGAAAATGTTCTTCAAGGAAGACTGGACCCCGCCGTTTGCCGACAAGGTGATCTTCACCCTGGCACCCGTCGTGGCCATGAGCGCCTTGCTGATCGCCTTCGCGATCATCCCGATCACCCCGACCTGGGGCGTCGCGGACCTGAACATCGGCTTGCTGTTCTTCTTCGCCATGGCCGGCCTGTCGGTCTACGCGGTGCTGTTCGCCGGTTGGTCGAGCAACAACAAGTTCGCCCTGCTGGGCAGCTTGCGGGCCTCGGCCCAGACCGTCTCCTACGAAGTGTTCATGGGCCTCGCGCTGATGGGCATCGTGGTGCAGGTCGGCTCGTTCAACATGCGCGACATCGTCGAGTACCAGGCGCAGAACCTGTGGTTCATCATTCCGCAGTTCTTCGGCTTCTGTACCTTCTTCATCGCTGGCGTGGCCGTGACTCACCGTCACCCGTTCGACCAGCCGGAAGCGGAACAGGAACTGGCCGACGGTTACCACATTGAATACGCCGGCATGAAATGGGGCATGTTCTTCGTCGGTGAGTACATCGGCATCATCTTGATCTCGGCCCTGTTGGTCACGCTGTTCTTCGGCGGCTGGCACGGTCCGTTCGGCATCCTGCCGCAGTTGGCGTTCTTCTGGTTCTTCCTGAAGACCGCGTTCTTCATCATGTTGTTTATCCTGCTGCGCGCTTCCATCCCGCGTCCACGGTATGACCAGGTGATGGATTTCAGCTGGCGTTTCTGCCTGCCGCTGACCCTGATCAATTTGCTGGTGACGGCTGCCGTTGTGTTGTTGAACACGCCAGCCGGCGCGGTTCAGTGAGGATTTGACCCATGTTCAAATATATTGGCGACATCGTTAAGGGTACCGGTACCCAGTTGCGAAGCCTGGTGATGGTTTTCGGCCATGGCTTCCGCAAACGCGACACCCTGCAATACCCGGAAGAAGCGGTGTACCTGCCGCCGCGCTATCGCGGCCGCATCGTGCTGACCCGTGACCCCGATGGCGAAGAGCGTTGCGTAGCCTGCAACCTGTGCGCCGTGGCGTGCCCGGTGGGTTGCATCTCCCTGCAGAAAGCTGAAACCGAAGACGGTCGCTGGTACCCGGACTTCTTCCGCATCAACTTCTCGCGCTGCATTTTCTGCGGCCTCTGCGAGGAAGCTTGCCCGACCACCGCAATCCAGCTGACACCGGATTTCGAGATGGCCGAGTTCAAACGTCAGGACCTGGTGTACGAGAAAGAAGATCTGCTGATCTCTGGTCCCGGTAAAAACCCTGATTACAACTTCTATCGTGTTGCGGGTATGGCCGTTGCCGGTAAGCCGAAAGGCGCCGCACAAAACGAAGCCGAGCCGATCAACGTGAAGAGCTTGCTGCCTTAAGGAAGAAAGATGGAATTCGCTTTCTATTTCGCATCGGGTATTGCAGTGGTGTCCACGCTTCGCGTGATCACCAACACCAACCCCGTGCACGCCCTGCTCTACCTGATCATTTCGCTGATCGCCGTGGCCATGACCTTCTTCAGCCTCGGCGCACCGTTCGCCGGTGTACTGGAAGTGATTGCCTACGCCGGCGCCATCATGGTGCTGTTCGTGTTTGTGGTGATGATGCTCAACCTGGGGCCGGCCTCGGTCGCCCAGGAGCGCGTCTGGCTCAAGCCCGGCATCTGGCTCGGCCCGGTGATCCTGGCAGCCCTGCTGCTGGCTGAACTGCTGTATGTGCTGTTCGCTCACCAGAGCGGCCAGGCCATCGGCCACACCACCGTGGACGCGAAAGCCGTGGGCGTCAGCCTGTTCGGCCCGTACCTGCTGGTGGTCGAACTGGCGTCGATGCTGCTGCTCGCTGCAGCCATCACTGCCTTCCACTTGGGCCGCAACGAAGCCAAGGAGCAATGACGATGCCTGCTATCCCTTTGGAGCATGGTCTGGCGGTCGCCGGCATCCTGTTCTGCCTTGGCCTGGTCGGCCTGATGGTCCGCCGTAACATTCTGTTCGTGTTGATGAGCCTGGAAATCATGATGAACGCTGCGGCACTGGCCTTCATCGTGGCAGGTGCACGTTGGGGCCAGCCGGATGGACAAGTCATGTTCATCCTGGTGATCAGCCTGGCAGCCGCCGAGGCCAGTATCGGCCTGGCGATCCTGCTGCAGCTGTATCGTCGCTTCCACACGCTTGATATCGACGCTGCCAGTGAGATGCGCGGATGAACATGATCTTTCTGACTTTCGTATTTCCCCTGATCGGTTTCCTGCTGCTGTCGTTCTCCCGTGGACGCTGGTCGGAAAACCTGTCTGCCCTGATCGGCGTGGGTTCCATTGGCCTGTCGGCGATTGTCGCCGCCTACGTCATCTGGCAATTCAACGTGGCACCGCCGGAAGGCGGCCACTACACCCTGGTGCTGTGGCAGTGGATGTCGGTGGAGGGCTTCAAGCCCAACTTCGCCCTCTACATCGACGGCCTGTCGATCACCATGCTCGGCGTGGTCGTCGGCGTGGGCTTCCTGATCCACCTGTTCGCGTCCTGGTACATGCGCGGTGAAGCCGGTTACTCGCGCTTCTTCTCGTACACCAACCTGTTTATCGCCAGCATGCTGTTCCTGGTGCTCGGCGATAACCTGTTGTTCCTGTACTTCGGCTGGGAAGGCGTGGGCCTGTGCTCGTACCTGTTGATTGGTTTCTACTACAGCAACCGCAACAACGGTAACGCGGCACTCAAGGCCTTTATCGTGACCCGGATCGGCGACGTGTTCATGGCCATCGGCCTGTTCATCCTGTTCCAACAAGTGGGCACGTTGAACATCCAGGAACTGCTGGTACTGGCACCGCAGAAATTCCAGGTCGGCGACTTCTGGATCACCCTGGCGACCCTGATGCTGCTGGGCGGCGCCGTGGGTAAATCGGCGCAACTGCCGCTGCAAACCTGGCTGGCGGATGCCATGGCCGGTCCTACCCCGGTTTCCGCACTGATTCACGCGGCAACCATGGTGACCGCCGGTGTCTACCTGATCGCACGTACCCATGGCCTGTTCACCCTGGCGCCGGAAATCCTGCACCTGGTGGGCCTGGTCGGCGGCGTGACCCTGGTACTGGCCGGCTTCGCCGCGCTGGTGCAGACCGACATCAAGCGGATCCTCGCCTACTCGACCATGAGCCAGATCGGCTACATGTTCCTGGCCCTGGGCGTCGGCGCCTGGGACGCGGCGATCTTCCACCTGATGACCCACGCCTTCTTTAAAGCCCTGCTGTTCCTTGCTTCCGGTGCGGTGATCGTTGCCTGCCACCACGAGCAGAACATCTTCAAGATGGGCGGCCTGTGGAAGAAACTGCCACTGGCCTACGCCAGCTTCATCGTCGGTGGTGCCGCACTCGCTGCCCTGCCACTGGTGACCGCAGGTTTCTACTCGAAAGACGAAATCCTCTGGGAAGCCTTTGCCAGCGGTAACCAGAACCTGCTGTACGCAGGCCTGGTCGGTGCCTTCATGACCTCGCTGTACACCTTCCGCCTGATCTTCATCACCTTCCACGGTGAAGCCAAGACCGAAGCACACGCAGGCCACGGCATCTCCCACTGGTTGCCACTGTCGGTGCTGATCATCCTGTCGACCTTCATCGGCGCCATGATCACTCCGCCACTCGCCGGCGTCCTGCCGGAAAGCGCTGGCCATGCCGGCGGTGCCGCCAAGCACAGCCTGGAGATCGCCTCGGGCGCCATCGCCATCGCCGGTATCCTGCTGGCGGCCCTGCTGTTCCTCGGCAAGCGCCGCTTCGTCACGGCCGTTGCCAACAGTGGCATTGGCCGCTTCCTTTCGGCCTGGTGGTTCGCCGCCTGGGGCTTCGACTGGATCTACGACAAACTGTTCGTCAAGCCCTACCTCGCCATCAGCCATGTACTGCGCAAAGACCCGCTCGACCAGACCATCGGTTTGATCCCGCGCGCCGCCAAGGGTGGTCACACTGCCCTGAGCCGCAGCGAGACTGGCCAATTGCGTTGGTATGCAGCTTCCATGGCGGCCGGTGCCGTCCTGGTGATCGGCGCCATTGTTGTGGTAGCGGTCTGATATGAACTTTGCGAACTTGCGAAAGGAAACGAGCCCGTCATGATTCTGCCCTGGCTAATCCTGATCCCCTTTATCGGCGGCCTGCTCTGCTGGATGGGTGAACGCTTCGGCGCCACCCTCCCCCGCTGGATTGCGTTGCTGACCATGTCCCTGGAACTCGCTCTCGGCCTCTGGCTGTGGGCCCACGGTGACTATTCATTTGCTCCGGCGCCTGGCGCCGATCCGACCTGGGCGCTTGAGTTCAAGCACGTCTGGATCCAGCGCTTCGGCATCAACGTGCACCTGGCCCTCGACGGCCTGTCGCTGTTGATGATCCTGCTGACCGGCCTGCTGGGTATCCTCTCGGTACTCTGCTCCTGGAAAGAGATTCAGCGTCACGTGGGCTTCTTCCACCTGAACCTGATGTGGATCCTGGGCGGTGTGGTTGGCGTATTCCTCGCCCTCGACCTGTTCATGTTCTTCTTCTTCTGGGAAATGATGCTGGTGCCGATGTACTTCCTCATCGCGCTCTGGGGTCACAGTTCTTCGGACGGCAAGAAAACCCGGATCTACGCGGCGACCAAGTTCTTCATCTTCACCCAGGCTTCCGGCCTGATCATGTTGGTGGCGATCCTGGGCCTGGTACTGGTCAACTTCAACAACACCGGCGTGATTACCTTCAACTACGCCGACCTGTTGAAAACCAAGATGTCGCTGACCACCGAGTACATCCTGATGCTGGGCTTCTTCATCGCTTTCGCGGTGAAGCTGCCGGTGGTGCCGTTCCACTCCTGGCTGCCGGATGCGCACGCCCAGGCGCCAACCGCAGGTTCTGTGGACCTGGCCGGTATCCTGCTGAAGACCGCTGCTTATGGCCTGCTGCGTTTCGCCCTGCCGCTGTTCCCGAATGCCTCGGCCGAGTTTGCGCCGATCGCCATGACCCTGGGTCTGATCGGGATCTTCTACGGTGCCTTCCTGGCCTTCGCACAAACCGACATCAAGCGCCTGATTGCCTTCTCGTCCGTTTCCCACATGGGCTTCGTACTGATCGGCATCTACTCCGGCAGCCAACTGGCGCTGCAAGGCGCGGTGATCCAGATGTTGGCCCACGGTGTTTCGGCCGCTGCCCTGTTTATCCTGAGTGGCCAGCTGTACGAGCGCCTGCACACCCGTGACATGCGTGAAATGGGTGGCGTGTGGTCGCGCATCGCGTACCTGCCGGCGATCAGCCTGTTCTTCGCCGCCGCGTCCCTGGGCTTGCCGGGTACCGGTAACTTCATCGGCGAGTTCCTGATCCTGATGGGGTCGTTCGTCCAGACGCCTTGGATCAGTGCCATCGCGACGTCCGGCCTGGTGTTCGGTTCGGTCTACTCGCTGATCATGATCCACCGCGCGTACTTCGGCCCGGCCAAGTCCGACACCGTCCTGCAAGGGATGGATGCTCGCGAACTGATCATGGTGCTCGGCCTTGCGGTATTGCTGATCTACATCGGCGTGTACCCGCAACCGTTCCTGGACACTTCTGCCGCAACGATGCATGGCGTGCAGCAGTGGTTCGGCACCGCCTTCTCTCAACTCGCTTCGGCCCGGTAAGAGCGCTATGGAATTCACGATCCAACACTTTATCGCGCTTGCGCCGCTGCTGATCACCAGCCTCACCATCGTGGTGGTGATGCTGGCGATCGCCTGGCGCCGCAATCACTCGCAAACGTTCCTGCTGTCCTGTGCCGGTTTGAACCTGGCCCTGCTGTCGATCATCCCGGCCCTCAAGGTCGCGCCACTGGCGGTCACCCCGCTGATGATGGTCGATGACTTCGCGCTGCTGTATATCGCGTTGATCCTGGTGGCGACACTGGCCTGCGTCACCCTCGCCCACGCCTACCTCGGCGAAGGCGGCACCGGCTACCCAGGCAACAAGGAAGAGCTGTACCTGCTGATCCTGCTGGCTGCGGCCGGCGGTATCGTGCTGGTCAGCGCGCAGCACCTGGCTGGCTTGTTCATCGGCCTGGAACTGCTATCGATCCCGACCTACGGCCTGGTGGCCTACGCCTTCTTCAACAAGCGCTCCCTGGAAGCCGGCATCAAGTACATGGTGCTGTCTGCGGCCGGTTCCGCGTTCCTGTTGTTCGGCATGGCCCTGCTCTACGCCGAAGCCGGCAGCCTGAGCTTCACCGGTATCGGCCACGCCCTGGCCGCCACCAACAGCCCGGCGCCGATTGCCCAGTTGGGCCTGGCGATGATGCTGATCGGCCTGGCGTTCAAGCTGTCGCTGGTGCCGTTCCACCTGTGGACCCCGGACGTGTACGAAGGCGCCCCGGCGCCGGTGGCCGCGTTCCTGGCGACCGCGTCGAAAGTCGCGGTGTTTGCGGTGATGGTGCGTCTGTTCCAGATCTCGCCAGCGGCCAACACCGGGGTGCTGAGCAACGTGCTGACCGTGATCGCCATCGCGTCGATCCTGTTCGGTAACCTGCTGGCCCTGACCCAGAACAACCTCAAGCGTCTGCTCGGTTACTCGTCCATCGCCCACTTCGGCTACCTGCTGATCGCCCTGGTGGCGAGCAAGGGCCTGGCCGTGGAAGCCATCGGCGTGTACCTGGTCACCTACGTGATCACCAGCCTCGGCGCGTTCGGCGTGATTACCCTGATGTCCTCGCCGTACAAAGGCCGTGACGCCGACGCCCTGTACGAATACCGCGGCCTGTTCTGGCGCCGTCCGTACCTGACCGCCGTACTGACCGTGATGATGTTGTCCCTGGCCGGTATCCCGCTGACTGCAGGTTTCATCGGCAAGTTCTACATTGTCGCTACCGGTGTCGAAGCCCACGAATGGTGGCTGGTTGCCTCGCTGGTGCTGGGCAGCGCCATCGGCGTGTTCTACTACCTGCGCGTGATGGTCACCCTGTACCTGATCGAGCCAAACCTGCGCCGTGTGGACGCCGAGCTGCATTGGGAACAGAAGGCAGGCGGCGTGATGCTGCTGGCCATCGCCCTGCTCGCGTTCTTCCTGGGCGTGTACCCACAACCGTTGCTCACCCTGGTGCAGCACGCGGTACTGGGCGTTTGATCGCTTAGCAGGATGCAGTCAACAGAAACGGCACCTTCGGGTGCCGTTTTTGCGTTCTGGGCAATCGCCAGGCAAAGGTTACGCGACAGACTACGCCGCCCCTCCCCCGTCACCGCGAAACGCACTGGGGCTCACCCCCGTCCAGCGCTTGAACGCCCGCCGAAAACTGCGCACGTCGCTGTAGCCGACTTCCTCGGTGATGCGCTCGATAGACAATCCCGGATTGCCCAGCAGCCCCATGGTCCGGGCGCGACGAACCTGCTCCAGCAAGGCCTCGAAGGTCAGCCCGTGTTCGGTCAGGCGCCGACGCAGGGTGCGTCCGCTCATGTTCAGGTCACTCGCAACCTTCTCCAAGTGGCTGCCCTGCAAGTCGCGGGAAATTGCGCGCTCCACCGCCTGGATCAGGTCCATCTTCTGGTGCAGCTGGGCACTCTCCAACTCCAGCAACTCCAGGGCCTGGCGCAGCGCCAGGGCATGGTGATTGGGCAAGCGCACATCCAGCCAATGGGGCGCCAGCACCATGCGGTTGTGCAGACAGCCGAAACGCACATCGGCGCCAAACAGCTGCGGGTACTGCGCCGCATAAGGCGGTGCGGCATGCACGAACTCCACGCGCAGCGGCATGAATTCAGCCCCCACGAGTGCGCGGCCGTACACCATCAGGCTGGCGAAGAACTCCTCGGCGGCAAACACCTGGACCTCGGCATACGGCAGCAGGCACTCGACGTCGATAAACACCTCGTGGGGCCCTTCATGCGTGCGGGTGGTGGCGATGCCCCCGGAGGTGTGCTGATGGCGCTCGCCGATGGCAAACGCATCGCGCAAGGTCTTGCACAAGGAAATCACGTGGCCGAGCAAGCCGAGGGTGCCGAGCACATTCTGATGGCCCACCCACAGCCCCAGGCCCTGGTCGGGCAACACCCTCAGCGCACGCTGGATCATCGCCACCGCCTGGCGATAGGAAATGCGTTGGGCCGGGTCATCCAGGTCAGCCAGGGTGAACCCCAGGCCACGGCACAGGGCCTCGGCATTGGCGCCTTTCTGCGCCACCACCTGCCCGAGCGTCTGCAATAGGAACGGTGACACAAGCGCCAACTCGAAGTGCGGGTCTACGGCTTTCCTTTGCATGGCTCGCGGGTTCCTGACTGAGTGCTTCAGTTCTTGTTTTGGAAACATCCTGTTAATCATAGGCGCTTGCAAGAGCCGCTGCACCATGAGTGAAAACTGTCCGGCAAAGTCCCCCTATCTGGCCGCCAAAACCCTGCCCTGCCGGGCGCCCAGGGCTTATTTCTATGGACCAGCGGTGCCCTAACAATAATAAAGAGGCCAGACATGAACCCCACCCGTGTGTTTCACCCACTGCCGTTCGCCCTGCTGAGCCTGATCAGCCTGCCGGCCCTGGCCACCGAAGGCGGCGTCGACAACATCGGCCCCGGCACTGACGGCTTCTACATCCTGCCCCTGGATGTGAACAACCTGCCGGACCATATGTTCGCCTTCAACCTGTACTACAACCACTACGAAGCGCGGAAATTGGACATCAGCTCCCTGGGCGGCAAGGTGCCGGACGTGCGCATCAAGTCCGACGCGATCATCCCGCGCCTGGACTACCTGAGCCCGGTGCGCATTTTCGGCGGGCGCCTGGGCGGCTACATTGCCCAGCCCTACCTCAAGCAACAGGTGGCGCTGTTCGGTATGTCGGACCAGCGCGAAAGCATGGGCGACACCACGGTGGCGCCGATCATCCTGTGGGACATGGGCCCCCGCCTGACCTTGGCCACCGCCGTGGAGATCACCCTGCCCACCGGCGAATACGACGCTTCGCGGTTGGCCAACACCAGCAACAATTTCTACACCTATAAACCGTTGGTCTCGGCGACCTGGATGCCTGACGATCGCACTGAACTGTCGATCAAGGCTACCTACAGCTTCAACCAGGAAAATCACGACACCGACTACCGCTCCGGGCAGATTTTTCACTTCGATTATTCGGCCAGCTACAAGGTCACTGACAACCTGAGCCTGGGGGTGAATGGTTACTACCTCAAGCAGACTACCGACGATAAGCAGTACGGGCACACGGTGGTGAATATCTTTGGCGAGGAGGTGAACGACGGGGTGCGCGGACAGGTTTTTGCGATCGGCCCGGCGGTGTATTTCACCTTTCTCAAGTACGCCAGCGCAGAGGTGCGGTGGGCCAAGGAGTTTGATGTGGAGAATCGGCCGGAGGGGGATATGTTGTGGGCCAAGGTGACGATTCCGTTTGCTTTGTGAGGTTTTTTTGGGGGGGGTGTACATATCCGTTGCTGCGGTAATGGCTGATATTGGTTCCGCTCTTACAGCGGGTCACTTTTGGAAAAGAGCCCCAAAAGTAACCAAAAGGGCTCTTGCCCCAACACTCGGCACCTCGCCTAGGCTCGGTGTGCCCTCACTCCGGCTTGAATCCGTGGGCCGCCGCCACGCGCCATCCATGGCGCGGGGCGGCTAACCCGGCGTCCTGCCGGGTTACCCACGGATTCAAGCCTGCGTTCGGCCAGCGTGTTTAATGGGGCGCCTAGATCAAGATCAAGATCAAGATCAAGATCAAAAGCGGCTCGCTTCGCATCGTGGGTTGTGTTTGTTTGCGCCAGGCCGGTATCGAGGCCAACACTGCCGATCCCCTGTGGGAGCCGTCGAGCCCCGGCGAGGCCGCGAAAGCGGTGGGTCAGGCGCGAAATACATCGGCAATGCCGCCGCCTTCGCGGCCTCGCTGGGGCTCGACGGCTCCCACATTTGATCTTTGGGGCGGCGGATTATGGGTGTGACTCAAGGCTGCTTGCGGTAGACCCGTATCGAGGCCAACACCGCCGATCCCCTGTGGGAGCCGGCCCCTACAGGTTTCTGCTCTTGATCTAACCACTCAGGCCGGCTGTCAGGCCGCCGTGCTTTTGCTTTTGATCTTGA
>NZ_MAUE01000036.1 GCF_001702265.1 Pseudomonas aylmerensis
GCCGATCCCCTGTGGGAGCCGTCGAGCCCTGGCGAGGCCGCGAAAGCGGTGGGTCAGGCACTAAATTCATTGGCAATGCCGCCGCCTTCGCGGCCTCGCTGGGGCTCGACGGCTCCCACATTTGATCTTTGGGGCGGCGGATTATGGGGGGTGACTCAGGGCTGCTAGCGGTAGGCCGGTATCGAGGCTAACACCGCCGATCCCTTGTGGGAGCCGGCCCCTACAGGTTTCTGCTCTTGATCTAACCACTCAGGCCGGCTGTCAGGCCGCCGTGCTTTTGCTTTTGATCTTGATCTTGATCTAGGCGCCCCATTAAACACGCTGGCCGGAATTCGATATTGATTTGGGGGGTAAACCGGCAGGGATGCCGGTTTAGCCGCCCCGCGCCATGGATGGCGCGTG
>NZ_MAUE01000037.1 GCF_001702265.1 Pseudomonas aylmerensis
GCTCCCACAGTTAGACCGTGCCCGGCCTCAGGGCTTCCAGGTCTGCACATCCTTGGCGTCTACCGCCTTGGGCAGCAAGCCGGCCTTGAAGAACGCGTCGGCAATCTTCTGCTGCTCACCCAACTGATCGAGCGTCACCGGTTGCACCTGATAACTGCGGTGCGCATTGGCCGCTTCTACAGTGGCCACATCCAGGTTGCCCCACAACGGGCCGAGGATTTTCGCCGCGTCCTGCGGGTTTTTCTTCACCCACTCGCCGGTTTTCTCCAGCTGCGCGTACACCACTTTCAACACCTCGGGATGCGCCTTGGCGTACGGCGTCCCGGTCAGGTAGTAACGCTTGTAACTGGCCAGCCCGGCGCCGTCGGCCAAGGTGCGTGTCGGCAATTGACGCTGCACGCTGGTCAGGAAGGGTTCCCAGGTGACCCATGCATCCACCTTGTTGTTCTCGAACGCCGCGCGACCATCGGCCGGTGACAGGTACGCAGGCTCGATATCCGAGAAAGCCAGCCCCGCCTTGGCCAGCGCCGCGATCAGCAAATAGTGGGTGCCGGCCGCCTTGGTCACCGCGATTTTCTTGCCTTTCAAATCCGCCAGTTGCTGGATCGGCGAATCCTTGCGCACCACGATGGCCTGGGCCGAAGGCGAGGGCGCTTCCTGGGCGAAGTAGGTGAGTTTGGCCTGGGCCGCCTGGGCGAAGATCGGCACGGTATCCGCCACATCGGCGCTGATGTCGACGTTGCCCACGTTCAGCGCTTCGAGCAGCGGCAGGCCGCTGGGGAACTCGTGCCAGCTCACATCAATGTTGTCAGCCTTGAGGGCTTGTTCCAGGGTGCCCTGGGTTTTCAGCAGGGTGATCAGGGTCGAGGATTTCTGGTAGCCGATGCGCAGGGTTTCCTGGGCTTCGGCGCTGATGGCAACGGAAAAGGCCAGCAACCCTAAAACGACGGCGAGGGGACGGCGAATGGACATGGCGAGCTCGATCTTCAGCGAAATATCGCCAAGCATAAAGTTCTAAAAACTATTCGATAAATACTCTTTCGATCTTAGCTTAGGGCGCTTTTCGCACAGTCCTGCGAATTCGGCATAACCATAGAATTATAGAGTTCTTTCATAATCGCCGGTCATTAATATAATCAAGTTCGCTTGTTTGCCAGGCCTTATGCCGCGTTTTGGCATATGCAGCTTCTTTCACTTCTTCTATGCCAAGGCCTTTTCATGACGTTCAAGAAACTCATTCTCGCCGCCAGCCTGCTGTTTGCCGCAGCGGCGGCCCATGCCGAGCAGACCCTGGATATCAGCTACCAGCGCTCATCCACCCTGTGGATCCTGCTCAAGCAAAATGGCCAGCTTGAACAGCGCCTCAAGCCGCTGGGGTTCACGGTCAACTGGCATGAATTCAGCACCGGCCTGCTCAGCTCGTTGAACGCCGGCAGCGTCGACCTGCATGCCGATGTGGCCGACGCCTTCGCCTTGTTCACCCAGGCCGCCGATGCGCCGCTGACTTACTACGCGCAGGAAAACGCGTCGCCCGGCGCGCAGGCGATCATCGTGCAGGATAAATCGCCGATCCACAGCGTTGCCGACCTCAAGGGCAAGACCGTCGCCGTGTCCAAAGGCTCGGGCAGCAATTTCCTGCTGATCAGTGCGCTGAAAAAAGCCGGGCTGACCCTTGCCGATATCACCCCGCGTTACCTCGAAGCCCCCGACGGCGGCGCGGCGTTCGCCAATGGCAGCGTGGACGCCTGGGTGATCTGGGACCCGTTCTACGCGACCCAGCAACTCGACCACCACGCGCGCGTGATTGCCGACGGCAGCGACGGCCTGGCCAATTACAACCGCTTCTACCTGGCCACGACCCGGTTCGCCAAGGCGCATCCGGACGTGTTGCAGGTGACGTTCGACACCCTGCGCGAGACCGGCCAATGGGTCAAAGCCCATCCCAAGGAGGCCGCTGAAATTCTCGGTCCGCTGTGGGGCAACATCGCCCCGGCGACGGTGGAGCGCGCCAACAGCCGACGCAGCTACGACATCATCCCGGTCAAGGTGGACAACCTCGCCGAACAGCAACGCATCGCCGATTACTACTACGCCGCCAAGCTGATTCCCAAGCCGCTGAAAGTCTCTGATATCACCGTGTGGACGCCGAAGCCATGAGCCGCCAGATCCACTTGTCAGCCTTCCTGCTGAGCGGGCCCGTGGTGCACAGCCATGCGGTGTGGCGCCATCCGGAAACTGTCGGCAATTACCTCGATCCCGAGTACTACGCGCGAGTGGCCAAGGTGGTGGAGGAGGGGCTGTTCGACTTTCTGTTCTTCGCTGATCGCCTGGCGGTGGGTGACCAGATGGGCGGCTCCCGCGAGTTGGCCTTGCGCTACGGCGCCCAGGACGCCACGCGCCTGGACCCGCTGCCGATCCTCTCCTACCTGATCGGCCAGACCCGCAAGTTGGGCCTGGGCGCGACGCGGTCCACCACCTATTACGAACCGGCACACATCGCCCGCGAGTTTGCCACCCTCGACCACCTGTCCAAGGGCCGTGCTGCCTGGAATATCGTCACCTCGATGAACGACAGCGAAGGGCGCCTGTTTGGCAAGGACAAGCACCTGGAACACGACCTGCGCTATGACCGCGCCGATGAGTTTGTCGAAGTCGCGCTGAAGCTCTGGAACAGCTGGGGCAAGGACGCATTGAAGCTCGATCGTGCCAGCGGCGTGCTCGCCGACCCGGCGTTGATCCAGTCGGTGCAGCATCAGGGCGAGTGGTTCAAGGTCGAGGGCCCGCTGAATATTCCGCGCACGCCCCAGGGGCGGCCGGTGCTGATCCAGGCCGGCTCCTCCGGACGTGGCCGTCGGTTCGGCGCGCGCTGGGCCGAAGCGATTTTCACCATTCACCCGCACCTGGCAGCCATGCGCGCGTTTCGCGATGACGTACGCGCGCAGGTCGTGCAGCAAGGCCGCGAGGCCGACAGTTGCAAGGTGCTGACAGCGGTGATGCCGTTCATTGGCGGCAGCGAAGCCGAAGCCCGCGCCAAGCGCGACCGGCACAACGCCCTGGCGCGTCCCGAGCTGGGCCTGGTGACGCTGGCTTCGCAGTTGAATGTGGACCTGTCGCCCTTCCCGTTGAGCGCCACGCTGGCGGAAATCGCGCAGTCACCGCTGATCCATCCGGCTGCTGCGGAAAAGCTGCTGATGCAAGGCCCGCAGACCACCCTGGAACAACTCGGCCGGATCTTCGCCAGCAGCGTGCGCGTGCCGCAACTGGTAGGCACCGGCGCGCAGATCGCCGACCAACTGGCCGAACTGTTCGAGCAGGGCGGTTGCGACGGGTTTGTAATTTCGCCGGGTTATTTGCCGGGGTCGTTTACTGAGTTTGTCGAGAGTGTGATTCCGCACTTGCAGCGCAAAGGCGTGTTCCGCAAAGCGTATGAGGGCTCCACGCTGCGCGAGCACTTGGGACTGGCTGACCTGCAAGCCTGACCGCAACTTGCGCGACACACGCGCTTTTTTGTGGGGACCGAGCTTTTTTGTGGTGAACGGTTTTTTTGTGGTGAACGGTTTTTTTGTGGCAAGCCCGCTTTTTTGTGACAAGCCCGCTCACCACAGGTAAGCCCGCTCACCACAGGTAAGCCCGCTCACCACATCCAAGCGGGCTCTCCACAGGCAAGCCCACTCACCACAGGCAAGCCCACTCACCACAGACGAGCCCACTCACCACAGAAAAGCCCGCTTACCGCATAACCAAGAACATCAATTTAAAAGGGATATTGAGCATGGCCACTTTCGATCACTTGACCCGTCGCCGCCTGCTCGGCATGGCCGGCCTGACCCTGGCTGGCCTGTCGCTGCCCGGCCTGGGCTTTGCCGCCGATGAACACGCCGGCCACAACGCGCCCCAGGAGCCCGCCGGCACCGGAGACTTCATCCGCCTGGACGCGCCGCGCAAGCTGAAACTGGCCGTCAACCTCAACGCCGTGTGCCTCGCCCCTGTGGTGATCGCCCACGGCCAGGGGTTTTTCACCCAGCACAATCTCGACGTGGAACTGGTCAACTTCGGCAACTCCACCGAAGTGCTGCTCGAAGCCATCGCCACCGGCAAGGCGGATGCGGGCGTGGGCATGGCGCTGCGGTGGCTCAAGGCGCTGGAGCAGGGCTTTGATGTGAAGCTCACTGCCGGCACCCATGGCGGTTGCCTGCGATTGCTCAGTGCCGTGAACGGCGGCGTGAGCAAGCTCGAAGACCTCAAGGGCAAGGCCATCGGCGTGACCGACATGGCCAGCCCGGACCGCAATTTCTTTTCGATCCTGCTGAAAAAGCACGGCGTCGATCCGGTGCGCGATGTCGAATGGCGCCTGTACCCGGCCGACCTGCTGGGCACTGCGCTGGAGCGTGGCGAAGTGCAGGCGGTGAGCGGCAGTGACCCGTTCATGTACCGCCTGATCAAGTCTGGCGTGGCACGCGAGCTGTCCACCAACCTGGTGGAGGAATACGCCAACCTCAGCTGCTGCGTGGTCGGTGTCACCGGCAAGCTGGTGCGTGAAGACAAACGCGTAGTGGCGGCGCTGACCCAGGCGATTCTCGAAGCCCATGATTATTCCGTGCAGCACCCGGAGGCCGTCGCCAAGGGCTTCCAGGCCTATGCGCTGAACACCTCCACCGAAGAAGTGCAGGCGATCCTCCACGACCACACCCACGGCCACCATGCGGTCGGCGCGGCGTTGACCCAGGAGATCACCACCTACGTCACTGACCTGAAAACCGTCGAAGTGATCAGCAAGGGCACCGACCCGGTGGAATTCGCCAAGGAGATCACCGCCGATGTCTTCAGCTGACGCCACAACCCTCAATCCGCCGGTGGCCCTCAAGGTCGGCTGGCAGGGCGCCGCCGTGGTGGCGGCCTGGGTGGCCGTCGCGCTGTTGATCAGCTATTGGCCCAACGCGACGCGCAATTGGCCGATGACCCAGGGCCTGGCGAATCTGTGCGTCGGCGTAGCGGTCGTGTTTATCCTGCTGAGCCTGCTCGGGCGCAAATTGACCAGGCTCGGGCTGCGCCTGCACACGGCAGCGCCTTGGCTGATCGCCTTGCCGGCGCTGCTGGGTCTCTGGGAATTGCTCACCGCCAAACTGGCGCTGTTGCCGGTGCCGTTCTTTGCCCCACCGCAGGCCTTGCTCGCGGTGTACCTCGAAGACTACGCGCGGCTGGCCGACAGCCTGCTGCATTCGGCAGTGTTGCTGGGCTCCGGCGTGGCGCTGGGCGCCGCCACCGGCTTTGTCGCCGGTGTGGCCATCGGCTGGTCCACGCGGATCGGTTACTGGCTGCACCCGGTGTTGCGCATCCTCGGTCCGGTGCCGTCGACGGCGTTGTTGCCGCTGTGCTTTTTCCTGTTTCCCAGCAGCTGGAGCGCCAGCGTGTTCCTGATCGCGCTGGCCACCTGGTTTCCGGTCACGGTGCTGACCTGGTCCGGCGTCGCCAGCGTCGATAAAGCTTATTACGACGTGGCGCGCACCTTGGGCGCGAAGCAGGGCTTTCTGATTTTCAAGGTGGCGATTCCCGCCGCGTTGCCCCACGTTTTCGTCGGCCTGTTCATGGGCCTTGGCGCGTCGTTTTCCACCCTGGTCGTGGCGGAGATGATGGGCGTGAAATCCGGAATCGGCTGGTACCTGCAGTGGGCCCAGGGCTGGGCCGCCTACGCGAATATGTACGCTGCACTGTTGATCATGGCGTTGGCCTGTTCGGGGTTGATCACCGGGTTGTTCCTGGTGCGCGATCGGTTGTTGGCCTGGCAAAAAGGAACGATGAAATGGTAGCCCTGGCAACTGCAGTCGCCGCTTCCACGGGGTTGGCACTGCGTATTGAAAACCTCAGCCATGGCTTTGCCCTGGACGGTCAGCACCTGCCGGTATTGGAGCGGGTCTCCCTGGATGTTGCACCGGGCGAGTTCGTGGCGTTGCTCGGGCCTTCGGGCTGTGGCAAATCCACCTTGCTGCGCCTGGTGGCCGGCCTCGAACCTGCGGATGCCGGCAAGCTGCTGGCCGACGGCGAGGCCATCCTCGGCCCCGACCCGAGCCGCGTGGTGGTGTTCCAGGACCCGACCCTGTACCCGTGGCGCCGCGTGTGGGACAACGTCGCCATTGGCCTGGAAGCCCAGGGCCTGCTCAAGACCCATGCAGGCAAGGTCGACGAGGCGCTGGAAAAAGTCGGTCTCAGCCAGTTTGCCCGTGCCTACCCTCGGCAATTATCCGGCGGCATGGCGCAACGTGTCGCGCTGGCGCGTGCGCTGGTCAACCAGCCGCGCTTGCTGATCCTCGATGAGCCCCTGGGCAAGCTCGATTCGCTGACGCGCATCACCATGCAAAAGGAACTCATCGACCTGTGGCAACGCCAGGGCTACACGGCATTGCTGGTGACCCACGATGTGGAAGAGGCGCTGCTGCTGGCCAATCGGGTGATTGTGTTCAGCGACCGCCCGGCGAAAATCCAGGCGCAACTGCACATCGACAGGCCGTATCCACGGCACCGCGACGACCCCTATCTGGTCGATTTGCGGCGGCAGATTCTTGGCCTGCTGGGGCTCGGAGAAAGCTGGTAGTCAGCGCGCATCTTTCAGCGCAATGGTCTGGCTGGTCGCGCTCAACACACCGGCGCGCTCGGCCAGGTAGCGCGCCGGCGGCTGGCCCACCGCCTTGCGGAACATGGTGATAAAGCCGCTGGCATTCTCATAGCCCAGGTCCAGGGCCACGGCTTGCACGCTCTGACCTTTGGCCAGGCGCTGCAACGACAGGATCACATGCAACTGCCGTCGCCAACGGCCGAAACTCAAGCCCAATTCCTCGAGCAGCAGGCGCGTCATGCTGCGCTCGCTCATGCCGATGCGCACCGCCCATTGGCCAAGCGTGGCCTTGTCGGCGGGCTCGGCCAGCAGGCTGTCGGCCAGGCGCCGCAGCCTCGGGTCCCGGGGCATCGGCAGGTGCAGCGCTTCGATGGGGGCAGCGGCCAGCTCGTCCAGCAGCGTGTTGATCAAGCGGCCCTGGGCGCCGGCCTCGTCATACAGCTGCGGGAAACTCACCGCCTTGCTGATCAACTCATGCAACAGGCCGGACACTGCCAGGGTGCAGCACTGCGGGGGCAGGGCGCAGGCGGCATCGGGGTCGATCAGCAGGCAATAGACTTCCGCCTCACCCGAGCCGCGCGCCGCATGGCAGGTGCCGCCGGGAATCCACAGTGCGCATTGCGGCGGCACGATCCAGATTCCCGCTTCGATTTCGCAATGGATCACCCCGCGCAGGGTGTACATCAACTGGCCTTTGCGGTGCGCGTGTTGCGCGTGTTCCCAGGTGTCCGAGGCGCTGGTGGCACCTACCGCGACCACGGCACGCGGGAACACGTCGGCATCTTTGGCCATCAGTGGGTCGTGCAAGTCCAGGCGGTGGTGTCTCATGGCGCGTTCGCAGTTTGGCTGAATTGCGAAACAGTCTGGCTATTCTGTGCAATGCCGTCCAGTGCCGGGCTCATTATAGTGAGAGTCACTCTCATTAAGGAGCTTGGCCATGCGACTCGACAGTACAACGTTCCCCGTGGTGAAAATCGTGTTTGACGCCCCCAACGAAGGCGGGCCGGAGGATGCGTTCCTGGCCTTTGAACGCCTGTTGGCGAGGGAGCAAGCCTTCATGCTGCTGCACGAAAAATCCGCCGATGAAAACAATCACGAGCACTCCCACGAAGAGCGCAAGCAGGCGTCGATCTGGATGAAAAAGAACAAACAGGCGCTGCGCACGTTCGTCAAAGGCATGATCCAGGTCGAGCCCAGCGCCGCGCAACGCCTGGCTCTCAAACCGTTTGCGGTCATGTTCGGCAAGGCCTGGGGCTACCCGCTGCTGGTGGTCGAATCCAAGGACCAGGCCTGGGCACTCGCGCGCGATGTGCTGGATGAGCAGGTGTCGGATGTGGCGCATTTCTGAGCTGTGCCAATACAAGCCCGCTCCCACATTGGATTGGGGTCGGGCTTAGGCATCCAGGTGCATGGAGATCAAAGGTGGGGATTGAGGTGGCGGCTAGGCACCTGGGTGTATGGAGATCAAAAAGTGGGAGCGGGCAAGCCCGCTCCCACATTGGATTGAGGTGGGGCTTAGGCATCCGGGTGCATGGAGATCAAATGTGGGGATTGGGCTGGAGCCTAGACACCTGGATGCATGGAGATCAAAAAGTGGGAGCGGGCTTGCCTGCGAAGGCGGTGTGTCAGGCACCTGATGCATCAACTGACACACTGCCTTCGCGGGCAAGCCCGCTCCCACATTGGATTGGAGTGGGGCATGGGCATCCGGGTGCATAGAGATCAAAGGTGAGGATTGGGGTAGCGCCTAGGCACCTGGATGCATGGAGATCAAAAAGTGGGAGCTGGCTTGCCTGCGAAAGCGGTGTGTCAGGCACCGGATGCATCAACTGACACACTGCCTTCGCGGGCAAGCCCGCTCCCACATTGGATTGGGGTGGGGCCTGGGCATCCGGGTGTATGGAGATCAAAGGTGGGGATTGGGCTGGAGCCTAGGCACCTGGGTGTATGGAGATCAAAAAGTGGGAGCTGGCTTGCCTGCGAAAGCGGTGTGTCAAGCACCTGATAGATCAACTGACACACCGCCTTCGCGAGCAAGCCCGCTCCCACATTGGATTGGGGGCGGGCCTGGGCATCCAGGTGCATGGAGATCAAAGGTGGGGATTGGGGTAGCGCCTAGGCACCTGGATGCATGGAGATCAAAAAGTGGGAGCTGGCTTGCCTGCGATGGCGGTGTGTCAGGCACCTCATGCATCAACTGACACACTGCCTTCGCGAGCAAGCCCACTCCCACAGGGGGGCGATGGCGGCCTTAGTCCACGCAGATCGCGCGGCCCAACTGGCCTTTTTCTACGGTTGCCGAGCAGCCGAAATGTCCGTTGTCCACCTGGCATGCGCCGGTTACCGGGCCGTTGCCGGATTGGGTCGTCACGCTGGTCTGGCACTCGCCTTCACACTGGCTGGAGTCGGTGCAGGCCTTGCCGGCGTCCTTGTACGGTGTAACGCACTTCCAGCTCTGCAGCTTGCCAACTTGCTTCATGGTGCCGCCGCCGGCCAGGCAGGCAGACGCGGTGGAGTCCTGGGCGGGCGGTGTTGCAGAGCACGCCGATAGCAACAGCAGGGCGGCCAGGCCGATCATCAATTTCATGCAAAAGTCCTCGTGGAGTAAGCGCAACGGTGCAGTGTACGGGCAATTGGACTACTTTGAATGACGAGCGATCCCTCCCGGTACTGACCCATGCACACGTTATGGAAACGCTATGTGGCACTGCTGGAAAACGACCTGAGCACGCAAATCTTCGACAATGTGAAGAACCTGCTGGTGTGCGCACTGCTGTTTGCGGCGGGGACTAATACAGTGCTCGGGCAGCGTGACTTGTTTATCGGCGTGTTCGCCTCCAGCGTGGCCGGTTGGGGGCTGATCATCCTGTCGTCGCTGTTGTTGGTGCTGAACGTGAGCGACGGCATTCGCAGGCTTTCCAAGCTGCGCTACCACCTCGTGCTGCAACTGCTGATGATCCTGGTTTACCTGGTGATTGCCGAACGCATGGTCGAGATAGTCTGGGGCTTCCGCGCGCATTGAAGTATCCTCCGCGGCCCGCTTCCCATTGATTCAAAGACAGATGACAGGACAAGACATGCAGGTGATGCTTTCGTCGATCCTCGACGAAGTGCGCCCACTGATCGGCCAGGGCAAAGTCGCCGACTATATCCCCGCCTTGGCCGATGTACCCGCCAACCAGCTCGGCATTGCGGTGTACGGCAACGACGGTTCGGCGTACTGCGCAGGCGATGCCGATACGCTGTTCTCGGTGCAGAGCATTTCCAAGGTATTCAGCCTGGTACAGGCCATCGACCACGGCGGCGAAACTATCTGGGAGCGCCTGGGCCACGAGCCGTCGGGGCAGCCGTTCAACTCCATGGTGCAGCTGGAATTCGAACGCGGCCGCCCGCGCAATCCCTTCATCAACGCCGGCGCGCTGGTGATCTGTGACATCAACCAGTCGCGCTTCGCCGTGCCGATCCTGTCGATGCGCGATTTCGTGCGGCGCCTGTCGGGCAACCCGCAGATCCTGGTGAACAGCGTCGTCGCCGACTCCGAAGCCCAGCACGGCGCGCGCAATGCGGCCATGGCTTACCTGATGAAATCCTTCGGCAACTTCCATAACGACGTCGACGCGGTGCTGCACAGTTACTTCAACTACTGCGCGCTGCAGATGAGCTGCCTGGACTTGGCCAAGGCCTTCAGCTTCCTGGCCAACGAAGGCGTGAGTGCCCACAGCGGCGAACAGATCCTCACCGCGCGCCAGACCAAGCAAGTCAACTCGATCATGGCCACCAGCGGGCTGTACGACGAGGCGGGCAACTTTGCCTATCGCGTCGGCTTGCCGGGCAAGAGCGGCGTCGGCGGCGGGATCGTCGCGGTGGTGCCGGGGCAGTTCACGGTGTGCGTATGGTCGCCGGAGTTGAACGCGGCGGGGAACTCGCTGGCGGGGATGAAGGCGTTGGAGTTGTTGAGCGAGCGGATTGGTTGGTCGGTGTTTTGAGGTTATAAAGGTGTTCCAGGCCGTTCCTGCGCTGCGTGGGAACGAGCATTTCTGCAGTGTCCAGATAGGTATCTTCATGGCTTACGAACTTCACATCGCCCGTGCCGACAGCCATGCAATTGCGCCTGAAGAGTGGCGCGCGTTGTGTGCCAGCGATCCAACCCTGGAGCTGCAGGACGAGGTGACCGGCATTAATCCCACTACCGGTGCGGTGATTTCCATGGGCGGAAATCAAACCGCCTACTGGACCTCTCCCACCACGCAGCAGGCTTACTATTTTGACTATCGGCGTGGTGAGATTGCCTTTGTGTACAGCGATGAAGCGATCGTGAAAGCCAAGGCTATTGCTCAATCGCTTGCCGCGACTATCAGGGGCGACGAGGGGGAGGCGTACTGACAGGCCTAGGCTTTGCGCGGCTTCACGAACAAATCCATCATCAAATACAGCGCGCCCACGGTGATTGCGATATCGGCAATATTGAACACGCCGGTATGGGTCGGCCCGACGTTCAGCACCATGTAATCAACCACGTGCCCGTCGCGAAAGACGCGGTCGATCAGGTTGGCAATGCCGCCGAGGGCGATGGCGTACAGCGGCAGGACTTTGCGCAGGGGCTGGTTCCAGTTGGAAAGGGACCACCACAGTGCCCAAGCCACTACGACAGCCACGCCGACGATGAAAATCAGCTGTTTGACCTGCGGCGGCAACGCGGCGCCCAGGCTGAGGAACGCGCCGGGATTCAGGCTCAATTCGAGTGCCAGGTTGATCGGGTTGGCGCCGATTTTGAAGCTGTGGGCGTGCAGTGAAACCAGGGCCAGCAGTTTGACGAGTTGGTCCACGGCAATAAAGGCGAGGCCGGCGAGGAGGGCGAAGGTGCGGCCTCGCAGTAGGGGCGACGTGCTCAAGCGGTAACTTCCTGTTTCAGGCTTTCGATAGAGCGCCCGAAGATAGCTCAGGCGCTGTATCGCGTCCATTGTCACGCCGCCGGATGGGCCACGCTCAGTGCCTTGTCCACCAGCAGTTGTACCCCTTCGAGCATGCGACAGATGCCCAGCGCGACATTGCGTTGAGTACCGTCGATCTCGAACGCCAGGTGAGCGGCGATGTCGCTGATGCAGGCCAGGTCCTGGGAGGCGTTGACCAGCAGGGTTTCGGTGCCCAGGTCGGCGCGCACGGTGAAGAGTCCGTCGCTGGATTCAGGCGTGGCGGGTTTTGGGTTGAGGTAGTGATCGATGGCGCGGTAGGCCACTTCGTGCAGGGTGCTGGTGTCGAAATCGGGATGGCTTGGGGGGTTGGGGCTGTCTTTAATCATGGTGGAATCTCTCCGGGAATGGAGCTGCCACGATTCGCGGTCAAACGAGAGAGGATGGCAGCTATACGCGGGTTGACCGACCGGTCCCAAAGTAGCCCGGCATACCCGAAGGTATCCCGCGTACAGCTGCCGCGACACGATACAACAGGCGTACACAAAACGCCTGATTCGATGTGGCACAGATGCATTTGGGAGGGCGGACGGTCAAATCCGGCCGCTGAATTGGCAGCGACGACGAGAGGTTAGCCAGCACCCTGGCGAGCCACAACCTGAAAGCCTTGTCGGAAAAATCCGAGAGCCGCATGCGCGGGGCACCGTTTATCGGCGGGTTGATTCAGTCAATCTCGGTGCGGCGTGGCAGTCCGTGGGTGCCTGTGAGCTGATCACGGCGGGGGCTTGTTGATTGGGGTTGGGCTGGAAACAGCGGGAGTGCTGCGCACTCCAACGCGGGGCAAGCCCGCTCACCACAAAAAAAGGGAGAGGGCTAGTTTTTGGGTTTTTTCGGGGGCTTTGACCCGGGGATAATCATGGCGACCTCTTGCTGGTAGCGTCGGTACCGCTCACCGAACAGCGTCACCAGGTCCTTTTCTTCAAAGCGTGCGCCGATGAAGATGTAAACCGTCATTCCGACCGCAAACAACAGATGCCCGGCGGTCATGTGTGGCGTTGCCCAGAAGGCAATCAGGAATCCCAGGTACAGGGGGTGACGCACGAGCTTGTAAAACAGTGGCGTCGTAAACACCGGCGGCTGTGACGTGGGCTTGCGCCAACGGTCGATGGCCTGCTTGAGCCCGAACAGCTCAAAGTGGTTGATCAAAAACGTTGCCAGCAACGCGATGCCCCAGCCCAGCCAGAACAAGCCCATCAACAGGGCATCGGCCCAGGCGGCTTCAACCTCCCAGACACTCGCCGTAATGGGCTGCCACAGCCAGAACATCAACCCCAGCACCAGGCTGCTGAGCAGCACGTACGTGGAGCGTTCAACCGGCGCCGGGATGAACCCTGCCAGCCATTGCTTGAAACCTCGGCGCGCCATGACCGTGTGCTGGGCGCCGAACAGCATGATCAGCGCGGCATCGATCAACACGGCTGTCGGCCACTCACCGGGTGGGCCGTCGTTGATGTGCTTGGGCACCCCCATCTCGCCGACAAAGCCGATCAGGTACACGCAGGTGCACAGGAATACGAGGTAGCAGCAGGCGCTGTACACCAGCCCGAGCATTCGGGCGGTGTGTGGAGGATGTTCGAGGTTCATGGATGTCCTTCTCACTCAGTTGATCGCCCGCAATCCCCGCAGGCCAGCCAATGCATCTGGACTAAGCCTAGCGAGTTTTGCACGCGCGGCAACCTGTGAGAATTGACAGTCTGCAGTGTGCCTGGGAATAGGATTCAGCTGATATTGAGCCGGTCCAGCAGGCTGTACCACGCCACCCCCGCGCCAATGTAGAACCGCTGCAACCCGTGCATCGGCAAGCGTTGCAACGGTGTCACCGGGTAGGCGAACTCCGCGTGGCTGTCGCACAAGCGTGCGGCCAATTGCTGCCCCAGGCTGGTACACAATGCGATGCCGCGACCATTGCAGCCCAACGCCAGCGTGAGCCCCGGCGCGGGTTGGTGCACGTGGGGCATGAAGTCGCGGGTGATTGCGATGCGCCCGGCCCAGCGGTACTCGAATTCCAGCGGGCCCAATTGCGGAAACAGCAGCGCCAGGGAGCGCTCAAGGTGGGCAAAGTCGGCCGGCGATGTGGGATCGTTGAACAGCCCGCGCCCGCCCATCAATAAGCGTCCATGACTGTCTTTGCGAAAGTACAGCAGCAGCCGTTGCGCGGTGGACACGGTTTCCTGTCCCGGCAGGATGCACTCTGCCGCGCGCCCACTCAGCGGCTTGGTGGCGACGATAAAACTGTTCGCCGCCAGAATGCTCTGCGCCATCCCGGGCCACAGGTTGCCGCTGTAGCCGTTGGTGGCCAGCACCACTTGATCAGCCGTGACCTGAGCCCCGCCAGCCGTCTGCAGTTGCCATCCGCCGCCCTGGCGCTGCAACCCTGTTACCGCGCTGTGCCCATGAATGTGCACACCCGCCGCCAGCGCCGCGCCGACCAGCCCACGGGCATACGCCAGCGGCTGAATCGCCCCGGCACGGCCGTCCAGCCAGCCGCCAGCGAACGCCTCGCTGCCCATGCGCGCGGCCACCGCTGCTGCATCCAGGCGCTGCACCGGCACGCCGCGTCGCGCCCATTGCTCGGCTCGTGCATGCAGCCCGGCCACGCCCTTTTGTGTGTACGACACCTGCATCCAGCCCTTGCGCACCGGCGCGCAATCAATGCCGTGCTTGTCGATCAACCTGAACACCAGGTCCGCCGAATTCGACACCGTCGAGATCAGTGGCTCGGCGCGCTCCGGTCCGAACATCTGCACCAGTTGCTCCGGGTCGTATTTGAGTGTCGGGTTGACCTGTCCACCGTTACGCCCCGAGGCGCCCCAGCCCGGATCGTTAGCCTCCAGCACGCACACACTGACCCCGCGCTCGGCCAAATGCAGCGCCGTCGACAGGCCGGTATAGCCCGCCCCGACAATCGCCACGTCGACCTTCAGCGACTCCGCCAGCGCGGGCGTTGGCAGCACGGACGGCGCCGTCGCCGACCACAACGACTTCATGACAGGCTCCTTGCAGTGCCGGTGGGGTGCAGCACGCGTCGCAGAAAGTCCTGGGTGCGCGCGTGCTGCGGGTCGCCCAGCACCTGCTCGGCCGGGCCGCTCTCGACGATGTAGCCGCCATGCAGGAAGCACACGCGGTCGGCCACTTCGCGGGCAAAGCCCATCTCGTGGGTGACCACGATCATGGTCATGCCTTCATCGGCCAGGGTGCGCATCACCGCCAGCACATCGCCGACCAGTTCCGGGTCGAGGGCCGAGGTGGGTTCGTCGAACAGCATGGCTTCGGGCTTCATCGCCAGGGCGCGGGCGATAGCCACGCGCTGCTGCTGACCGCCGGAGAGTTGTTCCGGGTAGGCGTCGGCCTTGGCACTCAGGCCGACTTTTTCCAGCAGCACCAGGGCTTCCTCGCGCGCTTGCCCAGGCGACTCGCCCTTGACGTACACCGGGCCCTCCATCACGTTTTCCAGCACCGTGCGGTGCGGGAACAGGTTGAAGCGCTGGAACACCATGCCCATGCGGCTGCGCAGGGCGTGCACGGTCTTGCTGCCGCGCTGCACGGTTTCACCGAACACGCTGATCGTGCCGCCGTCGTAGGCTTCCAGTGCATTGATGCAGCGCAGCAGGGTGGATTTGCCCGAGCCCGAGGGGCCGATCAGGCACACCACTTCGCCCTTGGCCACGTCGAGGTCGACGCCGTGCAATACGCGGTGGCTGCCGTAATGTTTTTGCAGCTGACGAATCTCGATCATGCTTTTTTCCTCCGGCCCAGGTGCTGCTCCATACGGCGCAGGCCATACACCAGCGGCAGGCTCATCAGCAGGTAGAGCAGGGCGACCAGGGTGTAGACGGTCATGTTCTGGAAGGTCGACGAGGCGATCAGCTGGCCCTGGCGGGTCATCTCGGCGACGGTGATGGTCGACACCAGGGACGAGTCCTTGAGCATCATCACCAGGGTGTTGCCGTAGGGCGGCAAGGCAATGCGAAACGCCTGCGGCAGGATCACCCGGCGCATCATCAACGCCGAGCGCATGCCCAGGGCTTCGGCGGCTTCGCGCTGGCCCTGTTCGACCGCAATGATGCCGGTGCGAAAGTTCTCGGCCTGGTACGCCGAATAGGCGATGCCCATGCCGATCACCCCGGCGTAGAACGCCGTGAGGTGCACGCCCATGTCCGGCAGGACGAAGTAGATGTAGAACAGCTGCACGATGATCGGCAGGCCGCGGATCACGTTGATGATGGTGCTCGCCGTCCACGACAGCGCGCGGATCGGCGACAGCTTGAGCAACGCCAGCACCAGGCCGATGGCGCTGCTGAGCAGGAACGACAGCACGGTGATCTGGATCGTCACCCAGGCGCCCTGCAGCAGAATCGGCAGGAAATCCTGGGCGTTCTGCAGGAACTCAGCCAGGTTCATGGGCGCACCTGGGTATCAAGTCCCCACTTCTTGAGGATGCTGTCCAGGGTGCCGTCGGCCTTGATGCTGGCGATGGCAGTGTTCAGGCGTTCGAGGGTTTGCGCGTCGCCCTTGCGCACTACCAGGCATACCTCGCCGACGTTGACCGGTTGGTAGTCGGCGGCGAGTTTCACGCCTTTGAACAGCTTCTGGCGGATCTGGTACGCCACCACCGGCTGGTCGCCAACGGCGGCCTTGATGCGGCCCAGGGACAGGTCGCGGACCATCTCGCCAATCGAGTCGTAGGTGCGGATTTCCTTGAAGATGCCGAGCTTGTTCAGTTGATCGTAAAAGATCGTGCCGGCCTGCACGCCGACCACCTGGTCCTTCAACGGGGTGAGGTCGGGGTAGGCGGTGTTGTCCTCGGCGTTGATGATCAAGCCTTCACCGTAGGCATACACCGGGGCGCTGAAATCGACGACCTTGGTGCGTTCTTCGGTCTTGAGCATGCCGGCGGAGATGAAGTCGAGCTTGCCGGAGGTCAGGGAGGGGATCAGCGCGGCGAAGTTGGTCTGTTCGATCTGGCTGGTGAAGCCGCCGGCCTTGCCGACGGCTTCAGCCACGTCGACCATCACCCCCTGGATGCTGTTGCTCTTGATATCGAGGAAGGTGAACGGCGAACCACTGGCCGTTGCACCGACTTTGTACGTGGACGCACTTTCTGCGTGCGCGGCGCTGACGCAGAGCGTGGCGCACACGGCGAAGGCGAGGCGGCGAAACACGGGCGAAAGACTGTTCATCGGGTTACTCCAAAAGGAAAACGGAAAGTCAGTAGCGCAAGCGGCTGCCGATGAAACCGCAAGCTCTGTGCCATTTCGATTGGAGTAAATCGAATATCACAACTTAAATGCGACAAAATGAACTTGGCGTATCGATATGCGATATTTAGTGGTCTATTTTTGCGATTTAGGGTAGAAATATCGCCACGCCTGATCGTCCTGACCGCGAGTCCGCCATGTCCGAAGAACGCAACAGTTTGCACAACCAATCCCTGGAAAAAGGCCTGTCGGTGCTCAAGGCATTCAGCGCCCAGCGCCGCAGCATGAGCCTTGCAGAGGTGGCCGAGGCCGCCGGCATGACCAAGAGCTCGGCCCAGCGCATGGTGTTTACCCTCGAAAGCCTGGGTTACCTTCGGAAACACTCGCGCACCCGGCATTACCAACTCACCCCGCGCGTGCTGGAGTTGGGCTTCAGTTACCTGGACGCGCATTCGCTGATCGAAGTGGCCAACCCGTTCCTGTCCGAACTGACGCGGCTGACCGGCGAAACCTCCTGCCTGACCGAGCCTGCGGGCTACGACATGACCTATATCGCGCGGTTCGTCAGCGCGGGCTTTGTGCCGGTGCACATGCCGATCGGCTCGCGAGTTCCGATGTACTGCACGGCGTCGGGGCGCGCGTATTTGAGCGCGTTGCCTACGGATGAAGCGTTGGCGCTGATCGAGCACAGCCAGCGCATTGCGCACACCAGCCAGACATTGACCGAGGTCGACAGGATCCTGGAATCGTTGCAGCAGGTGCGTGAGCAGGGCTATGCGGTCAATGCCCAGGAGCTGTTCCTCGGCGACATGACCATCGGCGCACCGGTGCTGGGCGCGAATGGCCGGCCAGTGGCGGCGGTGCATGTGGTGGCGCCGACCAGTCGCTGGAGTCGGGCGGATGCGGAGAAGCAGTTGGCGCCGGCGTTGTTGCAGTGCTCCAGGGCGTTGAGCAATTCGGCGCGCAATCTTGAATAGCCCCATTCTCAAGAACACGGCCAATTCAATGTGGGAGCGGGCTTGCTCGCGAATGCGGTGTATCAGTCGCCAGATGCAGTGACTGGCACACCGCATTCGCGAGCAAGCCCGCTCCCACATTTTGATCTTCATTTTTCTTTGATAGTTATGTGAGCCCCAACAAAAAATGCGCCCCTTGGGGCGCATTTTTTTGTTCGGTCAGCCATCGCCTATCAGGCAATCGCATCCCAAGCCCGATCACCGTGCTCGTCTTTGATTCGAGTCGGCAGGCCCATCACGTCCAGCGCCTTGAGGAACGGCTCAGCCGGCAGTTCCTCGACGTTGGCCATGCGTTGCACATCCCATTCACCACGGGCTACCAGCAGCGCAGCAGCGACCGGAGGCACGCCTGCGGTGTAGGAGATGCCCTGGCTGTCGGTCTCGGCGAAGGCTTCTTCGTGATCCGCCACGTTGTAGATGAACACCTCGTGCGGCTGGCCGTTCCTGGTGCCCTTGACCAGGTCGCCGATGCAGGTCTTGCCGGTGTAGCCAGGCGCCAGCGACGACGGGTCGGGCAGCACGGCCTTGACCAGTTTCAACGGCACGACTTCCAGGCCTTCGGCGGTGGTGACCGGCTTTTCGGAGAGCAGGCCGAGGTTTTTCAGCACGGTGAACACGTTGATGTAGTGTTCGCCGAAGCTCATCCAGAACCGCACGTTGGGCACGTCGAGGTTTTTCGACAGCGAGTGCACTTCATCGTGGCCGGTGAGATAGAGGTTCTGCGAGCCGACTACCGGCAGGTCGTCGGTGCGCTTGACTTCGAACATGGTGTTGCTGGTCCACTGGCTGTTCTGCCAGCTCCACACCTGTCCGGTGAATTCGCGGAAGTTGATTTCCGGATCGAAATTGGTGGCGAAGTATTTGCCATGGGAGCCGGCATTGACGTCGAGAATGTCGATCGAATCAATGCGGTCGAAATGCTGTTGCTGCGCCAGCGCGGCGTACGCGTTGACGACACCCGGGTCGAAGCCCACGCCAAGGATGGCGGTGATGTTCTTCTGTTTGCACTCTTCCAGGTGGTTCCATTCGTAGTTGCCGTACCACGGCGGGGTCTCGCAGACCTTGCCCGGCTCTTCGTGGATGGCGGTGTCGAGGTACGCGACGCCCGTGTCGATGCAGGCACGCAGGACCGACATGTTGAGGAACGCGGAACCCACGTTGATGACGATCTGCGATTGTGTCTCGCGGATCAGGGCCTTGGTCGCTTCCACGTCCAAAGCGTTCAGCGCGAAGGCCTGGATGTCGGCGGGTACCTTGAGGCTACCCTTGGCCTTGACGCTGTCGATGATGGCCTGGCATTTGGAGATGTTGCGCGACGCGATAGCAATACGACCGAGTTCGTCGTTGTGCTGCGCGCACTTGTGGGCCACCACCTTGGCGACACCTCCTGCACCAATGATAAGAACGTTCTTTTTCAATTGCTTTATCTCTCCTTTATCCGCCAGCTTACGAAAGGCTGGACAGGTAGTCGTCGTAACCAAATTCACGAACCACTTCGACTGTACCGTCGAGTTGTTTCACTACGATGGACGGCATTTTCAGGCCGTTGAACCAGTTTTTCTTGACCATGGTGTAGCCCGCGGTGTCGATGAACGACAGCCGATCGCCGATGGCCAGCGGACGATCAAATTGGTACTCGCCGAAGATGTCCCCGGCCAGGCAGGATTTGCCGCACACCATGTAGGTGTGTTCACCCTCGCTCGGTGCCAGCTTGGCGTTGAGGCGGTAGATCAGCAGGTCCAGCAGGTGCGCTTCGATGGAGCTGTCGACCACGGCCAGGTGTTTGCCGTTGTAGAGGGTGTCGAGCACGGTCACTTCCAGCGAGGCGCTGTTGGTGATCGCCGCTTCGCCGGGTTCCAAGTAGACCTGCACGCCGTACTTCTCGGAGAACGCCTTCAGGCGCGCGCAGAATGCGTCCAGCGCATAGCCTTCACCGGTGAAGTGGATGCCGCCGCCGAGGCTGACCCACTTGACCTTGTGCAACAGCGCGCCGAAGCGTTCTTCGATGGTGCCGAGCATTTTGTCGAACAGGCTGAAGTCGCCGTTCTCGCAGTTGTTGTGGAACATGAAGCCTGAGATCTGCTCGATCACGCCTTCGATCTTCTCCGGGTCCCATTCGCCCAGGCGGCTGAACGGGCGCGCCGGGTCGGCCAGCAGGTAGTCGGAGCTGCTCACCTGCGGGTTGACGCGCAGGCCACGGGTCTTGCCTTTGCTGCGTTCGGCAAAACGCTGCAGCTGGCTGATCGAGTTGAAGATGATCTTGTCGCAGTTATCCAGCATCTCTTCGATTTCATCGTCGGCCCAGGCCACGCTGTAGGCGTGCGCCTCGCCTTCGAACTTCTGGCGACCGAGCTTGAGCTCATACAGTGACGACGAGGTGGTGCCGTCCATGTATTGCTGCATCAGGTCGAACACCGACCAGGTGGCAAAGCACTTGAGCGCCAGCAGGGCCTTGGCGCCGGACTGTTCGCGCACGTAAGCGATCTTCTGCATGTTGACCAGAAGCTTCTGTTTATCGATGAGGTAGTACGGCGTTTTGATCATTTTTGAGAGCCTGCGGCGGTGCCTGCCAAAAAAGGACACGCATTGTGCCCGCACTTGGATCAGATCGAAAGGTTAGTGGGCGGATTTTGCTGCGCCGCCTTTAATCTGGCCTGCGAATATGACAGCCCGTGAGGATGATGAACGGTCATGGTGATTGAGCCAGGCTGGGGCGACGAGAGGTGAGAATGGACGCATGGACATTGCACTGGCTGGAGGCTTCGGGCTGCCTGGCCGAGTTTCGTCAGGCAGTGACGGGAGAATTCGACATCGCCTGTCAGGCCATTTCCCGATACCTGCCTGCACAGGACCTCCTGGCGATCGCACTCGACAAAGGATTGCTCCACACCCCCCTGTAGGAGCCGGCAAGCTGGCTCCTGCAGGTTATCGGTGACATCAAACTGTCATCTGCCCACCATGTGACTGCCATATTCCCTCGCTACTGTCCTCGCCAATGAGATCGATCTCAAGCGAGTGACGATGACTGACCTGAAAGACGTTGCGCGGTTGGCCGGGGTATCCCGTGCCACTGCCGCCCGCACCTTTGCTTCCCCCGACCAAGTGCGCCCGACCACTCGCGAGCAAGTGTTTGCCGCCGCCCGCGAGCTGGGCTTTCGCCCCAATCTGCTCGGCCGCCAGTTGCGGCTGCAAACTACCCAATTGATTGGCGTGGTGGTGCCCAACCTGCTCAACCCGGTGTTCGCCGAGCAGTTCCAGGCCATGGAGCGTGCGGCGCGGTTGCGCGGCTACAGCCTGGTGCTCGCCACCACGGACTACGACAGCGAGCGCGAAAGCAGCGTGGTCGAAGAGTTGCTGCGCCAGCGCGTCGACGGCCTGGTGCTGACGGTGACCGACGCCGAAAGCAACACCGTCCTCAGCAGCCTGAACAGCGAAAAAACCCCGTTCGTGCTCGCCTACCACCAACCCGGCAACCCCAACTACAGCGCTGTGTCGGTCGACAACCGCGCGGGCATGGCCCTGGCTACCCGCTACTTGCTGGAAGCCGGTCACCGGCGCATCAGCATGGTCGCCGGGCCCGCGTTGCAGTCGGACCGGGCCCGGCTGCGTTATGCGGGCTACTGCGATGCGATGAGCGAATACGGGCTTGCAAGCCGGCCGGTGATCGAAATGCCGGCCCACACACAGGCCGAATTCGCCGCTATCGAAGCCTGCCTGCAAGGGCCCCAGGCGCCGACTGCGCTGGTGTGTTCCAACGATTTCCTGGCCATCAGCCTGATCGCCGAACTGCGCCGCAATGCCTGGCAGGTGCCGCAGCAACTGTCGGTCGTGGGCTTTGACGGCATCGCCCTCGGCACCCAGATGCACCCGACCCTGTGCAGCGTGGTGCAGCCCATCGCACTGCTCGCCAGCACGGTGATTGATCAACTGCTGGCGCAGATCGCCGGTAACGACCCGATATCCCACTGCCTGCCTTGCCATATCCGGCCGGGCGACAGCACTCAACCCCATGAGGAGAGCTTCGATGCGCGCATTGCGTAAAACCCTGGCAGCCGTGCTGCTCTGCGGTATGGCCGGCCTGGCCCAGGCCGCCGACACCGCAATTTGCTACAACTGCCCACCGGACTGGGCCGACTGGGGCACCCAACTCAAGGCCATCGCTGCAGACACCGGTGTGCAGGTGCCGCTGGACAACAAGAACTCCGGCCAGTCCCTGGCGCAACTGGTGGCCGAGAAGGCCGCCCCCGTGGCGGACGTGGTGTATTACGGCGTGACCTTCGGCCTGCAGGCGCAAAAGGCCGGCGTGGTCGACGGCTACAAACCCAAGGGCTGGGAGCAGATTCCCGCCGGCCTCAAGGACCCGGACGGCCACTGGTTCGCGATCCACTCCGGCACCTTGGGCATCATGGTCAACGTCGACGCGCTCGGTGGCTTGCCGGTGCCGCACAGCTGGGCCGACCTGCTCAAGCCTGAATACAAAGGCATGGTCGGTTACCTGGACCCGTCCAGCGCGTTTGTCGGCTACGTCTCGGCGGTAGCGATCAACCGCGCCCTGGGCGGCGACCTCGACAACTTCGCCCCGGCCATCGACTACTTCCAGAAGCTTGCGAAAAACGCGCCCATCGTGCCCAAGCAAACTGCGTACGCGCGGTTGCTCTCCGGTGAGTTGCCGATCCTGGTGGACTACGACTTCAACGCCTACCGCGCGCGCTACAAAGACAACGCCAACGTGGCCTTCGTGATCCCCACGGAAGGCAGCATCAGCGTGCCCTACGTGATGAGCCTGGTGGCCAACGCGCCGCACCGCGCCAATGCGCAAAAAGTCCTCGATTTCGTGCTGTCCGACGCCGGCCAGGCACTGTGGGCCAAGGCTTATCTGCGCCCGGTGCGCCCGCTGAAAATGCCTGCCGACGTCGCCGCGCAATTCCTGCCCGACAGCGACTACGCCCGCGCCGGCGTGGTCGACTACGAAAAAATGGCCGCCGTGCAGGAAGCCTTCGCCGCCCGTTACCTGAACGAGGTCAAGTAAGTGGCAGCATCGGCAAAACACGCGGCCTGGGCGCTGGCCCCGGCCTGTGCGGTACTGCTCGCGTTCTGGCTGTTGCCGCTGGCCCACCTGATGCTGCTCGGCGCCGAGAGCCGCGACAGCCTCGGCAGCGGTTACTGGCAGGTACTCAGCAGTGCGCAATACCTGGGCAGCCTGGGGCAGACGCTGGTGCTGGCGGTCGTAGTGACATTGGTCGCGCTGTTGATCGGCGGCATCAGCGGGGTGTTCCTCGCGCGCCAGCAGTTCTTCGGGCGTTCGGCCCTGGTCGCGCTGTTGACCTTTCCCTTGGCGTTTCCAGGAGTGGTGGTGGGGTTCCTGGTGATCCTGTTGGGGGGGCGCCAGGGCCTGCTGGCCTCCCTCGGCCTGCAACTGGCAGGTGAGCGCTGGATCTTTGCCTACTCGCTGGCCGGGCTGTTTGTCGGCTACCTGTACTTCTCGATCCCACGGGTGATCCTCACGGTGATGGCCGCGTGCGAAAGCCTCGACCGCAGCCTGGAGGAAGCCGCGCATTCGCTGGGGGCAGGGCACTGGCGCGTGGTCTGCGACGTGATCGCGCCCGGCCTGGCGCCGGCTTTGGCCTCGTGCGGGGCGATCTGCTTCGCCACCTCCATGGGCGCCTTCGGCACCGCGTTTACCTTGGGCACGCGCCTGAACGTGACCCCGGTGGCGATCTACAACGTGTTCACCAACTACGCCAACTTTGCCGTCGCCGCCGCGTTGTCGGTGGTGCTGGGTGCGCTGACCTGGGCGGTCTTGCTGCTCACGCGCCGGCTGGTGAAAAATGCGGGGACGGTCCTGTGAAGCGCTCATCGCTGTTTGTGATTCAACTGCTGTTCACCTTGCTGGTGTGCGCCTTCATGCTGGTGCCGGTGCTGATGTCATTGCTCGCCGGGCTCACGCGCAATTTCTTTGTGGGGCTGTCCAGTGGCTTGACCTTCGACTGGTTGATCCAGGTCTGGCAAGCCTATTCGCCGACGGTGTGGCTGTCGTTGCAACTGGCGCTGGCGTGCGCGGTGTGCGTCTGCGTGATCGGCGTGCCGGCGGCCTATGCCCTGGTGCGCATGAACAACCGCTTCAGCCGTGCCTTCGAAGAGTTGATGGTGCTGCCGGTGGCGATGCCGGGTTTGGCCAGTGCGCTGGCCTTGCTGCTGACCTACGGCCAGTTCGGCACCTTCCGCAGCAGCTGGTTGTTCATCCTGGTCGGGCATGTGCTGTTCACCTTGCCGTTCCTGGTGCGCCCGGTGATGGCGGTGATGCAGCGCCAGCACTTGCCGCTGTTGGAAGAGGCGGCGGCGAGCTTGGGCGCCGGGCCGATCGAGCGCTTTTTCAGCGTGGTGGTGCCCAACTGCCGCGCGGGAATCCTCGCCGGTGTGCTGATGGTGGTGACCTTGTCCCTGGGTGAATTCAACCTGACCTGGATGCTCCACACACCGATGACCAAGACCCTGCCGGTGGGCCTGGCCGACAGCTACGCCTCGGCGCGCCTGGAAATCGCCAGCGCCTACACCCTTATCTTTTTGCTGATGATCGTGCCGCTGTTGATTGCGCTGCAGGCCATCAGCGCGCGTTTGTCCCGTGGAGAGCGTCGATGACTGCTATCACTATTCGCCTGCAAGGCTGTCGCAAGGCGTTCGCCGACGGCACCGTGGCCGTGCATGACTTGAACCTGACCGTCGAAGGCGGCGAAACCCTGGCGATTCTCGGCCCGTCCGGTTGCGGCAAGACCACCACGTTGCGCCTGATCGCCGGCCTCGAACGTCCGGATGTCGGCCAGGTGTTGTTCGGCGACCAGGACGTGACCCGCCTGCCCATCGAGCGTCGCGACGTGGGCATGGTCTTCCAGAATTACGCGCTGTTCCCCAACCTGGATGTGGCCGGCAACATCGTCTACGGCCTGAAGATTCGCGGCGTGTCGGCGTCCGAACGCAACAAGCGCTGCGACGAGTTGCTGGAACTGGTGGGCTTGCAGCACCACGGCAAGCGCAGCATCCACGAGTTGTCCGGCGGCCAGCGCCAGCGCGTGGCCCTGGCCCGTGCATTGGCACCGCGCCCGAAAGTGCTGTTGCTTGATGAGCCGCTGGCGGCCCTTGATGCGCAATTGCGTGAGCGCCTGCGCAGCGAGTTGGATCAACTGCTGCGGGGCCTGGGGATCACCTCGGTGTTCGTCACCCACGACCAGGGTGAAGCCATGGCGCTGGGTGATCGCATCCTGGTGATGGAACACGGCCGCGTGGCGCAGTTGGGCAGCCCGCGGGATATCTACCAGAAACCGGCCAACGCGTTCGTCGCCGGATTCGTCGGCAACCTGAATGCGTTCTCGGTGCTCGAAGCCTCGCCCCTGGGCCTGAAAGTCTGCGGCGGCGAATTGCCGTGGCAGGCGGCCAACCTGCCCGGCACGGTGTACTGCCGCCCTGAACACCTGCGCGTGATGGACGGCGAGGGGCACCTGCACGGCCATCTGCTGGCGCAGTTTTTCCAGGGCGCGCAAAGCCGCCTGCTGGTGGATGTGGGCGGTCCGCAACCGTTGCTGGTCGACAGCAGCGACAACCAGCTCTACGCCGTGGGCGCGCCGATTGCCCTGGCGATCACACCGCACATGTTGTTCACCTTGAACGCCTGAGAACTTATGTCCAATCGTGCCTTTGTTGTTGCGCAGATCAGCGATCTGCACCTTAAAGCCGGCCAGCGCCTCACCTATGGCGTGGTCGATACCCTCGGTGCGCTGCGCCGCGCCGTCGATCATCTGAACGCCAGCCACCCACGGCCCGATATCGTGGTGGTCAGCGGTGACCTGGTGGACTTCGGCCGCGCCGATGAATACGCGGTGCTGCACCCTGAACTGGCGCGCCTGCACATGCCGGTCTACCTGGTGCCCGGCAACCACGACGCGCGCGGGCCGATGCTCGATGCGTTCGGTGATCACGCCTATTTGCCGGCCTCGGCCGAGGGGCCGCTGGACTGGGTGGTGGACGCGCATCCACTGCGCCTGATCGGCCTCGACTCGACCATTCCGGGCGGCCACGGCGGGCAGTTGCTGGACAGCCAATTGCAGTGGCTCGACGAGCAGCTGGCACTGCGCCCCGACGCGCCCACGCTGCTGATCCTGCACCACCCGCCGTTTATCAGCGGCATCGGGCATATGGACCGAGAGCCCTTCATCAACGCGGCGGCTTTGGAAGCCGTCGTGGCCCGCCATCCGCAAGTGGAGCGCCTATTGTGTGGGCACCTGCACCGGCCGATGCAGCGGCGTTTCGGCGGCAGCATGAGTTGCGTGTGTCCCGGCACTTCGCACCAGATCGTGCTGGACTTGCAAGATACCGCGCCGGCGCATTTCAACCTGGAGCCGGCGGGGTACTTGCTGCATCGCTGGGATGCGCAACAGGGGTTGATCAGCCACAACGGCGTGTTCGGGGAGTACCCGGGGCCGTACCCGTTTTATGACGCGAATGGGTTGATTGATTGAAGCATCGGGCTTTCCATGGCGGGGGCGGGCGCTGCTGCGCACCTCAGCGGTAGCAGGCTCCCTCGCCACGGTCCAGGACGGGGCTCAGGCCACGCGGTTTCTGCCTGAGCCCTTGGCCTCGTACAAGCGCATGTCCGCACGTTTGAGCAGCGCCAGGGAGTCGCGGTCCGAGGGTTCGGCCACACCGACGCCGATGCTCACCGTCACATGGCCGACTGTCGGGAACACGGCAGCTTCCACGGCCGCGCGGATTTTTTCGGCGACCACTTCGGGGCTGTCCGGCTCCTCGACTTCGGGCAGCAGCACGGCGAACTCTTCACCGCCGTAGCGCGCGACGAAGTCGGTGGCGCGGGTGGTGTTTTCGATCAGCGCCGCGAGCTGGCACAGCACGTCATCACCGATGGCGTGGCCGTAGGTGTCGTTGACGCGCTTGAAGTAGTCGGCGTCGATCAGCAGCAGCGCGAAGGTGCGCCCGGTGCGCTGGAACAGCAGGCTGTTCTCGGCCAGTTTTTCATCGAAGCGACGCCGGTTGAACACGCCGGTCAGGGCGTCGTGGGTCGCCAGTTTGAGCAGGTCGGCATTGGCCTGGGTGAGGTCGGCGGTGCGTTGGGCCACGGTGGCTTCCAGGGAGGCGTTGGCCTCTTGCAGTTCGCGTTCCTTGGAGAGCAATGATTGCGTCATGCCGGTGAGGGAGCGACCCAGTTGGGCGATTTCCAGCACGGGGTGGTCCTGAGGGAAGACCGCGCCGGGCTGGTGGTTCTGCACCTGTTTGGCCGATTTGGCCAGGCGCTCGATCGGGCGGCTGAGGGAGGAGGCCAGGAAGTAGGCGGCAAGCACAAACACGACCGCAGCCAGCAAGCCCAGCACCAGCAATTTGTAGAGCAGGGTGCGCGCCGGCTCCAGCGCTACATCCAGCGGTTGGCGCACCATGATGTACCAGGTCATTTTCGCGTTGGACGGGCTCGGCACGGCGATGGAGGCGGTGACGTAGCCATTGCCGGTCGACCAGCCGGACGCGCTGCGCAAGTTGTCTGGCGGCATTTGCTCGCCGGCCAGCAACTCCGGGTAGAGCACCTTGCCATCGAAGTCGACGATCAGCGCCTCGATCTGTGGGATCGCATCTTTTTGCATCACGGCCGAATCGACGATCTGCGTCACCCAGCGCCAGTGCGCATGAGCGCCCAGCACGCCAATGGTTTCGCCTTGTGCGTTGCGAATCGGCGCGGCAAAGTCGATAAAGCGCAACGGCTCGCCACTCGGCGAACCCGGCAACAGCTTGGCCAGCAGCACCGCCTCGTGAGGATCACCGGTGTACTCGCCGCGCATGCCGGCCTGGAACCACGGGCGCTGCTGCACCGACTGATTGACCAGCAACCCGTTGACCGCCTGGCGCACTTGCCCGTTGGCGTCGGCCACGCCCATCCACGCGTATTCGGCGCGCGACTGGGTGCGCAGCTCCATCAAGGTCAGGATGTCCGGCGCGTCCAGGTCGCCCTTGCGCATGATCGGCGCCTTGCTCAGCAGCGAGACTTCCAACTGGCGTTCACGCAATTGCACCGCCAGCAGCGCCGCCGTCGAGCGGGCCGTGCTCAACAGGGCGTTGCCGCTGGCCTGTTTCATCTGTTCGGTGGCGATATGGCCGACATAGACCCCCACGCTCAATAACGTGAGTAACGACAAACCGGCAAACCACAGGGTCAGGTGACTACGCAGACTGGCTTTGATCATGGGGGGCTTTCGTCGACTGGGCGTTATTACAGGGTAGGCGTAATACCACAGAGCGTGCCAGCACTTGGGACCACAAACGTTCAAGAAGCACGCCAGGGCGGCTCAGTAGACTCGCCTCACTTCTTCTATTGCTGGTTCCCCATGGATATTTTCCTCTACGCCTTCAGTGTCATGTACAGCCCAGGTCCGGTGAATTTCATGGGCCTGAATGCCGGGCTCACCGGCCAGTTCCGGCGCTCCACCGGGTTTTTCATCGGCGTTGGTTGCGCGATGCTGTTGTTGTTCGTGCTGTTTGGCTACACCGGCGAAGCGCTCATCTCCCCGGCGGTGCTGCCGTACATCTCGTTGATTGGCGGGGTGTACACGTTGTACCTCGCCTATCAGGTGTTCAACGCGCGCACCGAAGTTGAAGAGTCTGCAAACCCTGCGACCAGGACCCTCACGTTCTGGAATGGCCTGGTGATCCAGTTGCTCAACCCGAAGGGCATCATGGCAGTGTTGCCGATCACCAGTGTGATGTTGCCGGCGGCGCACATTACCGGGGCATCCATCGCCGGGGTCTCGGCATTACTGGCGTTCGGGGCGTTTGGTGCGCCGTGGGTGTATGCACTGCTGGGCGCGGTGCTGGGGCGGCGCATCAATGGGGCGTCGGCCTTCACGCTGTTCAATCGGAGCATGGGCGTGGCGCTGGCGGTGTGCGCGTATTTCATGTTTCACGCGTTCTATGTGCATTTGGTTTCAACGTGAGACTACATCTGGTACTGAGCCACCGCCTTCGCAGGCAAGCCAGCTCCCACATTAGGCTGTGTTGAGTCAGAGGTATTTGAGTCCGGCCAGCTCCTACATTAATCCGTGTTGAGTCAGAGGTATTTGAGTCTGTCCAGGTCGAGGCGTGGTGGCTTGTGTGCAGCCACCACACATCTGACTGGCTGAATGCGGTCAAAAATGTGGGAGCTGGCTTGCCTGCGAAAGCGGCGTGTCAGTGAATACATCTGGTGCTGACACACCGCCTTCGCAGGCAAGCCAGCTCCCACATTAGTTCGTGTTGGGTCAGATGTATTGGAGTCCGGCCAGCTCCTACACTCGGCCGTGTTGAGTCAAAGGTACTTGAGCCAAGCCAAATCCCGCCGGCGGGCTTTCAGTCTGGCGAACCAACGCACTGGCACGTACAACGCCACAGGCAGCGCTAACGCGACCAGCCAGATGGCGCCGATGCTGTCGGCGCCGAAATAGTTGCCCTGGTTGAGCCCGAACAGCGCCACACCGATGACATAGAGCATTTTCAGCACATAAAGATGTAGCAAGTAGAAGAACATCGGCGCTGCGCCGAAGGTGGCAAGCACGCCGATCCAGCGTTTTTGTCCGGCACGTTCAAACGCCAGTAACAGCAGCAACCCGAGCCCCAGGGTCAGCGCCAGAAACAATAGCGAAGGCGGGTACTTGGTGACGTTGAAAAAGCTCATCAGCGTCCGCACGCCGTCGTCATAGGCCTGCCAGGGTTTCTCGCCATAGCCATTGGCCGCGCGCGCCACTACGAATCCCAGCAACGCCGCCGCACCGCTCAGCAACAGGTAGCGCTGGCGCAGCGCCGGCTGCAGGGTATTCGCGAACCACGGGCCGAGGCCGTAGCCGAGGGCAATCACGCCGATCCACGGCAGCACCGGATACGTGATCCGCAGGCGCAACGCGTCGCCAACCTCGATCCAACCGCGCTCATGCAGAATCGCCCAGGCGTTTTGCAGCGCCGACCCCGGCGTGAAGTGCAGGCCATCGAGCAGGTTGTGCCCGGCGATGATCACCAGGGCCACCGCGATCAGCAACGGACGCGGCAGCCACACCAGTGCGGCGAGGGCGAGCATGCTCACGCCGATGGCCCAGATCACTTGCATGTAGATCACGCTGGGCGGCAGTTGGAAGGTCCACGCGAAGTTGACCAGGGTGAACTCCAGCACCACCAGGAACAGCCCGCGCTTGAACAGGAACGCCGACACATCGCGCCGGCCCTGGTACTTCTGGCCGTACAGCCACGCGGATAAACCCGTGAGCAGCACAAACACCGGCGCACACAGGTGGGCGAGGGTGCGGCTCACAAACAACGCGGGTTCGGTGCTGTCGATGTTCATCGGGTCGCTGACCTGGCGGTGCAGCAGGAAGGTTTCGCGCACGTGGTCGAGCAGCATGAACAGGATGACCAGGCCGCGCAGGGCGTCGATGGCCAGCAGGCGTGGGCGTTGGGGAACAGCGTCGGTCATGGGCGGCATCACAGGGCAAGGCGGGCGAGGAGCGTTATCCTATAACATTAATTTGCGCGTTGCCGTGCTTCGTTGTGCAGATTAGAATGCGATCAATTCTTAATTACTCCTTGGCCCCGCGCCGGTGACTCGCATGTCGTCCCCCCTCAATCTGCCTATCCAGGACCTGTACTGCGAACACCACGGATGGTTGTACCGCTGGCTCGACCGCAAGCTGGGCAACGCCAGCGACGCGGCCGACCTGGCCCACGATACCTTCATGCGCCTGCTCACCCGCCAGCCCGGCAACGGTTTTGGCAGCGAACCGCGTGCGTTGCTCACGCATATCGCCAAGGGCCTGATGATCGACAGTTGGCGCCGCCAGGAAGTCGAGCGCGCCTACCTTGAGACTATTGCCCACCTGCCCGAGCAGGAAGTGCCGTCGCCGGAAACCCGCTGGCTGATCCTCGAGGCGCTGTACCGCATCGAGGCCATGCTGCGCGACCTGCCCGACAAAACCCGCCAGGCCTTCCTGATGTCGCAGATCGACGGCTTGACCTACGCGCAGATCGCCGAGCACCTGCAGGTGTCGCTGGTGTCGGTCAAACGCTATATGCGCGATGCATTTCTCGCCTGCCTGAGCGTGGCATGAGCCCGTCGATCGACCCGCTGATCCTCGGCGAGGCCGCTGACTGGATGGTGCAGTTGCAGTCCGGCAGCGCCACCGACGAGGATCGCCGCGCCATCGCCCAATGGCAGTGCCGCAGCGCGCAGCACGCCCAGGCCTGGCAGCGGGCGGAAGCGATCCTCGGCGATTTCAACAGCGTGCCCGGCGCGATTGCCGGCGACACCCTCAAGCGCATCGGCCGCAAGAAAGCCCTGGGTCGGCGCCAGGCCCTCGGGCTGTTGTTGCTGGCGGGGCCGGCGAGCTGGCTGGCCTGGCAGCACAAGCCCTGGCAGGCCTGGACCGCCGACCAGCACACCGCCATCGGCGAGCAGCGCAACCTCACGTTACCGGATGGCACGCGCCTGCTGATCAACACCGCCAGCTCGCTGAATATCGTCTTTACCGATCAGGTGCGGCGCATCGAATTGCTGCAAGGCGAAGTGCTGATTACCACCGCCAAGGACCCGGCGCCGACGCACCGTCCGTTCAGCGTGCAGACCCGTCACGGCAGCGCGCGGGCGCTGGGGACGCATTTCAGTGTGCGGGTCGGGGAGCAGAGCAGCCGCGTGGCGGTGATCGACGGCGCAGTGGAAATGCTGCCGCTGCATGCCAGCCGGGGGCTGATCCTCAAGGCCGGCGAACAGAGCGCGTTCGGCAGTGGCAGCGTGGCGGCGGTGGCGCCGCTGGAGGTGGGCGCAGTGACCTGGGAAAACGGCATGTTGCTGGCCCAGCAGATGCGCCTGGCGGATTTGCTCGAGGAGCTGGGCCGCTACCGGCAGGGCGTGTTGCGCTGTCACGCCAGTGTGGCCGGGTTGAGCGTGTCCGGCGCGTTCCCGCTGCGCGAGACCGATGCCAGCCTGCGCCTGTTGCAGGACACGTTGCCGGTCAAGGTCAGCAGCCTGACCGGTTATTGGGTCACTGTTGAGCCACGCTGAAACTTTTTTGCCTGTTCGCTGATACCTTTTTCGTTGTCGTGCGGTGTAGGGGAGAACCCTCAACTTTGCACCGCGCCGACAGGAATGCCCATGACCTTCACATCGCACCCCATCCGCCCCTTGCAGGCCTTGAGCCTGGCCGTCGCGCTCGCGGCCATCGCACCGCTGCACAGCGCCGTGGCCGCCGAGCCGGCAAGCAGCGCGGCGCGCAGCTACAACCTCGGCGCCGGGCCGTTGGGTAATGTGCTGGCGCAGTTTGCGGCATTGTCCGGCGTGCCGTTGTCGTTCGACTCCAAGCTGCTCAATGACCAGCACAGCGCAGGCCTGCAAGGCAGTTACACCGCGCAGGCGGGCTTTATGCAGTTGCTGCAGGGCAGCGGCTATACCCTGCAGAGCACCGGCGCGAATGGCTACACCGTGGTGCCCCAGGCCAACGGCGATGCGGTGGAGCTGGGCGCTACCACCATCAGCGGCGAGGGCGGGGCACAGGCGGACACCTACGGCGGTGGCCAGGTCGCGCGTTCGGCGCGATTGGGCGTGTTGGGCAATCGTTCGATCAACGATGTGCCGTTCAGCGTGGTCAGCTACACCGCCAAGACTATCGCCGACCAGCAGGCGCGCACCGTGGGCGATGTGCTGCTCAATGATGCGTCGGTGCGCCAGTCTTCCGGGTTCGGCAACTTCTCCCAGGTGTTCACCATCCGTGGCTTGCCGTTGAACACCGATGACATTGCTTTCAATGGCCTGTACGGCGTGCTGCCGCGGCAGATCATCACCACCGAGGCGCTGGAGCGCGTCGAGCTGTTCAAGGGCCCCAACGCCTTCGTCAACGGCGTGTCGCCGGCTGGCAGCGGCATTGGCGGCAGCGTCAACCTGGTGCCCAAGCGCGCCGAAGACATCGCCACCCGCAGCGTCACCCTCGACACCACCACCGATGGCCAGGCCGGCGGCCACCTCGACGTGGGCCAGCGCTTTGGTGAAGACAACCGCTTCGGCGCGCGGGTCAACCTGGCCCGGCATGGCGGCGATACTGCCATCGAGGATGAATTCAAAAGCTCGCAACTGGTGGCCGTGGCCCTGGATTACCGGGGTGATCGCCTGCGCCTGTCCACCGACTTCGGCTACCAGAAAGAACGCATCAACAATGGCCGCTCGGTGGTGTACCCCAATGGCACCAAAGTGCCGAAGGCGCCTTCGGCCAAGGACAACTATGCGCAGGATTGGAGCTGGTCGGAGCTGGAAGACACCTACGGCATGTTCAATGCCGAGTACGACCTGACTGAAAACTGGAGCGCCTATGTCGGCGGCGGTGCCAAGCACACGCGCGAGAATGGCCAGTATTCATCGTTGTACGTGGGCAACGACGGCAGCGGCCGCGTCGGCTTCCTGTACTCACCCCATGATGAAGACAACAAGAGCGCCATGGCCGGCCTCAACGGGCATTTCAACACAGGGCCGGTGACCCATCAGGTCAATCTCGGGTTGTCTGGCATCTGGGGCGAGCAGCGTTCGGCGTTCGAGGCGATCCTGCAGGCCAACCGTCGGCCGGGCAATCTGTACAACCCGACCCAGTTGCCTCGCCCGACCGTCACTTACTTCGGCAGCGACATTCACGACCCGCGTGTCGTCGGCAAGAACCGTATCAAGAGCGCCGCCGTTTCGGACACGCTCGGCTTCATCGACGACCGCGTGCTGTTGACCGTCGGCGTGCGTCGCCAGACCATCGAAGTGGATGGCTGGAACACCACCAGCGGCGCGCGCACGGCGAACTATGGCGAGTCCATCACCACGCCGGTGTATGGGCTGGTCGTCAAGCCGTGGGAGCACGTGTCGTTGTATGCCAACCGGATCGAAGGGCTGGCCCAGGGGCCCACGGTGCCGACGGCGGTCGACATCACCAACAGCGGCGACGTGTTCCCGCCGAGTCGCAGCAAACAGACCGAGGCCGGGGTCAAGCTCGATTGGGACAACTACGGTGCGACCCTCGGCGTCTACCGCATCGAACAGCCCAACAGCGCGACCAACAACAACCCCAACAGTGTGACGCCGCAGTTCCCCAACGGCACCCGCACGTTCAATGTCGACGGCGAGCAAATCAACAAAGGCGTCGAGTTGAACGTGTTCGGCGAGCCCATCGACGGCCTGCGCCTGCTGGCGGGTGCCACGTGGATGCACACTGAATTGCAGAACACCTCCAACGGCGCCACCGATGGCAACCGCGCCGCCGGCGTGCCGCGCTTCCAGTTCAACCTGGGTGCCGACTGGGACATCCCGGGCCTCCAGGGCGCCGCCGTCAACGCACGGCTGCTGCGCACCGGCGGGGAATACGTCAACGCCACCAACACCCTGAACATCCCGGCCTGGACCCGCGTCGACCTCGGCGCCCGCTATGGCTTCAAGGCTGACGACAAGTACGTCACCCTGCGCGCCAACGTCGAGAACGTGGCGAACAAGGCGTACTGGGCTTCCGCATCGACGGCCAACAACTACCTGACCCAGGGCGAGCCGCGCACGATCAAGCTGTCGGCCACCGTGGACTTCTAAGCGCCCACTACGGTCCACTGTAGGTGCCGGCCAACCGGCGCCTACAGGAGATAGCCACCGTGAGTACGACCGAACACACGCCGCAGTCCGTCATCGATTTCTGGCAGCACGCCGGCCCCAAGCGCTGGTTCGCCAAGGATGACGGGTTTGACGCAAGCTTTCGCGACACCTTCCACGCCACCCACCTGCAAGCGGCCCGGCGTGAGCTGGAAGGCTGGCTGGACACGGCTGACGGCGCGCTGGCGCTGTTGATCCTGCTCGACCAATATCCACGCAATGCGTTTCGCGGGACCGCGCACATGTTCGCCACCGACCCGCTGGCGCGCCTGTATGCCCGGCGCATGGTCGATGCCGGCCTCGATCAGCAGGTGGACCTCGCGTTGCGTGCGTTCTGCTACCTGCCGTTTGAGCACTCGGAGGATGCGGCTGACCAGCAACGCTCTGTGGCGCTCAACGCGGCGTTGGACGCCAACACCTACCGCTGGGCCAAGGAGCACGCGCGCATCATCGAGCGCTTCGGGCGGTTTCCGCACCGCAACGACGTGTTGGCCAGGCTCACCACACCCGACGAGCGCAGCTTTCTGGAGGAGGGCGGGTTCGCCGGCTGAGCGGCTATTCCCGCGAGGAATGCCCCCATAAAAACAGCGCATTGTCTTTCTCGGCGGACATCTCGTAGCGTGGGGTTTCACCCAAGGAGACCCTGCCATGCACCAGCCCCCGTTGCGCCTCTATGTTGATTCGCTCTACACCAGCCCCTACGCGATGTCGGTGTTCGTCGCCCTGCGCGAAAAGGGCCTGGACTTCGATGTGGTGACCCTGGACTTGGACGCCGCGCAAAATCGCACCGCCGATTTCGCCCAACTGTCCCTGACCCAGCGCGTGCCCACGCTGGTGCACGGCGATTTTGCGCTGTCGGAGTCGTCAGCGATCACCGAGTACCTGGAGCACCTTTACCCGGACACGCCGGTGTACCCGGTCGAGCCAAGGCAGCGGGCACGGGCGCGTCAGGTGCAGGCGTGGCTGCGCAGCGACTTGCTGCCGATCCGCCAGGAGCGTTCGACGCTGGTGGTGTTCTGCGGGCAGACAATGCCGCCGCTGTCGCCGGCGGCCGAGGTCGCGGCAGGTACGTTGATCAGTGCGGCGCAGGCGCTGCTGGCGGGTAACCCGGAGTACCTGTTCGGCGCGTGGTCGATTGTCGATGTGGACCTTGCGGTGATGCTCAATCGCCTGATTCTCAACGGCGACAGCGTGCCCGCCGGGCTGGTTGATTACGCGCAGCGCCAGTGGGCGCGGCCGTCTGTGCAGGAATGGGTCAACCTGCCACGCCCTGCGCTTTAAGCCACCATTCATCCCCCGCCTGCGGTGGCGCCCTTGACAGGCGTCACCCGCGCGGCAAATACTCTCGCCATATTCATATATATGACTAAATAACAAAGTGAATGTGGCCCCATGAATACGCTCTCCAGTGATGCCCGTCTGCCGCTCTATCAACGCCTGCGCGACCATCTGGTCGAACAGATCGCCAACAATCGCTGGCGCCCTGGCGAAGCGATTCCCACCGAAGCGGTGCTGTCCGCCGAATACGAGATCTCCACCGGCACCGTGCGCAAGGCGGTGGATGCGCTGGTGAGCGAGGGCATCCTTGAGCGCCAGCAGGGCCGTGGCACGTTCGTACGTCGCCCGCAATTCCAGTCTTCGCTGTTTCGCTTCTTCCGTTTCCAAGGCCCCTCGGGCGAACGCCAGGTGCCCGAGAGCCGCATCCTCACGGTGGAGTCCGTGACAGCACCGTCTGCAGTCAGCGAGGTCCTCGGCCTGAAAGCCGAAGCCCAGGTGATTCGCATCGTGCGTACCCGTCTGCTGGACGTGCAGCCGTTGCTGGCGGAAGAGATCTGGCTGCCGCGCAAGCGCTTCCAGGCGTTGCTCGACATCGACTTGTCCGCCCAGGGCCCGTTGCTCTACCCGGTGTATGAAAGCGTCTGCGGACAAGTGGTGGCCTCGGCCGAGGAGACCCTTACCGCCGAGTCGGTCAACGAGGTGTACGCGCGGCTGCTGCAGGTGCCGGTCAACAGCCCGGTGGTGGTGATCGAGCGCCTGGCCCGCGATTACGCCGGGCAGCCGCTGGAGTGGCGCCGCTCGCGCGGGCACGCCGAGCACTTCCGATACCGCGTGGATATCCGCTGACGCACCACCCGTAGTTTCACGTGTTTGCCAACACTGGCCTTGCAACGGCGCGGTTCGTGCTCGGCTGCCTCGCGTTTGACCTATAAGGATAAAAATCATGTTCAGTTGGTATCGCCAAGTCACTCCTCGGGAGCGCAAAACGTTCTGGGCCTGCTTCGGCGGATGGTCCCTCGATGCATTGGAAGTGCAAATGTTCGGCCTGGCGATCCCGGCCCTGATCGCCGCGTTCGCCTTGAGCAAGGGCGATGCCGGGCTGATCAGCGGGGTCACGCTGGTTACCTCGGCCATCGGTGGCTGGGTCGGCGGCACCTTGTCCGACCGCTACGGCCGGGTGCGCACCCTGCAGTGGATGATCCTGTGGTTCTCGTTCTTCACGTTTATCTCGGCGTTTGTCACCGGCTTCCACCAGTTGCTGATCGTCAAGGCCCTGCAGGGCTTCGGCATCGGTGGTGAGTGGGCGGCGGGCGCGGTGTTGATGGCCGAGACCATCAACCCCAAGTATCGCGGCAAGGTCATGGGCACCGTGCAAAGCGCCTGGGCCGTGGGCTGGGGCGTGGCGGTCGGGGTGTTTGCGCTGATCTATTCGTTTGTGCCGCAGGACATGGCCTGGCGTGTGATGTTCGTGGTGGGCCTGCTGCCGTCGTTCCTGATCATCTGGGTGCGCCGCAATGTGGAAGAGCCCGACAGCTTCCAGCGCCTGCAAAAAGAGCAGGTCATCCCGCAGAGCTTCTTCAAGTCGCTGGCCGGGATTTTTCGCCCCGAGCTGATTCGCGTCACGCTGTTTGGCGGCCTGTTGGGCCTGGGCGCACATGGCGGTTACCACGCGGTGATGACCTGGCTGCCGACCTTCCTAAAGACCGAGCGCAACCTGTCGGTGCTCAACTCGGGTGGCTACCTGGCGGTGATCATTTTTGCGTTCTGGTGTGGCTGCGTGGTCAGTGGCTTGCTGATCGACCGCATCGGCCGGCGCAAGAACATCGTGCTGTTCGCGCTGTGCTGCGTGGTCACCGTGCAGGCCTATGTGTTCCTGCCGCTGACCAATACGCAGATGCTGTTCCTAGGCTTCCCGCTGGGCTTCTTCGCCGCCGGCATTCCGGCCAGCCTGGGGGCGTTGTTCAACGAGCTGTACCCGGCGGATGTGCGCGGTGCCGGCGTGGGCTTTTGCTACAACTTCGGGCGCGTGCTGTCGGCGGTGTTCCCGTTCCTGGTGGGGCACATGAGCGACTCGATGTCGCTGGGCTCGGCCATCGGCATTGATGCCGGGATTGCCTACGGGGTCGCCGTGATTGCCGCCCTGTGCCTGCCGGAAACCCGTGGCCGCGTGCTGGAAGCGGCGCCGGTCGACAGCGTCCCCAGCGGCCAGCGCGCGCAGGCCTGAGACCTATTTACGGATGAAAGACGACCACCATGCTCGATAACTGCTCCACGCCCATCACCGGCATCGATGCCCACGCCCATGTGTTCAGCCAGGCGCTGACCCTGGCCGGTGAGCGGCGCTATACCCCTGGGTACGACGCCACGCTGGGGGATTACCTCAGCCACCTGCACGCCAATGGTCTCAGCCACGGCGTGCTGGTACAACCGAGCTTCCTCGGCACCGACAATCAATACCTGCTCGCGGCCCTGCGGCAGGCGCCCGGTCAGTTGCGTGGGGTGGTCGTCGTAGACCCAAAAGTCGGTCGCGATACCTTGCAGGCCATGGCCCGCCTGGGCGTCGTGGGGGTGCGCTTGAACCTGGTGGGGCGTGCGCTGCCGGATTTTGCCGGGCCGGGCTGGAAAGGGTTTTTCGCGCTGATCGCCGAACTCGGCTGGCACGTGGAATTGCACCGCGAGGTGGATGACTTGCCGCAACTGGTTCGGCACTTGATTCCGTTCGGGGTCAAGCTGGTGATTGATCACTTTGGCCGGCCCGATGCCCGGCAAGGGGTTGAGCAACGCGGGTTTGCCGAGCTGCTGGAACTGGGACTCAGCGGCCACCTGTGGCTGAAAGTCTCGGGTATCTACCGCCTGGCCGGCACGCCCGAGCAGAACCTGGTGTTTGCGCGCGAGGCCATGCCGCTGCTGCTGCAAAGTTTCGGTCGGCATCGGCTGGTGTGGGGCAGTGACTGGCCGCACACCCAACATGAAGCGTCCACGGGCTATGCCAGTGTGGTTGAGCAGCGCCAGGCCTTGGGCTGTTCGGCGCAGGTCGAGCAGGCGTTGCTGGTCGATACGCCGAGCCGCTTATTCGGCTTCCACCACCCGTAGCCAGGCCTGCTCCACGCGGCGGTCGAGGTCTTCCCAATCCGCCATACCCAGCACCCGTGTGGTGTTCAAGCCGCGCAGATAGCCGCGCAGTTGCTGGGCGCTGGCGTTCACCTGCTCGGCATCGGCGGTGTCGTTCTGCAGCACGGTTTCATAGTCGACCAGGTAATCGGCGACCCGCTCGCGAAACTCCGGCAGTACGGCCTCGCGGATGCGGTCGAAGGTTTTCTGGTGGGGCTTCATGGCGTGGTCCTTATAAGTTTTATGTGCGCACTATCGGTTCAGATAATAGTCACCATCAAGCATCGCAAGTTCTGTTTTTACAGGAAAGGCGGAAAATCGCCTCATCAAGACGCTGCTCAAGGAAATGCGCGATGAGGACATTTATCCAACTGGCTTTGATGGCCCTGATGCTGGGCACTGTCGTCATGAACACGGCGGCAATCGCCGATGAACTGCCCACAGGCCATTTGCTACCTATCGTCGGTAGCGTAGACTCCCTGCAGCGTGCGCAATCGGTGGGTGTGTTGCTGAGCGACAACACCCGCGACAATCTCAGCTACCTTGAACGCTACCACGACATGGCCTTGAATGGCGCCAAGGATGCTCTCGACGGGCGTATCCGCGAGGCGTTCGTCAACAGCTCCGACCCGGAACTGGCCATCGATTGGTTGATGAGCTCGCTGCAAGGCACCTTCCTGTCGGTCACCGTGTACGACAACCTGGATGCTCTGATGCAGGCTCACCCCGATGTGGTGGTGATGCTCGACACCCACAACCAACTGCTGACCCAGCGTAACGACCAGGTCGAGGCGCGTTTTATTGCGCGGTTCTATGACACGAACCTGCAATACATCGCCAAGGCCGAAGGCTCGGTGCACAAACAGCTGCCATCGGTGTGGGTGCACGACAAGGCCGCACCGGAGATTGCTGCGCAGATCGAACAGCAGCGCGATGTACAGCTTGATGCCTTGAAGCAGTTCGATGCATCGCTCAAAGCGTTGATTCGTGCCAGTTGATGTGACCTTTTTTAGTTATTTTCAGGAATTTTTCATGCGCTCTTTTTTCGTCCCGGCCCTGGCCTTTGCTTCCCTGTTACTGGCCGGTTGTGTTTCCGCTCCGAATGCACCCACCCTGACCCTGCAAACCAGCAAGGGCCCAGAAGCCTATGTGCAGTGTGTTGTACCGAAACTTGAAAAACACGGGATCACCTCGACCGTGACGCAAAACTCGCGTCACGCCAAAGTGGTACTCACCAGCAAGATCGCCGCCGATGACGTGCTGGAAGCCTACAAATCGCAGGATGGCGGCAAAGTGTTCTTGTACGAGCGCAAGCCGCTGGCGTCGACGATCACGCCATCTCGTTTGGAGCTTGCCGCGCAGGAATGCAAGTAACTGCCGGCAGCGCATCGCCTGGTGCGGGGATGTGGACGCGCCAACCTTTGAGCGGATTGCACAACCCGGTTCCAACTTGAAATACATCCCCAATGTGGGAGCGGGCTTGCTCGCGAAAGCGGTGGTTCAGTCGATAGTTGCGGTGACTGACCCACCGCCTTCGCGGGCAAGCCCGCACACATTTTTTGATGTGTGCAGGGATCGGGGGGTGGCTGCGAGGCTGAAAGTGTTGGCCAGCCCTTGCCCACGGGGGATTGGGAGGGACCTGAGACCCCGGGTGTACGCAGATCAAATGTGGGAGCTGGCTTGCCTGCGAAAGCGGTGGATCAGCCAGCGAATGCATCAACTGACGGATCGCCTTCGCGAGCAAGCCCGCTCCCACATTTTTTTGATGTGTGCAGGGCTCGGGGTTTGGCTGCGAGGCTGAAAGTGCTGGCCAGCCCTTGCCCACAGGGGTTTGGGATGGGGCCTGAGACCCCGGGTGTACGCAGATCAAGTGTGGGAGCTGGCTTGCCTGCGAAAGCGGTGGATCAGCCAGCGAATGCATCAACTGGCACACCGCCTTCGCGGGCAAGCCCGCTCCCACATTTTTAGTCGGTGCAGGACCTAGGGCTTGGCTTCGTTGCTGAAGGTGTTGACTGTCTTGACCAACCCTTGCGCCGCCAATGCCACCAGTTCACCGCCTTTTTCCACGGTCGCCAGCGCGGGGTCGGAGCCCATGCGTCCGTCGGGGAAGCGTGCGCGGAAGTCGAGGGCTTCGCGGATCGGCCCGGTGTTGGCGATTTGCGGCGAGTAGTCGGCAGACTTGATCGATTCCGGGTACGCCCATTGCGTCACGGCAATCTCCGACGGCGTGGCATGGCTGCCATGGCCCACCGGGAATTGGCGGTGAGCCAACTCGTTGACGCCTTCCAGATCCCACCAGTTCACCAACTTCAGCGCAAACCCGGCGGGGCGACGGCCGAAGCTCGCCTCGGCGTACAGCTCGGAAAACGCCGCTTCAATCGTGGCGATATTGCCGCCATGGCCGTTGAGGAACAGGATCTTTTCGAAACCATGCCCCGCCAGCGAGCGCACCCAGTCGCCAATCGCGGCAATGAAGGTGGAAGGGCGCAGCGAAATGGTGCCGGGGAAACCCAGGTGATGCTGGGCCATGCCGATATTGAAAGTGGGGCCAATCAGGATGTCGGCGTTTTTCTGCGCCTCATGGGCGATGATTTCCGGACACATCCAGTCGGTGCCGAGCAGGCCGGTTGGGCCATGCTGTTCGTTGGAGCCGATGGGGATCACCACCGTGCGGCTGCGTTCCAGAAACTGTCCGATCTCGATCCAGGTGGATTTGTGTAGCAGCATGCGATGCTCTCTTTTATCTGTGGGACAGGCTATCCGCCACGGATTGTACGACTACTCGCCACCTGTTGGGGTTTGCAATTGAGGTACGTCGAGGACTTCAGCCAGCGCTGGTCGGGGTACCACGAAAACATGAACTGCCCATCCTTGAGCTTATCCACCACCTGGCGTGCCACCTGCGGGCGCACGGCCGGGCAACCCTGGCTGCGTCCGATACGGCCTTCGCGCTTGCTCCACAAGGGGCTGACGTAGTCGGCGGCATGAATCACCAGGGCGCGGTCGCGGGCCTGGTCGTTGAAGCCCGGCTCCAGGCCGTCCATGCGCAGCGAGTAGCCGTGGGCGCCGAGGTAGCTTTCCTGGGTTCTAAACAGGCCCAGGCTGGATTGGTGGCTGCCTTCCTGGTTGGAAAACTGGGTGGCGAAGTTTTCCCCGGACTTGGCACCGTGGGCCACCAGGTCGCGCAGTACCAGGGTCTTTTTGCGCAAGTCGAAGATCCACAGCCGACGAGCGGTCGATGGCTGCGAATAGTCAATGACGGCCAGGCGCTCTGAGCGTTCCTCGCCGTTGTTGACCGCGCACTGCACCGCGCTCAGGGCGCTTTTGAGCACAGTGGGATTGAGTTCTGGAGCCGAGCGCGCCAGGCTGCTATACAAGGAAGGAGGATTGCCATTGGCGGCGAGCGCAGTATTGCTCAACGCGGCCAGGCTTACGGCTATCAAACCGAGGCGGCAGAAAAAAGTCAGCATCTACAGTACATCCCCCCACTGTGGATTGGAGCAAAGCCATTGTTCAAAAAACACGCATGTTACTTGAGCATTTGCCTGCTCGTTGCACCATTGGTCGCGACAGCCGATGCGCTGCCGGACGCCGCGTTACCCGTCGCGCCGCCAACGTTGGTCGCCACGGCGCCGGTGCAGCAGGCCCTGGGGCAACTGGCCAGTGTTTGCCCCAGCCTGGCGCCGCAGATCGATGCCGCCGTGCAAGCCCGTCTGCAAGCCTTCTACCAGCAGCAGGGCGATGTGCCTTTATGGACCGCCGATGAGCGTCGGCAAGCGTTGCACGCTCAGTTGCTGATGCTCGCCGACGACGGCCTGGACCCCACCCACTATAGCCTGCCTGCGGAGGACGCCACGGCTAACGTGCTGTGCAGCGATATCGACAGCAGCCGGCAGTACCTGCAAGCCCTGCAGGATCTGCATTACGGGCGCCTGCAGCAGTCGCGCTTCGAGCCCCTGTGGCACTCGCAGCCGCCGGCCCATGACCCGGATACCGAAGTGCTGGCCTTTGCCGCCGCCGGCCTGCAGGACATGGCCCAGGCCTTCGACCAGGCGCGCCCCAGCGCCGATCTTTATCGCAGCTTGCGCAACGCCTATTCCGCCGTGCGCCAACGACCGTTGCCGCATTGGGACCCGGTCGCCACCGGCCCGCTGCTGCGCCCGGGCATGGAAGACCCGCGCGTGCCCGAACTCGCGCGGCGCCTGTACAGCGGCGGCTACCTGGCCAAGGCACCGACCGGCAACAGCAGGCAATATCGCGACGAGTTGGTCAAGGCGGTCAAGGCCTTCCAGCTCAGCCACTCGCTGCAGGCCGACGGCGTGATCGGCACCGGCACCGTGGCCGAACTCAACGTCAGCCCGGCCGTGCGCCGCGAACAACTGCGCATCAACCTCGAGCGTTTTCGCTGGCTGGCCCAGGACCTGGAACCCGAAGGCGTGCTCGTCAACGTGGCGGCCGCGCAACTGAGCGTGTACCAGAGCGGCATCCCGGTGTGGCAAACCCGCCTGCAAGTGGGCCGCGCCGAACGCCAGACGCCGCTGCTCAAGTCACGCATTACCCGCTTGACCCTCAACCCCACCTGGACCATCCCGCCGACCATCATGCGCGAGGACAAGTTGCCAGCAATTCGCCTCAACCCCGAATACCTGCGCCAGCAGAACCTGCAGGTGCTCGACGCCCAAGGCCACCCGCTGGCGCCCGACCAGGTCGACTGGGCGCGCCCTGGCAATATCCTCCTGCGCCAGGAAGCCGGCCCCCGCAACCCGCTGGGCAAGATTGTGATGCGCTTCCCCAATCCCTACTCGGTGTACCTGCATGACACCCCGAGCCAGCCGCTGTTTACCAAAGGGCCACGGGCGTTCAGTTCGGGGTGCGTGAGGGTCGAGCAGCCGTTGCTGTTGCGCGACCTGCTGGTGAGCCCGGCCGAACGCGCGCGCACCGACGAACTGCTGGCTACCGGCCTGACCCACGAATTCCGCCTGGCCACGCCGGTACCGGTGTTGTTGGGCTACTGGACCGTGCAGGTCGACGGCCAGGGCGACCTGGTCTACGCGCCGGACATCTACGCGCGTGACCCGGTATTGATGAAGGCGATGGGCAGCGTCCTCTAACCCACCCAAACCCTGGCCCCTGGGCTCCTGTGGCGAGCGGGCTTGCCCCGCGTTGGGCTGCGCAGCAGCCCCATCACACCCCCAACATCCGCTCCCGCCTGATGGCTGACGCCGAACACCGTGCTCCCGCAACTGCTCCCGCCCCGACGGCCACACGCCCAGATGCCCTATTTCAAATAGCAGGCGCTGATCCAGTCTGCCGGCTTGGCCGAGAGCTGCATTGCCACGGGTCGGTAGCGCGGGTCCAGTTGCGCAGCCAGCCAAAACAGGCTTGCGCTGCTCCTGGGCTGCCAGGCGCCGCTGTAGCCAGCCTCGCCAACGCCGGCGCGGTCTTTGTCGAATTGAACATGGGTGTGCACGAACTCCTGATGGCTGCGCTCACCCGTGGCATACGGCACCAGCCAATCGAGGGCGGCACCCAGGGATGCGCCATTGGCGGTGCTGGTCAGCCAGTTGCCACCCACCCCGTAGGGCTTGGCCGCCAGCGCGGCCTGCACCAGCGGCTCAAGGTCGTAGACCACGTAATGCAGGGCGTCGCGGTCGTGGAAGTCGGTCACCGAGCCATCGGGCAGAATATTGTCGGCGACCTGCTGCTTGAACAGGTGATAGGCCTGCTCCAGCATCACCCGGTCCCCCAAGGCGGCCGCCGCCACGCTGACCAACTTGACGCGGTGGCTCTGCCAGTTATTGGTCTGCGTGCCTTTTTTCGGCGGGTGAAACTGTTCGATGCGCGCGATGTAGCCGTTGCCCAGTTGGCTGATCAAGCGGCGACTGGCCTCGCGGGTAGCCGGGTCCAGATGGTCGGCGGTCAGCGCGTAGGCGCTGATCAGCATGTCGAGGTTGGTCTCGTCGATGGGGTTGAAGTCCGGTTGGTACACCCCGGCCCACGCGGCGAGGTAGGCATCGACCTGCTTGAGGTAACGCGCATCGCCGCTCAAGCGCCAGGCCAGTGCCGCCTGGCGCATCACCGGCCAGTCCTGTTCGGCCGCGATGCTCTGCTCGCGAATGCCGTGGTGCGGCAAGGTGCCTTCGGTGTGCACATGCGCCAGGGGCTGGGGCAGGTCACCCACGTGACGTTGCGCCGCCACGAGCAGCGCGGGGGAGGCGGGATTTGTCGCGACGGGTTGGCAAAGGCTTGCCGCCGAGGCCGCGTGGGTAAACGCCGCCAGTATGGCAGCCAGGGTCAAGATGGTTTTTTTCATGAAAAGCTCTGCCGGACGCGAACCCCGTCACGCTAGCACGCAGCCGGCGAGCGTTTGATGAAACTCCCGTCAACTCAGTATGCTGGCGCACCCACCGGTCGATACCAGGACGCGCCATGACCTTGCCCTTTGTGAAGATGCACGCCCATGGCGACGACTTCATCATCATCGACCGCCGTGGCCTCGATGACCCGATCACCCCCGAAGTCGCCCGCCGCCTAGGCGACCGTCACACCGGCATCGGCTTCAACCAGCTGGCGGTGGTGCTCGATTGCGAAGACGCCGCCGCACGCATCAAGTTCTGGAACCCCAACGGCACGCCTTTGGCCACGTGCGGCAGCGCCACCCGTGGCGTGGCTGATCGGCTGATGCATGAAACCGGCGCCGATTCGGTGGTACTGCGCACCGATCGCGGCCTGCTGACGTGCGTGCGCGAGGCGGGGCGGCGAGTGTCGGTGGACATGGGCGCGCCGTCGCTGGACTGGGCCGCGGTGCCGCTCGCCGAGGCCATGGATACGCGCACGTTGCCCATCGAGGGACGTCCTGCGGCGTGCAGCATGGGTAACCCGCATTGCACGTTTTTTGTGCAGGACATCGCCGCTGTCGACGTCGCGGCGCTGGGGCCGGCGCTGGAAATCCATCCGTTGTTCCCGGCGAAGACCAATGTGCATTTTGTGCAGGTGCTCGATCGCGGGCATATCCGCCTGCGCATCTGGGAGCGCGGTGGCGGCGTGCCGCTGGGGTCCGGCTCGTGCTGCTGCGGGGCGGTGGTCAATGGCATCCGGCGTGGGCTGCTCGACGCCACCGTGCAGGTGCAGTGCGATGGCGGTACGGTCACGGTGCACTGGGACGGGCAGGGCGGTGTCGTGCTGACCGGCAGTGTGGCGCCGGTGATGCAGGGCAGCGCCTACGCGTTCGAGTGTTGATCAGGTACAGTCGGCGCCTTCAGGAAGAAACTTCAGGTAACAATCATGATGCGGTGGTTGCAGCAATCCGTCTTGAGTCTGCTGGTGTTGATGGCCTGCAGCCTGTTCATCAGCGCCCAGGCCGACACTTCGCCGATCGGCGTGGCCCTCGACCAACGGGTCATCGACCTCTCCAACACCCTCGACCCTGGCACCACCACCCGCCTGAAGGAGCAACTTGCCGCCCTTGAACAACGCAAAGGCGCGCAGGTGGCCGTGCTGCTGGTGCCCACCACGGGCGGCAGCAGCATCGAGGATTATGCCAACCAGCTGTTTCGCGCCTGGAAACTGGGGCGCAAGGACGTCAACGACGGCATCCTGCTGGTGGTGGCCAAGCACGACCGCAAGGTGCGCATCGAGGTCGGCTACGGCCTTGAGGGCACCGTCACCGACCTGCTCGCCCACCGCATCATCGAAGAACACATCACCCCGGCATTTCGCCAGGGCGACTTCGCCGGCGGCGTGGCCCTGGGCGTGAACGACCTGGTGGTGCTGGTGGACGGCGGCGACTTGCCCAAGGTCGCCGGCCCCGGCATCAATCCCCAGGCGGTGGCGGTGTTACTGGCGTTTATCGTCGGCGGCATCGGCGGCGTGCTGATGGCCGCCGGCAAGCTGCCTTGGCGCCAGGCCTTGATGCTCACCGTCGGGGTCTCGGTGGCGCTGGCGGCACTGGCCGGTGGGCGGGATTGGCCGATGTACCTGCTGCTCTTGCCGTTGACGATCCTGATCGGCGGCGCGACCTTCGGCGCCTTGTGGCTGGCGCGCACGGTGTTTTACTGCGTGATCGGGTTGCTGGCCTACATCGCGGCCTTGCTGGTGGCGGACCGTTTCGTGGCGGTCAGCTTTGTCCATTGGCTGGCCTTGCCCCTGGGCGCGCTGGCCGTCCTGGGGGCGTACCTGGCGCTGTGGGTGGTCATGAGAGACGCCTGGAAGACCAGCCCCATGGGATTTGCGGTGCGGCTGCTGGCGGCGGTCGCGGTGTACGTGGCCGCCGGGTTGATCGCCGACGCCGGGCGTGACGGCTGGCTGGTGGCGTTTCCGATTGCTTCGTTCGTGGCGCTGTTCATCTTTGGCAAGACCGCCGCCGGCTCGGGTTCCGGTTCGGGCGGCAGTTCATCCGGTTCAAGCTCCAGCAGCTCCAGCTCCAGCAGCAGCTCGTCCGGTGGCGGCGGCTCCAGCGGCGGCGGCGGGGCTTCAGGGAGCTGGTAAAGCCGCTAGCGCGGCTTGTAGCCGACCCAGCCCTTGAAGCTGAAGCCGGCATAAAACAGCTCCACCCCTTCAAACCCGGCCTCGCGCATCAAGGCTTCATCCGTCTCGGGCGATAGTACCGGCAGCTGCGCGCTGATCGCGGTAATCGCCCGCTCGGCGTCCGCCACCGGCACCCCCGAATCCACCGCGAACGCCGCATAGCGCTGCAACCAACGGGCCTTGTCTTGCGCGGCCTGCGGGAAGCTGTGGTGCGCCACAATCAACGGTGCCCCTGGCAGCAAGCGCTGCCACAATGCCTTGAGGGTTTGCAGGCGCTGCTCCTGCGGGATGAAGTGCAAGGTCAGCAAGCACGTGGCCCCATCGAACGGCCCCAGCGGCGCCGTGTCGATGTAACCCTCGTGCAAGTCGACGCGCTCATTCAGCGGGCCCAATGTCGCCTGCGCCAGTTTCAACATCTCGGCCGCCGGGTCCACCCCCACAAAGCGCCAACCCGGCTCGGCGTCGGCAAAGCGCTTCAACTCCAGGCCGCCACCCGCGCCGAGTACCAGGACCGTGCCGGTAGCCGGCACGCTTTCGCGCAGCAGCAGGGTGGTCATGCGCTGCAGGCCATCGAAGCCCGGCACCAGGCGCACAGGGCCTTCGGCGTAACGGGCGACGGCGTCGGGGTCGGAAAAAAAGCTCATGGCAGGGCTCCTGCGGGGTTGGCGAGGGCTAAACCCTACTGTGGCAAATCGGCAGTGGCAATCGGTTCAAGAAATCCACGATGATGTCGATAGGATCTCATCGACCACAAGGACCGTTCCCCCCGATGAAACTGCTGAAACTCGCTGCCATCTTGACCCTGCCACTGCTCGGCGCCTGCTCCGACTACCACTACAAGAACTACCAGGGCGACTGGGCGCCGGAAAAACTCCACCCTGTCGACCTCTCCAACAACGCGCCGGACGCGGTGCTGGTGTACTTCGACACCTGGCGCGAACGCGAGCTGGGCGTGCCGTTTCACCGCCTGGCACTTGCGGTGGAAGTCGACGGCGTAACGTTGCCGGGGGCGGGTCGCCAGTCGATTCTCAACGTGAGCGGCGAACAGGCCCTCAAGCTCAGCCCAGGCAAACACTCGCTGCGCTGGTGCAACGTGTCGATGAACGCCCTCGGCACCGGCGGTGCGTTCTGCAACGAAGGCGCGGACGACGTGGAGTTCAAGGCCGGCAGACGCTACCTGGTCAGCTACCGCCTGACCGCCAGCACCCGCGGTGTGGGGCCGAACTACAGCACTCAATACCGCACCTATTCGAGCATCAAGGACCTCGACTCCCAGGAGATCATCTATCCCAGCGCCGGCACCGGCACGTTGATCTCCAATGATTGATGCCCACGGCCTGTGTGCGCAAACGGCCGGCCATCACGTGCTGAAGGCCCGCCTGCCATGACCTGCCTGATTCGCGACGCGATCCCGCAGGACGCCCTGTGCATCGGCGTGCTGGGCATGCAGGTGTTCCTCGACACCTACGCCACCGAAGGCATCCGCAGCGCCATTGCCAAGGAAGCGCTGCACGCCTTTGCACCGGAATCCATCGCCCAACTGATCGCCGAACCGGGCACGGCATTGATCGTGGCCGAGGTGAATAACCACTTGGTTGGCTTTGCCCAGATCCAACTCGAGGCCGGCCACGCGCTGATCGAAGCGGCCAACGTCGCCGAACTGCAACGCCTGTACATCCAGGAGCGGTTCACCGGGCGGGGTATCGGCAATCAATTGCTGCACGCGGCGGAGCAGCGCGCGGCATCGGCGGGTGCTGCGTTGTTGTGGGCGACGGTGTGGGCGGGGAATGCGCGGGCGCTGGGGTTCTATCCTCGGCGCGGCTACGCCGTGCTGGGCGCGCCGACGTACACGTTCCAGGGGGAAACCCATGAGAATCGCTTGTTCGGCAAAGCCCTGGACGCTACAGCCGCTTAGATAGAAATACGCGGCAGCTGCCAGCCGGTTCACACGGGATTTCACCAAAGCGCAGCCAACCATGCCGCTCGTAGAAACCCGGTGCCTGGAAGCTGAGGGTGTAGAGCACCGCATTCGTACAACCGCGCCGCCGCGCTTCGTCTTCGAAGGCGTGCAGCAACTGGCTGCCCAGGCCGCTGCCGCGCAGGGTCTCGGGCAGGTGGAAAAGGTCGAGGAAGGCGGTGCCCAGGGTGGTCTTGCCGGTGATGCCACCGAGGATTTGCCCGCTGGCATCCTTGATCAGCACGTTCAGCGGCCGGCGGTCGTTGCCGCCGGTGGCGGCCGTATTGAAGGCGGCGAGGCCGTTGCCGAGGATGCGCTCGGCGTCGGGGTTGGCGTGGTCGCTGATTTCAATGAGCGGTGGCGTCATCGTCGGGTATCTCAGTCGAGGAGGCAGGCACTTTAGCCTGCATTGCCTCCTCTTCCAATGGCTTCTCCCGGGCCGCCAGGCGTGCTTTGTTGTCGGCCTCTTCACGCGCCTGTTGGTCGCGGTGCATTTGCGCTTCCATGTCCTTCATCTGCTGGCGATTCTGCTCGGCAAACTGACGCATCTGCTCGCGGTTCTGCCGCGCTTGCTCATCGGCCCGTTGGCTGGCTTCGCGCTGAAACTGTGCGAAGGAACCGTTGCGTAGGTGTTCAATGTCCTGGGCCGTGGCGCCGAAGGCCAACGGCACGGTCGAGATCAAGGTGGCGGCGAACAACACAGCGGTAACGCGGCTAATCCGATTCCTGGACATCAAGGCACTCCGAGTCAATTCGTGGTGCCTTGTTGGACGTCGCCAACAGCATAAGTTCCAAGCGTTGATATTAAAAAGCCATCACCATTTCATGCCACGCCATCCCGCCATGATCCGAAGGCGAAGGGCGCACGTAGGTGTAGCCCATGCGGGTGTACAACGGCACATGCTGTTCCTTGCACATCAAGTGAATCGTCTGCTTGCCCAGCGCCTGCATGCGCTGCACAAACTCGGTCATCAGCCGCTTGGAATAGCCCTGGCCCTGATGCGCCGGGTCGACCACCACCGACATGATCACCACATTCGGTGCCTCGGCCGAATGGCCCACCAACTCCTTGAACGCTTCGTCCGACATCACCACGTCATGGGCGCAACCCGAGTTGATGAAACCCACCACCTCGCCATCGGCTTCCAGAATCAAGAAGCCCTGCGGGTACTGCGCAATGCGCGTGGCGATCTTCTCCAGAGTCGCCGCCTCGTCGCCTTCGTAGGCGGTTATTTCAATCTCGAAGCAACGGGCAGCATCGGCGGGGAGGGCGTTGCGGAAGGTGAGGGCGGGCATGGGCGTTTCCTGGAGGGTTGAGCGAAAGACCCCATGATAACGGCGTGCCCCGGCCATCGCCATCGCGGGGGCTGCGGCGAGCACACAAGCAAAAATGTGGGAGCAACTGTCGAGGCCCGGCGAGGTGGCGAAGGCGGCGGCATTGCTGGCATTTTCTTCGGCTGACACACCGCTTTCGCAGCCTCGCTAAAGCTCGACGGCTCCCACAGGGGATTTGCGTTTCAATCCCACAGGGATTTGCGGTGCCGGCCTTGTTTTCAATTAGGCACCCTCGGATCACACCTCACTACGTCATCAGCCCCCTGCGGGCGGTGGCACGACACTCAATGCGCGACGTCGCTGAAAAATGAAAAAACCCTCCACACCCTGGCCTCGATGCCACGATATGGAGGGTTCCAGACATCACAATCGAATCACTTCAAGCCGTCAGCTCACACCCCTTCCACCAATTTCCCGCCATGCATACGGCGTTTATAGGCACTGTCGCGACTCGCCAACCAGAAATACAACGGCGACGTCACCACCAACCCCACCACCCAGGACAGATCCGCGCCGTTGATGTGTTCGGAAATCGGCCCTACATACAGTGGCGTGTTCATGAACGGAATCTGCACCGCGATCCCGACCGCGTAGGCCAGCAGCGCCTGGGGGTTGTAGCGGCCGTAAATCCCGCCATCGACGCGGAAGATCGAGGCGATGTCGTATTGACCTTTGTGAATCGCGTAGAAGTCGATCAGGTTGATCGCCGTCCACGGCACCAGCACCACGAGCAGCACCAGCACCATGTCGACGAAGTGGCCGATGAAGTCCTTGGAGGCGAACACGGCGGCAATCGCGCAGGCGGCGAGCACCAGGATGGAGATTACCGCGCGGCTTTTGGCCGTGGGGATCCAGCGGTAGGCGAAGGTCTGGACCAGGGTGATGATCGACAGCACGGCGCCGTAGAGGTTGAGGGCGTTGTGGCTGATCACGCTGAGCAAGAACAGCACGAGCATCAGCGGGCCGATGGCGCCGGTGGCGAGTTTGACCGCGTCCATGGTGTCCATGCCCACCGGGGTGGCGAGGACGGCGACGGCGCCGAAGATGAACGACAGGCTGGAGCCCAGGGCGGAGCCGAGGTAGGTGGTCCAGAAGGTCGAGGCGACCGGCACGTCGGCCGGCAGGTAGCGCGAGTAGTCCGACACGTAGGGCGCGAAGGCGATCTGCCACAGCGCTGCGAGGGACACGGTAGCCAGCCAGCCGGAAATGTTGAAGCTGCCGCGTGTCAGGAAGTCGGTGGTCTGCACATGCGTGAAGATGTAGCCGAAGCCCAGCACGATGCCGGCGCCGAGCACCCAGGTGCCGATGCGGTTGAGCACATGGATGAAGCGGTAGCCGATGATGCCGATGATCCCGGAGCCAATGGCGCCGATCACGATGCCCACCGGCACGGGCACGGCATCGACCACGCCGTGCAGGGATTTACCCGCGAGCACGATGTTGGAGGCAAAGAAGCCGATGTACATGACGCCGGCGATCACCACCACCAGCAGCGCGCCGAGGGAGCCGAACTGCGCGCGGCTCTGGATCATTTGCGGGATGCCCATTTGCGGGCCTTGGGCTGAGTGCAGCGCCATCAGCACGCCGCCGACCAGGTGGCCGACGAGGATAGCGACGATGCCCCAGATCAGGTTGAGGTGGAACAGTTGCACACCCAGCGCACCGGTGACGATCGGCAACGGCGCGATGTTGCCGCCGAACCACAGGGTGAACAGGTCTCTTACCTTTCCGTGGCGATCTTCCGGGGGCACGTATCCAATCGTGTGTTTTTCGATAAGCGGGGCGGAGGATGTTGCAGTGGTAACCATGACGAGCTCCAAGGCAAGGTGAGTACGTGGACGTACTTCGCTGTGCGCCGCCTGCGCGGCGCTTTGTTGTTGGAGTGATCATCTGCAATGGGCGCAGGGAGGTAAATTAGTAAGTTTGTTGCTATAGACCTTAAAAAATATCGCTCGCGCTTTGCCGCGCTCCGGTATGTTGCCTACACCTGTTTTGCGGGCGAAGTCCCACGTTTCTGGAGGTCCCGATGGCTGCCTACAACTTGCGCCAACTCAGATATTTTGTCACCACGGCCGAGTGCGGCAGCGTCGCCGAAGCGTCGCGCAAGCTGTATATCGCGCAGCCGTCGGTGTCCACTGCGATCAAGCAGCTCGAAGACAGCTTTGGCGTGCAGTTGTTTATCCGCCATCACGCCCAGGGCGTGTCACTCACCCCCAGCGGCGCGCGCTTCTATCGCAAGGCCCTGGAGCTGCTGCGGGTGGCCCATGAGTTCGAACAGAACGCCCTGGCCGACAATGACGTGGTCGCGGGGCAGATCGATATCGGCTGCTTTGAAACGGTGGCACCGCTGTACTTGCCGCGCTTGATCGCCGGTTTCAAGGCGCGCTGGCCGGGGGTGGAAATCCGCATCCGTGACGGCGAGCAGCAAGAACTGGTACAGGCGCTGACGGCGGGCAGTATCGATGTGGCGATGCTCTTCGAGCATGACCTGGGCGCGACCATCGAGACCACGCCGCTGATGCCGCCGCAGCAGCCGTACGCGTTGCTGCCGGCGGATCACCGCTTTGCGCAGCAGGCCAAGGTATCCCTGGCGGACCTGGTGCTGGAACCGATGATCTTGCTGGACGTGCTGCCGAGCCGCACGTACTTCGTGAGCATCTTTGAAGAGCGCGGGCTGACGCCGAATATCGTGTTCAGCTCGCCGTCGATCGAGATGGTGCGGGGCATGGTGGGACGGGGCTTTGGCTTTTCGATTCTGGTGACCAAGCCATTTACCGAATACACCTATGATGGGCAGAAGGTCGCGTGCGTACCGCTGGCGGAGACGGTGACCGGGTCGGGGTTGTCGGCAGTGTGGTTGCGCCGGGCGCCGCTGACCAAGCCGGTGCAGTTGTTTGTGGATTACTGCCGCGAAGAACTGGCGCGCTTGCTGGGGTGAATCTGCACGGTTTTCTGGCAAGCACTGGAGATCAATGTGGGAGCCGGGCTTGCCCGCGATGGCGGTGGGTCAGTCGCCCCAGGTGTGGCTGATGTGACGCTATCGCAGGCAAGCCAGCTCCCACAGTAGAGGAGGTTGCCGGGAAGAGCGCGCGCTTACTGGAATGAACGCAGGGCAAAATGTGGGAGCGGGCTTGCTCGCGAAAGCGGTGGGTCAGTTGCCAGGATGTGGCTGATGTACCGCTATCGCAGGCAAGCCAGCTCCCACAGTAGAAGGGGGCTGCCGGGAAGAGCGCGCTTACTGGAGTGAGCGCAGGGCAAAAATGTGGGAGCGGGCTTGCTCGCGAAAGCGGTGGGTCAGTTGCCAGGATGTGGCTAATGTACCGCTTTCGCAGGCAAGCCAGCTCCCACATTGGTGACCTGTGTTGCCTGCAGATAGACGGTTCACACACGGATTGAGTCGAGCATCCGCCGCAGCATGGCATCACACCCCGCCAGTTGGTCGACACTCACAAACTCATCCGGCTTATGCCCCTGGTCCATGCTCCCCGGCCCGCATACCACGGTGGGGATGCCCACCGCATCGAACAAGCCACCCTCGGTGCCAAAGGCCACGGTGCCGAACTCACGTGAACCACTGAACGCGGCAATCAACTCCGCGGCCTGGCTGCGTTCGTCGGTGACCAACCCCGGATAGGCCGACAGCTCGGTAAAGTGAATCGCACTCTGCGCGCTGACCGCCTGCATGCGCGGCAGCACCTGCTGCGTGGCATAGGCTTTCAACGCGTCGGCCACTTCGCCTGGGTCCTGCGACGGCAACGCGCGAATCTCGAAGTCGAAGCGGCAATCGGCGGGCACGATGTTGAGTGCCTTGCCGCCACTGATGACGCCGGTCTGCACGGTGCTGAACGGCGGATCGAACCGCGCGTCCTGGGTGCCACGCAGCTGCTGGCCGATGCGTCCCAGTTCACCGATCAACTCGGCGGCATGTTCAATCGCATTCACCCCGTACGGCGCGTAGGCCGAATGGCAGGCCTCGCCATGCACGTCGCAGCGCATCGCCAGCTTGCCCTTGTGGCCCAGCACCGGCTTGAGCTCGGTGGGTTCGCCGATGATGCACAGCATCGGTTTCACCGGGCGTTGCTCCAGCACCTTGAGCAACGAGCGCACGCCGAGGCAGCCGACCTCTTCGTCATACGACAGGGCGATATGCACCGGCATCCGCAACGGCGCCTCGACCAACGCCGGCACCAGCGCCAGCACACAGGCGATATAGCCTTTCATGTCTGCCGTGCCACGCCCAAACAATTTGCCGTCGCGTGCGGTCAACTCGAACGCCGGCACCGTCCAGGGCTGGCCGTCCACCGGCACCACGTCGGTATGCCCGGACAGCACAATGCCGGGCAATTGCACCGGGCCGATGCTGGCAAACAGGTTGGCCTTGCTGCGGTCCTCGTTGTAGATCCGCTCGCTGACCACGCCGAAGCTCGCCAGGTAATCGTGCACAAACTCGATCAACTGCAGGTTGGATTCGCGGCTGGTGGTGTCGAACCCCACCAGCGTGCGCAGCAACGCCTGGCTCTGGCTCATCGCTCGTCTCCGGCCACGCCGTAGCCGGGCGAACGGTCGGGGGCGAGGGCGCGGTCGATATAGTCCTGCACTTGCGGGCGGTAGGCGTCCCAGAGTTTTTGCAGCGCGCCGATTGGCGCCTCGTCCGCCCAATCGACCCGCAGGTTGATGATCGGCCAGGTCAGTTCGCCCACCACCACCAGTGCGGCGGAGTGCACCGGGCCGGCTTCACCACCGGCGGCGATGGCGGCGTGCATGGCGGCCAGGAGTCGGTCCGCCAACTGCCCTTCGGCCAGTTCAAAGGCGGTGACCATTGCGTCGATCACCGCGCGGTCAGCGAGCATATTGCCGGCCGCCACGCATTGCTCGCCCGATACGGCGTTGTGGGTGCCGAGGGTTTCGCTGCCGCTGAAGTGCACGCTGCGGCCCAGGTGATCAATGGCTGTGAGCTGTCGGTACTGGCTGTAGCCATTGCGCGTCAACGCGGTGTCGATGGCCTCGTCAGGGGCGAGGCCTTGTTCGAGCAAATCGAGCACGTCCGGGCCCAGCGCCGGCAGCGTGATGTTCTGGGTCGACACCGCACCCACGCCGGGCCGCAGCCACGGGCAACGGGCGCCCACGGCAATGCTTGAGGAACTGATGGCAATGCCCAACTGGCCGGTGTCGGCGCATCGGGCGACGATGGAAAACGTCATGGGCAGCTCCTTATTCGGGAATAACCGCGATCACATCGATTTCCATCAGCCACTGCGGCTGGCCCAGGGCCGAGACGACCAGCCCGGTGGAGATCGGGAACACACCCTTGAGCCACTTGCCGACTTCCTGGTACACCGGCTCGCGGTAGCGCGGGTCGATCAGGTAAGTGGTGGTCTTGACGATATGGCTGAGGTCGCTGCCGGCTTCTTCGAGCAGTTGCTTGACGTTGCGCATGGCCTGTTCCGCCTGGGCGCGTGGGTCGCCGAGCCCGACCAGGTTGCCGTCGAAATCGGTGCCGACCTGGCCGCGCACGTACACGGTATTGCCGGCGCGCACGGCCTGGCACAGGTCATTGTCCAGGCTCTGGTTGGGGTAGGTTTCCTTGGTGTTGAACATGCGGATGCGAGTGTGGGTAGGCATCTGGAAAACTCCGAAAAATAAGGGGTCAGGCGCTGACAGGTGTTTTGTGAGCCACCGGGGCGGCGTCGCGGTATTCGAGGTATTGGCGCTGGATGGCGATGTGGTCGGCCACGTACTTGGCGTCGTGCCAGACGCCCCAGATAAACGACGAGCCGCGACGTGACTGCCAGGGCAAGCCAAGGAAGTAGATTCCGGCTTCGCTGGACACGCCGCGCTGGTGTTGCGGCTTGCCGGCAGCGTCGAATGCGTCGACTTGCAGCCAGCTGTAATCCACGGCAAACCCGGTGGCCCAGATGATCGAGGTGATGCCGGCCTTGGCCAGGTCAAGTTCCAGGATCGGCTGGCGGATGCAGTCTGCATCGGCGAAGACACGGCGCGCCTCAGGCTCCAGCGGCAGGTCCAGACCGTTGCGCTCGATATAGGCATCGGCCGCGTCCAGCAGGGCCAGGTAGTTCTCGTCACCGCGGGCCAGGTTCTCGACCAGATTGGGCTGGAAGGTGGCAACACTGCCGTCGAAGGCTTGGGTCAAGCCGACCAGGGTCATGCCGTGCTGGGCCAACTCGCGAAAATCGATGGTCTTGCCGCCATGGGCGCCGCTCACCGCGATGGTCACGTGCTCGCGGCCAGGCTTCATCGCCGCCTGGTCCCACTCGCCCAGCACGCCCAGCCACCAGCAGAAATCACGGTTGCGGTAAGCGCGCGGCGGGCGGTCGTGGGCGCCGACCGAGAGGTACACCTGGCGACCGGAGCGCTGCAGCTCATCGGCGATCTGTACACCGGACGAGCCAGCGCCCACCACCAGCACGGCGCCGGCCGGCAGTTGCGCGGGGTTGCGGTAGTCGGCGGAATGCAGCTGGTGCAGCGTGGTGTCCTTGGGCGCAATCGCCGGGATCACCGGCTTCTGGAATGGCCCGGTCGCGGCCACCACGCGGTTGGCTTCGATCACGCCTTCGCTGGTGTGCACGGTGAAGCCTGGGCGGCCGACATTGCGCACCACTGAGGTCACGTCCACGCCGGTACGGATCGGCGCGTTGAATTTGCGTGCATAGGCCTCGAAGTAATCCGCCACCCGCTCTTTTGGCGCAAAGCCATCGGCGGCGACGTCATCGAATTCCAGGCCCGGGAAGCGGTCGTGCCAGGCCGGCCCGTTGGCGACCAGCGAATCCCAGCGCCCGGTGCGCCAGCGTTCGGCAATCCGGCTGCGTTCCAGCACCAGGTGGGGCACGCTTTGCTTGCTCAAATGCTCGCTCATGGCCACGCCAGCCTGACCGGCTCCCACCACCAGGGTATCTATTTTTGTTATCGCTACAGTCATGTGTCTGTCCTTCCGTAATGCAGTTGGATTCAGCTCGGGCATGACTTCAAGGCTAGGGGGAGGGCGGTTATTAATAAAATATTATTAAGCTGGGAAGTGAGCATAAATATCGGATGCAGAGCCGTCGCCCGCGGCGTTAAAGGGCCTCCTCCTTTCGGTGTGGGAGCGGGCTTGCCCGCGATTGCAATCTGCCCGGCGATAGCGTTCCATCTGACTCACCGACAGCGCGGGCACGCCCGCTTCCACAAGGTTTTCGCCATGCCTGACATTCGCGTCATGACCGCGTCCGACTACGACGCCGTGCTCACCCTCATGCAAAACACCCCCGGCATCTCCCTGCGTGATGCCGACTCCCGCGAGGCCACCGAGCGCTACCTGGCGCGCAACCCCGGGATGAGTTTTGTCGCGCAAATCGAAGGCCAATTGATCGCGTGCGTCATGTGCGGCCACGACGGGCGTCGCGGGTATCTGCAGCACTTGCTGGTGCTGCCGGACTACCGTCGCCAAGGCCTCGCGCAGGCGTTGACCCGGCGCTGCCTTGAGGCGTTGGAACAGTTGGGTATCCACAAATGCCACATCGACGTGTTCAAGACCAACACCCACGCCGCCCAGTATTGGCAGGGCCAGGGCTGGAAGCTGCGTACCGATATCGACCGGTATTCCTTCACGCGCCCGGGCAATGAAAACGCCTAGAACTCGCCGGAATACTTCACCGCTGCCGCTGCCCGCGAGGGTACATCCAAGGTGCGCAGCAGCGATGACACATGGATGCGCACGGTAAACGGCGAGATATCCAGGGCCTTGGCGATTTCCTTGTTGGTCTTGCCCTGGGCGATCAGGCGCAGCACTTCCTGCTGGCGGGTGGTGAGGGTGTGAGTGTCGAGGGGCAGCAGGCCGGAGGGCGCGAACTTGACCAGCACCTCGCCTTCGCGGATCGCCAGCAGCGCCTGGCCGATCTCGTCGGGGGCGATGTTCTTGCCGATAAACCCGTCGGCACCCAGGGTCATCACTTGATCGATCAGCGCCGGGTCATCGACCATCGACACCACGACCAGGGTGGTGCGCCGCAGTCGCTGGCGCAGCTCGACCAGCTGGCTCATGCAGGTCAGGCCGGGAAAGCGCAGGTCGAGGATCAGCGTATCGACGTCGTGGCCGTCGCCGATCAGCGCGAGCACCGTGTCCAGGTCGCCGGCCTCTTGCACCACGGCTTCGGGCAGCAAGCGCTGTACGGTGCGCCGCATGCCTTCACGGAACATCGGATGGTCGTCGGCGATGATGATGCGATCGGTCATGGCGTGCTCCTCCCTGGGGCAAGGTTGTGCGCTGGCATGCTACCTTACCACCGCGCCCAGGGTCTGCCTGGGGTGCATGATGGATTTGTTGACTGCCGCACAAGGACGTACCCCATGAGTCTTGAGACCAACTCCGAACTCGACCAGGCCAACCTGCGCATCGTGGTGGCCGCCATTGCTATCGTGTATATCGGCGCGCTGGGCTTCCTGCCCGGACAGTCGCTGGACACCTACCTGCCGGTAATCCTGTACATCGTGCTGTTCCTGCTGGCCTCCATCGTCTTGCGCCAGGTCATCGCGCGGTGGCCCGGGCATTACCCGGCGCGGCGGATTTTCGGCATGCTCCACGACTACACCGGCACCTCGTTCGGCATGGTCATCGGCGGTGAAGCGGCGTTGCCGCTGTATGCGGTGATGGTGTGGGTCAACCTCGGCAACGGCATGCGCTATGGCTCGCGCTACCTGGCGATTGCCACGGCATTGGCGTTGCTGGCGCTGTTGGTGGTGTACCGGCTGACACCGGTATGGCAGGCGCAGCCCTTCATGGTGCTGATGCTGATGATCACCAGCACGGTGATCCCGGTGTACGCGCATATCCTCCTGGAACGTACGCGCAAGGCGTCCGAACAAGCCATCGCGGCCAACCTGGAAAAGTCCCGGTTCCTGGCCCAGGCCAGTCATGACCTGCGCCAGCCCATCCACTCCATCGGCCTGTTCACTGCGTGCCTGCGCGAAGCCAGGCTCGGCGATGAAGAGCGGCGGCTGGTGGACAACATCGACCGTTCGCTGCTCAACGTGTCGCAGTTGTTCCGCTCGATCCTCGACCTCTACACCCTCGACAATGGCCGCCTGTTGCCCAAATACCAGGCGATCCACCTGGGTGAATTTCTCGCTGATCTGGTGCGCCAGAACGCCGAGGCGGCGCGTTGGGCCGGCGTGGAATTGCGCCTGCGGCCTTGCGCATACTGGGTGCTGGTCGACCCGGCGCTGTTGGCGACCATGGTGCAGAACGTGCTGTCCAACTGCTTCAAATACGGTGCGCACCGTCCCGTGTTGATCGGCGTGCGCATTCGCGACGGTGGCTTGGCGGTGGAGGTGCATGACCGGGGTCGGGGGATTGCCGAGGAGCATCTGTCAAAGGTCTTCGAAGAGTTCTATCGGGTACGCCACCTGCGTGACAAAGACGTCGAAGGCGTCGGCCTTGGGCTGTCCATCGTCAAGCGCCTGGGGCAGTTGATGGGGGTACACGTGAGCCTGCGTTCACGGGTTGGCCATGGCACGTCCGTGAGCCTCTACGGCCTGACCCTCGCCACCGCACCGCGTGCACCGGCCGCTCGCGACGAAACGCGCCAGGCGGGCCTGCTGACCGGTTTGAAAGTGTGCCTGGTGGAAGATGATCACAACGTCTTGCTCGCCACCCAGGCCCTGCTGGAGCGCTGGGGCTGCGTGGTCCAGGCCGAGTCATCAGGACGCGACCTGGTCAGCGATTGCGACATCATCGTCGCCGACTACGACCTGGGGAATCATGCCACCGGCATCGAATGCATCGATGCCCTGCGCGAACAACGCGGCTGGGCGGTCCCGGCCCTGATCCTCACCGGGCACGATGTGGAGAAAATCCAGGCCGCCTTGCACGACCGTCAGATCGCCATTCTCTCCAAGCCCGTGCGTCCCGCTGAACTGCGCGGCACCCTGCGGGACCTGAGCCAGGAGACGGTTACTGGGTGAACCCCTGCAGTGCGTTGCCGCGTGCGCCCTTGGGCTGGCAGTAAGCGGCGGGCTTCATCAAGCCAAAGCTGGCCACCGTGAACAAGCCACCGCTGGCGCCGCTGGGCACCGAGCAGTTGTACTCGCCGGAGGCAGCGCTGGCGATGTAGTAGGTGGTCATCGAATCGCTGCGCACATTGGAAATACGCTTGACCGGTTCGCCCAGGTTGGTTTCCGACAGGGTCTTGAGGTGGTCTTCGCTGGGCTTGACGTTGCTGCAGCCGGCGACGCCGATGATCAGGGCGCCGAGCAGGGTGAGACGGGTAATGGGGGCGTGCAGTTTCATGGTGATTCTTCCTTGGGTTGTTATGGTTTTTCCAACGCACAACGAACCCGCGCGCAATGAATGCGCGGTGCCTGGGGAACGTTGGAAGTGGCGGCGAATATAGCGCCGCCGGGGGAAGCGGTCGATTAGCACAAGTGTGCTAGTGGCACGATGATTTCATGTAGGGAGATGCACATGCTGGAGATAAAACGCGCCACCCCGGAGCACGCCCAGGTGGCGTTCGACATCCGTTTGCGGGCCATTCGCAGCCAATGCATCGGCGCCTATACGTCCGAGCAAATGCTGCTGTGGACGCGGGGAAAAGCCGAGGACGGCTACGACGCCCTGATGGATCAACCGTTTTACCTGGGCTGGGTCAACGGCGAGGCGGTAGCCACCGGAATGCTCGACCCGCGCAATAACGAAGTGGGCGCGCTGTTCGTGTTGCCCGATTACACCGGCCACGGTTATGGCAAGGCGATGCTGGCGTTTCTGGAAGACTTGGCACGCGAGCTGGACATGACCGCATTGGTCCTGGACTCGACGTTGAATGCGGCCAGTTTCTATCGGGCGTGCGGTTACGTGGGGGATGAGCAGGCGATTTACCATTCGCCGTCCGGTTTGCAGCTGGCATGTATCCCGATGACCAAACAGCTCAGCCCCTGACACCACACTTTGCCGGGGGCGGCTTGCCGGCAAACAAGCCGGATGAGCGACCGCTATCTATGTCTATCGGGTGCCGCGCCAGGTAGGTGCGACGCTGTTTAGTGCGGATTGAGCGCCTGCTTGCGATACACCCCGGCCAATTCCCGCGCCAGCCCGATAAAGTTCTGCAGCGGCGCCGATGGATTGAATGTGCGCCGCACCAGGGTAATCGGCGCCAGCAGCTTCGGCCGCGCGTCCTTGATCCGGCAATACACCACGCTTTCGCGGTGTACGTCGCGCATTGACGCAGGGACTACCGAGATGCCTTCACCGGCGGCCACCAGGCTGAGGTTGGTGAGCATGCGCTCCACTTCAAAGGCGATCTTCGGTTCGAAGCCGCCGTTCTGGCAGGCCTTGATCAGGTTGGCGTACATGCCCGGCGCGCCGGGGCGGCGCACGAGGATGAAGCGTTCATCCTTGAGCGCGTCGAGCGCGATGTCGGTGCCGGGGGCTTTCAGCAATGGGTGGCCGGTGGGCAGCGCCAGCAGCATATCTTCGTTGAGCAGGCGGTGGAAAGTCAGGCTTTGGTGAGTGCTGACCGGCGCGCGGAGGATGCCGATGTCGATGCGTTTTTCGACGCTGTCCTCGGTCACCTCCCGGGCGCTGCCTTCGTTGATCGACAGCTCCACGCCGGGGTAGCGCTCGCGGTACGCGCGGATGATCCGTGGGATCAGCGGGTGGGCGGCGGCGGAGCTGGTGAAGCCGATCACCAGCGTGCCCTCGATGCCTTGGGCGGCGCGGGACGCCTTGAGCGAGCCTTGTTCGACACGGGCGAGGATGATCCGCACTTCATCGAGAAACACCAGGCCACCGGCCGTCAGGTCGACGCCCTTGGGGTGGCGCTTGAACAGGTCGAAGCCCAGCTCTTGCTCGAGCGCGCGGATCTGCTGGCTGAGGGGCGGTTGCTGCATGTTCAGGCGCGCAGCGGCACGGGTGAAATGTCGCTCTTCAGCCACCATGATGAAATAGCGTAAATGGCGAAGTTCCATGGTGGTATATCCCGTGACAAGACTTTATTATTTGCGGCCGGCAGCGGCCAGGCGCCCAATATGCCGAAAGCGGCGCGCAGCGACAATAACAATAAATAAAAACAGGCTGGAGTACCGATGCCGACCCGATACGCCAAGAACGCCACCCTGCCTATTTTGATTGCCATCGCACTTGGCATGACGCTGGGCCTGGTGTCTCCGAGCCTGGCGATTGAAATGAAAGTGTTGAGTGACGGTTTCATCAAATGCGTCGGCTTATTGATGCCGTTCCTGTTGTTTGTATTGGTGTCCACCGGTGTTGCCGGTATCAAGCGTGAGCCGCAGCACCGCCGTGTCGTACGGCGCATCATTGTGTATTTCCAGTTGATGTCGTGTGCCGCGCTGATGCTGGGCATGGCCACGGGCTGGGTGTTCAACCTCGAGACCAGCGCGGTCTCGGCGCCGCCGTTACCGCCCGAAAGCTTCCTGCATGAACTGTCGCTGCTGTCGGCGTCCTCCACGCTGTACCGCGTGTTTACCCAGAGCCTGGTGCTGCAAGTGATGTTCGCCGCCGTGCTCTGCGGGCTGCTGCTGGGGCGCGGCAGCAGCCTCGGCAATCGCTGCCTGGGCTGGCTGGAGGCGGGCGTGCAGGGGGTGTTTTTCGTACTGCGGATAATCTTGACGTTTGCCCCCGTGGCGGCGTTTGGGGCGATGGCGTTTGTGGTGGGTAAATATGGGGTTAGTTCGGTCTTGCCGCTGTTGAAGTTCGTGCTGGTTATATACCTGGTGAGTGCGTTATTTGTGGTCGTGGTATTGGCCTTTATTACGCGTTTAGTTGGAATAAAGCTCACGCGTTTGATGGGTTATTTGAAAGAAGAGTTATTGCTGGTGACATTCACCGGTTCTTCCGTAGCGGCACTTCCCGGTTGCGTGGATAAACTCGAAGCCCTGGGCTGCGATCGCCAGTTAGTGCGCCTGGTGTTGACCACCGGCTACACCTTCAACCTGGCCGGGACCAACCTGTACCTGACTACCGCGATCATGTTCCTGGCGCATATGGCCGGGGTCGAGATTGCCCTGCCGGAGCTGCTCGCGGTGCTGGTGATCTGCCTGGTGACGTCACTGGGTTCCACCAGTGTGGCGGGGTCGGCGCTGTTCACCTTGATCGCCACCTTGAACATCCTGCAACTGGTCCCTCTGGAAGGGGTGGGCCTGTTGCTGGGAGTGGAGCGCTTGATGAAGTGCCGCTCGCTGACCAATGTGCTCGGCAACTGCGTGGCGTGCCTGGCGATTTGCGGGTGGCAGAAGTCGATTGATCGTGAGGTGTTGAAACAGGCACTGCCCACCCAGTAGGAGCCGGCAAGCCGACTCCTACTGGTGAGGGGTCAGCCTTTGGTATTGGCCAGTTTGTCGAAGGCCTTGTCGAGGTTGCCTTCTGCACTTTGCAGCTTCTCACGCCGCTCCTTCAGCCACTGCTGATCCGCTTCTAGCGTCTTGCGCGCCTCCACCAGCATGCGCTTGACCTCCTGCGGCTGCGGGCCGCCGGTGCCTTTGCGGGTTTGGACCATGGTGGTCGGGGACAACGCCGCACGAAAACCGGCCTCGTCCAGCGGCAAGGTGTTGGGAGTCCACTTGTACTTGTCCGCCGCCTGGCTATACAGCTTTTGTGCGTCGGCGTAAGGGAAGGTCTTCGGCGTGGTGCCGTTGCTGCGTGCTTCGGTGACGATCAGCGAGGCAAAGCTGTGACCAATACGGAACGGCACCTTGTATTGACGCTCCAGGGTGTCGGCCAGCTCCATCGACGTGGTCCACTCCGATTCCAGTTCTTCCAGGGCCCGCTGCGGGTTGATCTGCAGCGCGTCGAGCACTGCGTCCATGGCCTGGAACATCTCCTTGGTCGATCGGAACACGCCCAATGAGTCGAACGCGAACTTGTAGTCGGTCATGCCAGTGGTGACGTTATGCGCGCGCAAGGTCACGGCCTGGGCCAGGCCGACCACGTCCGAGGCGGTCTCCCGCGCCCGCATCAGCAAGCCTGGGTTGCGTTTTTGCGGCATGGCGCTGCTGGTGTAGGTGGCCTCTTCATCGAGCAGCAGCCACGGGCGGATCTGGTGATACTGGGTGTGGATGTCGCCGATCATGGCGCCGACACGAATCGCCGAGGACGACGCCAGGTTGGCTGCTTCGATCGGGATGTCGTAGGTCGACACCTGGCTCGAATCCAGCGAGTTCTCGCGCACGCCATCAAACCCCAGCAACTCAGCCAGGCGCTCGCGGTTCAGCGGGTAGGCCGAGTTTGCCAACACCGCGGTGCCCATCGGACTCTTGTTCAAGCGTGTGTACAGTTCGCGGATGCGCTGGCCATCGCGGTCAAACGCGGCTTCGAAGGCCAGCAGGTAGTGGGCATAGCTGATCGGCATGGCCTGCACGCCGTTGGTGTAGGCGGGCACCAGGGTGTCGACGTTCTTGTCGGCAATGTTCAGCAGGCGCAGGCGCGTGGCGTTGAGTGCCTCGCTGTAGGCCAGCACCTGGCTGCGCAACGCGGCCAGGCGGTAGGTGGCGAGCATGTCCTGGCGGCTGCGCCCGGAGTGGATCAGCGAGGCCTCGGGACCGATCTTGTCGGTCATGATCTTTTCCAGTTGCAGTACGTCGCTGGGGCGCGTGCCGCCGGGCTGATCGGCCTTGGCAATGGCGTAGCGCACACCGCCGGCGATCTTCTGGCCCATGTCCGGCTTGACGATGCCTTCTTCGGTGAGCATCACGATCGAGGCTTTGTTGATGCGATTCAGCCAGGCGAATTGCGTCTGGGTCGGATCGGCCTTGGCCTTGTGTTCGGTTTGCGAGCTGTCGGGCGTGGCGCCGACTTTCGCCGCCTGGGCCGCGCATTGTTCGGTGGTGGTACACGGCAATTCGCCGGTGTTGGCCGCCTGGGCGCCGAAGCTGTTGAAGAGGGCGAAGGCCACCGCCAGAGGCAGCAGGCTTTTCAGGGCGCGGGGGGATGTGTTCACAGGAGTACCCGATTTATTTTTGGAATTGGGGGCCAGCCGGGCGCAGGGCACAGGCGGCAGGATCAGGCTATCGGGTCTGTTTGCAGATTGAAAATATATAGTAAGTGTTGAAGGCTGAGGTTTTAGGTATGGCGTTGGGAGGGTTTGCGGGGAATGAAGGGGGTTGTTGGGGGAAGGGCTGTTGTGGTGAATGAGGTTGTTGTAGGGAGAGGGCTGTTGTGTTGAATAAGATTGTTGTGGTGAGCGGGGGCAGTTGTGGTGAATGAGGTTGTTGTGGTGAGCGGGGGCTATTGTGGTGAGCGGGCTTGCCCCGCGTTGGGGCGCGCAGCGGCCCCGGGCATGCACTGCAGTTCTTCAGGTGGATTTGGGTTGTCAGGTTTCAGGGCTGCTGCGCAGCCCAACGCGGGGCAAGCCCGCTCGCCACAAAAACCTGTTGCTGCCCAGAAAACCCAGCGGCAACAGATCAATGCATCTTGCTATGGTCCATCCCATCCAGGCCGCGTGCGGTGGCCTTGACTTCAATGGCTTGTTTCTCACCCTTGGCGTTTTTCACCGTGAGGGTCAGCGGCACCTGGTCGCCTTCCTTGATCTGGCTGGTCAGGCCCATCAGCATCACGTGATAACCATCCGGGTCGAGCTTGACGGCCTTGCCCGCCGGCAGGGCGACGGAATCCACCGGGCCCATGCGCATCACGTCATCCTTCATGCTCATTTCATGGATCTGCACGTCCTTGGCCGCAGGCGTTGCCACGCTCAGCAACTGGCTGTCGCTGTCGGCGGTCAGGGTCATGAACGCGCCGCTGGACGGCTGGCCCGGCACCGAGGCGCGTACCCATGCGTCGGTGACCAGTACCTGGGCGCTGGCGTGCGCTGCGAGGCCCAGCAGGGACAGGCCGATCAGGGTGCGCTTGAGGTGTTGAACGGCAGTCATTAGCAGACCTCCATGACGGTGAGCAGGTCTTCTGCGCACTCTTTAGCGTTAAGGGATGCCTGCAGGCCCAGGCGCAGGTTGCCGCGTGTGTCGAACACGAAACTGGTGGCCGTGTGAGACAGCGTGTAGGTGTCGCCTGCGGGGATCTTTTCATAAAAGATCCCGAACTCCTTGGCGGCCACGGCGATTTCTTCCGGGGTGCCATACAGCGCTTCGAAGCTGGGGTCGAAGGCTTTCACGTACTTGTCGAGAATCTCCGGGGTGTCGCGTTCCGGGTCCAGGGTGATAAAGATCACTTGCATGATCTCGCCGTCGCGGCCCATCAGCTTCTTGGCCTGGGCGGCGCGGGCGAGGGTGGTCGGGCACACGGCCGGGCACTGGGTGAAGCCGAAGAACACCACCGGCATCAGGCCACGGTAGGAGCTGAGGGTGACGGTGTCGCCCTCGGTGTTCTTGAGCTTGAAGGTGCGGCCCATGATCTTGTCGCTCAAGTCCTTGCCGTACTTGAAGTTCAACCTGGGGCTGTTGTCACAACCGGCCAGCAGGCCCAGACCCAGCAGGCCCATGCCGGTCAGGACCTTGCGGCGGGTAAATAACGTACTCATCAACTGTGCATCCTGTGAAACGCCTGCATTGCTCTGGATCTACACATCAGGCTTTGAGGGCGCCAAGTCTACCAACCCTGGGAAGCGCACGTAATCTGCGACGTTCTGCCACAGGGGCATGCCGTGCTTCATCCTTGTGCGGCTCTGATGGTAGAGTCGCCGCCATGAAATCGAGCCATCCCGCCCGTCCGCTGATCGTCTGGACCCTGTACTTCTGCGTGCTGATGAACCTGTTCGCGTGCGGTTTGGGGCATGGCCAGATGCTCGGCCAGCAACTCAACGGGATCGGCGGGGCGTTCTGTTCGGTGGACGGAAGCCAGGCGCCACTTTCCGACAAAGGGTTGGGCAGCCCGTCTTCCAGCAACATCTCGAACTACTTTGCCTGCCCGGTGTGCAACGCCGTCACCGTTGCGCTGGTGTTCCTGATCGGTCTCGCCTGGCTGTTGGGCCTGGCGCAAACCCCGCGTCCGGCGCATGAGCGGCGGAACAAGGCGCCACCGCGTTATTCCTGGCCCTCGGCCAACCCCCGCGCTTCCCCGACTTTCTGACGTGTGCCTTGGGCTCCCTGCAACCAGGGGGCGTTCTATCGTCACGACTGAGAGTGCGTTTCATGAACCACCTGTTGCCTGCCGGCGCCAGCCGCCTGGTGCGCAAGGCGTCGCGTCGCCTGCGCGCGGAACCTGTGCAGCCTGACTACCCGAGCAATTCCCGTTGTTTCGTACACCTGGATGCGCGCCTGTTGCCGTATTGGCACAGCGTGTTCGACATCTGCCCGGCGCTGCTCAAGCTCGACCCACCCGAGGGCCTGAACCTGTTTCGCAGCTTCATGACCTGGGCTTACCGCAACCAGCCAGCGCAGGACTGGACCTACCACCTGAACATCGGTCGCTGGCTGCTGGGCTCGCCGTATCGCACGCAGATCGACGATGAGCCGATCGAAGCCTTCATGGCCGCCGCCGCAGCGCGCTGGATCAATACCGACGACAGCCCGGCACAGGGTGTGATCCTGGCCTGGCAAGGTTCGACCGTACTGGAGTGGAAGGGCACCCCGCGAGCGACCGTCGAGCCACCGCGCACGCCGGTGCCGGCGGGGGACTTTGTCTGGGGCTCACTGGACACGCGGGGCGAATTCAGCGGCTGGTTGCCGGTGCCGTAAGGTGCTGGCGAATCCACGCGTCGACGTCGGTCACGGCGATGCCGTGCCGGGCGTTGAACGTGACGGCGGGGTCCCAGGCCACGCCGTTGCCCTGGGCGAACACCGCGCGGTACTTCTTCAGGTTGTCGTCGGGGCTGCTGGCGAGGTCGGCCAGTAGCGCCGGCACCGACCAGGGTTCGCGCTGGAGCTGGATGCCCATGGCGGCGTCGACGGTGTCGGCCAACTGCCCGTAGGTCAGGGTGTCGCCAGCGGTGTACACCACCTGGTTGGCGATGGCGGGTTCAGTGAGCACGATCTGCGCCGTCAGCCGGCCGATGTCCTCGGGCGTGGTGACGGTGACGGCTGTGTCCCAGTCGCCCAGGGCATGCACGGTGTTTTGCGCGAGGTCGACCACGCCAAACGACGGCTCGAACAGAAAGCTGGTGAACATCCCGGTGGAGATGATCAGCCACTGGGTGGTCTGTTGGCCGCGCAGCAGATCGCGCACGTCCAGTTGCTCGTCGAACAGGTCCTGCGGGCTGCCACGGCCGATCACGTCGTAGTCCACGCCAAATTGCCACGGCACATAGCGCTTGACCCCACTGCGGATCGCCGCCTGTGCCAACTTGCGTTGGGTGCCTGGGCCTGCGGCAAATCCGATGCAACTGATCACCGTGTCGAACGGCGCGAACAGCGCGGCGAGCGTGTCCTGGCTATCGTTCTGCAGGTCGCCGGCCAATGGCTCGACGCCGAGCTCACTCAAGCCATTCGCAGTAGTCGACTGCGCACGCAACAGCACGGCGATGCGGGTGCCCTGCGGCGCCAGGGCGACCAGTTCGCGCAGCACGGCCATGCCCAGTTCACCGGCACCGAGCACCAGGATGGAAGGGGAAGTCATAGGGTTCTCCGTCAACAGTGAAAGTCGTGGCATGCTTGCAGAATTAAACGCCGCGCATAAGAAGGCACACGCGTGATACCGAGAGCTCCTCATGGATAACGACGAAATCATCCGCCGCTCGCAGGCCGCCTGCGACGCCCTCAGCGCCGACGATGACGGCCTCAAGCGCGAGGTGTTGAGCCACGCCGGCAACCGCTGGTCATTGGGCATCGTGCACGTGCTCGGCGTGTCCGGTCGCCTGCGCCATGCCGAGATCGGTCGACGCATGACGGGCGTCACCCAGCGCATGTTGACCCGCACCTTGCGCCAGTTGGAACGCGACGGCCTGGTGCTGCGCCATGACTTTCAGGAAGTGCCGCCGAGGGTCGAATACGCGCTGTCGCCCCTCGGCACGCAGTTGTTGGTGCACATGATTCCGCTGTGGACCTGGGTGGTGGAAAACGGCGAGGCGTTTCGCCAGGCGCGGGAGCAGTTTGATCAGGCTTGATCGGGAAACAGCCGGGCAGACGCGAGCGGAGGCAGTCCTGGATTGTTACGCAATCTGAAAAAGTGATTGGCGGTTTTGGCGGCTGTTTCTGTGCCGCTCAACTCTATACCGTGCGCGCTCCCGTTGAATGCGGCACCGACCCGACTGACAAAGAACAGGGTTGGGCCGTGACGGGGTCGCCTCAATCACTTCTCGGAGCCTTCATGAAGCACACCACTTGCCTGGCGCTCGCCGTGTCCATCGGCGCGGCGCAGCAGGCGGCTGCCGCCGGTTTTATCGATGACAGCAAAGCCAGCCTCGACTTGCGCAATTTCTACTACAACCAGGACACCCGTAATGCCAGGGGCGCCTCGGACAAGGAGTGGGGCCAGGCCTTCATGTTCAACTACCAGTCCGGTTTCACCGAGGGCGTGGTCGGCCTGGGCCTGGATCTGCAACAATGGTATGGCTTGCGCCTGGATGCGTCGGGCCGCGCCGGCAAGGCCGGTGAAGACAACACTCCTGGCAGCGTTTTCCCCCTGGACGACGGCAAGGCCTCACATGACTTCAGCAAGACTGGCGTCACCGGCAAAATGCGCATCGCCCAGACTCAATTGAAAGTCGGCAGCCTGATGCCCAAGCTGCCGGTTTTGACCACCGAAGACGGGCGCCTGCTGCCCCAGACCTTTCGTGGCTATCAGCTGGATTCCAAGGACTTCAAGGATTTCAACCTGGTTGCCGGCAAGCTTGAGCAGGTTGTCGACCGCAATTCCAGCAACGGCCAGGGCATGTCGATTGCCGGTGCCAATGACCCGATTAAGGGGAAATCCAGCAACCAGTTCTATTACGGCGGGGTTGATTACAGCGTTACCAAGCAGCTGCAGCTGCAGTACTACTACGCCAACCTGGAGAATTTCTACCAGCAGCACTTCCTCGGCCTGGTGCACAACTGGCAGTTGCCAGTGGGGCAGTTCAAGAGCGACCTGCGCTATTTCTACAGCACCGCTGATGGCAAGAATGGCAGCGCGGCGGGGCGCAGCGAAGGGTATGTCAGCTCGGGTTACTACGCGCCGGGCATCAACACGGGCAAGGTCGACAACCGCTTGTGGAGCGCACTGTTCACCTATGGTCTGAGCGGGCACGCGTTGAGCCTTGGCTACCAGAAAACCACGGGCGAAAGTGACTTCCCGCATATCAACCAAGGTCAGGGCCGCTCGCTCTACCTGATCACCAATTCGCAGTCACTCAAGTTCGTGAATGCCGGCGAGCAGGCGACGGTGGGCAGCTATGCCTATGACTTTGCCGGCCTGGGCATTCCTGGTCTGCGTTCAAGCGTGACCTATATCCACGGCAGCCATATCCGTACTGCAGGCCGCGATAACAGCGAATGGGAACGCGACCTGCGCCTGGATTATGTGATTCCCAACGGCACGTTGAAGGGCTTGGGGTTTACCTGGCGCAGTGCGGTGCTGCGCGGGAATGACACCGCAGACAAAGATGAAACGCGCCTGATTGTCAGCTACAGCATCCCGCTGATGTAAAGCGTCAACTGCCGGTATGCGCGGTTTTCTTTTTCGTCGCCTTGCTGCTGGGCTGTTTGTGCGGCGCAGGGCTCGGCGAGGCTTTTTCCTTCGGAGCAGTCTCGGTTTTTTTGTCGCTGTCTGATGGGCTGCTGGGGTAGGTGCCCGGAGGCAGGGCGGAGCCCGCGGCGCTGCTGTCGCTCAGCGTATTCGGTGACGGCGCGGTGTCATCGCCGAAGGCGGCGAAGGCCGGACTGGCCAGCAGGGCCGACAGGCCGACAATAAGCAAAATCCTTTGGGACATTCTGGTCTTCATGACGCGATCCCCTTGTTGCTCTGATCATGACTGAAGCCCGAAAAATCCGGGCTTCAGTACTGCTTCAATCAAGACTTCTTGCCGCCGCCGGAGCTGTGCGCCCCGCCTTTTTTGCCGGCTTCAGAAGCCTTTTCGCGGTCATTGGCAAAGTTGCCGCCCGAACCTTGACCGCCGCTTTTTTTCTGCGTGTCGGGCTTGGCTTTGCCGCCTGCACCCGTGGTGGTTTTTCCGCTGGTAGCCATTTTCAAATCCCTCATCAATGAGTGAATCAATGGTGTCGCTTAATTGGGAATACTCAACCGAAAGCAAAGTTTGAAAAAGTTCGCGGCCATGCGACGAATGGACGTCACGCCGCGAGCGGCTTGGCGCCCATGGATTTCTTGTGCGCCGCTTTCATCGCTTCCATTTCAGCGCCGAGTTCTTCCAGCACTGCCTTGCCCAGCAGCTTCCTGGCCTGGGGGAACATCTCGGTTTCCTCTTCTTCGATGTGGTGTTCCAGCAGTTCCTTGACCACTTTGACGCGCCCGGAGAACTCGGTGGTGGATGGCTCGGTCTGCTTCAGGTCGGGCAGCACCAGGGCGTCGACCGTGCGATGCTCTTCCTTGGCTTCGTGGTACATGATGTCTTGCTCCTTGCCGCCGGCTTTGCGGAAGGCCGGGTAGAGGATCTCTTCCTCAAGCTTGGTGTGCAGGCTGATCTCCATCTCGAGTTTGGCCAGCAGTTCGGTGCGCTTCTTGACGCCGCGTTCGGTGGACTCGCTCAGTTGGGTCAGCAACGCCTTGACGCGTTCGTGGTCAGCCTTGAGAAGGTCGATGGCATTCATGGTGGAACCTCACGGATAGCAAGCGGGCGCGTCGAAGTGCGCGCCTCGTCCGGTAGGTAGTGCATCAGTTATACCAACTTGAACTTATTTATAAATCATTTATGAATCAGTCGCTTATGTCATGAGTGTAGGTGTGGCGGTCGTGCAGCTTGCATGGTCGGGCAAGGTTTGGGTTGCATTACGCTGTCCCTAGCCGCCGCTGACTTTCCAATGCTTGATGTCTTCGGCGAACACCACCTGCTTGACCTCATGGGCAATTCCGTAGGCGAGCGATTCGTGCGCGGCAATGACCTTTTCCTCGGCTGACAGGCACTTGAAAATATCCAGCTGGGTGTCGGCTTGGGACGTCTCCAGTTCATAGATTTTCACGTAACGGGCGAGGTCGTTATCCAGGCTCGACAGGTACTCGCGCAGCCGTTGGTGGTCCACCGAACTCTGGCTGAAGTACCAGTTCATCGGATGGATCAGAAAGCGCGAATGCGGTGTGGTGATACGCCGGTTCGCTGCCAGGAACATGATGATGCCCATGGATTCGATATTGCCCGCGTTGATCGCGCAGAGCGGCACCGGCAGCGCCTTGAGGAAGGTGTAGAGGGTAAACCCGAAGTTGGTGCTGCCGCCGGTGGTCGACAGGTTCAGCAGCAGCGAACTGGCGCCTTCGTCGATCGCATCCAGGCAGCAGTCGCGAAAACGCTCGGTGGTGCCTTGGTCGATCTGGCAGTGAAAGTGGATAACATGCTCGGTCATCCTGAACCTCCGGAATTCAGTGCAAGAGGGGTGACTGAGGTTGAGTCTAGAAGGTTGCCCGCGATGTGCCCGGGTGCAAATCGGATGGAACCCTCGGGCCAGATGCTTGACCTAATGCATAGACCTCAGGAGGTGAACCATGCAAATAGAATATATCTGGATCGCGTTGGCGGTGATTTTGCTGCTGTTGGAATTGTGGGCGATCAACGTCGTATTGCGCAGCACCGGTGGCTGGGAGACCAAGGGGCTGTGGGTGGTAGTGCTGATTTTCGTGCCGCTGTTGGGGCTGATAGCCTGGGCGATGTTTGGTCCCAAGCGAGAGATGGCGCAGCAGCGCAGAAGTTAAGGTTCACAGGTAAAAAAAACAGGCGCCGAGAGGCGCCTGTTTGCGTTTCAGCCCATCGCTATCAACCCGCCAGGGCCTTGGCGATGGCTTGGTTGAATGCCGGCAAGTCATCCGGTGTACGCGAGGTAATCAAGGTCCAGCCATTGGCCTTGCACTCCTTGACCTCGGCATCCACCCAACCGGCGGCACCGGCGTTTTCCAGGTCGATGCGCACGCTTTTGTAGGAGGTCAGCGTCTTGCCTTTGATCACGCCGGCGTCGATCAGCGCCCATGGGCCGTGACAGATCGCGGCCACGGTCTTGCCGGCCTTGACGAAGTCGTTGATCACCCGCAGCGCCGCTGCATCCTGGCGCAGGGTGTCGGCGTTGACAGTGCCGCCAGGGATGACCAGTGCATCGAATTCGCTGCTGATCACGTCCGACAGCTGCACGTCGGATTCCACCGTCTTGTCTTTCTCGGTATCGCCGACAAACGTCTGGGTGGTGCCGCCCTTGCTGGATGCGTGGGTTACGGTGGCGCCGAACCCGCGCAGCGCTTCCAGCGGCTTGACCAGCTCGTCGCGCTCGATGCCGGTGTTGGAGGTGATGATCAGGATGTGCTTGCCGTTGAGTTGCGCGCTCATGGTCGAGTGTCTCCTTGGGTCAGGGGTAGATTAATGGTCGTGTTTGGCTTGCAGTTCCTTGGCCATTTTCAAATGGGCTTCAAGGGTCGGCAGGGTCTTGGTGGCGAAGGCTTTCAGCTCGGCGTTGTCCGAGGAAGCGGCTTCTTTCTGGAACAGTTCGACAGTTTTTTCATGGGCCGCCACCTGGTTGTTGGCGTAGGCCTTGTCGAACGATTCATCGCGCAGCTCGAGGATGGCTTTCTTGGCCTTGTCGGTCAGCGCGGCATCGTCCGGCACTTCGATATCGAGTTTTTTCGCCAGGGCTGCCAGTTCCTGGTTGGCCTTGGTGTGGTCGGTGACCATGTGCTGGGCAAAAGTTTTCACATCGGCCGAGCTGCTTTTTTCGAGGGCGAGTTTGCCGGCCTCGACTTCAGTGATGCCGCCTTGTGCCGCGTCTTCTACGAAGCTGTTGGACGTCGCGGCCATGGCCGTGGAAATCGAGCCGGCAACCAGCACGAAAGTCAGGCCCATTTGTTTGATCAGTTGCGTGGTCATGGTGGATCTCCTTGAACATGGCGGGATGCCGTTACCTGAGTGTTGAGCCGGCCCGACTGCAAAAGGTTTAAATTAATTCGCGCTTTTCTCACCAGCGGGCATGGCTGGCAAATTCCTTGAACTATCGAAATCCGTTGGCCTCTGCTGCACAGGTGCGTGCGATTTTCTTGCACGCCTTCAACTGCCAGGAGAGACACCGTGACCGATCACAAGACCGCCGACAAAACCCCTGAACCCATCAGCTCCGAACAGGCGCAGAAAGGTGCCGGCACCGCCGCCAAGGGCGAGACCCTGGAGCGCCCGAACCCCAAGACCGAAACCGTCGACAAGGTGCTCACGCCGACCTCGATCAAGGACACCGAGCGTCAGACCGATGCGATCAACGAGCAGGCCGCCAAGGCCGAGCGCAAGCTGGGCCGCTGAACATGGCCAAGGCAATTTCCGCGTCGGAACTGGGGATTGATCTCAAGCCTGCGGATGACGCCAGCCTGTTCAAATGGTTTATCGCCAGTTTCCTGATGGGTAAGCGCATCCAGGCTCCCATCGCGGCACAGGCCTACAAGGTGATCGTCGAAGAGCAGGGCCGCGACACACCGCGCAAGTTGCAGCACTGCACATCGCGTGAGCTGGTCTCGATGCTCGGGCGTGCGCATTACGTGCGTTACGACGAGAGCACCGCGCAGCGCCTGCTCGACCTCAGTGCCAAGCTCAACGCCGAATACGCTGGCAAGATCACCCACATGCGCAGTGCCAGCAAAGACCGCCAGGCGTTCGAAAAACGCCTGGGGGAATTTGACGGCGTGGGGCCCAAGACCATTGAGATTTTCATGCGCGATGCAGCCGCGGTGCTGTTTTGACCCTGATTTTTAATTGCAGCATGGGGCTGCTGTAACAGATGTGCTGCGGCCTTTTTGTGGTGACTTTTTTGTGGCAAGCCGGCTTTTTGTGGTGAGCGGGCTTGCCCCGCGTTGGGGCGCGAAGCGGCCCTGATCCAGCCAGCGCATTTCTTTCAGGTAAAACGCAGTTGCAGGTTTTGGGACTGCTGCGCAGCCCAACGCGGGTGTAGCCCGCTCACCACAAGGGGGGCTCGATTGTTACCTCCTCAGCACTTCGCCGCCTATGAGCTTTCGCGGCGAGCGACCTGTGTTGGCAAGCAGTTTGATTGTGGCAAGCCCGCTCTAGTGGCAAGCAAATTAGTTGTGGAAGGCCCGCTTTTTGTGGCGAGCGGGCTTGCCCCGCGTTGGGGCGCGAAGCGGCCCTGACCCAGCCAGCGCAATTCTTTCAGGTACAACGCGGTGACAGGTTTTGGGGCTGCTGCGCAGCCCAACGCGGGGCAAGCCCGCTCACCACAAGGGGCCTCGATTGTTACCTCCTCAGCACTTCGCGGCCTATGAGTTTTCGCGGCGAGCGACCTGTGTTGGCAAGCAGTTTGATTGTGGCAAGCCCGCTCTAGTGGCAAGCAAATTAGTTGTGGAAAGCTAGCTTTTTGTGGCGAGCGGGCTTGCCCCGCGTTGGGGCGCGAAGCGGCCCTGACCCAGCCAGCGCAATTCTTTCAGGTAAAACGCGGTGACAGGTTTTGGGGCTGCTGCGCAGCCCAACGCGGGGCAAGCCCGCTCACCACAAGGGGGGCTCGATTATCTCTTCAGCACTTCGCCGCCTATGAGCTTTCGCGGCGAGCGATCTTTGTTGGCAAACCCGCTCACCCCCAAAAGCTGTTCGCCACAGCTCACTCGACCTCCACCTGCAGCACTTCCAGGCCTAACCGTTGGTACGCTTCGACGCTCGGCACGTGCCACTCGGTAATCAATGTGTGGATACGCTCACACGGCCCCACCACAAACGGCTCCACCGCACCGAGCTTGTCGGCCATGGTCACTGCCACCACGTGCGAGGCGCTGTCGAGGAGGGCTTGTTTGACCGCCACTTCATCAAAATGCAGCGAGCTGATACCCACCTGCGGATGCAGTGCGCATACGCCGGTGAACAGCAGGTCGGCCTTGACGCTCTGGATCAGGCGCACGGCGTCCTGGCCCGTGGTGGACAAGGTCGCCGGGTTGAGTTGGCCACCGGCCAGGATCACCTTCACTTCGGGATGATCGGCCAGCGCGATGGCGATCATCGGCGACGGCGTGACTACGGTCAGGCGGATCGAGCGCGGCAACGACTGGGCAATCTGCAGTGTGGTGGAGCCGGAATCGAACAACACGATCTGGCCGTCTTCCACCAGGTTGGCGGCCCGGTGGGCAAGGTGACGCTTGGCGTCGTTGGTCTCGCCGACCCGGGTGAAGAAGTCCTTGCCGGTGTCCTTGGGCCGGGGCAGGGCGCCGCCATGCACGCGTTGCAGAAGGCCAGCAGCCGCGAGTTCGCCGAGGTCGCGGCGGATGGTGTCCTGGGACACGGCGAAATGCTCCACCAGGTCGGCGGCGGTGACTTTGCCATCGCGCTCGAGCAGCAACAGGATCTTTTGTTTGCGCAACGAAGGCAGGTCAATGGCTTGATGAGTGGTATGCATGTTTTTGCGCTTTTTTGCGGGTTTGTGCGAGATTAGTCTCCTGCCCATCTAAACGCAATGGCTGGTTGCGCAGCCGATGGGCGGTTACTCTCTGTGTTCAGTTCAGGGAGAGGTGACCTAGATGTCGTTGATTACAACCATCGAAGATTTACGCAAGCTGGCGCAAAAACGTGTCCCACGGATGTTCTACGATTACGCCGATTCCGGCTCCTGGACTGAGAGCACCTACCGGGCGAATGAAAGCGATTTCGCGCGGATCAAATTCCGCCAGCGGGTCGCGCGCAATATCGATGAGCGCTCGATCCGCGCCCGCATGATCGGCCAGGACATGGCCATGCCGGTCGCCCTCGCACCCACCGGCCTGGCCGGTATGCAGCATGCCGATGGCGAGATTCTCACCGCTCGCGCCGCCGCCGCGTTTGGCCTGCGCTACACCTTGTCGACCATGAGCATCTGCTCGCTGGAAGATATCGCCGAACACGTCGGCCAGCCATTCTGGTTCCAACTGTATGTGATGCGTGATCGCGCGTTTGTCGAGCAATTGATCGAGCGCGCCAAGGCCGCTGGCGTGGATGCGCTGGTGCTGACCCTCGACCTGCAGATCCTCGGCCAGCGCCACAAGGATCTGATCAACGGACTGTCGGCGCCGCCCAAGCTGACCCTGCCGAATATCCTCAACATGGCGACCAAACCGCGCTGGGTAATGGGCATGCTCGGCACCCAGCGGCGCGGCTTCGGCAATATTGTCGGGCATGTGAAGGGCGTGGCGGACATGAGTTCGTTGTCGTCGTGGACCGCCCAGCAATTCGACCCGCGCCTGAGCTGGGACGATGTGGAGTGGATCAAGAAGTGCTGGGGCGGCAAGCTGATCATCAAGGGCATTCTCGATGTGGAGGATGCGCGCCTGGCGGCGAATTCCGGTGCCGATGCACTGGTGGTGAGCAATCACGGTGGCCGTCAGCTGGACGGTGCGCCGTCGAGCATCAGCCAGTTACCGGCGATTGTCGACGCGGTAGGCGAGCGCATCGAAGTGTGGCTCGACGGCGGCATTCGCTCCGGCCAGGACGTGCTCAAGGCGATGGCATTGGGCGCCAAGGGCACCATGATCGGTCGCCCGCACCTGTATGGCCTGGGCGCGATGGGCGAGGCGGGCGTGACCAAGGCACTCCAGATCATTGCGCGTGAGCTGGACGTGTCGATGGCGTTGTGCGGCTATAACGATATACGCGATGTGAATCGCGAGATTTTGTTGCCCGGTACATTTCCCGAAAACGTTTACTGAGCAAAAAAATCGTAAAAAAATAAAAAGAGTTGTCCACGAAAACCGTGGGTATCTCTGTGGATAACTTTGCGAAGGCCCGGCAGGGTTGGTGATTTAACCCTCGGTTAATATTTGATCAACTTTCGACGCGGGCCAGTATGGGCAGGGTTTGCGCTTGACACGCAAGCGCGAACCCAGTGCCGAAAAGCGCTTTTATGAGTCGCCGTTGCGCGCTGTGGAGTGGGTGACAACCTGCGGCGGCATCTTCGCTTGCATCAGGCTGTCGAGTGCCTGGCCATAATTGCGACCGGCCAGGCTCATGCTGTTGTTGTGCGTGGCGCCGGGCACCAGCAACAGCCGTTTGGGTTCCTGGGCGGCTTCGAACAACTGCTGGCTGAAACGCGGCGGCACGTATTGATCGGCCAGCCCGTGGACCACCAGCAGGGGCATATGGATAGCGGCGATCTTGTCGATGGAATCGAACTTCTGCGACAGCAGCCAGCGTACCGGCAACGAGGTATTCGCCACCGCCGTGGCCACATCCGCCAGGGAGGTGAAGGTCGATTCAATTACCAACCCGCGCACCGGCAACGGCGTTTGCTTGCCCAGTTCGGCGGCCAGGTCGATGGCTACCGCGCCGCCCAGGGAATGTCCGTAGATCAGGCGTTTGCTCGGGTCCGGTTGCAGCACCTGGAAACGCTCCCACGCGATGCGGGCGTCTTCGTACACGGTGGTTTCCGATGGCAGCTCGCCGTGGCTTTGGCCAAACCCGCGATAGTCGATGGCCAGAACCGAGTAGCCGAGGGCGTGCAACTGCTCAATGCGAAACAGCTGCCCGGTCAGGTTCCAGCGTACGCCGTGCAGGTAGAGGATCGCCGGTGCGTCGGCCTTGGCCGCCGGGTACCACCAGCCATGGATGTTCTGCCCGGACTTGAAACTGGCGGGCTTGAGTTCGAACTCCTGCACTGCCTTGGGCAAACCGCTGTACCAGCTGGCAGTCCCCGGCTCTATGCGAAACACCAGCTCGCGCTCCTTGTGTTGCAGCACGGCACACCCCACCGGCAGGCCGACGATCAGCAGCGCCATGCACAGCAGGGGAAACCAGCGCAGGCCCAGGCGAGACAGAAAACGAGAAGACATGAAGGTTCCAGGACAAAGGTGAAGCACGGGTTTTACCAGATGGCCCGCGCAGGCAGGAATTAATTCGACAGCCGTCCACGGCGATTGCTTGCAAAGTGTTACAGCATTGAATTACCCCTGCACCGGTTGTTAGGGTGGGCGGCTACACAGGAGAGCAAGCACATGGATTTCACAGGCAAAACCGCGATTGTCACCGGCGGCGCCCGCGGGTTGGGGCTCAGTTATGCACGGGCGCTGGCCTTGGGCGGGGCGCGGGTGGTGATCAGCGACATTGGTGCCGACCCGGTCGGCGCCGGCAACGACGCCACGGTGGTCGAGACGGCGGCCAGGGCCTTGCAGGCCGAAGGTTTGCAGGTGATCGGTCACGCAGGTGACCTGTCCACCGAAGAAGGCAGCCGGCACCTGATCGCCTCGGCCATCGAGGCGTTCGGGCAGCTCGATATCCTCATCCACAATGCCGGTTGGGTCGGTTACCAGAACATTGCCGACCTGGATGCCGCGTTCCTGCAGCGCGCCATGGACATCAACCTCTACGCGCCGCTGTGGCTGTGCAAGCACGCGTGGCCACACCTGCTGCGATCGGCCTCGCCGCGCATCATCCTCACCACGTCCGACCGCGCGATGTATGCGCAGTACGAGCAGACCGGCCTGGTGGCCTACAGCGCCGGCAAGATGGCGCAACTGGGGATCATGAACGCGTTGAGCCATGAGGGCGCCGAGGCCGGGATCCGCGTCAACGCGATTTCGCCGGTGGCCAAGACGCGCATGTGGGGTGTCACCGAGGAGCCTGACGAACTCAAGCCGGAGTGGGTGACGCCGGGCGTGGTCTTCCTGGCCTCCGCGCAGTGCGAGGACACGGGCTACATCCTGCGCGCCAGCAATGGCCAATTCACTGCCACGCGCTTCACTGAAAATCCCGGCGTGGAGTACCCGCGCAATCTCGCCCGGATCAAGGCGGACAGCGCCGAAGCTGTCGCCGCCGCGTGGCCTCGCATCAAACAGGCGTGAACCCGATGACTCCCTTGAGCAAAGACCTGACCATGGACAACAGCCCCGTTCGCATCACGGCCGAAGAGACCCTCTCGGACAACTGGTACATCCTGAAGAAATACAGCTTCGACCTGCGTCGCCGTGATGGCAGCTGGCAGGCCCAGACCCGTGAGGTGTATGACCGGGGCAATGGCGCGACGATCCTGCTGTACAACCGCGAACAGCGCACGGTGCTGCTGATTCGCCAGTTCCGCATGCCGACGTTCGTCAACGATTACCCCGGCTACTTGATCGAGACGGCCGCCGGGCTGCTGGACAATGCCAGCCCCGAGGAGCGCATTCGACTGGAAGCGGAGGAAGAGACCGGCTACCGCGTGGGGCAGGTGGAGAAGGTCTATGCGGCGTTCATGAGCCCCGGGTCGGTGACTGAGCGGATTCACTTCTTTATCGGCGAATATCAGCCGGGTGACCGGATGGGGGATGGCGGCGGGCTGGAAGAAGAGGGCGAGGATATCGAAGTGTTGGAGTTGGGATTCGAACAGGCGCTGACGATGGTACAGGCTGGGGAGATTGTGGATGGGAAGACCATCCTGTTACTGCAGCACTTGGAGTTGCGGATGTTGAAAGAGGGCTGGTGAGGCGGTGAGCTTTCCACTTCTTCAGTAACATGGCGGCCTTGGAGTTGTTCGGTGTTGCCTGTCGAACTCGGTTGAAACTGTGGGAGCGGGCTTGCTCGCGAAAGCGGTGGGTCAGTTGCTGGAGAGGGTGGCTGGTCTGGCGCATTCGCGGGCAAGCCCGCTCCCACATTTGGGGTGTATTTCAAGGTTAGAGCCGGGTTGTGCCGCCTGCTCAAATGCGGATGCAGCACCCCGAATCCCAGCCCGAACAGCAATCACAACTGTGGGAGCGGGCTTGCCCGCGAAAGCGGTGGGTCAGTCGCTGGAGAAGGTGGCTGGTCTACCGCATTCGCGAGCAAGCCCGCTCCCACATTTGGGGTGTATTTCAAGGTTAGAGCCGGGTTGTGCCGTCCGCTCAAATGCTGGTGCAGCACCCCGAATCCCAGCCCAAACAGCAATCAAAACTGTGGGAGCGGGCTTGCTCGCGAAAGCGGTGGGTCAGTTGCTGGAGAGGGTGACTGGTCTACCGCATTCGCGAGCAAGCCCGCTCCCACATTTGGGGTGTATTCCAAGGTTAGAGCCGGGTTGTGTCGCCTGCTCAAATGCCGGTGCAGCACCCCGAATCCCAGCCCGAACAGCAATCAGAACTGTGGGAGCGGGCTTGCCCGCGAAAGCGGTGGGCCAGTCGCTGGAGAAGGTGGCTGATCCGGCGCCTTCGCGAGCAAGCCCGCTCCCACATTTGGGGTGTATTTCAAGGTTGGAGCCGGGTTGTGCCGTCCGCTCAAATGCTTGTGCAGCACCCCGAATCCCAAGCCCGAACAGCGATCAAAACTGTGGGAGCGGGCTTGCTCGCGAAAGCGGTGGGTCAGTCGCTGCAGACGGTGACTGATCCGGCGCCTTCGCGGGCAAACCCACCTTCAGACTGGCGGCTATTGTCAGAAAAATCCCACAGGAGTACAAATGTACTCCATGACGACTCTCACTCCCCGCCGTACCGCCATCCTGACCTTTATCCGCGACCGTATCGCGCAGCAAGGCCAGTCTCCGAGCCTCGCCGAGATCGCCGAGGCGTTTGGTTTCGCCTCTCGCAGCGTGGCGCGTAAACACGTGCTGGCCCTGACCGAAGCCGGTTTTATTGAGGTCAACCCCAACCAGGCCCGTGGTATTCGCCTGCTCAACCAGCCGGCACGCCCCGAGTGGCTGGACATCCCGGTCCTTGGTCGAGTCGCCGCGGGCTCGCCCATCGGTGCCGATGCCGACGTGCACAGTCGGCTGCAACTCGACCCCGCCACCTTCGCGAAAACCCCGGACTATCTGTTGCGGGTGCAGGGCGACTCGATGATCGAGGATGGCATTCTCGACGGTGACCTGGTGGGCGTACGGCGCAGTGCCGAGGCCTTGAATGGGCAGATTGTGGTGGCGCGCCTGGACGGCGAAGTCACCATCAAGCGCTTCGAACGTCACGGCGAGCATGTGCGCTTGCTGCCGCGCAATCCTGCGTATCAACCTATCGTGGTCGGGCCCGATCAGGACCTGGCCATCGAAGGGGTGTTTTGCGGCCTGGTGAGGCAAGGCTGATGGGCGCCGTGGTTGCGTTGGATACGCTGTTCAATGGCGGCCGTGTCTGGAAGGGCCGACCTGCCGCGCCTCCGGCCAGCGTGCAGCCCACCGGGCTGGCGGCGTTGGATGCGGTGTTGCCGACAGGCGGCTGGCCGGAATCGGCCTTGAGCGAAATCCTCATGGCCAAGGAAGGTGTAGGCGAGCTGCAGCTGGTGCTGCCGACCCTGGCGCGGCTGTCGGCGGCGGGCGAGCGCATTGTGCTGGTGGCGCCGCCCTACACGCCGTATCCGCATGCCTGGCAGAACGCCGGAGTGGATTTGCGTCAGCTCTCGGTGATCCAGGCCGAGGAGCGCGATGCCCTGTGGGCCGTGGAGCAATGCCTGCGCTCCGGCAGTTGTGGCGCGGTGCTGTGCTGGCCGCGCAAGGCCGATGATCGCGCGCTGCGCCGCTTGCAGGTGGCGGCGGAAACCGGGCAGACCCTGGCATTTGCCTGGCGTGCCTTGAGTGAGGCGGTCAACGCCTCGCCCGCCGCCTTGCGCCTGGTCGTCGAAGCCAGGCCGGCGCAGGTGCGGGTGCTCAAATGCCGGGGCGGCCTGGCCCACCCTGCACCGATTGCACTGGCGGGGCACTGAGGTTGCCATGCGCTGGGTGTGTATTGTCTTCCCGCAATTGGCGCTGGACGGGGTGCAGCGCCTGTATCCCGAACCGGATCAACCGCTGGCGCTGCTGGCCGGCACGCCGCAGCGTCGCGTGCTGCAGACCGTCAATGACGCTGCGCGCGCCTTGGGCCTGCGCCCGGGCCAATCCCTGACGGCCGCGCATGCGCTGGCCAAGACCTTCACTTGCGCCGAATACGACCCGGCTGAAATAGAACGCTGGCAACAGTTCCTCGCCGCCTGGGCCTACCGCTTCAGCTCCCAGGTCAGTGTGTATTACCCACGCGCCTTGCTGTTCGAGATCGAGTCGAGCCTGGGGCTGTTCGGGCCGTGGGCGCAGTTCGAGGCACGCTTGCGCACGGAGCTGACCGAGCTGGGTTTTCGCCACCGTATCGTCGCTGCGCCCAACCCGGCGGCGGCGCGGGTGCTGGCGAATATCTATGATGGCCTGGCCGTCAACGATGAGGGCTTGATGCAGGCCCTGGCGCCGCTGCCCATCGACCGCGCCGGCTTCGACCCTGCGGCGGCCACTGCCTTGTCGCGCATGGGCCTGCGCAGCCTGGCCCAGGTGCAGGCGCTGCCCCGGCATACCCTGGCGCGGCGCTTTGACGCCAGCCTGCTCAAGCACCTGGATGCGTTGAGCGGGCAGCGGCCCTTGGCGCTGGCGTTCTATCAGCCGCCGGACCAGTTCGATGTGCGCATCGAGTTGAATTTCGACGTGCAATCCCACCAGGCCTTGCTGTTTCCATTGCGCCGCTTGACCGGCGACCTGTCCGCCTTCCTTTGCGGCCGCGACAGTGGCGTGCAGCGCTTCGACCTGCACCTGGAACATGCCCAGGCGCCCGACAGTGTGATCAAGGTCGGCCTGCTGAGTGCCGAGCGCGAGCCGGCGATGCTCTTCGAGCTGGCCCGTGGGCGCCTGGAGCAAGTGCAAGTGACGTCACCGGTGCGCGGCTTTCGCCTGGTGGCCCAGGACTTGCCGGTCTTCGTCCCGCAACGCCAGGACCTGTTCGATGACCGTCCGCAGCAGACCTTGCCGTGGGAGCAACTGCGCGAACGCTTGCGTGCGCGCCTGGGGGATGACGCGGTGCAAGGCCTGCGTTTTCACGCCGATCATCGCCCCGAGTGCGCCTGGCAAGCAGCGGCTGACAGTCGCGCATGCCCGACCTTGAGCAAGGTGCAACGCCCCGGTTGGCTGCTCAACGAACCGACGTTGCTGGCTGAGCAGGCGGTGCACATCCTGATGGGCCCGGAACGCATCGAGTCCGGCTGGTGGGATGGCGCCGATATTCGCCGCGACTACTACCTGATCCAGACCCGAGCTGGCCAGCAAGGCTGGGCCTATCGCACCGTGGGACAAAGCGATGGGTTGTGGCTGCAAGGCTGGTTCGCATGAGTTACGCCGAGCTGCATTGCCTGTCCAACTTCAGCTTCCAGCGCGGTGCTTCCAGTGCGCTGGAGTTGTTCGAGCGCGCCAAGCGCGAGGGCTACAGCGCCCTGGCGATTACCGACGAGTGCACCTTGTCGGGCATCGTGCGCGCCTGGCAGGCGGCCAAGGCGGTGGAGTTGCCGCTGATCATCGGCAGCGAGATGCGCATCGAGAACGGCCCGAAACTGGTGTTGCTGGTGGAAGACCTCAACGGCTACCAGCACCTGTGCCGGCTGATTACCCTGGCGCGGCGCCGGGCCGAAAAGGGCCAGTACCGACTGCTGCTGGAAGACTTCGAACAACCGCTGCCCGGCCTGCTGGCGCTGTGGGTCGCCGACGACCAGGACACCCAGGCCTCGATCCAATGGCTGCGCCGCACCTTTGCCGGGCGCCTGTGGCTGGCGGTGCACCTGCACTGCGGCCAGGACGATGCACGCCACCTGGAGCAGCGCCTGCAACTGGCTGCCAGCCTGCAGATCCCGGCAGTGGCCTGCGGCGATGTGCACATGCATGCGCGCGGTCGCCGCGCCCTGCAGGACACCATGACCGCCATCCGCCATCACGTGCCGGTGGCCGAAGCCGGCACGCGCCTGCACCCCAACGGCGAGCGGCATTTGCGCAGCCTCGGTGCCCTGGCCGCGCTGTATCCGCCAGCGCTGCGCGACGAAACCCTGAACATCGCGCGCCGCTGCACCTTTGATTTGAGCCAGCTGCGCTATCACTACCCGCGCGAGCTGGTGCCTGAGGGCCATGACGCCAGGTCCTGGTTGCGCAGCGTGACCGAAGAAGGCATCGCCCAGCGCTGGCCGCACGGGGTGGACGCCAAGACCTTGCAGCAGATCAATCACGAGCTGCAATTGATCAGCGACCTGGGCTACGAAAGTTACTTCCTCACGGTGCACGACATCGTGCGCTTCGCCCGCAGCCGTTCGATCCTGTGCCAGGGCCGGGGCTCGGCGGCCAACTCGGCGGTGTGTTTTGCCCTGGGCATCACCGAGATCGACCCGAGCCTGACCGACATGCTGTTCGAGCGTTTCCTGTCCAAGGAGCGCAACGAGCCGCCGGACATCGACGTCGACTTCGAACACGAACGCCGCGAAGAAGTGCTGCAGTACGTGTTCCAGCGCTACGGCCGCACCCGCGCGGCGCTGACGGCGGTGGTCAGCAGTTACCACGCGGCCGGCGCGGTGCGCGATGTGGCCAAGGCCCTGGGCTTGCCGCCGGACCAGATCAACGCCCTGGCCGAATGCTGCGGGCGCTGGAGCGATGATGCACCGCCACTGGAACGCCTGCGCGAAGGTGGTTTCGACCCGCACAGCCCGATCCTGCGCCGCGTGCTCACCCTCACGCAGCAACTGATCGGCTTCCCCCGGCACTTGTCCCAGCACCCTGGCGGCTTCGTGATTTCCGAGTACCCGCTGGACACCCTGGTACCGGTGGAAAACGCCGCCATGGCCGAGCGCACCATCATCCAGTGGGACAAGGACGACCTCGACGCCGTCGGCCTGCTCAAGGTGGATATCCTGGCGCTGGGCATGCTCAGCGCGATCCGCCGCTGTTTCGATCTGCTGCGCCGCCATCGCAATCGTGACCTGGCCCTGGCGACGATCCCCAAGGAAGACCCGGCCACCTACGCGATGATCAGCAAGGCCGACACCATCGGCGTGTTCCAGATCGAGTCGCGGGCGCAGATGTCGATGTTGCCAAGGCTCAAGCCAAAGACCTTTTATGACCTGGTGATCGAAGTCGCGATTGTGCGGCCGGGGCCGATCCAGGGCGGCATGGTGCATCCGTACCTGCGGCGGCGGAACAAGGAAGAGCCGGAAACCTACCCATCGCCGCAGCTCGAAGCGGTGCTCAAACGCACCCTGGGCATCCCGTTGTTCCAGGAGCAGGTGATGCAGATTGCCATGGTCGCCGCCGACTACGGCCCCGGCGAGGCCGACCAGCTGCGCCGTTCGATGGCCGCCTGGAAACGCCACGGCGGCCTGGAACCGCATCAGCAGCGCCTGCGTACCGGCATGCTCAAGAATGGCTACAGCGAGGCGTTTGCCGCGCAGATTTTCGAGCAGATCAAGGGCTTTGGCAGCTATGGCTTTCCCGAGTCCCATGCGGCCAGTTTTGCCTTGCTGACCTACGCCAGTTGCTGGCTCAAATGCCATGAGCCGGCGGCCTTCGCCTGCGCGCTGATCAACAGCTGGCCGATGGGTTTCTACAGCCCGGACCAGGTCCTGCAGGACGCGCGACGCCATCGCCTGCAGGTCCGTGCGGTGGACGTGCAGGCCAGTGACTGGGATTGCAGCCTGGAGCCGAGCGACGGCGAACAGCCGGCGATTCGCCTGGGCTTGCGCATGATCTCGGGGTTTCGCGAAGAGGATGCGCGGCGCATCGAGGCGGCGCGCCAGCGTCGGGCCTTCAGTGACATCGCCGACCTGGACGAACGCGCCGGGCTGGATCCCCGCGCCCAGGCCTTGCTGGCGGATTCCGGGGCCTTGCGCGCCCTGGCCGGCAACCGGCACAAGGCGCGCTGGGACGTGGCCGGGGTGCATAAACAGTTGGGGTTGTTCGCCGGTTTGCCGAGCCCCGACGAGGCGCAAGTGGAGCTGCCTGCACCCACGGTGGGTGAGGACCTGCACGCCGATTACGCCACCGTCGGCACGACTCTCGGCCCGCATCCCTTGGCGCTGCTGCGCGCGGAGCTGCGCAGACGACGCTGCCGCAGCTCGCAGGAATTGCTTGCGGTGGAGCATGGGCGCAACGTCAGCATCGCCGGGCTGGTCACCGGTCGCCAGCGTCCTGGCACCGCCAGCGGCGTCACGTTCGTCACCCTGGAAGATGAGTTCGGCAACCTCAATGTGGTGGTCTGGCGCGACCTGGCCGAGCGTCAGCGCCAGGCCCTGGTCGGCTCGCGGCTGCTCAAGGTGGACGGGCGCTGGGAAGCGGTGGGCGAGGTCCGGCACCTGATTGCCGGGCGCCTGACCGACCTGACGCCGCTGCTGGAGGGGATCACGGTGCGGAGTCGGGATTTTCACTGAGGGGAGTTGCCGCCGCCGCTGCGGATACGTTATATGCAATGAAACGTTTCACGGCTGCCGGGCTCCAAGGTTTTATCACGGCTAGCGCCCCACCCATTCACCCAGCCGTTCGCCAAGAGCCCACCATGCAGTTTTTATCCAATACCCACGGTTGTGAAGGTTGGGGCGGTGAAATGGCCCAGCGGATCCGCGCCTTCGACTGGTCTTCGACCGAGCTTGGGCCGATTGAGAAATGGCCCTGCAGCCTGAGCAGCAGCGTGCAGATGCTGCTGGCCTCGCCCATGCCGATGGTGATGCTGTGGGGGCAGGCGGGCTACATGATTTACAACGACAGCTATTCGGTGTTTGCCGGCGGCCGGCATCCCTACCTGCTGGGCACGGCGGTGGAGCTGGGCTGGCCTGAGGTCGCCGATTTCAACCGGCATGTGCTGGATACGTGCCTGGCGGGCGGCACCTTGTCCTACCGCAATTTTCCGTTGGAGTTGCTGCGTAACGGCGTGCCGGAAGAGGTCTGGATGGACCTGACCTACAGCCCCATCGCCGATGACCACCAGCAACCTGCCGGGGTCCTGGTGATCGTGAACGAGACCACCGAGCACGTGAAATCCGAACGAGTGCGCCAGGAACTCACGCATAACCTGGAGCAACGCGTCGCCGCCGAAGTGCAGGCGCGTTCCGCCGCCGAAGAGCAACTGCGCCAAGCGCAAAAGCTTGAGGCCATCGGCGGGCTGACCGGCGGCGTCGCCCACGACTTCAACAACCTTTTGCAAGTGATCGCCGGCAACCTGCACCTGCTGGCCCGTCATGAGCCGGACAATCCCCAGGTACAGCGCCGCGTCACGGCGGCCATTGCGGCGGTGGAGCGGGGCGCCAAGCTGTCCTCGCAACTGCTCGCCTTCGCACGGCGCCAACCGTTGTCGCCGGCGGTGTACAACCCGCAGCGCATCTACGCAGGCCTGGGCGAGCTGCTGCAGCGCGCGCTGGGCGAAACCATCCATATCGACGTGCAATTGCCCCAGGATTCCTGGTGCATCAATGTCGACCGCAACCAGTTGGAAAACGCGCTGCTCAACCTGGCGATCAATGCCCGTGATGCCATGCAGGGCGAGGGCGTGATTCGCATCACCGGCGAAAATATCATTCTCAACCCTGCCGAGTGCGTGGGTAAAAGCATCAAGCCGGGTGAGTATGTGCGCCTGGCGGTCACGGATATCGGCGTGGGCATGCCGCCGGCGATCCTGGCGCGGGTGTTCGAACCGTTCTTCACCACCAAGCGCAGTGGCCACGGCACCGGCCTTGGCTTGAGCATGGTGTTCGGCTTCGTGCGCCAGAGCGGCGGGCATGTCGACGTGTGGAGCGAAGAGGGCAAGGGCACCGTGGTGCAGATGTATTTTCCGCGCAACCTGGGTGAAGAGAGCCAGGACACCCACGCCGAACCGGCGCTGCCGGCCAACGGGCATGAGACGGTGCTGGTGGTCGAAGACAACGAAGACGTGCGCGTGACGGTCGTCGAGCTGCTCGAGCAGGCGGGCTACACCGTGCTCACCGCCGAAGACGGCGACCAGGCGATGCACCTGCTGCAGTCCGGCGTGCTGCCCGAGCTGATCTTCACCGATGTCGTGATGCCCGGCCGGGTCAAGAGCACCGACCTGGCCAACTGGGCCCGCGCCCAGGAGCCACCGATCGCGGTGCTGTTCACCTCCGGCCACACCCGCGACATTCTTTCCGGGAATCACCTGCTGAGCCCCGACATTCATCTGCTGAGCAAGCCCTACAGCCCCGAAGCCCTGGCGCAACGGGTGCGCAGCGTGCTCACCGCTCGATAAGGTTGACCATGACTTCACAGCGCGACATCCCCGCCCTCACTGCCCAGCGACCAGGCTTCGTCCGGGTGCGCGGCGCCCGCGAACACAACCTGCAGAACGTCGATGTGGATATCCCGCGCGATGCCTTGGTGGTGTTCACCGGCGTGTCCGGATCGGGCAAGTCGTCGCTGGCGTTTTCCACGGTGTATGCCGAGGCCCAGCGGCGTTATTTCGAATCGGTGGCGCCGTATGCGCGACGCCTGATCGATCAGGTCGGCGTGCCGGATGTGGACTCCATCGAAGGCCTGCCTCCGGCCGTGGCCCTGCAACAGCAGCGCGGCACGCCGAGCGCGCGGTCCTCGGTGGGCAGCGTCACGACTTTGTCGAGCCTGATCCGCATGCTGTACTCGCGCGCCGGCAGCTATCCGGCGGGCCAGGCGATGCTGTATGCCGAGGATTTCTCACCCAATCTGCCGCAGGGCGCGTGCCCGCAATGCCATGGCCTGGGCCGGGTGTACGAGGTAACCGAGGCGCTGATGGTGCCGGACCCTTCGTTGACCATCCGCCAGCGCGCCGTGGCGTCCTGGCCGCTGGCGTGGCAGGGCCAGAACCTGCGCGACATCCTGGTGACCCTCGGCTATGACGTCGACATTCCATGGCGCGACCTGCCGAAAAAGCAGCGCGACTGGATCCTCTTTACCGAAGAAACCCCGACCGTGCCGGTGTACGCCGGCTTCACCCCACAGCAGACCCGCGAGGCGTTGAAACGCAAACTGGAGCCGAGTTACCAGGGCACGTTCAGTGGCGCGCGGCGCTATATCCTGCACACTTTCACCCACACCCAAAGCGCGCTGATGAAAAAACGCGTGTCGCAATTCATGCAGGGCAGCGCCTGCCCGCTGTGCGAGGGCAAGCGCCTGACCAAGGCCGCGCTGTCGGTGAAGTTTGCCGGGCTGGATATCGGTGAATTGTCGCAACGTTCGCTGACCCAACTGGCCGAAGTGCTGCGCCCGGTAGCGGCGGGGCAGGACACGATGAAGCTGTCGGTGGAAAAGCGCCTGGCCGCCCAGCGCATTGCCCAGGATCTGCTCGAACGCGTGAGCACGTTGACCGACTTGGGGCTGGGTTATCTGTCCCTGGAGCGCAGCACGCCGACGTTGTCGTCCGGCGAGTTGCAGCGCCTGCGCCTGGCCACGCAATTGGGCTCGCAGTTGTTCGGTGTGATCTATGTGCTGGACGAGCCCTCGGCGGGCTTGCACCCGGCGGATGGCGAAGCACTGTTCACTGCGCTGGATCGCTTGAAGGCGGCGGGGAATTCGCTGTTTGTGGTGGAACACGACCTGGAAACCATGCGCCGCGCCGACTGGCTGATCGACGTCGGCCCGGCGGCCGGCGAGCATGGCGGTCATGTGCTGTACAGCGGGCCACCGGCGGGTTTGGCCAAGGTCGAAGCCTCGCAGACCCGTGACTACCTGTTCGCCGCACGGCGCCCGTCGAGCGCAGCGCAACGCCAGCCCGGCGGCTGGTTGCAGCTGGAAGGCGTGACGCGCAATAACCTCAAGGACCTGGCGGTGGAGTTTCCGTTGGGCTGCTTCACGGCGGTGACGGGCATCTCCGGCTCGGGCAAATCCAGCCTGGTCAGCCAGGCGTTGCTGGAGCTGGTGAGTGGCGGCCTCGGCAGCCGGGTGGAAACCGACGAGGAACCCAGCCTGGAAGACGATGCACCGCAAACCAGCGGCGGGCGCATCAGTGCCGGGCTGGAGCAGATCCGCCGCCTGGTGCAGGTCGATCAGAAACCCATCGGCCGCACGCCGCGTTCCAACCTGGCGACCTACACCGGATTGTTCGACCACGTGCGCAAACTGTTCGCGGCCACTCCGGCGGCGAAGAAACGCCATTACGATGCCGGGCAGTTCTCCTTCAATGTCGCCAAGGGCCGTTGCCCGAACTGCGAAGGCGAGGGTTTTGTCAGCGTTGAATTGCTGTTCATGCCCAGCGTGTACGCGCCATGCCCGACCTGCCACGGCGCGCGCTACAACCCCGAGACCCTGGCGATCGAATGGCAAGGCCTGAGCATCGCCCAGGTGCTGGGGCTCACGGTGGAACAGGCGGTAGAGGTATTTGCCGAGGAGCCTGGCGTACTGCGCTCATTGCAAGTACTGCGCGATATCGGCCTGGGCTACCTGCGCCTGGGCCAGCCGGCGACCGAGCTGTCGGGGGGTGAAGCGCAGCGCATCAAGCTTGCCACCGAGCTGCAACGCAATGCGCGCGGCGCCACGTTATATGTGCTGGATGAACCGACAACGGGCTTGCACCCACGGGATGTCGACCGCCTGCTCAGCCAGTTGAACCATCTGGTGGACGCGGGGCATACGGTGGTCGTGGTGGAGCATGAAATGCGCGTGGTGGCCCAGAGTGACTGGGTGATTGATATCGGGCCCGGGGCCGGGGATTTGGGCGGCAAGGTGGTTGCCAGCGGCACGCCGCAGAAGGTCGCGAAAAGCAAGAAAAGCCGCACCGCCGCCTTCCTCGTCAAGGAGCTCTGACCCCCTGTATGCGCCCGGCAAGCCGGGCGCCTTCCGTGTCAGGCTTGCTGGATCTGTTGCTTGGCCTGCTTCACCACATTCTCGACGGTAAAGCCGAACTTCTCCTGCAGCTTCGCCAACGGCGCCGACGCGCCGAAGCTGTTCATCACCACCTTGGCGCCGGTCTGGCCGACGTAGCGGTCCCAGCCCAGCGGGCCTGCCTGTTCGACCACCACGCGTGCTTTCACGGCGGGCGGCAATACACTGTCGCGGTAGGCCTGGTCCTGCTCTTCAAACAGTTCCCAGCTCGGCATCGAGACCACTTGCGCGGCGACCCCCTCAGCCTTGAGCTGCTCATAGGCCGCCACCGCCAGGCTGACTTCGCTGCCCGTCGCCAACAGCAGGACTTTAGGCTGCTCAGCCCCGGCCAGCACATACGCGCCCTTGGCCGCTCCGGAGGCGGGTGCGTACTTTGACCGATCCAGCGTCGGCAACGGCTGGCGCGACAACACCACGCAACTCGGACGATGGGTTTGTGCCAGGGCGACTTTCCACAGTTCGAGGGTTTCATTTGCGTCGCCTGGGCGCAGGGTGAGCAACCCCGGTGTGGCGCGCAGTTGGGTCAAATGCTCGATGGGCTGGTGCGTCGGCCCATCCTCGCCGACGCCAATCGAGTCGTGGGTGAACACGAACACCACCGGAAGCTCCATGATCGCCGCCAGGCGGATCGGCGGTTTCATGTAGTCGCTGAACACCAGGAACGTCGAGGTGTACGGCCGCAGGTAAGACAGCGCCATGCCATTGGCAATCGCGCCCATCGCATGCTCGCGGATGCCGAAATGCAGGTTGCGCCCGCTGTAGTCGTCGGCGCTGAAACGTCCGGCACCGTCGAAGGTGAGGTTGGTCTTGGTCGAGGGCGACAAGTCCGCCGAACCGCCGAGCAACCACGGAATCTGCTGGGCAAACGCGTTCAGCACTTCGCCACCGGCGGCGCGGCTGGCCACTCCCTTGGCGTCGGTGTCGAAGCTGGGCAAGCCGTCCTGCCAATGCTCGGGCATTTCACCGGCGCGCATGCGCTGCAGTTCATCGGCCAGCTCCGGTTCATATTGCTCCAGGTGCGTCAGGTGCTGCTTCCAGGCGTCATACAGTGGCCGGCTGCGCTCCAGCAGCGCATCACGCAGCACTGTGCGCGCTTCATCGGGCACCAGGAAACTGGAATCCTGCGGCCAGCCGTACGCGGCCTTGGTCAGGCGGATTTCCTCGTCGCCCAACGGCTCGCCATGCGCGGCGGCAGTGTTGTGCTTGTGGGGCGAGCCGTAGCCGATCACGCTGTCGACCACGATCAGGGTCGGTGCGCCGGTGTTGGCCTTGAAGGTCTCCAGGGCGGTGCTCAGGGCCGGCAAGTCATTTGCGTCGGTCACGTGCAAGGTGTGCCAGCCATAGGCCTGGAAGCGCTTGATCACGTCTTCGCTGAAGGCCAGTTCGGTATGGCCTTCGATGCTGATGGTGTTGTTGTCGTAGATCCAGCACAGGTTATCCAGCTTCAAGTGCCCGGCCATCGAGGCGGCTTCGCTGCTGATGCCTTCCATCATGTCGCCGTCACCGCACAGGGTGTAGACGTTGTAGTCGAACAGCACCTTGCCATCGCGGTTGAAGCGTTGGCCCAGCCAGCGTTCGGCCATGGCCATGCCGACACTGTTGGCGCAGCCCTGGCCGAGGGGGCCGGTGGTGGTTTCCACGCCGGTGGTCATGCGGTACTCGGGATGGCCCGGGGTCTTGGAGCTCATTTGCCGGAACTGCTTGATGTCGTCCAGGCTGATCGCCGGTTGCCCCGAGCGCTTGCCATGCGCATCGATCTCGACCACGCCGGCCAGGTGCAACAGCGAATACAGCAGCATCGACGCATGCCCCACCGACAGCACGAAGCGGTCGCGGTTGGGCCAGTCGGGATGGTCCGGGTGGTAGCGCAGGAAGCGGCTCCACAACGTATACCCCACCGGCGCCAGGCCCATGGGCGTCCCCGGATGGCCGGAATTGGCCTTCTGCACAGCGTCCATGGCCAGGGTGCGAATAGTATTGATGCATTGGGTGTCGACAGCAGTGGCAGCGTGAGTCATGAAACCGGTCTCCCTCAGGGTGCGATCTACAGTGGAGGGCAGGGCACGGCAAAGGTTTGATCGCATCGCCGGCGTTGCGACGAACGGGGATGGTTTGACCCCGGACATGACAAGACCCCTTGGAATGGGCTAGTTTCAAGGCTGTAGCCATTGATCAACTTGCGGAGGTACGCCATGCCAGTGAAACACGACCTATACCAGGACTTGGGTTTTACCAAGGAAGTCGTTCACGAACGCAGGGCCAGCGACAAACGCCTGGACTCGCTGTTCAGTCAATACGACGCAGCCGACGCCGCGGTGCTGAAGGCGGAGTCTGCCAGTGCCAGCGATGAGGACGTGGAGAAGCTGAAGAAGAAACGCTTGTTGGTCAAAGATGAGATCGTGGGGCGGCTGGGATAAGCCGTGCGCTTGCAACGAAACGGTAATTTTTGTTCAGAATTGTCTGAGGGACATCTTCCACTTCGCTGCTTATGATGCCGACCGCCCACCCGGCTCTGGGGACTGTTGCGGCGCCAGGATGGCGCTGGTGAGCCGGGTGGGCACTCGGTCTTTTTACCCCAGCAGCGCGCGGGTGCAGTCATCGATAGAGCGCTGCTGCGTTTCGCCGTACAGCTGCAATTCATCGATTGTCTGGCGCCCCAGCGCCTTCTCGAACTCGGCCTTGTTCGAATTGGCTGCGTAGTGGCTCTGCGCCGCGTCCCCCAGGTTTGACTGAAATATCCCCGCCGCACTCACTGGCAGGAAATCCTCATACACCAACGGTTCCACGTCCACATGACCGGCCGCGATCAGCGCTGGCAGCGTACGCGGCTGATCGGCTTGGCCGCGTGCCGCCAGGCCCTTGTCCGTGGCGAAGTAGCGGAAGTACGCCAGGTCGTGTTCGCGCATCTGCGCGTGGTCATCCGGGAAGGCCTGGAAGTGTTGCTCCATCAATTGCATATAGCGTGCGGCGTTGCCCTCATTGGGGAAAGCGCCGAGTTCGTCGCGGGCGGCGTTCAGCAGTTGGTCGTACAGCGCACGGCCCTTGGGGGTGAGGGCGACGCCGCGTTGTTCGATTTCACCGAAGCGCGCGCTGTGGCTGCCTTGGGCGTCGGTGAAGGCGATGGGTTCGTCGAGGGCCTTGAAGCTGGTCTGGCGCAGCAGGATCGGGCAACGGCGGCGGGGTGGGCCTTCGATCACGGCCTTGGGGGTGATGCCCTTGCCGGGCATGGCGGCCTGCACCTGATCGATATCCAGCGTACGCGGAGTCAGGTGGTTGATGTGCGGGCCCTTGAAGGCCACCACGTCGGCGATCAGGCGGTGCTGGTCGCTGAGTTGCTGGTACTGCGCGGCGGTGACGGTGGCGGTGTGGTGCCAGCGAAAGGTCTCCAGGGCCTGGCGGATGAAGGCCTCCGCATCGTTGGCGTCGAGGCCGCCGTCCTGCTCCGCTTGTTCGATCAGTGCGAGGGCGCCGGGGGTAAAGATCGCCCGCTTGGCCAGGGCCGTTTCGGCGAAGGCGCGCAGCTCAGGACTTTCGATCAGCTCCAGGCGCAGCAGCGAGGTGAACACGCGAAACGGGCTGGTTTGCAGCGCGCTTTCATGTACCGCGCGAAACGCCGTGGAATGCACCGGCACGCCGGCGGGCGTCAGGTCGTAGTAGCCCACCGGTTGCATGCCCATCACCGCAAACAGGCGGCTGATGGTCGCCAGCTCTGCAGCAGTGCCCAGGCGGATGGCGCCGTGACGCTCCTGGTCCAGGCGCTGGATTTCGCCGGTGCGCTGCAGCTGTTGCGCCAGGGCCGGTTCGCGCTCGAATACGCGGGTATTGGTCTCGGCCACCAGCTCCATCAGCGCCCCATACAGCGGAACTTCATCTCGGTACATATCGGACATGGCCTTGGAAAAGCCCTTGCGGATCTCGTCGGGGCTGACATGTGCGCTGGTGTGCATAGAAAAATTCCTGATGGCTTTGCCGATGAAGGTGACCGTTCGCTGGATTTTGTTGAGCTGCAGGTGAGGTTGCAAACGAAGATTCCTCTGGACTTCATTCTGCAAATGAATGAGATGACGCGAATATGACAAAAAACGGCCGGCTGGAAATTTCATTTTTCCGAGCCTTTCCTAACTAATTCTTCACGGAGTCAGCCCCATCCGCCATGAAAGAATCGTCACGTTTGCAAGGATGAAAACGTCGTTTCGCACATCGCACACATAAAAATATGTTTAGGGGCCGTCGTTAATGAAAATTTCTACACTGGCGTTATCCATCACCGCCGCCGTTCTTGCACAACACGCATTGGCTGATGATTTCGGGCTCGGTTCGCTGGGCACGGGCAACGGTCACAGCGGCTTTCTCGAAGACAGCCACGCCGCTGTCAGTTCGCGGACCATGTACTACAGCGCGGATAACCGCTCGGGGACCAACAACGATCTGCGCGAAGCCGCGACATTGCTGCGCTTCGACTATAAATCCGGCTACACCCAAGGCACCCTGGGTGTCGGTTTCGACGTCATGGCCTTTGGCGCGCTGCGCCTGGACGGCGGCGATGGCCACACCGCGGGCCCTGGCCTGTCGGGTAACGGCAACAGTTTCTTCCCGACCAAGAACAACGGCACTGAGCCGGCCGATTCCTTTGGTCGTGCGGCGGGTAACGTGAAGTTCCGCATTTCCCAGACCGAGTTGCACGTCGGGGGTGGCTTGGCGCCGGTGTTGCCGATCCTGGTCTCCAACGACAGCCGCGTGGCACCGCAGACCTTTGATGGCGGCATCCTCACCTCCAGCGACATTCCCAACGTGACGTTCACCGGTGGTGAATTGAACCGCGCCGAAGGCCGTGCCTCCAGCAACTCCACAGGCTTGAGCGTTGCCGGTGGCCAGCGCGACAGCGACAGCTTCAAGTTCGGTGGATTGGACTACAAGCCGTTTGGTTCTTCCGACAACGTCGTCGCGAAAAACCTGACGTTGCAGTACTACTACGCCCAACTGCAAGACTTCTACAAACAGAACTACTTCGGCCTGGTCCACGTGCTGCCGCTGGGCAATGACCAGTCGTTCAAGACTGACCTGCGCTACTTCGACAGCACCAGCGACGGCAAGAACGGCGAGAGCGGCTACCAGTTCAACAACAACGGCGGTTACGCCAAGCATGCCAACGAAGTCGACAACAAAACCTACAGTGCCGCCTTCACCTACCAGTTGGGCGGCAGCAGCCTGATGCTGGGCCACATTGGTGTGGGTGACGACGGCGGTTTTGTCTGGGTCAACCAGGGCAGCATCGCCGACCCGCACGCGCAAGGCGCCGGCGGCAGCGACTTCTACCTGTTCACCGACGCCGTGGTCGGCCAGTTCTCCCGTGCCGGCGAGCAGGTCAACTTCGGTCAGTACTCGTATGACTTCAAGGCTTATGTACCGGGCCTGAAGGCGTCCGTGGCGTACCTGGACGGCTCGGACATCAAGTCGAAAGTGGCCGGTGGTCCGGACCAGAAAGAAAACGAAACCGACTTCCGCCTGGACTACGTTGTGCAGGCCGGTCCTCTGAAAGGCTTCGGTACCACCTTCCGTACCGGTACCTACCACGGCAAAAACACCGGCACCGCCGACCAGGACCAGACACGCCTGATCTTCAACTACACGTACGCGATCTTCTAAGTCTTCATGTGCACCCGGGCGTCATTGGGTTCTACACTGCTCCTCACCTGGTAGGCGATGGAGGACCCAATGACGGCCACACCCAACACCCGAATACTGGACACGATTGAAGGCCAACGCCTGGCGACGCCGGATGCCGAACGTTGGCGCGAGTGGGGCCCCTATCTGAGCGAACGCCAATGGGGCACGGTGCGCGAAGACTACAGCGCCGATGGCGATGCCTGGACCTATTTCCCCCATGAACATGCACGCAGCCGCGCCTACCGCTGGGGCGAAGATGGGCTTGCCGGCTTCAGTGACAAGGCGCAACGCTGGTGCCTGGGCCTGGCCTTGTGGAACGAGCGCGACACGATCCTCAAGGAACGCCTGTTCGGCCTGAATAACGCCGAAGGCAACCACGGTGAAGACGTCAAGGAACTGTACTTTTTCGTCGATGGCGTACCGAGCCATGCCTACATGCGCATGCTCTACAAATACCCGCACGCAGCCTTTCCCTACGCTGACCTGACCACCGAGAACGGGCGCCGCGGGTTGGACGATGCCGAGTATGAAATCCTCGATACCGGCGTGTTCGAAGACAACCGTTACTGCGACATCAGTGTCGAATACGCCAAGCACGCGCCCGACGACATCTTCATGCGCGTCACCGTCCACAACCGCTCCGAACAGCCAACCCGCTTGCAGGTATTGCCGCAACTGTGGGCGCGCAATGACTGGAGCTGGACCTTCGACGCGCCCAAGCCAGCGTTGACGCTGGACACTGATCGGGTGCTGGCCCGGCATCACGAACTCGACGATCGCCATCTCAGCGCCTGGGGCCAGGAGGGGGTGGAATGGCTGTTCTGCGAAAACCAGACCAACTTTCCCAAGCTCGACGGACAACCGACGCCGGGGCCGTTCAAGGATGGCATCAACGATTACGTGGTGGACGGCGTTGCCACGGCGATTCGCCGCGACGCCGGCACCAAGGTCGCCGCGCGGTTTAGCCTCGAACTCGCAGGCCTTGAGCATAAAACCCTGTACCTGCGTTTTGCCCCGACGGACGCGCCCGAGGTCAATGCGCGCAAGCTGTTCGACTTGCGCCGCCTGGAGGCGGATGAGTTCTACGCCGCCTTGCAGCACGGCATCGCCGATGACGACGCGCGCAATGTGCAGCGCCAGGCGCTGGCCGGATTACTGTGGTCCAAGCAGCTGTACTACTTTGATGTGAACCAGTGGCTCGACGGAGACCCGGCCCAGCCTGCGCCGCCGCCCGAACGCCTGCATTTTCGCAATACCCATTGGCGGCACCTGTCCAACTTCGACATCCTCTCCATGCCCGACACCTGGGAGTACCCGTGGTACGCCTCCTGGGACCAGGGCTTCCAGGCCGTGGCCTTTGCGCTGATTGATCCCGGGTATGCCAAGCAACAGTTGCTGCTGCTGGTCAAAGACCGGTTCATGCACCCCAACGGCCAGCTGCCGGCCTATGAGTGGCGGTTCGATGATGCCAACCCGCCGGTGCATGCCTGGGCCAGTTGGCGTGTGTATCAGCAGGACAAGGCGCTGACCGGCGTCGGCGATATGGATTTCCTCGAGCGAATTTTCCACAAGCTGCTGCTGAATTTTTCCTGGTGGGTCAACCGCAAGGACGCCGAGGGGCGCAACCTGTTCCAGGGCGGTTTCCTCGGCCTGGACAATATCGCCTTGTTCGACCGCTCGGCCGCGTTGCCGCCGGGCTATCAACTGGACCAGGCCGACGGCACGGCGTGGGTCGCGGCGTATGCACTGGACCTGATGCGCATCGGGCTGGAGCTGGCCAAGCGCAACGTCGTCTATGTCGATATCGCGGTGAAGTTCTTCGAGCATTTCCTCTATATCGCCGGCGCGATCAACCGGGTCGATGACAGCGCCGAAGGGTTGTGGGACGAGCAGGACCGGTTTTTCTACGACGTGCTGCACCGTCCCGATGGCCAGAGCGAGCCGGTGCGCCTGCGTTCGATTGTCGGCCTGATGCCGTTGTTCGCGGTGCTGGTGCTGGAGCAGCGCGAGCATGAGGGCCTTGAAGGTCTGCGCGAGCGCCTGCTGGGCTTCATGCACCATCGTCCGGACCTGGCCAAGCTGGTGTCGCGCTGGAACGAACCGGGGCAGGGCAATCGCCTGTTGCTGGCTTTGTTGCGGGGCGAGCGCACCAAGGACTTGCTGCGGCGCATGCTCGATGACAACGAGTTTCTCTCGGCGTTTGGTGTGCGCTCCTTGTCCAAGGCCTTCGCCGAGCAGCCGCTGGGGCTGAAGATGAATGGCGACACCTTGTGCGCGCGCTACCAGCCTGGCGAATCCGATTCGCGCCTGTACGGCGGCAACTCCAACTGGCGCGGGCCGCTGTGGATGCCGGTGAACTACATGCTGATCGAATCGCTGCGCGAATTTCACCGCTACTACGCGGATAACTTCTCGGTGGAGTACCCGACGGGCAGCGGTTATCTGGCGTCCCTTGAAGAAGTGGCCGACAGCCTCAGCCAACGTCTCACGCGATTGTTTTTGCGCGATGAAGATGGCCTGCGCCCGTCGATGGCGGGCTATGCGCAATTGGAAGCAGACCCGGCCAGTCGCGACCTGGTGTTGTTCCATGAGTATTTCCATGGCGAAACCGGGCGTGGGTTGGGGGCGTCGCACCAGACGGGGTGGAGTGCGTTGGTGGCGTTGTTGCTGCAGCCGAAAATCTAGGCTGCGCCACGGATCTGCTTTTCTGTGGGAGCTGGCTTGCCTGCGATAGCGGTGGAGCCGATAGCATTGATGCAGGCAGTGCCGACGCCATCGCAGGCAAGCCAGCTCCCACTTTGAAACTTCATGGCTTGCGAAATGGCAGGCAAAAAAATCCTGCCACCGAAAGGTCTGAATCAGGTAAATTCGCCACCCCTTCAGACAAGGATGTAGACGATGGCGAATGTTATCGCGCGGGTTGGCAGTGCAGGCCTATTGGGGGCACTGCTGATCACCTGCGCAGTGTTGATCACTTCACTGTATCCCCGGGAAAGCGCTGCGACGCCGCTGATGATGCATTGCCGCGATTGCGAGAAAGGTGACGACACCTTCGATGCGACAAAATGGTTCAGCAGCGGCATGTACCGCCTTGAAACGGATATTGTTCCCAACCCGATGCGGACGATGACTCGCACTCATCCGGTGGTCTTCAAAGCCAAGGACAATGACCAACTGGTCGAGGCCGCGCTGCGTGGAATCGGCGATGTGCTCCCATCCTTCGATCCCCGCGCGTTTGAAGCACAGTGGCCCGTGTTAACCAAGCGCGTACGTTACAGCTACAGCTTTTTTATGCTGCCCGATGAACCCCGGGACCTCTATGACATGTACTTGCAAGTGGGCAAATACAAGCTGGTGATCGTGGTTGGGCTTGACGTCAATACCGGTGAAATCACCGCCGAGTATGATGGGCGTGTGATTCGTGAAAACGATGGTAATGACCCTGCGTACATGGACACGTTCGAAGAAATGGATGACGCCAACACCCGCTGACCGGGAGGCTGGCTGAACGAAAAATCCCGCCGAAAGGCGGGATTTTTTTGAGCGCGGGCTTATCAGGCCGGGAACAGCTCGCTCAGTTTCATGGCCAGCATCATGTCGCCTTCGGTGCGCAGCTTGCCGCTCATGAAGGCCTGCATGCCGTCGGTGTCGCCGCTGACGATGCCTTCCATGGTTTCGCCGTCGGTGACCAGGGTCACTTGGGCGTCAGGGTTTTCGCCTTCCAGCAGTTCGCAGGTGTTGTTCTTGACCACCAGCGAGAAATTCTGGGTGTCGTCGATACGGAAACCGAACACCAGGTCCAGGCCGTCAGCAGCGGCTGGGTTGAATTTGGCTTTCATTGCTTCTACAGCTTTGGCTACGTCAGTCATGGTTTCGATCCTTTAGGGTAGAGTCCAGTGACCTTGGGGTCACGGTTGGCCGCAGTTCATCGGAACGTGATGAGCTGCGGCGCCTTCAACAGTTGCAAGTGGGTATGACTGTTGAAGGAAGCCAGTGCCACCTCGCGACCACGGAATTTCAGCTGGTTGAGCGAGGTGTTAACAATTTGCCAGTTCAGTTCGAAGGCCTGGGCCGCCGGCATTCGGGTTATCAGGTGGAGCAGGGCGGTGATGGTGCCGCCGGAGGTGAACACCGCAATCTTCTGTGCGTTGTCCGCGGCTTCCAGAATGCGCTGCAGGCCACCCTGGACCCGTTCGACGAAGCCCAGCCAGCTTTCCAGGCCCGGCGGATCATAGGTGCCGGCCAGCCAGCGCTCGATGATCAGGGCGAAGATGCGCTGGAATTCGCTGCGGTTCTGCGCGGCGTTGCGCAGGATCTCCAGGGCTTCGGGTTCGGTGGTCAGCAGGTCGGGAAGCAGGGCGCGGATAATCGCGTCGGCGTCGAATTCGTTGAAGGCGCTGTCGATTTCCAGGGCCGGTACCGGCAGGCCGAGGGCGCTGTACTGATCGAAGGCGGCCGTGGCGGTGTGCTGCTGGCGGCGCAGGTCGCCGGCCACGCAGCGGTCGAACACCAGGCCCAGGTCCGCCAGGTGGCGCCCGAGCACTTGCGCTTGTTCCACGCCGACGGGCGACAGGACGTCATAGTCGTCTGCACCGAAGGAGGCCTGGCCATGTCGAATCAGATAGATGCTGCCCACGTCCGTTTTCCCGGTACGTTGAAAGTCTGGCGAGGTTATGAGGATGCCAGGGAGCTGTCAATGAAAAAACATACGCTTGTTTTAAAAGCTCGTTAGAGGCCGCCTACTGGCGGTTTGATCACTGGCTCGAACGCGGTGCCGCCGGTATGCTGGGGCAATCCGCGCCTGGCGCACTGCACTTGTAAGGAGTCACATGGATTTTTTGGCCGAATACGCGAGTTTCCTGGCGAAGACCGTCACCCTGGTGGTCGCTATTCTGGTGGTACTGATCAGCTTCGCGGCGCTGCGCAGCAAAGGCCGTCGCAAATCCGCCGGACAGCTGCAGGTCAGCAAACTGAATGATTTCTACAAGGGCCTGCGCGAGCGCCTGGAGTCGAGCCTGCTCGACAAGGACCAGCTCAAGGCCCTGCGCAAGTCCGAGAGCAAGACCGAAAAGAAGAAAGGCAAGAAGAAACCCGAGGCCAAGCCACGGGTGTTCGTGCTGGATTTCGACGGCGACATCAAGGCCTCGGCCACCGAGAGCCTGCGCCACGAAATCACTGCCTTGCTGAGCCTGGCCACCCCGAAGGACGAAGTGGTGCTGCGCTTGGAAAGCGGCGGCGGCATGGTCCACAGCTATGGCCTGGCGTCGTCGCAACTGGCGCGTATCCGTCAGGCGGGCGTGCCATTGACCGTGTGCATCGACAAGGTCGCGGCCAGCGGCGGCTACATGATGGCGTGCATCGGCGAGAAGATCATCAGCGCCCCGTTCGCGATCCTCGGCTCCATCGGCGTGGTGGCGCAGTTGCCCAACGTCAATCGCCTGCTGAAGAAACACGACATCGACTTTGAAGTGCTGACCGCTGGTGAGTACAAGCGCACCCTCACGGTGTTTGGCGAAAACACCGAGAAGGGCCGCGAGAAGTTCCAGGAAGACCTGGACATCACCCATCAACTGTTCAAGAACTTCGTCTCGCGCTATCGCCCGCAATTGGCGATTGATGATGTGGCGACCGGAGAAGTGTGGCTGGGTGTTGCAGCGTTGGACAAGCAACTGGTCGACGAGCTGCAGACCAGCGACGAATACCTGGCTACCAAGGCCAAGACCGCCGAGGTATTCCACCTGCACTACGCCGAGCGCAAGAGCCTGCAGGAGCGAGTGGGCCTGGCGGCCAGCGGCTCGGTGGACCGTGTGCTGCTGACCTGGTGGAGCCGGTTGACCCAGCAGCGCTTCTGGTAACGCCGTAATTAGGTCATGCCCCTGTGGGAGCGGGCTTGCCCGCGATAGCGATGTATCAGTCGATACCTCTACCGACTGAACTGGCGCCATCGCGGGCAAGCCCGCTCCCACATTCAGTTCTGCGTTAGCACGCAGGCCTGTTGCACCACAGGAATCGGCTTTCGCATCAGCATCCCCACCACTAACGCGCCCAGCAGGCCCAACAACCCTGCCACCCACAACACAGCGCCGAACCCGCCGACAAACGCCTGCTGCGCCAGTGGTTGTGCCACCGCCCGGGCCGTCTCCGGCAACAAGCCCATCGCCGCCGGCATGTCCCCGGCCACCACCCGCGAGGCAATTCCCGCTAGCTGCGCCTGCCACTGGCTGTCGAGACTCGCACGCAGCAGTTGCTCGCTGTGGCTGCTCAGCAATGCCCCGTACACGCCAATCGCCAGCATGATCGCGCTGAAACGCATGGTAGTGCTCATGCCCGAGGCCATGCCGGCACGGTCTCGTGGCACGCAGGCCATGATGTTTTTTTGCGTGTCGCCATTCAGCAGGCCCGCTCCGGCGCCCGTGACTGCAATGGCCAGGGCGAAGGGCAGGTAACCACCGATGTTCACCGCCCAGGCGCTCAGCAAATTGCCGCTGCCGACCAATGCGAGTCCCGTCGCCATCATTGTCGACGGGGTAAAACGGCTGGCCAGGCGTGCGCCAATCCGTGGGCCGATCAACATCGTCAGGGCAAAGGGCAGCATGCCCAGCCCTGAAGCAATCGCGGAAAAGCCCAGGCCGTTCTGCAGGTAGAACGGCAGCAGCGTCATCATCACCTGGGCGCAGCCGGCGTAGGCAAACATCCCCAGCAGCGCGCCGATGAAGCGTGGATGCCGGAACAGTTGCAGGTCGACCATCGGCCGTTGTTGCAGGCGTTCGGCGAGGACAAATGCAGCCAGCAAGGCTGCGCCGCCCAATAGCCGCGCATAGGTCAGCGGGTTGTCCCAGCCGATGCGGTTGGCCTCGATCAGGCCCCAGATCAAACACAGCAAGCTTGCGCTGAAGGTCAGGCTGCCCCACGGGTCGAGGCGTGCAGACTGGGTATCTCGGGACTCTGGAATGGCGCGCAGCACCAGGCTCATCAATACCAGGCCCACGGGCAGGTTGAGGTAGAAGATCCAGCGCCAGCCCAGGTATTCGGTGATCAGGCCGCCCAGCGTCGGCGCGGCAGTCATCGCCACGCCCATGCAGGCGCCCCAGAAGGCCCAGGCCTTGGCGCGCTCGACCTCGTCGTGGAAGGTGTGGCCGATGGAGGCCAGCGCCGAGGTCAAGAGCAGGGCTGCGCCGACACCTTTGACGGCCCGCGCGATATCCAGCCACAGCGCAGTGGGCGCCGCGCCGCAGCCGAGAGAGGCCAGGATGAAAATCCCCAGGCCCCAGACCAGGGTCTTCTTGCGACCAAAGCGGTCGGCGATGCTGCCGGCTGGCAACAGCAGGGCGGCGAACGCGAGCATGTAGGCACTGACCACCCATTCGATATCGGCAAAGTTCGCGCCCAGGTCGCGGGCGATGCTCGGCAGGGTCACGGCGACGATGTTGGTGTCGAGCACAATCAGCGAACAGACCCCGGAGGCGGTCAGCAAGGTAAACCGTGGGCTGACGGTGCTCATGGCTGCACCGACGCCAACGCCGCCCGGGCGATCTGTTCATCGTGGGCCGGGGTGTCGGCGCTGATGCCGAGGGCGCCCACGACCTGGCCTTCGAGGATGATCGGCAGCGCGCCTTTCATCATCAGCAGGCCGGCTGTGACGGCCGCCGGGCGCCCACCGTTGATGGCGTTTTCGAGGTCGGCCGAAGGCCGTTTGAACAGCGCCGAGGTGCGCGCCTTGCCTTGGGCCAGCTCGATCCCGGCGACTACCGGCGCACCGTCCATGCGCGTGGTGAGAATCGGCCAGCCGCCGTCATCGACAATTGCCAGCGCGCAGGGCCAACCGTGATCCGCGGCGACTTTACGTGCCTGCGCCGCAATCTGCTGGGCCGTGGCCAGGGTTAGTGTTGCCTTGTGGGCAACGCTGGCGGGTGGTTCGTTCGCCATCGCCGCGGGGGCGAGGCTCAGGCCGGTCAATACCAGTACCAGCGATTTGACTAACATAAGCGGGTCTCTCTACTGTGAGCGTGCGCCTAGCTTATCTTCGGTCCACCGTGGCTTTATTAGGTGCCAGTGTGATCTTCATTACCTTTGAGCTAATCCTGCGATGGAAATACGTCATTTCCGCTATTTCCTGGCGGTTGCCCGGCACCGAAACTTCACCCGCGCGGCGGAGCAGCTGGGCATTGCGCCGCCGACCCTGAGTCGGCAAATCCAGGACATGGAGGCGACCCTGGGCACGCGCCTGTTTGTCCGTCAGCAACGCGAAGTCAGCCTCACCGAGGCGGGTGCGGCACTGTTGATCGAGGCCGAGGCGACCGTGCGCCAGTTTGAATTCGCCCAGCGCAATGCCCAGCGCGCCGGCCGTGGCGAGATCGGTCATATCGAATTGGGCTATGTGGCGTCGGCGGTGTATTCGGGTCTGTTGCAGCGGCAAATTCAGGCGTTCAGCCAGGCGTTTCCGGATGTCAGCGTGAACGTGCGCGAATGTGCGATGGCGACGTTGCCTGGCGCGGTAGCGGATGGACGTGTCGATATCGGTTATATCCGCTCGCCCATGACCCTGCCGGAGGGTGTCGAGGCAGTACGCCTGGACAGTGAAGGGTTTGTCTTGGCGCTGCCGCAGGACTCCTGGCTGCTGGGGCTGAAGGCCATCGGTTGCGAGCACCTGCAAAACGAGACGTTCATCTTGCCGGAGCAAATCAGCGGTACCTTGCAGGTGGCGGCTCAAGGCGGCTATGCACCGCGGCTCGGGCCGCAGCCCGGCGGATTGGTGGCGGTGGTGGCGCTGGTGTCACTCGGGCAGGGCGTGGCGGTGGTGCCGGCGTCAATGGTCGGGCATGTGAATTTGCCAGGCGTGGTGTACCGCAGCATCCAGGGCAGTGACGCGTCGTCGTGGCTGTCGCTGATTCACCGGCGCTTCGAAAAAGCGCCGGCGGTGGCGCGGTACATCCAGCAGGTCAAGCAGACAGTCGCGGCTGTACCGAATCGGCCAGGCGCGTAAGGATCAGGCAGCACGACACGGCCCCGGCATCCAGCACGCCGAGGGAGCGTTCGCCCAGGCGACTGGCGCGGCCGATCTTCGCCACCAGGTCCTTGGTCGAATCGCGGCCCTGTGATGCGGCGGCTTTCATCGCGTCCAGTGCGTCGCTGAAGGCGGCCCCGGAGGCATGCGCCTGCTCAAAGGCTTCGACGGCCGGGATCAAGGTGTCCATCAGGCACTTGTCGCCCACACCTGCTTCGGTAATGTCCTGCAACGAGGTCAAGCCGCCGCGCAGTAAATGAGCAAAGGTTGCGGCGTCGATGTCGTCGCTGTTGCGCACTTCATCGGCCATGCCAATGAACAGGCTGCCATACAGTGGACCCATGGAGCCGCCGATGCCTTCCATCAGGCTGAGGGTCAGTTCGTCGAGTGCTTCGGCCAGGGTCAGTTGGCGGCCTTCGATGGTGCGCCCGCAATGGGCGAAACCCTTGGCCATATTGATGCCATGGTCGCCATCGCCAATGGCACCGTCGACTTCGCTGAGGTATTCGCGGTTGGCCACGATCACGCTGACCAGGTCGGCGACGATGGCGCTGCCGTCACGGGTGGAAAAATGCTGGCTCATGGTTCACTCCGCCTGGGTCATGCCGATGGAGCGGCAGGGTTGGTCGATCAGGGTTTTCAACTCGGCGTCGAGGCCGAGCAAGGTCAGGGTCACGCCCATCATCTCAAGGGACGTGAAGTAGTTGCCGACATAGCAGCGGTGAATCTTCAAGCCTTTGGCCTTGAGCTGTTTTTCGACCTCGGCATAGAAAATATACAGCTCCATGACCGGCGTGGCGCCCAGGCCCGAGACCAGCACCACCACGCTGTCGTCCTGGCTGAAGTCACGGTCGGCGAGGATCGGCGCGAGCATGCGTTCGGCCATGGCTGCGGCCGGTTCGATCGGAACCACTTCGATACCCGGTTCGCCATGATGGCCGATGCCCAGTTCCATCTGGCCGTCGGGGATCTGGAAGTTCGGCTTGCCCACCGCGGCAATGGTGCACGGCGTGAGGCCGATACCAATCGAGCGGCAGTGGTCGACGGTTTTCTGCGCGACCCGGATCACTCCGTCCAGGTCGTAGTGCTGGGCCGCAGCGGCGCCGCCGATCTTCCACATGAAGATTTCCCCGGCCACGCCACGGCGCTTGGCAATGTCGGCCTTGGGCGCGGATGCCACGTCATCGTTGGCGACCACGGTGCGGATACGCATGTCTTTGCTGGCGGCCATTTTCATCGCCAGCTTCACGTTCATGTTGTCGCCGGCGTAGTTGCCGTAGAGGCAGGCCACGCCGGCACCCTGGTCAGCGGCGCGGAACGCGTCGAAAAAACTCTTGGCAGTGGGCGAGGAGAAGATCTCGCCGACGGCTACCGCATCCACCAGGCCTGGGCCGACGTAACCGAGAAAGGCCGGTTCATGCCCCGAGCCGCCGCCGGTGACAATGCCGACGCTGCCTTGGGCCGAAGGCCTGGCCTTGACGATCACCCGAGGGTTGGCCTCGTATTGGCGCAGTTCGGGGTGCGCGACCAGAATACCGCGCAGCATGTCCTCGACCACTTGGTCCGGATCGTTGATGACTCGATTCATAACGCGGGTTCCTGTGTTCTTGTTCTAGTGGGCAACATGGATCAACGCCAGGGCGTGTTCGCCTGTGGGTCAGGGTTCCAGGACTACCTTCAGTGATTTGTCGCCGCGCTCCATCACTGCGAACGCTTCCTTGAAGTCTGCCAGCGCAAACTTGTGGGTCACCACGTCGCGCATGTCGATCTTGCGGTTGCCGATGAAGTCGATGGCGCGCGGGTACATGTACGGGCCCAGGTGCGAGCCCAGCACGTCCAGCTCCTTGCGGTCGCCAATGATCGACCAGTCCACCGTGGCTTCGTCATTGAACACGCTGAACTCGACGAAACGCCCCAGCTTGCGCAGCATCGCCAGTCCCTGGTTCACGGCCTTGTGGTGCCCGGTGGCCTCGATGTAAATGTCGCAACCGTAGCCTTCGGTGATCTCGCGGATCTTCGCCAGTACATCGACCTCGGCCGGGTTCCACACCTCGTCGGCACCCATGCGCAAGGCAAGGGCGGCGCGTTCGGGCTTCATGTCCAGCACGATGAGCTTTTTCGGGTTGCGCATGCGCACCGCGCCGATGATCCCCAGCCCCAGGGTGCCGGCACCTGCGACCACCACCACATCGTCGAAATCCACATTCGCGCGTTCTGCCGCGTGCAGCGAACACGCCAGCGGTTCGATCAGTATTGCTTCGTCGGGGGCGATGGAGTCTGGCACTTTGTGGATGATGCCTTCCTTGGTGAAGATCATGTACTGGGCCATGGCGCCCTGCACATTGTTCTGGAAGCCATAGAGGTCATGCTTCTGGCACATCCAGTATTGGCCGTGGTTGCAGAAGCGACAGCCCCAGCACGGCACGATCTGCTCGGAGATCACCCGGTCGCCGACCGCCACGCCACGTTTCTCCGCGCCTGGGCCCAGGGCAACCACACGGCAGACGAATTCATGGCCGGGAATCATCGGCGGTTTCACATAGCGGGGTTGCTCGGCGTCACCCCAGAACGAGGGGGCGCCGCGATAGGTCTTGATATCGCCCATGCAGATGCCGCACAACTCGACTTTGGTAAGAATCTCGTCGGGGCCGGGCGTGGGCACGTCGACGGTTTCCAGGCGGTAATCTTCAGGGCCGTGACAGACCACGGCCTGCATGGTTTTCGGGATGACCGGTGACAGTTGTTCGGGGGTGCGTTCGGTGACGGTGGACATGACAAAACCTCACGACAAAAAATGAATTACTGAATGCTGTAGCCGCCGTCGATCACCATATTGGCGCCGGTGACCATCTGCGCGGCGTCGCTGAGCAGGTACAACGCCAGCCCGGCGATTTCCTCCGGCTGGGCAAAACGGCCCGCCGGGATCTGCAATTTGGCTTTTTCGCCGACTTCACCGGCCCAGGCTTTTTTGCCCAGCGCGGTCTCGACGATGGTCGGGGAGATGGCGTTGACGTTGATGTGCGGCGCCCATTCCATCGCCAATACCTTGGTCATGCCGACAATGGCCGCTTTGCTCGCGCAGTAGGCGACGTGGCGGTCCAGGCCAATCACGGCAGCCTGCGAAGCAAGGTTGACGATGCGCCCGCCGCCGTTGGCGAGCATGTGCTTGGCGCAGGCCTGGGCGACAAAAAAGCTCGCCTTAAGGTTGATGTCCAGGGTGGTATCCCACGCGCTTTCGCTGACATCAATAGCCTTGTCCAGGAGCGCCACGCCGGCGCTGTTGATCAGGTAATCGAGGCGTTGGAAGTGTTCGAATACGCTATCGACGGTAGTTTGTATCTGGCCGATCTGGCTGAGATCAACGGCAATGCCCAAGTGCCCGGCGCCCAGGCTGGCGGCCACTTCAGCCACGGCGGGGTCGCGGTCGAGCAACGCCACGCGGGCGCCGCGTTCCGCCAGCAGGGTGGCGCAGGCCAGGCCGATCCCGGCGGCGCCACCGGTGATCACTGCGCACCGGCCGGTGAGGTCGAAGGCTTGGTTCCAGAATCCAGACATGCATGACTCCTCTATCGAAAGCGCTGGAGATTCAATGTGGGAGCTGGCCTGCGATGCAAGCGACTCGGTCTTTCAGTCAAACCGAGGTGATGCCATCGCAGGCAAGCCGGCTCCCGCACTTGACCCTATTTCAGGGTGAAAGCTACTTACCGCCGCTGACTTGTTTGTACAGCGCATCGGCGTTGGCATTCGTCACTGGCACCCACGGCAGGATGTAATTCTTGGCGGTGCCGTCAGCCCATTTCACGTCCTTGGCGTAACGCTCCCAGATCACCGATTGCGGCTTGTAGTCCTTGCCGGCCAGGGCGCGCAACGCCACGTCCAGTGCGCCTTGGGATTGGGCTTGGGCGTCCTGCAGGAAGGTGGTGACTTCGTCTTTTTTTGCGGCCTGGATCGCGTCCGGCATGCCGTCGATGGAGGTCACCGGCACGTCTTTGGACGTCAGCCCGTGAGACTTCAACGCCTGTACGGCGCCAAGGGCCATGTCGTCGTTTTGCGCGATCACGCCGTTGATGCCTTTGGGGTGCGCGTTCAGCCAGTCTTCGGTCAGGGTCAGCGCCTGCGCACGGTCCCAGTTGGCGGTCTTTTTCTCGATGATCTTGATGTCCGGGTGCTTGCCCAGCACTTCCAGCTCGCCTTTTTCCCGGTCGATTTGCGCCGACTGGCCGATCGGGCCCTGGATGATCACCACGTTGCCTTTGCCATTGAGCTTGTCGACCATGGCCTGGGCCTGCAGGCGGCCGCCTTCCACATCGTCGTTACCCACGTACGGCACAGCCGCATCGGCTACTTTCGTGTTCGAGGCGATGACCACCACGTCGTTGCTCATGGCTTGCTTCACGGTGCCGACGCCGGCCTTGGTGTCGATGGGCACGAACAGAATGGCGTCGTAGTGCTGGGTCACCATGTTTTCGATCTGGTTGTTCTGGGTCAGGGCGTCATAGTTGCCGTCGAACACCGTCAGCTGCACGGTGCCGTCCTTGACCGCCGGGTGTTCTTTCAGCTCGCGTACCCAGTTCTGCATGAACTGGCCCTTGAGGCCGTAGACGGCGGCACCGATTTTGTAGGTCTTGCCGTCGGCAGCCATGGCAATACTGCAGGAGAGCAGGGAGAAAGCCGCTGTGGCGGCCAAGGTGGTACCAAGTTTCATGAGTAGAACTCCAGTTATTGTTGTGGGTCGTTCTCTAGCGTTTTTTCTTGCGCCACACGTCGATCAGTACTGCGAACACGATGATCAGGCCCTTGGCGACCTGCTGGTAATAAGAGGACACGCCGAGCAGGTTCAGCCCGTTGTTGATCACGCCGATCAACAGTGCGCCGAACAGCGTGCCGACAATGCTGCCGGTGCCCCCCGACAAGCTCGTACCGCCGATCACCACGGCGGCAATCGCGTCCAGTTCGTAGGAAACCCCGGCCTGGGGCAGGGCAGAGGTGGTGCGGGCCGACAGCACCACGCCAGCCAGTCCGGCGAGCAGGCCCGAGACCACGTAAACCGAAAACATCACCTTGCGCACGCCGATGCCTGAGGTGCGTGCGCTCTTTTCATTGCCGCCCACTGCGTACACATAGCGGCCGTAGGTGGTGTAGCGCAGCACCATCCAGAAGATCAGCGCGACCACGGCGAAGATGATGATCGGCACGCCGATCGGACCGATCTTGCCGATGCCCAGCGCCAGGTAGGCGTCGGGCAGGTCGGTGATCGGGCTGCCATCGTTGAGGATGAAGGTCATGCCCCGCGCAATGCTGAGCATGCCCAGGGTGGCCACGAACGGCGGGATCGACAGGTTGGCGACCATGAAACCGTTGACCACACCGAGCATCGCCCCGGCAAACATCCCGGCGCTGACCGCCGCGAGCAGGCCATAACCCTGGGTGGCGACCATGGCGCTGCACAGTCCGGCAAAGGCCAGGATCGAGCCCACCGACAAGTCGATGCCCTTGGTCAGGATCACGTAGGTCATGCCCACCGCGAGGATGCCGTTGATGGAGGTCTGGCGCAGGATGTCCATCCAGTTGCGCCAGGTCATGAAGTACTCGCTGGAGAACGCCATCACCACGCACAGCAAGATGAATACCAGTGGCAGGCCGAAACGGTCGAGGGACAGGCGCAGGCGATTGCGGGATGTGGCAATAGGTGCGGCGGCGGGTGTGGACAGGGTTTTGGCATTCATGAGGCAAGACTCAACAAGGCTTCCTGGGAAAGGGCGGTGTCGGTGCTGATGGTCACCAGCCGGCCGCCCTTGAATACGGCGATGCGATCACTCAGATGCAGCAGCTCTGGCGCTTCCGACGACACCACGATGGCCGCGCCACCGCCGCGTACGAACTGGTCGAGCAGGTGGTAGATCTCCTGCTTGGCGCCCTCGTCGATCCCACGGGTCGGTTCGTCACACAGCAGGCACACCGGCTCGGTGGACAGGCATTTGGCGAGTACCACTTTCTGTTGGTTGCCACCGCTCATGGACGCCACCGGCAATTCCAGGGAAGTGGTCTTGATCTGCAGGCGCTTGACCATGTCCTGGGCCAGTTGGGTTTCCTTGCGCGCATTGATCAGCGACCAGCTCGACAGGCGCTTGTAGGCCGACAGGGCAATGTTGGAAAGAATGCTGCCGGTGAGCACCAGGCCGCTGTCCTTGCGGTCTTCGGTGACCAGCGACATGCCGGCACTGATGGTCGCCTTGGGCAGCCCGATGGGCATGGGCTTGCCTTGCAGGGTCACGCTGCCGGAGTCCGCGACCGTGAGGCCGTAGATGCAGTTGAGGAACTCGCTGCGCCCCGAACCCATCAAGCCGTAGATGCCGAGGATTTCACCCTGGCGCAGTTGCAGGCTGATGTCGTGGAACTCACCGGCGCGGCTCAGGTTGTCGACTTGCAGGCAGGTGTCGGCGGCGCATTCGCGGCCGACCTTGTGGTCGATGCGGGTCAGTTCCTGGCCGACGATGCCGCGCACGAGGTGGTTGCGGTCGATATCGGCCATGCGCCCGCTTTCGACAAAGGCGCCGTCGCGAAAGATGCTGTAGTCATCGGCGATCTGCGCCAGTTCGCTCAGGCGGTGCGACACATACACGATGCCGGCGCCCCGGGCAGTCAGGCGGCGGATGGCCTTGAACAGGGTCTCTGCCTCGCGCTCGCCGATGGCCGAAGTGGGCTCATCCATGATCATCACCTGGCAGTCATGGCTGAAGGCCTTGGCGATTTCCACCAGTTGGATCTGCGCGACGCTCAGGCGGTGCATGGGGCTGGTGGCGTCGACCTCGAACTCCAGGCTGTCGAGCAGCTCGCGGGTGCGGCGGTTCAGGGTCTTGTTGTCGACGATGCAACCGGCGCGGCGCGGTTCACGGCCCAGCCAGATGTTTTCGGCGACGGTCATGTAGGGGATGGGTTCCAGCTCCTGGGTGATCATCGCGATCCCCGCCGCCAGCGCTTCACTCGGGCGGTTGAACTGCACCGGGGTGCCGTTGAGCAGAATGCTGCCGGCATCGCGCTGGGTGATGCCCATCAAGATGCTCAGGAATGTCGATTTGCCTGCGCCATTGCCGCCGCACAGGGCGTGGACGCTGCCGGCCCGCAGAGAGAGGCGCCCGTCACGCAGGGCAGGGACCCCGGCGTAAGCCTTGGCGACGTGTTCAGCCTGGAGCAGTAATGGCGTGGCCATCGGCGTGTCCTCGTGCTGTGAATTCTTATTAGGTCGCACAGTCATGTTTCGCTGTGATCATATGTGTATCAAATGAAATTCTGATCAGTCAATCTCTTTCATGTAAAAGCGATGATTCTCATCGTGGCGGTCTATAAGGCCGTTTTTGACGCCTTTGACTGCAGGGTCAGTTAAATCATGCTTGACATAGGGGGTTGGATGACCGCGAAATGTCTGAGCGGAATTTCACTGAATGATCATTTGATCAGTCATAAATACGATCACGGCAGCGGAGCCAGACGCCATGAACACACCTTTCCCGGTGGCTATCGGATGCGATGAAGCAGGTTTTGAGCTCAAAGAGCTGTTGAAGCGCCATATCGAGGCGCTGGGCTATCCGGTGACCGACTTCGGCACCCATTCCACTGCGCCCGTGCTTTATCCGGACATTGCCCTGGCCGTGGCCACTGCGATCAATGCCGGCCAGCAGCGGCTGGGCGTGCTGGTGTGCGGCACCGGGATCGGCATGGCCATTTCGGCCAACAAGGTGCTGGGCATCCGCGCGGCCCAGGCCCATGACACCTATTCGGCGGAGCGTGCACGCAAGAGCAACGATGCGCAGATCCTGTCCATCGGTGCGCGGGTAATCGGCGCCGAGCTGGCCAAGAGCATCGTCAAGTCGTTCCTGGAGTCGGAGTTCGAAGCGGCGCGTTCCGGGGCCAAGGTCGAGCGCATCAATGCAATCGAGCGCGATGGGCATCAGTAGTGGACTAAACGGGGCAAGAGTCGGGAGAATGCGCCTTTGACGCCGAAACGGAAGCCCGTCCCCATGAGTGACAGTACCCAGCGCATCGCCAGCGATATCGATCAGATGACCGAAGTGGCGATGCTCTATTACCTTGAGAACGTCACTCAGGAAGCCATCGCCAAGCGCTTCGACCTGTCACGCGCTAAGGTCAGTCGCCTGCTCAAGCGTGCACGCGATGAGGGCATTGTCGAGGTGCGCGTGTTGCAGCATCCGGCCATGAACAACGAGCTGGAGCAGGCCCTGGTCAAGCGCTTCAAGCTGGATCGCGCGTTGATCGCCGTCGATCACAGTGAGCCCGACACCCAGCGCTCGGCCGTCGCCAGCCTGGTCGCCAACTACCTGAACAAGACGCTCAGCGACGGCATGATTGTCGCCGTGGGCATGGGGCGCAACGTCGGTGCGGTGGCCGATAACGTGTTCCTGCCGGTGACGCGCAACTGCACGTTTGTCTGTGCGATCGGCGGTTCGCTCAAGGCGGGCGAATACATGAACCCCGATCATATCTGCCGGCGCCTGGCGCTGCGGTTTGGCGGTGAAAGCGAAAGCCTGTACGCCCCGGCCCTGGTAGCCAACCCGGAGCTGCGCGGGGTGTTGATCAATAACGACACGGTGCGCTCGACCCTCGACCGGGCGCGGCGTGCCGATATCGCCTTGATCGGTATCGGCGACATGAGCGAGAACAGCAACATGGTGCGCATGGGCTGGTTCTCGCCCCAGGAAATTGCCCAGGCGCGGTTGTCCGGCACTGTGGGCGACATGATGGGCTATGACTTTATCGACATTCACGGCCAGCCGGCGGTCAACGCGATTCAGGGGCGGGTGATCGGGTTGACGGTGCAGGAGCTGTTTCGGATTCCAGACGTGGTGGCGATTGCCAGCGAGAACACCAAGGCGGCGGCGACGCTGGGGGCTTTGCGGTCGGGGGTGATCAATACGCTGGCGACGACGGTGACCAATGCGCATACGATTTTGGCGCTGGATGATGCTACCCGTAAAAGCTGACACGACGCAGAGCAAAATGTGGGAGCGGGCTTGCTCGCGAAGGCGGTGATTCAGTTAATCATGTGTTGACTGACACACCGCCTTCGCCAGCAAGCCCGCTGCTAAATGGGTTTTGTGTTGGCTTGGTGTACAGATCTTGTAATAGTTTTGCGTTGTAGGAAATTTGTATTTCGGCTGTAGGATTCAAGTCCTTTTGTCATTTCAGGACTTGCATGAACACCCTCTCGGAGCCTCCCAGTCGTCTTTCCCCAAGACATCCGCTGTTGCTTTTCCCGCTGAAGCACCCCGTATTTCGCTTGCTAACCTTGTCCCGGTCATCCACTGATCGCGCCTTGCCGTGCCCGGCATTCTGAAACCTGTAAAGAGACTCTATAAATGGAATGGTTAGCGGATCCAACGGCCTGGCTCGGCCTGTTGACCTTGATTGTGCTGGAACTGGTGCTGGGTATCGACAACCTGGTGTTTATCGCGATCCTGGCGGACAAACTGCCACCGGAGCAGCGCGACCGTGCGCGCTTGATCGGTTTGTCGCTGGCGCTGCTGATGCGCCTGGGCTTGCTGGCGAGTATTTCCTGGCTGGTCACCCTGACCCAGCCGTTGTTCGAGGTGTTCGACAAGAGCTTCTCGGGGCGTGACCTGATCATGCTGTTTGGCGGTGTGTTCCTGTTGTTCAAGGCCACCATGGAGTTGCACGAACGCCTCGAAGGGCATGTGGCACAGCGCTCCGGCAACGTGGCTTATGCGATGTTCTGGCCGATCGTGGCGCAGATCGTGGTGCTTGACGCGGTGTTCTCCCTCGACGCGGTGATTACCGCCGTGGGCATGGTGGATGAGCTGGCGGTCATGATGATCGCGGTGATCGTGTCCATCGGCCTGATGATCGTGGCGAGCAAGCCGCTGACGCGATTCGTCAACGCGCACCCGACGGTGATCATGCTGTGCCTGGGCTTTTTGATGATGATCGGTTTCGCGCTGACCGCCGAAGGCCTGGGCTTCCACATCCCGAAAGGCTATCTGTACGCAGCGATTGGTTTCTCGATCCTGATCGAGGTGTTCAACCAGATTGCCCGCGCACGTCGCAAGAAGTCTGCACAAGGTGTGCTGCCGGTGCGTGAGCGTACCGCGCATGCGGTGATGCGCTTGCTCGGCGGTCGCAGCCTGGCGGTGGAGGAGGTGGGTGAAGAGGTTGCCGACCTGCTGGGCGAGTCGGATGCTGCACAGGGCCCGCTGTTCGATCGGCGTGAGCGCGTGATGATCAGCGGTGTGCTGCAACTGGCCGAGCGGCCGATTCGCACACTGATGACGCCGCGGGCCAAGGTCGACTGTATTGACCTGGCGGACGATCCCGAGACTATCCGCCTGAAACTGATGCATTCGTCTTACTCGCGGCTACCGTTGATCCGCAACGGCGATGTCGATGAGCCTTTGGGCTTTGTGCACAAGAAGGAGTTGCTCAAGGAATACCTGGCCGGCAACGAGCCGAACCTGGAGCACCTGGCACGCCGCGCGATCAACTTGCTCGAGAGTTTTTCGATCCTCAACGCGCTGGAGCAGATGCGTCAGGAGTCGACCCATATCGCCTTCGTGATCAACGAATTCGGCGACTTCATGGGGGTGCTGAGCATGACCGACATCCTTGAATCCATCGCCGGTGAGTTGCCGGACGCCAGTGAAGTCGAGGGCCCGGACATTGTCGAGGAAGCGGGTGGCTACCGTGCCAATGGCGCCTTGAACCTGAGCCTGGTGCGTCAGCGCACCGGTTTCAAGGCTGCCGCAACCGAGGATTATCAAACCCTGGCGGGTTTGGTGATGAGCCTGCTCGACCGCCTGCCGGTGGTGGGCGATAGCCTGGAGCATGAGGGCTGGCGTCTGACGGTAGCCGCAGTGGAGGAGCGCCGGGTGACGCAGGTGCTTTTGCACGCAGGCTGCGGTCATAGCGGCTGAACAAGGCCTGCACACACTGCACTTGTTCTTCTTCAGGGCCGAAACCTTTGAGTTTGTCTACCAGGGCTCCGTTCAGGTAGATCAGTAATGTCGGGGTGCCCGTCACATCAGGGTGCCTCGGTGTGTGCGCGCAATCGAGTATCAGGCTGACGATCCAGGGATGCCTGCCGGCCGTCCTGGCAAATAGCGGCCCTGCAGTCGCACAGGCAGCGCAGTGTTCGGTAACAAACAGAATGAACACCGGGCGTGGTGTGTTAAGTACCCTGGCAAACTCCTGCGCATTGGAAATTTCTTGCGTGGCCACTCCCATGGTCATCTCCCTTCAGGCCGCGTGGGTGTGTTGCCAACGCTAAGCCGGGATATCGCCTGCGTCTACTGTCAACCTTCACAGGTCATCGTCGCGCTCCACCCGCTCGCGCGCCTTGCGGGCCTGGCTCGCGCATTTCTTGTATTCCAGGTTGTCCCGCGAGGCTTTCGCCTGGCGGTAACCATGATGATTCTGGCTGGTGTAGTTGGTGCTCAAGGCATCGTTGAGCTTGCGCAGTTCTTCCTTGCATTCACGGCGGTCGTTACTGGCCGCAGCGTTGCCAGCCACCAGCAACGTCAGCAAGCCGGCGACAAGACAGACTTTTATCGACATAGACCCTCTCAACCAAATGGCGCCCATCTGTCGGCGCCGGCGTCAGCGTTGACGATTTTCGCCAGCAAGCCGGCTCCTGCAGCGGGGCGTGTAGGCATTGCATCAAGGCTAGCCGAGCGCCGCGATTTTTCCATGCCTGCCGCGCACCGTGATGGTGCGGGGTAACACCGTTGTGGCGCACGGGTCAGTGGGTGTCACCGGCGTCTGGGGCCTTGGGTAGCAAAATGATTCCAGGTAGTGGCGCAACGCCTGTTGAATCGCGAGTCTTCATCTAGCTGATTTATAAGCAATTTAGTCTTCTCATATTTTTCTGTTACCGCGTGTGGCACACTTTCTGCTGTCTATTCCGTTGTTACATACTAAGTTCCGGTATAGCGGAATACACAACTCCTGGAGTGCTTGTCATGCATCACCGACCTTCCGTGTTTAAAGCGTGTGTTTTTCTCTTCGCCGCATCGGCTTCCCTCGCCAGCGTAGTGCAGGCGGCGGACAGCAAGCTCGATGATGTGCTCAAGCGTGGGCACCTGATCGTGGGTACAGGCAGTACCAATGCGCCGTGGCACTTCCAGGGAGCGGATGGCAAGTTGCAGGGGTTTGATATCGATATCGGCCGCATTGTGGCCAAGGGTCTGTTCAACGACCCGAGCAAGGTCGAGTTTGTGGTGCAGTCGTCAGACGCACGGATTCCCAACCTGCTGACCGACAAGGTCGACATGAGTTGCCAGTTCATCACCGTCACCGCCAGCCGTGCGCAGCAAGTGGCGTTCACCCTGCCTTACTACCGTGAAGGTGTGGGCCTGCTGCTGCCGAACAACAGCAAATACAAGGAAATCGAAGACCTGCAGGCCGCCGGTGATGGCGTCACCGTCGCCGTGCTGCAGAACGTCTACGCCGAGGAACTGGTGCACCAGGCACTGCCCAAGGCCAAGGTCGACCAGTACGACAGCGTCGACCTGATGTACCAGGCGGTGAACTCCGGCCGCGCCGATGCCGCCGCCACCGACCAGTCCTCGGTCAAATACCTGATGGTGCAGAACCCCGGCCGCTACCGCAGCCCGACCTACGCCTGGAGCCCGCAAACCTACGCGTGCGCCGTCAAGCGTGGCGACCAGGACTGGCTGAACTTCGTCAACACCGCGCTGCATGAAGCCATGACCGGCGTGGAGTTCCCGACCTACAAGGCCTCGTTCAAGCAATGGTTCGGTGTGGATCTGCCGGAACCGGCGATCGGCTTCCCGGTTGAGTTCAAGTAATTCGTAAACGCTGGGGCGTCGCTGACGGCGCCCCATTCAGGTACTGCCGACCATGAACTATCAGTTGAACTTTGCCGCCGTGTGGCGCGACTTCCCCAGCTTGCTGGCGGGGCTCGGCCTGGGCCTCGAGCTGGCGCTGCTGTCGATCGCCATCGGTTGCGTGATCGGCCTGTTGATGGCATTTGCCATGCTGTCCAAACACAAGGTGTTGCGTGTGCTCGCCTCGGTGTATGTGACGGTGATCCGCAATACGCCGATCCTGGTGCTGATCCTGTTGATCTACTTCGCGCTGCCCAGCCTGGGCATCCGCCTGGACAAGATCCCCTCGTTCATTATCACCTTGTCGTTGTACGCCGGGGCTTACCTGACCGAAGTGTTCCGCGCCGGGCTGTTGAATATTCCCAAGGGCTTGCGTGAAGCCGGCCTGGCCATCGGCCTGGGCGAATGGCGGATCCGTGCCTATATCACCGTGCCGGTGATGTTGCGCAACGTGCTGCCAGCGCTGTCGAACAACTTTATTTCGCTGTTCAAGGACACCTCGCTGGCCGCGGCCATTGCGGTGCCCGAGCTGACTTATTACGCCCGCAAGATCAACGTCGAAAGCTACCGGGTGATTGAAACCTGGCTGGTCACGACCGCGCTCTACGTGGCTGCCTGTTACCTCATTGCCATGCTGCTCCGTTACCTGGAACAGCGTCTGGCGATCCGTCGTTAAGGAAGGTTTCCATGTACGAATCCCCCAGCTGGTTGCATGAGTTGTGGATCGCCCGGGACACCCTCTGGGCGGGGTTCCAGGCCAGTGTGTATGTCTCGGCGCTGGCGATTATTTTCGGCACGCTGATCGGTATCGTCGCCGGGTTGATCCTGACCTACGGCAAATTCTGGATGCGCGCGCCGTTTCGCCTGTATGTCGACCTGATCCGAGGTACGCCGGTGTTTGTGCTGGTGTTGGCGTGCTTCTACATGCTGCCGGCGCTCGGTTGGCAGATCAGCGCATTCCAGGCCGGTGCCGTCGGGCTCACGCTGTTCTGCGGGTCCCACGTCTCGGAAATCGTGCGCGGCGCGCTGCAAGCCATTCCCCGTGGGCAACTGGAAGCGGGCAAGGCCATCGGCCTGACGTTTTACCAGTCCCTGGGCTACGTGCTGTTGCCCCAGGCGCTGCGCCAGATCCTGCCGACCTGGGTCAACTCCTCCACGGAAATCGTCAAGGCCTCGACCTTGCTGTCGGTGATCGGCGTGGCCGAATTGCTGCTGAGCACCCAACAGGTGATCGCACGCACCTTCATGACCCTGGAGTTCTACCTGTTCGCAGGCTTTATGTTCTTTGTCATCAACTACGCCATCGAGTTATTCGGGCGCTACATTGAAAAGCGGGTGGCCTTGCCATGAACCAACCTCAAACCAACCAACCGCTGCTGAACATCCGTGGCCTGCGCAAGCAATACGGCCAGGTCGAAGTGCTCAAGGGCGTCGACCTGTCCATGCAGCGCGGCAACGTGGTGACATTGATCGGCTCCAGCGGCTCGGGCAAGACCACGCTGCTGCGCTGCGTCAACCTGCTGGAGGAATTCCAGGGTGGCCAGATCACCCTGGATGGCGAGTCCATCGGCTACAGCGAGATTGCCGGCAAACGCGTGCGTCACCCCGAGCGGGTGATTGCCCAGCACCGCGCGATGACGGGCATGGCGTTCCAGCAATTCAACCTGTTCCCGCATTTGACCGCGTTGCAGAACGTGACCCTCGGCCTGCTCAAGGTCAAGAAGATGGGCAAGGACGAAGCCGTGGCCCTCGCCGAAAAATGGCTCGACCGCGTCGGCCTGCTGGAGCGGCGCAATCACTTCCCGGGCCAGCTCTCGGGTGGCCAGCAGCAGCGTGTGGCGATTGCCCGCGCGATTGCGATGAATCCCAGCCTGATGCTGTTCGACGAAGTTACCTCGGCCCTCGACCCGGAACTGGTCGGGGAGGTGCTCAGCGTGATCAAGGGCCTGGCGGAAGAGGGCATGACCATGTTGCTGGTCACCCACGAAATGCGCTTTGCCTATGAAGTGTCTGACAAGATCGTGTTCATGAACCAGGGCCGCATTGAAGAGCAGGGCACCTCGAAGGACATCTTCGAGCGGCCGCAATCGCCGCGCCTGGCGGAGTTTTTGAAGAACATTCGTTTTTAATCGATTTTTTCGCAGGAGATATATTTATGAGCATTACTCGTTACGGCACCGGCAGCACCGCCGGCGGTGGCCAGCCACGTCCTTTCGCCCGCGCGGTGGAAGCGGACGGCTGGCTCTACGTCTCGGGCCAGGTGCCAGCGGTGGACGGTGAAATCATCAACGGCGGCATCATCGAACAGACCCGCCAGACCATGCGTAACGTGGTGGCGATCCTCGAAGAGGCCGGTTACGAATTGAAAGATGTGGTGCGCGTCGGCGTCTGGCTGGAAGACCCACGGGATTTCTGGAGTTTCAACAAGGTGTTCGGTGAATACTTCACCCCGGAACACGCCCCGGCGCGCGCCTGCGTGCAGGCCAACATGATGGTGGACTGCAAGGTCGAGATCGATTGCGTGGCCTACAAGAAAAAAGGCTAAATGCCCCTTTCCTGAGACCACTGCAAATCCAATGTGGGAGCGGGCTTGCTCGCGAATGCGGTGTGTCATTAAGCGCACCTGTAACTGATCCACTGCATTCGCGAGCAAGCCCGCTCCCACAGGGGATTTGTGTTGATAGCAACATTCTGACCGGACCGAAAACCGCCATGACCGAAGACACCATCAAACGCCGCGCCAAGGGCCTGGACCGGGCGTTCGATATCCTCGATTTTCTCAAGGAAATCGGCCAGCCCCTGCGCCCGAATGATATCGCCAGCGGCATCGGCAGCCCGAAATCCACGGTCTACGAGCTGGTCGCGTCCCTGCTCGAACGGCGCATCCTGGAAACGGTCGGCAAGGACGGTCACGTCTACCTGGGTCGCCAGCTGTACTTCCTCGGCCAGGCGCACTTGCGTCATTTCGACCTGACCCGCGAGGCCGACCAAGCCCTGCAGGAAATCGTCAGCCAGACCCACGAAACCGCGCAGATGTGCCTGCTCAACGGGCGCAAATACACGGTCGCGCTGATGCGCGAGGGTGAGCGGCATTTTCGTATTTCCTCGGACATCGGCGAAAACGCGCCGATCCCGTGGACCGCGTCCGGGCGCCTGTTGCTGGGGCACTTGAGCGATCAGCAGATCATCGACCTGATCGACTACGCCGACTTCATCCTGCCGGACGGCCAGCGCCTGCCGCTGGAGACCTTCCTGGCCCAGATCCGCCAGGCCACGCTCGATGGGTTCTTCTCCTTCGACAGTGTGGCCGACACCTTTACCCATTGCTTTGCCGCCCCGGTGCGGGACGCGCAGGGCATCAGCATTGCGACCCTGTGCATCGTCGCGCCGCGCGCCGATGCGATCAAAAATTACAACGACTACCGCCGGGTGCTGATCGAAAGCGCCAATAACCTGGCCCGTCGCATCAACGAATAGGAACCTTCCATGCCTGCCAACAATGCCGTTGAAAAAGGCGCCGCCGCCGTCGGTGCACACCTGGTCCGCGACGTCAGCCTGCCTGCCCTGGTGCTGCACCGCGAGGCCCTGGAACACAACATCCGCTGGATGCAGGACTTTGTCAGCCGCAGTGGCGCAGAGCTCGCGCCCCATGGCAAGACCAGCATGATGCCGGCGCTGTTCCAACGCCAGATCGAGGCCGGCGCCTGGGGCATCACCCTGGCCAACGCCGTGCAGGTCCGTGCTGCGTATGCCGGTGGCGTGCGTCGCGTGTTTATGGCCAATCAACTGGTCGGCGCGCCGAACATGGCATTGATCGCCGACCTGCTGGCCGACCAGGATTTCGACTTCCACTGCATGGTCGATCACCCGGACAACGTCGCCGACCTCGGTCTGTTTTTCGCTGCCCGTGGCCTGCGCCTGAACGTGATGATCGAATACGGTGTGGTGGGGGGGCGTTGCGGCTGCCGCAGCGAGCAGGAAGTGCGTGACCTGGCGAAGGCGATCAAGGCCCAGCCGGCGCTGGCCCTCACGGGGATCGAAGGCTATGAAGGCGTGATCCACGGCGAGCACGCCATCAGCGGCATCCGCGATTTCGCCGCCAGCCTGGTGCGCCTGGCTGTCGATCTGCAGAACAATGGCTCCTTTGACCTGCCCAAACCGATCGTCACCGCCTCGGGTTCGGCCTGGTACGACTTGATCGCCGAGTCGTTCGAAGAGCAGAACGCCGCCGGCCGGTTCCTCAGTGTGTTGCGCCCTGGCAGCTATGTGGCCCACGACCATGGCATCTACAAGCAAGCACAGTGCTGCGTGCTTGACCGCCGCAGCGACCTCAACGAAGGCCTGCGTCCGGCACTGGAAGTCTGGGCCCATGTGCAATCGCTGCCCGAGCCAGGTTTTGCGGTGATCGCCCTGGGCAAGCGCGACGTGGCCTACGACGCCGGCCTGCCGGTGCCGCTCAAGCGCTACAAGGCTGGGATCGTGCCGGCGGAAGGCGATGACGTAAGCGCCTGCACCGTCACCGCGGTGATGGACCAGCACGCCTTCATGACCGTGGCGCCGGGTGTTGAACTGCGTATCGGCGACATCATTTCGTTCGGTACTTCGCACCCTTGCCTGACCTTCGACAAGTGGCAGGTCGGCTGCCTGGTGGATGAGCAGTTGCAGGTGATCGAGTCCCTGCAGACCTGCTTCTAGTCGCGTCGCCCCATCGCCGGCCTGGCAGCGCTTTCCCCTGCAGGCGCCCACTTGCCGGCGATGAGGCCCTAAACAACACCAGAGATGAGAAGGCATGAACACACCCTTGCGCATCGCCCTGATCGGCGAATGCATGATCGAACTGCAACACCGCGCCGATGGCAGCCTGCACCAGAGCTTCGGCGGCGACACCCTCAACGCGGCGGTGTACCTGCGCCGCGAGCTGGGCGATAGCGGCGCCGTCGACTACGTCACCGCCCTGGGCGACGACAGTTTCAGCGATGCCATGTGCGCGCAGTGGGCCGAAGAGGGCCTTGGCCTGGCGCAGGTCCAGCGCCTGCCTGGGCGCTTGCCGGGGCTTTATTGCATCCAGACCGACGCCAACGGCGAGCGCAAATTCCTCTACTGGCGCAACGAAGCGGCGGTGCGCGACTGCTTCACCACGCCGGCCGCCGAGCCGATCCTGGCGGCCCTGCCGGGTTATGACGTGGTGTATTTCAGCGGTATCACCCTGGCGGTATTGGGTGAAGTCGGGCGCGCGCGTTTGCTGCAAGCGCTGGTGGAAACCCGTCGGCGCGGCGGCCGAGTGGTGTTCGACAACAACTACCGGCCGCGCCTGTGGGCCAGTGTCGAAGCGGCACGCGCGGCGTATCACACGGTGTTGGCCGAGGTGGACATCGCCTTGCTCACCGAGGATGACGAGTGCGCCTTGTTTGGCTATGCAGACAGCGAGCAAGTGTTCGCGGCCTATCCGAGTATCGCCGAAGTGGTGCTCAAGCGCGGGGCGGATGCGTGCTTGATTCGCTGCAACGGCGAGCGCTTTTCAGTGCCGGCGCTGAAGGTCGAGAAAGTGGTGGACACCACGGCTGCGGGGGATTCGTTCAGTGCGGCGTATTTGGCGGGTCGGCTGAAAGGCGGCTCACCAGAGGAGGCCGCCTTGGCCGGACATCGGTTGGCGAGCCGGGTGATTCAAGTGCCTGGAGCGCTCATCCCGCGAATTTAAGCCGCTCCGTGTGGTGAGCGGGCTTCTGTGGTGAGTTGGCTTCTGTGGTGAACTGGCCTCTGTGGTGAGCGGGCTTGCCCCGCGTTGGAGTGCGCAGCGCTCCCAAGATTTTTGGGGCCGCTACGCAGCCCAACGCGGGGCAAGCCCGCTCACCACAACAAGCCCGCTAGCCACAACCAACCACAACTACTCACACCCACCACAGCAACAAGCGATCAATCCCGGTAAAACACCTGCACCAGGTGATACCCGAACTTGCTCTTGATCGGCCCGTGCACCACTTTCACCGGCTTCTTGAAGATCACCGCATCGATCGCCCCGACCATCTGCCCCGGCCGCACTTCACCCAGGTCCCCGCCGCGCTTGCCGGACGGGCAGGTCGAGTACTTCTTGGCCAACACATCAAACGCTTCGCCCTTGGCAATGCGCTGCTTGAGTTGTTCGGCTTCTTCGCTGGTTTTCACCAGGATATGGCGGGCTTGGGCTTTCATTGGTCTCTACCAGGTGTGCGACGGCGCGCGATTATGCCTGAACTCACTCTTCGACGCTGATCATGCTGCGGATTTTTGTCGCCAGCAAGTCGATGGAAAATGGCTTGGCGACCATGTCCATGCCGTCCTCCAGGAAGCCCTGGCGCTCGGCGGCTTTTTCAGCGTAACCAGTCATGAACAGCACCTTGAGCCCCGGTCGATGCTGGCGTGCGATTTCCGCCAGTTGCCGGCCATTCATGCCCGGCAGGCCGACGTCGGTGACGAGCAAGTCCACGCGCAAGTCCGATTCCAGCAGCGGCAGCGCGGTGCGGGCATCGGCGGCCTGGTGCGCGGTGTAGCCGAGTTCGTCGAGCACATTCACCACCAGCATGCGCACCGCCGGGTCATCCTCGACCACCACCACGGCTTCGCCGGCCAGCGCCAGCGGTGCCTCGCTGAGGTTCGGCGGCAGGCTGCTTTCCAGGGCGGTGCCGTGCAGGCGTGGCAGGTACAGGCGCACGCAGGTGCCCTGGCCTGGTTCGCTCTGAATGGTCACGTGGCCACCGGATTGCTGGGCAAACCCATAGATCATCGATAGCCCCAGGCCGGTGCCCTGGCCGATGGGCTTGGTGGTGAAGAACGGGTCGAATGCCTTGGCCAGGATCTTCGGCGCCATGCCGGTGCCGTTGTCGCACACGCCGAGCATCACGTAGTCGCCGGCGCGCACCGGTTCAAGGGTGGTGATGTCGGTGCCGTCGAGATAACTGTTGGCGGTCTCGATCAGGATCTCGCCGCCATCGGGCATGGCGTCACGCGCGTTGATCACCAGGTTGAGCAGGGCGTTCTCCAGCTGGCTGGCGTCGGTGTTCACCGGCCAGATGTCGTGGCCCAGTTGCACCTTGAGGCTGATGTGCGCGCCCTTGGTGCGCCGGAACAGGTCTTCCAGCGAGGCCACCAGCTGGTTGGGATCAGTCGGGCGGCGGTCCAGCGACTGGCGCCGGGAGAACGCCAGCAGCCGATGGGTGAGGGCGGCCGCGCGATGGGCCGAGGACACCGCGGCGTCGGCGAAACGGCCGATGTCGTCGCTGCGCCCGGCAGCGATGTAACGCTGCATCAGGTCGAGGCTGCCGATGATGCCGGTGAGCATGTTGTTGAAGTCGTGGGCGATACCGCCGGTGAGCTGGCCCACCGCTTCCATTTTCTGCGCATGGCGCAGGGCATCTTCGGCGCGCTCGCGCTCGAACATTTCGTTCTGCAGGCGCTGGTTGGCCTCGGCCAGCGCCTGGGTGCGCTGGGCCACGCGCTCCTCTAGGTTCTCGTTGAGGTGGCGCAGGGCTTCTTCGGTGAGCTTGCGTTCGGTCTCGTCGATCACAAAGATGTAGAAACCATTCACTGAACCGTCATTGCTGAAGCGCGGCAGGTACTTCATCAGTGCATGGCGCGGTCGGCCGTCGCGGTGCGGGGTGATGGTCATGAAGCTGCAGGCCTTGCCCTTGAGCGCGGCGGCAATCTTGTCCGCGCGCCCGGCATACACCTCCTCGCCGAGCACTTCGCGGATGCTCTTGCCGTACAGCTCCTGGGGCGTCATGCCGTACCACTCAAGGTAGGCACTGTTGTTCAGCCGAAAGCGTTGTTCGTGGTCGACATAGCCGATCAGCACCGGCATGGCGTTGATGATCAGTTGCAGCTCGGTCTGGCTTTGGCGCAAGGCCTGCTCGGTGTGCTTGCGCTCGGTGAGGTCCAGCGCGGCGCCGAGGAAGCGCGCCGGGCGGCCGTGCGCGTCCTTGTAGCAGCGGCCACGGGCGAACACCCAGCGTACCTGGCCATCGGCCTGCAGCAGACGGTATTCCTCGGCGTACTCGGTGCCGAAGGTGATGCAGTGCTTGATGCTGCGCGCCACCATGGCGCGGTCTTCGGGGTGCACGCCTTGCAGGTAGGCGCTGATGGGCAGCAGCCCGGCATCGTCGGGATCAACGCCATGCAGGTAGGCAAAGTGCGCATCGGCGATAAAGCGGTCCTCGCCGATGTCCCAGTCCCAGGTGCCCACCGCGTCGGTGGCGGCCAGTGCCAGTTGCAGGCGTTGCTCGCTGTTGTGCTGGGCCTTGAGGCTGTCTTCGGAGCGCTGTTGCAGTTCGAGGGCGACGCGCCGACGCTCGTTGGTTTCGATGGCGGTGACCAGGATGCCGGCCACGCAGCCGCTTTCATCGCGGATCGGACTGTAGGTCAGGTCCAGCCAGATGTCGGTATCGCGGTGGTCGCGCTGCAGCACGAAGCGCTGCTCGCTGAAGGTGCGCACCTGGCCGCTGAGGACGGCGTCGTAGACCGGTCCGGTAAAGCTTTCCAGCTCCGGCCAGGTCGCATGGGCCGGCTGGCCCATCGCCTCGGGGTGCTTGTTGCCCGCCAGGCGTGCGAAGCCATCGTTGTAGAGCTGGGTGAGTTGGCTGCCCCACAGCAGGAGCATCGGCATCGGCGAATTGACGACGATATCCACGGCTGTGCGCAGGCTTTGCGGCCAATCATTGGCCTCACCGAGGGGGCTTTGCGCCCAGTCCAGCCGCGCAATCAATGCAGCAGCTTCGCTACCGGTGGATGTTCCTTTCATGAAAAAGCCCTGAGCATGACGCTTTGAAAATGACAAAGGCCGATTATCCCGTGAGTCGGGAACGGCTGACTACCCCTCGAAAAATAGCATGCATTGGGGCTTTGTCTTCAAATGAGTGCTTCAGGGCTGAAACCTTTCATCTTCAGGCCAGTTCAGGACGGTCGCGAAACTGCGCCAGCGCCTCCGGATTGGCCAGTGCGTCGGTGTTCTTGACCGGCTCGCCATGCACTACATTGCGCACCGCCAGTTCGACGATTTTGCCGCTGATGGTGCGCGGGATATCGGTGACGGCAAGGATCTTCGCCGGCACGTGGCGTGGCGTGGTGTTGGCGCGGATGACCTGGCGAATCTGCTGCTCCAGCGCCTCGTCCAGCGTGACGCCGTCGTTGAGCCGCACAAACAGCACCACCCGCACGTCGTCCTGCCAGCGTTGGCCGATGGCGAGGCTTTCCACTACCTGCGGGACTTTTTCCACCTGGCGATAAATCTCTGCCGTGCCGATACGCACACCGCCCGGGTTGAGCACTGCGTCGGAGCGTCCGTGGATCAGCAGGCTGCCGTTGGGGCGCTGTTCGGCGTAGTCGCCCTGCGCCCACACGCCAGGGAACTGGCTGAAGTAGGAGGCGCGCAGCTTCTTCTGGCCCGGATCGTTCCACAAGCCAATCGGCATCGCCGGGAAATGCCGGGTGCACACCAGCTCGCCTTTTTCGCCGACCAGCGGCTGGCCCTGGTCATCCCAGACTTCGATGGCCATCGCCAGGCTCTTGCACTGCATTTCACCGCGACGCACCGGCAACACCGGGTTACCGATTACAAAGCAGGAGACGATATCGGTGCCGCCGGACATCGACGACAGGCACAGCTCACCCTTGATTTCGCGGTACACGTAGTCGTAGCTCTTCGGCGAGAGCGGCGAACCAGTCGAAATCAGCCCCTTGAGGCTGCCCAGGTCATGGCTCAGGCGCGGTTGCAGCCCGGCCTTTTCGAGGGTGGCGAGAAACTTGGGGCTGGTGCCGAACACGCTGATGCGTTCCGCGTCGATCAGATCGATCAAGCGCTCCGGCCCCGGATGAAACGGCGAGCCGTCATACAGCACCGCCGTGGCCCCCAGGGCCAGTACCGACACCAGCCAATTCCACATCATCCAGCCGCAGGTGGTGTAGTAGAACAGGCAATCCTCACGCGAAAGGTCGGCGTGCAGGCCGTGTTCCTTGAGGTGGGTGAGCAACACGCCACCGGTGCCGTGGATGATGCACTTGGGCACGCCAGTGGTGCCGCTGGAATACAGGATGTACAGCGGATGATCGAACGGCACCGGGACAAATTCCGGCTCGCCACCGGCGCGATAGAAGTCCTCCCACAACGCGACTTTGGCCTGGGTCCGGTAGTCCTCGACCTGCGCCTGTGGCCGTGCGTACGGCACGATGATCAATTGCTGCAGGGACGGCAGGCGCTCCAGGATTTCATTCAGCTTGGTGCTCTGGTCGATGGTTTTGCCGGCATAGCGGTAGCCGGCGCAGGTGATCAGCACCTTGGGCTCGATCTGGCCGAAACGGTCGATCACGCCCTGGGTGCCGAAGTCCGGCGATGAGCATGACCAGATGGCGCCCAGGCTGGTGGTGGCGAGCATGCCGACCAGGGTTTGCCAGGTGTTGGGCATGCACGCGGCGACCCGGTCACCCACGCCGACCCCGGCCGCACGCAGGCTGTGCTGCAGGCCGGCGACGTGGGCCGCGAGTTCGGCGTAGGTCAGTTGTTCGCGCCGGCCGTCTTCGCTGATGGCAACCACGGCGGGGTGGGCATCGCGGCGGCGCAGCAGGTGTTCGGCAAAATTCAGCGTGGCGCCGGGAAACCACTGGGCGCTGGGCATCTCGCGGTCTTCGATCAGCGTGGCCGTGGGCGGGCTGCGAAATTGCACCTCGAAGAATGCCACGATCGCCTGCCAGAAGGCCGGGCGCTGGTCGATGCTCCATTGGTGCAGGGCGGCGTAGTCGTCGAGCCGCACGCCGTGGTGTTCGTTGATATAGCGCCGGAACTGGTCCATCCGCGTGTTGCGGATGCGTTCGGGGGAGGGTTGCCAGAGGATGTCGGACATCAGCACGGTCTCTAGTTCTTGTATGAAGTCAGCCAGAAATCACCGGTGTTTGGCGCATCGGACGTGTTACTGGGCCAGCCAGCCACCGTCGATGTTCCAGGCGGCCCCGCGGACCTGGGCACCCGCCTCACTGCACAGGAACAGCACCAGCTCACCCAGTTGTGGCGGCGTGACAAACTCCAGCGACGGCTGTTTCTCCGAGAGCAGATCATGCTGTGCCTGCTGCGGGTCGACGCCATTGGCGGCGCGGTCATCGATCTGCTTCTGCACCAGTGGCGTCAGCACCCAGCCCGGGCAAATCGCGTTGCAGGTCACGTTGCTGGTGGCGGTTTCCAGGCCGACCACCTTGGTCAGGCCGATCACGCCATGCTTGGCCGCGACATACGCGGCCTTGCCCACCGAACCGACCTGGCCGTGCACCGAGGCGATGTTGACGATGCGCCCCCAGCCCTTGGCCTTCATGCCCGGCAAGCTCAGGCGCGTGCTGTGGAACACCGAGGACAGGTTGATCGCGATGATCGAGTCCCAGCGTTCCGCCGGGAAGTCTTCCACGGCCGCCACATGCTGGATGCCGGCGTTGTTGACCAGGATGTCCACGCCGCCGAACTCACGCTCGGCGTAGGCGATCATGTCGGCGATCTGCGCCGGGTCGCTGACGTCCGCCGGGTGATGGCCGACCTTGCCGCCGAACGCCTGCACCTGGGCAATCACCGCGCTGGCGTCGCCGAAACCGTTGAGGATCAGGTTGGCGCCGGCCTTGGCCAGGCTCAGTGCGATGCCCAGGCCGATGCCGCTGGTGGAGCCGGTAACCAGGGCGGTCTTGCCGTTCAATGTCGTCATGAAAACCTCACACAATGCCGGTGGCGTAGAAAGTACCGATCACCACGAACACCGCGAGGGTCTTGATGATCGTGATGCCGAAAATGTCCTTGTAGGCTTCGCGGTGGGTCAGGCCGGTGACGGCCAGCAGCGTGATCACCGCGCCGTTGTGCGGCAGGGTGTCCATGCCGCCGCTGGCCATGGCGGCGACCCGGTGCAGCACTTCAAGGGGGATATTGGCCGCATGCGCCGCCGAAATAAAGCTCTCGGACATGGCCGCCAGGGCGATGCTCATGCCGCCCGAGGCCGAACCGGTGATACCGGCCAGCAAGGTCACGGTAATTGCTTCGTTGACCAGCGGGTTGGGGATGCCCTTGAGCCAGTCCGCGAGCACCAGAAAACCTGGCAATGAAGCGATCACCGCGCCGAAGCCGTATTCCGACGCGGTGTTCATCGCCGCCAGCAGCGCACCGCTGACCGCACTTTTACTGCCTTCGGCAAGCTTGCTCTTGATTGCCGACCAGCCAAACACCAGCACCATCAGGATCCCCACCAGCAACGCCGCCTGCACTGCCCAGATCGCGGTGAGCTTGGCGATTTCGGTGGTCACCGGCGCACTCATGCCCGGCAGGCTGAGGCTGTGGGTCTTGCCATACCACTGGGGGATCCAGTGGGTGAACAGCAGGTTCATCACGCCGACCAGGATCAGCGGCGACAGCGCGATCCACGGGTTCGGCAGGCTGAGGTTGTCGGCGGTTTCCGGCTCGTTGCGCAACTCGGTGCCGTAGCCTTCACCGGCGCGCTGGGCCTTGTTGCGTTGGCGCGCGAGGTACAGCATGCCGGTGCAGAACACGAAGATCGTGCCAATCAACCCCAGCCACGGTGCGGCCCAGGCGGTGGTGTTGAAGAAGGTGCTGGGGATGATGTTCTGGATCTGCGGTGTGCCGGGCAGCGCGTCCATGGTGAACGAAAACGCGCCGAGGGCGATGGTCGCCGGGATCAGGCGCTTGGGGATATTGCTCTGGCGAAACATCTCCGCGGCAAACGGGTACACCGCAAACACCACCACAAACAGCGACACGCCGCCGTAGGTGAGCAGGGCACACACCAGCACGATCACCAGCATCGCCTGGCGGGTGCCGAGCAAGCGGATCGCCGCCGCCACGATGGAGCGCGAAAAGCCCGACAGCTCGATCAGCTTGCCGAACACCGCCCCGAGCAGGAACACCGGAAAATACAGTTTGATGAAGCCGACCATTTTCTCCATGAACACCCCGGTAAACGCGGGGGCAACGGCAGAAGGATCGGTGAGCAGGACAGCGCCGAGCGCGGCGATGGGGGCAAACAGGATAACGCTATAGCCACGGTAGGCAGCCAGCATCAGCAGCGCGAGGGCTGCCAGGGCAATGATCACACTCATGGTGTGTCTCCATCGGATTGTTATTTTTGTGGGGTGTTGTGGTGGGGAAGGGCTATAGCGAGATATGTGCCAAGTGTTTAACGCATTGAAATATATAGAAATTTTTCGATTTAAACAACCGTGCTGTGAGATCTGTCTCTATTTTGAGACTGCGGGAGATCCCCTGTGGGAGCGGGCTTGCCCGCGAAAGCGTCGCGCCAGTCAGCTTACAGGGCACTGATACACCGCAATCGCGGGCAAGCCCGCTCCTACACTAGGGTGTCTTCGTTTGTGGAATTGTGTCTCTTTGTTGAGACTAAGCAATGCCCAACGCCACCATCTTCTTGTACAGCGTCGACCTGCCGAGCCCCAGCTGCTGCGCCGCGTCCACCACATTGCCTTCACACGCCGCAAGCGCCGCCCCAATCACCTGCCGATCAAAGCGCTCGCGTGCTGCGCTGAATGTTTCACCGGCTACGGCCGGCACTGCGGTGCGCTCGACCGGGGTAAAGGTGCCAATCGCCGCGCGAATTTCCTCGGCATCCAACACCAGGTCATCACTCAACAATGCCGCGCGCTCCAGCACATTGCGCAGCTCGCGGATATTTCCCGGCCACGCATGCTGCGCCAACAACCCCAGGGCGTCACGGTCGAGTTCATGCTGGCTGCGCAGCTCCTCCAGGATCGCCTCGCTCAGCGCCGGAATATCCTCCAGGCGTTCACGCAGTGGCGGCACCTGGATCGGCAGCACGTTCAGCCGGTAATACAGGTCTGCCCGAAACTCCCCGCGCTTGATCGCTGCTTCGAGGTCCATCGACGTCGCGGCGATCACCCGCACATCGCTGTGCAGCATCTCGTTGGAGCCGACCGGTTCGAATTCCTTTTCCTGCAGCACCCGCAGCAGCTTGCTTTGCAGCGGCAGTGGCATGTCGCCGATTTCATCGAGGAACAGCGTGCCGCCCTGGGCAATCTGGAATTTGCCGGGACGGCCCTTGCGGTCGGCGCCGGTAAACGCGCCGGGCGCAGTGCCGAAAAACTCGGCCTCGAGCAAATCATGCGGAATCGCCGCGCTGTTGATGCTGACAAATGCCTTGTGCGCCCGCGGCGAGGCGCCGTGGATCGCTTGCGCCAGCAGCTCCTTGCCGGTGCCGGTTTCGCCGAGCAGCAACACTGGTGACTCGGCACTCGCGCTGCGCCGGGCGCGGCGCTTGACTTCAAGGCTGGCCGCGCTGGTGCCGATAAAGTGCGCAAAGTTGTACTTGCTCTGGCGTTTGCGCAGCAACGAACGGGTCGAGGCCAGCTCCTGCTGCATGCTCAGGTAGCGTTCGATCAGCGGCGACAAGTTGCGCAGCTCATCGAACAGCGCAAACCCAATCGCGCCGATTACCGCGCCGGCATCGTCGTGAATGGGCAGGCGCATCACCACCAGCGGGCCTTTGGGCGTGTCCTGGATATCCAGCAGGATCGGCTGGTCGTTGCGCACCACCTGGCGCAACAGGCTGTTGGAAATCACCTGTTCACACGGCTGGCCGATGGCTTCATCGGCGCTGTTCAGGCCGAAACGCTTGGCGTAGCGCTCGTTCATCCAGACGATATTCGCGTCACGGTCGACAATCACCGTGCCTTCGCTGGACTGCTCGATAATCTCGAACAACGACTGGATCGCCAGGCCACGAACCTGTTGGTAGTCCTTGAGGTTTTCGTTGATGTTCATGCTTACGCCGTCAACACAAATGGGGGATGGGCGCGATCCTGTGGCAGCGGGCTTGCCCGCGAAGGCGGCGTGCCAGTCAATAAATCCGGCACTGATACAGCGCTTTCGCGAGCGAGCCCGCTCCCACAGGAGGCGCGTTTACAAGGGTATATGTGCCGCCGCCAGCAGCTCTTTGGTGTAGGGATGCTGCGGCGCGTCGAAAACCGCATGGCTCGCGCCGCGCTCCACCACCTTGCCGTCCTTCACCACGATCATGTCATGCGCCATGGCGCGCACCACGGCCAGGTCATGGCTGATGAACAGGTAGGTCAGGCCATACTTTTCCTGCAGTTCGCGCAGCAGCGCGACCACTTGTTTCTGCACCGTGCGATCGAGCGCGGAGGTCGGCTCGTCGAGCAGCATCAGCGCCGGCTTGAGCACCAGCGCGCGGGCGATGGCAATGCGTTGGCGCTGCCCGCCGGAGAACTCATGCGGGTAGCGGTGTCGGCTGGCAGGGTCGAGGCCCACGTCCTTGAGCACCTGGATCACTTGCGCATCGCGCTCGGCGAGGCTGCATGGCGCGTGCACTTCCAGGCCTTCGCTGATGATCTGCTGCACCGACATGCGTGGGCTGAGGCTGCCATAAGGGTCCTGGAACACCACCTGCATCTGCTTGCGCCACGGGCGCATCTGCTGGTGGTTGAGCGGGTCGAGGGCGGTCCCCTGGAAGCGGATGCTGCCGGTGGAATCCAGCAGGCGCAGGATCGCCTGGCCGAGGGTGGATTTGCCCGAGCCCGACTCGCCGACAATCCCCAGGGTCTTGCCGCGCTGCACGCTGAGGCTGATGCCGTCCACTGCACGCAGGTAAGTCTTGCGCCGCAACAGTCCGCCCGTGAGGGGGAACTGCACGGTCAGGTCGTCGACCTGCAACACCGTCTCGCGCGCATCGCTGCACAGCGGTTCGCCGGCCGGCTCCGCATCCAGCAGCAGGCGGCTGTAAGGGTGCTGCGGCGCGGTGAACAGGGTCTGGCAGTCGGCCTGCTCGACGATTTCTCCGGCGCGCATCACGCAGACGCGCTGGGCAATGCTGCGCACCAGGTTGAGGTCGTGGCTGATCAGCAGCAGCGACATGCCCAGGCGCTGCTGCAACGACTTGAGCAGCAGCAGGATCTTGCGCTGCACGGTCACGTCGAGCGCGGTGGTGGGCTCGTCGGCGATCAGCAACTCTGGCTCGCAGGCCAGGGCCATCGCGATCATCACCCGCTGGCGCTGGCCGCCGGAGAGCTGATGCGGGTAAGCCTTGAGGCGCTCCTGGGGTTTCTGGATGCCGACCAGCTCGAGCAACTCCAGAATGCGCGCCTGCGCCGCCTTGCCGCCCAGGCCCTTGTGCAACAGCAGGGTTTCGCCGATCTGCTTTTCGATGCTGTGCAGCGGATTCAGCGAGGTCATCGGCTCCTGGAAAATCATCGCAATGCGGTTGCCGCGCAATTTCTGCAGGGTGGCGGCCGAGGCGCCGACCAGTTCCTGGCCGCGATACTTCACCGAGCCGGTGGTTGCAGTACCGGCCTCGGGCAGCAATTGCAGGATCGAATGGGCCGTCACCGACTTGCCCGAGCCGGACTCGCCGACCAGCGCCAGGCACTCGCCGGGGCGCACATCCAGGCACAGGTTGCGTACCACGGTCTGGCTGCTGAAGGCGACGCTGAGGTCGCGGATCTCGATCAGGTTCATACGCAGTTACTCATGAGCGGGGGTCGAAGGCGTCACGCAACGCCTCGCCGATAAAGACCAGCAGCGACAGGATCAGCGCCAAGGTGAAAAACGCAGTCAGGCCCAGCCAGGGCGCCTGCAGGTTCTGCTTGCCCTGGGCGATCAGTTCCCCCAGCGACGCGCTGCCCGCCGGCATGCCGAAGCCGAGAAAATCCAGGGCGCTCAAAGTCGAAATCGCCCCGGTCAGAATAAACGGCAGGTAGCTCAAGGTGGCGGTCATGGCGTTGGGCAGGATATGCCGGCGAATGATCTTGCCGTCGCCCAAGCCCAAGGCCCGCGCCGCCTTGACGTACTCCAGGTTGCGGCCGCGCAGGAACTCGGCGCGCACCACGTCCACCAGGGCCAGCCAGGAGAACAGCGCCATGATCCCCAGCAGCCACCAGAAGTTGGGCTCGACAAAGCCCGACAGGATGATCAGCAGATACAGCACCGGCAGCCCGGACCACACTTCCAGGATGCGCTGGCCAAGCAAATCCACCCAGCCGCCGTAGTAACCCTGCAATGCACCGGCCGCGATGCCGATGGCGGCACTGATCGCGGTGAGCGCCAGGGCAAACAGGATCGACACCCGCGCGCCGAAGATCACCCGCGCCAGCACGTCCCGCGACTGATCGTCGGTGCCCAGCCAGTTCACCGCCGAGGGCGGGCTGGGGGCAGGGCGGGTCAGTTCGTAGTTGGGGGTGTCCTCGCTGAACGCAATCGGCGGGAACAGCATCCAGCCACCGTCCTGCTTGATCAGCTGTTGCACGTAGTCACTGCGGTAATCGGCCTGGAACGGCAGTTGCCCGCCGAACTGCTGTTCGGTGTAGCGCTTGAACACCGGGAAATACAGTTCGTTCTTGAAGCTGAGCACCAGGGGCTTGTCATTGGCGATCAACTCGCCGCCCAGGGTCAGGATGAACAGGCCGATGAACAGCCACAGCGACCACCAGCCGCGACGGTTCTTCTTGAAGCGTTCGAAACGCCGACGGGCCACCGGAGACAGATTGAGCATCAGGCGTTCCTCGCGGCGAAGTCGATACGCGGGTCCACCAGCGTGTAGCAGAGGTCGCCGATGAGTTTTATCAGCAGGCCAAACAAGGTGAAGATAAACAGCGAGCCAAACACCACCGGATAGTCACGCGACACGGCAGCTTCGTAGCTCATGCGCCCGAGCCCATCGAGGGAGAAGATCACCTCGATCAGCAGCGAACCGGCAAAAAACACGCTGATAAACGCCTGGGGAATCCCCGAAATCACCAGCAGCATGGCGTTGCGGAACACATGGCCATACAGCACACGGCGTTCGCTCAAGCCCTTGGCCCGCGCGGTGACCACGTACTGGCGGGTGATTTCGTTG
>NZ_MAUE01000038.1 GCF_001702265.1 Pseudomonas aylmerensis
GAAACGAGTTTTTGGTGAGGATGGTCAAGGTGGCGAACCCGCCGATCACCAAGGCGCTGACCGGTAATACCAGGTGCCAGAAATAATCGGCAATCTTGCCGACTGTGCTCAGCTCTTCGAAATTCTCCGAGACCAGCCCGCGTACCGGGAACCAGTTCAGCGACGTGCCGCCGGCGAACACCACGATCAGGAACATTGCGAACAGGAACGCCGGCATCGCATAACCGATCACGATGGCGGTGCTGCTCCACACATCAAAGCTGCTGCCATGGCGCACCGCCTTGCGAATTCCCAGGGGGATCGATACCAGGTAGGTGATCAGCGTGGCCCACAGGCCGAGAGATACGGTGACCGGCATTTTCTCCAGGATCAGGTCGGTTACCGTGGCGCCGCGAAAGAAACTGTTGCCGAAATCCAGCTTGGCGTAGCTCTTGAGCATCAGCCACAGGCGTTCCGGCGCGGGCTTGTCGAAGCCGTACTGTTTTTCGATGTCCTTGATCAGTTTCGGGTCCAGGCCACGGCTGGCGCGGGAGCCGCTGCTGATGCCCTCGCCGGATGAACCGCCGATTGCGCCGCCGCCGATGCCTTGCAGGTGGGCGATGGCTTGTTCCACCGGGCCGCCTGGCGCGGCCTGCACGATGACGAAATTGACCAGCAGGATAATCACCAGCGTCGGGATGATCAGCAGCAGGCGCCGCACGATATAGGCAAACATCAGCGCGTCCCTCCGCGTTTTTTCAGCTCGGCGTCCATTTGCTCATTGGTCAGCGGCGTCGGGCTGATCTCCCACCAGGTTTCCAGGGCCTCGTCGTTCTGCGCCTCGATGGCCGGGCGACCGAACCGGTTCCACCACGCGGCGGACGTGCCGGGCGGGTAGTAATTGGGGATCCACAGGTAATTCCATTGCAGCACGCGGTCCAGGGCATGGGCGTAGTTGAGCATCTGCGCCTGGGTATCAGCCTTGACCAGGCCCTTGATCAGCGTGTCGACCGCCGGGTCCTTGAGCACCATGTAGTTGTTGGCGCCCGAATCAAACGCGGCCGCCGAACCGAAGTAGTTGTACAGCTCCATGCCAGGCGATGTCGTCACCGGGAAGCCGGTCACGATCATGTCGTAGTCGCGGGCCATCAGCCGGTTCACGTATTGCGAGGAGTCGATGCGGCGAATATTCAAGGTGATGCCGATCTGCGCGAGGTTGCGTTTATACGGCAACAGCAAGCGCTCGACGCCGTTCTGGGCATTCAGGAAGGTGAATTCCAGCGGCTCGCCCGCGGCGTTGACGAGCTTGTCGCCCTGCGGTTTCCAACCGGCCTCTTCAAGCAGGGCCAGGGCTTGCAGTTGCTTGTCGCGGATCATGCCGCTGCCGTCGGTGACCGGCGCCTTGAACACCTGGGTGAACACCTCGTCCGGCACCTGGCCGCGCAAGGGCTCGAGAATTGCCAGTTCCTCAGGGGTCGGCAACTGGGTCGCGGCCAATGGGCTGTTGGAGAAGTAGCTCTGCTGGCGGATGTACATATTGCGCATCATCTGCCGGTTGGCCCATTCGAAATCCCACAGCATCGCCAGCGCCTGGCGCACACGGCGGTCCTTGAACATCGGTTTTTGCACGTTGAACACATAACCCTGGGACGGCTGCGACATCGCTTTGGCCAAGTGCGCGCGTTGCAGGCGGCCATCGTCGAGTGCCGGGCCGTTGTAGCCGATGGAGTAACCGGTGGCGGAGAACTCACGGTTGAAATCGTAGGCGCCGCCGCGCAGTACCTGGCGGGCCACTTCGGTGTCGCCGAAATATTCCAGGCTCAGGTGATCGAAGTTGTACAGGCCACGGCTGACGGGCAGGTCCTTGCCCCACCAGTCCGGGTCGCGGGTAAAGGTGATGGTGTTGCCCGAATCGATCTTGCTGACCTTGTACGGGCCGCTGCCCAGCGGGGCTTCGTAGCCGCCGCCGTTGGCGAAGTCGCGGGTTTTCCACCAGTGCTCGGGGAACACCGGCAGGGTGGCGATATCCAGCGGCAGGGTGCGGTTCTCGTTGCTGGAAAAATCGAAGCGCACCTGGCGCGGGCCTTCGACCTCGACGTGCTTGACGTCGGCGAACAGTGTGCGAAAGCGCAGGCTGCCCTGGGTCATCAGCAGGTCGAAGCTGTAGCGCACGTCTTCGGCGGTGATCGGCTTGCCATCGGCAAAACGCGCCTTGGGGTTGAGGTAGAAACGCAGGGACAGGCCGTCGTCGGCGCGTTCCATCTTCTCGGCCACCAGGCCATACACCGTGTAGGGTTCATCCAAGGAGCGCTGGGCGAGGGGGGCATACAGCCAGCCGTCGACCTGGGACACGCCGATGCCTTTGTCGATATACGGCAACACGTGGTCGAAACGCCCGATTTCCAAGGCCGAGCGCCGCAGCGTGCCGCCCTTGGGCGCATTCGGATTGGCGTAGTCGAAATGGGTAAAGCCGGCAGAATATTTGGCCGGTTCGCCGTACACCGTCAGGTAGGTTTGCGGGGCCGCGATCACGGCCGTGCTGGCCATCAGCAAGGCCAGGGTGGAACTCAGCAGAGATGAAAAAGCCAATCGCATTGTCAGCCTTGAACGCCGGGTGAAGAAGATTAGGGATTTGTACGCTAACGGCATCAACGTCGCCAGTCACCACATGCACAACGGCCCACCAAAAGGCGGGCCGTTGTTTATAGCATCAGCGCAGACTGGATCAGTCCTGGCGGCTGGTCACTTCCAGCAGGTGGTAGCCAAACTGGGTTTTCACCGGGCCTTGCACGGTGTTGACCGGGGCGCTGAACACGACGCTGTCGAATTCCTTGACCATCTGGCCTGGACCGAACGAACCCAGGTCACCGCCTTGGCGGCTGGATGGGCAGCTGGAGTTGGCTTTGGCAACTTCTGCGAAATCAGCGCCGCCTTCGATTTGGGCCTTGAGTTCGTTGCACTTGTCTTCAGTGGAAACGAGGATGTGACGGGCGGTGGCTTTGGCCATGGGGATTAACTCCTTGAGTAAAAACGGTGAGCGTACCGGATTCAGGCGGTTATTTCCTGGCAAAGTTCCCGGTAAATGCCCAGTGGCTCACGCGCGGGCCATGGCGCCGCTGCGGGTCAACCATTCGATAAACAACGCAAACAGCTCGGCCTGGGAATTGATCGCGAGCTTGGTGTACAGGTTCTTGCGGTGCATGCGCACGGTTTCCGGCGAGATCCCCAGCACCTGGGCCGTGGATTTCACCGAGTGGCCGCGCAGGATCAAGTGCGCGATCTCGCGCTCGCGCACGGTCAGCACGCCACTGGCAAACCCCATGAACGCCGCCTCGATTTGCTGGTGCGCCTGGGTCTGGGTAAACCCTTCATCACGGATCACCTTGGCCAGGCCCCCGGTGGTGCCAAAGCGGCGCAGCAATTCGCGGACCATGGCCTGGGTGGCCTGCTGCAACGCCAGTTGCGCGTCGCTGAACTGCCCGGCGCTGAGGCCCTGGAACATGCACAGCGAGATCTTGCTCTGTGGCCCCAGGTCGACAATGTAGTAACTCTCCTGGGCACCGCCGCTGCGCAGGTAGTAGGTCTTGTAGTACTCGCTGTTGAAAAAATCGTCCGGGGCGATCTGGGCCAAGTGATAGAAGCCCTCGGCCAGGCCCTTGTCGACTGCCAGGCAGAACGGGTCCAGCAGGTAGCCGCGCGAGAAGTAGCGGTGGATGATTTCGTCCTGATAGGCGCGGGGAATACCCTGCTGATAGAGCAGATGCGGGGCCAGTCCCTGGCGCTCCAGGCTGATCATCATCGATTCGATGGGCGTGAGCACACACAGCGCGCTGGCCAGGTGTTCGAGGAAGCACGCCTCGTCCACATGGATCAGTGCCTGGGCCAGGGCGCGGTGCCAGGCTTCCAGTTGCTGCAGGGTCGGGTCGGGAGCTGTCGTCATGCTGGCCAGTCTACCCGCAGGCCAACCCCCAGGCAAAAACGCCGAGACAGGCTCGGCGTTGAGGTTCATTGGCCCTGGTACTCGCCCGTCTGGCGCAGTTCGGCGGCGGTGTCGAGGATGCATTGGCGCAGGGTCTCGACCACCTCGTCGACCTGGGCATGGGTGATGATCAGCGGCGGTGACATCACATTCAAGTGACCGATGGGGCGTACCAACAAGCCCTTGGCCTGGGCGCGAAGATGGATTTTTTCGCCGATATTGACCGCGTCCGGCAGCAGCGCCTTGGTGCGTTTGTCGGCGACAAACTCGATGCAGGCCATCAGGCGCTGGCAGCGGATATCGCCCACCAGTGGCAAATCGACCAGGGTTTGCAGGCGTTGCTCCAGGTAAACCCCGACATCTTCCACATGCGCCAGCAGGTTTTCGCGCTCGATGATCTCGATATTCTTCAGCGCCGCCACGCAACTCACCGGGTGGCCGCTGTAGGTGAAACCGTGGGTAAAGCAACGGCCCTTGCCCGGCTCGCCGATCACCTGCCAGATGCGCTCGGAGAAAATGCACGCGCCCAATGGCAGGTAGCCGGAAGTCAGGCCCTTGGCGGTGGTAATGATGTCCGGCTGCATGCCAAACACGTCCTCGGAGGCAAAAAACGCACCGAGGCGTCCGAAGGACGTCACCACCTCATCGGCCACGTACAGCAAGTCGTAGCGCTGACAGACCTCCCACATGCGCCGGTGGTAGCCCTTGGGTGGAATGATCACGCCACCCGACCCCATGATCGGCTCGGCAAAGAACGCTGCGACGTTGTCCGCGCCCAGGGTAAGGATCTTGTCTTCGAACTCGTTGGCCAGGCTGTCGAGAAACTCCGCCTCGCTCATCCCCTGTGGCGCCCGGTAGTAATTGGGGCAGGCGATGTGGTGGAACAGGTCGCTCATGAAATCGAATTCCGGCGCGCGGTCGGCGGCCTTGTTGCCGATCGACATGGTCAGGAACGTGCTGCCGTGGTACGCGCTGAAGCGCGAAATGATGTGTTTCTTGGCCGGCTTGCCACGGCTGTTCTGGTAGAACTGCACCAGCCGGTAGGCGGTGTCCACCGCCGTTGAACCGCCGGTGGTGAGAAACACATGGTCGAGGTCGCCGGGGGCCAGGCTGGCAAGCTTGGCGCACAGCTCGATGGCGGTGACATTGGCCATGTCGCAGAACGGGTTGGAATAAGCCAGCTGACGCACCTGATTGGCGATGGCCTCGGCCATTTCCTCCCGGCCCAGGCCGATATTCGTACACCACATGCCGCCGACCGCATCCAGGTAGCGATTGCCCTGGGTGTCGTAGATGTAGGCCCCGTCGCCGGCGGCAATATTCAGCGAGCCCTGTTCACGGTGCTCGTCGAACATATGGAAACCGTGCATGTAGTGAGCTTTGTCGGCGGCGTCCAGCTTGGCATTGTCGAACTGGGCGAAGAAAGCAGGATTTGGCAGAGTCATGGCATTTACCTTCAATGGCTGGTTTTCACTTGCCGGTCTTCACGGCATTCCAGGTACGGGTGATCAGGCGCACGGCGGCCGGTGGCTGGCTTTTTTGCGTGAACAGGCGCTGCAGGGTCGCGGCGTCGGGGTAGATCGCCGGGTTGTCGCGGATCTCGGCATTCACCAGCGGCTTGGATGCCAGGTTGCTGTTGGCGTAATGGATGGTGTTGCTCACGCCCGCCATGGTCGCGGGCTGCAGGAGGAATTCGATGAATTTGTGGGCATTGGCGACATGCGGCGCATCCGCCGGGATATAGAAGTTATCGAACCAGATCAGCGAGCCTTCCTGGGGAATGAAGTAGTCCAGGTTGATCTTCGCCCCGGCCTCCGTCGCGCGCGCCTGGGAGGTGGCGTAATCGCCGGACCAGGTGGTGGCCAGGCACAGATCGCCGTTGGCCAGGCCGTTGATGAAACCGCTGGAGTCGAATTTTCGAATGTACGGTCGCACGGCCATCAACACCGCCTGGGCCGCCTTGAGGTCTTTGGGCGCGACACTGTTCGGGTCCAGGTGCAGATAGGTCAGGGCCAGCGGGATCATGTCGGTGGGCGAATCCATGAAGGTGATGCCGCAGTCGGCAAATCGCGACACGATCTTCGGATCGAAAATCATCGCCAGCGAACCGATGGGCGCATCCGGCATGCGCGCCTTGATCATGTCGACGTTATAGGTCACGCCATTGCTGCCCCAGGTATACGGCGCGGAATAGGTGACACCCGGGTCATGGGCTTCCAGGTGCTTGAGTACCAACGGGTCGAGGTTTTTCCAGTCGGGCAGTTGCGTTTTGTCCAGTGGCTGGAACACCTTGCCCTGGATCAGCAGCGGCACCAGCGAGGCGTTGAGCAAGGCCAGGTCATAACCGGAACGTCCGGAGAGCAACTTGCCCTGCACGGTCTCGTAGGAATCGTAGGTGTCGTAGATCACCTTGATCCCCGTGGCCTTCTCGAAGTCGGCCAGGGTGGTCTCGCCGATATAATCCGCCCAGTTGTAGATACGCAGGGTGTTGTCCGCGGCGTCTGCGGCCTGGCTCAGGGCCGGCAAGGCCAGCAATACGGTGCTGAGCAGGGCGATAAAGGCTTTATGCATGGGGACCCACCTTGTGTTGTGCTGTTATCAGGCGAAGGGACTGATGGCACTGTCAGGCAGGTGGCGGGCAGGGCGCCATACCCCGTTCGGGTAGGGCGCCGAATTCAGGGCAGGACGATATAGTCATTGCGCTGAATGATCGGCCGGTGCGGGCCCTGCACCAGGTGCAGGTAGCGGCCGTCCACGAGGTCGATGGGCAGGCAGTCGTCGATATCCAGCACGCCGTCGGTGTGGGCCTGGGACCAATGGCGCAGCATCTGTTGCTTGCCCTGGCGGGTGGCGTCCTGTTTGTTGCGCGCGACTACCAGCAGGTAATGATGGGCCTCGCCGAAGCTGTTGGCTTCATAACCGCCGAGGTTGATGAAATACAGGTGATGCGCTCCCGCCTCGGGGGCCAGGTGGCTGAGTTCGACCTTCCAGCCGTCGACGCCATCCACTGCCATCCACGAATCGATATGCACGCCCTTGGGGCTGCCGAACCAGCCGTCGCGCAGTTGCGGGTAGGTAGCTTCCAGCGTATCCGCCGCAGCGAACACCACATCATGCACTTCAATTTTCGCCCTGGGGTGCTTGCCCCCGAGCATCACGACAAACAGCATTGCAGGTCCTTCCTGGCGACTTGGCAGAGCGCAACCATACTTCGATTGAACCCTTTTGTCCGGCCAATGCCACACTGTTAATCCGCACACTCATCAGGAGATTGTCATGCGTACCATTGATCTGGCGGGCGTTCCCGTCCCTGTCGTCGGCCAGGGCACCTGGCGCATGGGCGAGGATCCGGACCAGCACCGCGCTGAAGTCGCGGCGTTGCAACTGGGCATCGACGAGGGCCTGACCCTGATCGATACCGCCGAAATGTACGGCGAGGGCGGCGCCGAAACGGTGGTCGGCGAGGCCATCCGCGGCCGGCGTGACCAGGTGTTCCTGGTGAGCAAGGTCTACCCGCACAATGCCAGCCAGAAGGGTATCCCGCGTGCGTGCGAAGCCAGTCTCGCGCGCCTGGGTACCGACTATATCGATCTGTATCTGTTGCACTGGCGTGGCCAGTACCCGCTTGAAGAAACCGTCGAGGCCTTCGAACGTTTGCGCGAGGCGGGCAAGATCGGCCGTTGGGGTGTCTCCAATTTCGATGTGGCCGACCTGCAGGAACTTGCATCCCCGGCCTGCGCGACCAACCAGGTGCTCTACAACATCGAAGAGCGTGGTATCGAATTCGACCTGCTGCCGTGGTGGCAACAACATCACTTGCCATTGATGGCGTACTGTCCGATTGCCCAAGGCGGAGCGTTGTTGTCCAGCACGACCCTCAAGCAGATTGCGCGCCGTCATGAGGTCTCGCCCGCCCAGGTCGCCCTGGCCTGGGTGTTGCGCCAGGACGGCGTGATCGCCATCCCCAAGGCGGTCAACCCCGAGCATGTGCGGCTCAACGCTGCTGCGGCCAAGCTGGTGCTGGACGAGCATGACCTTGACGCCATCGACCGCGTGTTCGGCGCCCCCAAGCGCAAGCACCCGTTGGCCATGGTCTAGCCACCTGGCCGCAACGGCGCCGTCCCTGGCTGCCGTTGCGGCACGAGTTGCCTCAGCCCGCTACCGGGCTTCGCCAGTCATCCGATCCGGACGTGCCAGAGACTTCGTGCGTCCAGACGATCTTGCGATAGGTGAAGTACACCTCCTCGAGGTGAGTGAAGTGGGCATTGTCCGGGTTCTGGCAATTGGGCATGCGTGACTGGATATCGACGATGGTCGCGCCTTCAAGCTCGATGGTGAAGTAATGCTCCTGGGTGCCGGCCGAGGACGTGCGCAGCCATTCCAGCCGGCACTTGACCTCCTCGCCGCTGGTCAATGCGCTGAACAGTAGTGGCGAGGACTTATCGAACACCTTGCTGATCATCAGGGGCTTGTGGACCCTCTGGCCCGTTGGCTGGCCGGATTGCGGATCACGGGGAATGATCACCTGATGGGAAAAGGCCTGCACCAGGATCTGGTCCTCATGGCCTTCCTGATAAATATTGCCTACCGAGTCCTGGGTGAATGTACCTGCCGTTATCAAACCTTGCTTGACGCCGGTGATGGAAAGATACGCGGGTGTTGGCATGACGGTTTCCTTGCCTGATTGATGAGGTAGTTCCAACGGGCAAGTGCGCCGGTCGGAGACATACCCTTAACAAGAAGCGTGCCGGAAAGTGCGAGGGCCAATGAAAGTAATGGTCTGGCAGGTTCTTGATCGAACTATTGAGTCAGTAGGGGTGTTTTTAAGCGGTTTTAAGTGAGGAGTGTTGCGCATAAGTGCGCAATTAGTTGCTCATAGGCTGTGTATAAGCTGCATTTGGGGTAGGGGCGGGAGTTACGGCTTGGATGCTTGTTTACCTGTGCAATCTGCTGCGCACGCCTCAATTTACAAGGGTTGTAGGAAATTCCTTAAGTGCACTTCCCTCGCTTGCTGGATGTTCAATGCATGGCTAAGGTTTGCGAACTTCGTTGCGAATCGAGCGAAGGTCAGGTGGCATTCTGATGCACGAATTTAATGTGCTTAGTTGGCCTTTGCTGTCTTTGGTAGTTGTGCGCGGTGCTCAATGTCTTATTCGGACAAGTTGTGTGATCATTATCTTGAAGTCGCGAAAATGCCGTGCTCGCAAACAAGTTTTGCTGGCAGCGACATGCGCTTTTCGAATGAGTATGACGCGCTCGAGACCGAGTTGGAGAAGGCGCAATCGCTGCACGGCAGCGGCCAGCCCGATTGGCACAAGGTCCTCGAAATCAGTGAGTCGCTGTTGTGTCGCCAGTCCAAGGATCTGCGCGTAGGCGTCTGGTTGACCTGGGCATTGCATCAGCGTGACTCCTTCCCCGGGTTGCTGGCCGGCCTCGGGTTGTTGCGTTATCTCTGCGAGCAGCACTGGGCGGCGCTGTATCCTGCAAAGCTGCGCACCCGGAGCGCAGCGCTGCGTTGGTTGGTATTACGGCTTGAGCCGTTGTTTGCGCAGAGTGTATCGGTACAGAGCCAGCAGCCGTTGTTTCGCTGCGTACTCGAACAATTGGTGCGGCTCGATGAACTGTGGACCGAACACCTGGGAGATGACGCGCCGCTGTTGCTGCCGATTCGCCGACAACTGACGCAGCGATTGGAACGCGTTGCACACGATGAGCCGCCGCCTGCCGGGTTGAGCGGTGCGATTGCGCAGGTCAAGCAGGCCACCACTCAACTGCTGAAGCCCGAAGCGGTGGTGGAGAACGAAAAACAAGCGCACAGAGTGTTGCGCACCTTGCAGGAGCAAGCTCGTCCCTTGTGTGCCTGGTGGTTGCGACAGAGCGCCACCGACCTGCGGGCATTACGCCTGAATCGAACCTTGGCATGGCTGGCGCTGGTCAGTTATCCGGACGCCGACAACCAGCACGTCACCTCATTGCGCGGACTGGCCCCCGACAAACTCACACGATTCCAGGAGCGTTTTGCCCAAGGGCATCACGCCGACCTGATGCTCGAACTTGAGGCCAGCCTCGCCGGTGCCATGTTCTGGTTCGACGGGCTGCATAGGCTCTGGCAATGCCTGGAGGCGCTGCAGGCGGATCAGGCCATGACCGAGCTGGAAGTGTCTTTTGCCTTGTTGCTGCAACGCTTGCCCAACCTGCCCGAGTATCGCTTTCACGACGGCACACCGTTCGCCGACACGGCAACCCGCGATTGGATCGCACTGCAGGTAACCCGTCACCTGCGCAGGCCTGAGTCACCGGCAGTCGCGGCCGATGTCGATGCCGAACCTTGGGAGAAGGCCTTGCAGGAGGCGGTGCCCAGGCTGCGCAAGGACGGGCTCAAGAGTGTCATCCCTGTGTTCAAGCAGGGCATGCACGGCGCCCACAGTGATCGTGCCCGGTTTCATTGGCGTCTCGCACAGGCTCGCGTGTGTGTACACGCGGGCAAGCATGAGCTGGCAAAGATCCAGCTCGAATACCTCGATCACGAGTTGCAACGGTCGGCGCTTGAGCGCTGGGAGCCGCAGTTGGCACTGCAGGTGGCCCAGCTGCTGCACCGCTGCTGCGACCTGATGCCACAAAACCACGCCGTGCGCGAGCGCAAGGAAGACACCCATCGCAGGCTGTGCCTCTTCGATCTTGAAGCGGTACTTGAATAGGCTTTCGAGCCACTTGAAAACGGAGCAGCACCATGGCCAAAGACGGTTCGGTAGCACCCAAGGAACGTATCAATATCACCTTCAAGCCAGCTATCGGTGGGGCGCAGGAAGAGGTTGAGCTGCCGCTCAAGCTGCTGGTCCTCGGTGATTTCACCCAGCGTGAAGACTTGCGCAAGCTTGAAGACCGCAAGCCCGTCGCACTCGACAAGAACACGCTCGACGAGGTGCTGGCCAAGCAGGCACTGAGCCTGACGCTGAATGTTCCCAACCGGCTCCAGGAAGGCGACGACGCCGCCGAGTTGGCCATCCAGGTGCGTATCAACACCATGAAGGATTTCAACCCTGCGAACCTGGTGGAGCAGATTCCCCAGCTGCACAAGTTGATGGCGTTGCGTGAGGCACTCATGGCGCTCAAGGGACCGCTGGGCAATACACCCAGCTTTCGCAAAGCCATCGAGCAGGCCCTGGCCGATGACGTTTCCCGCGCAAGGGTATTGGCAGAGCTAGGGCTGAACAGCCCTACCGCCTGACATTCTCAGTTAAAAGGACACTGACAGCATGACCACCCAACAGAACGCGACGCCTGCACACGCCGTGGATGAATACAGCATCCTCGACAACATCATTGCCCAGACTTTGCTCGGCGCCGACGACGAAGCGTACGGGATTGCCAAGCGGGGCGTCTCGGCGTTTATCGAAGAACTGATCAAGCCGCAGAACAGCGGCGAGCCGGTCAAGAAACGTTTGGTCGACCGCATGATCGCCGAGATCGACACAAAGCTCAGCCAGCAAATGGACGAGATCCTGCACCACCCGGATTTTCAGGCGCTGGAAGCCGCCTGGCGTGGCTTGCAGTTACTGGTCGAACGCACCGACTTCCGTGAAAACATCAAGATCGAACTGCTGAACGTCTCGCGGCAGGACCTGCTGGATGATTTCGAAGACTCGCCGGAAGTCACCCAGTCGGGGTTGTACAAGCATATCTACAGCGCTGAATACGGTCAGTTTGGTGGTCAACCGGTGGGCGCGGTGATCGCCAACTACTTTCTTTCCCCCAGCGCGCCCGACGTGAAGCTGATGCAATACGCTTCCAGTGTGGCCTGCATGGCCCACGCGCCTTTTATCGCTGCCGCCGGGCCGGGCTTTTTTGGCCTGGAAAGCTTCACCGGCCTGCCTGACCTGAAGGATCTCAAAGACCATTTCGAAGGTCCGCAGTTTGCCAAATGGCAAAGTTTCCGCCAGAGCGAAGACTCGCGCTACATCGGGTTGACGGTGCCGCGCTTTCTGCTGCGTACGCCTTACGATCCCCTTGAATGCCCGGTCAAGACCTTCGGGTACCAGGAAAATGTGGTGAACAGCCACGAGCACTATCTGTGGGGCAATACGGCCTATGCCTTCGCCACCCGGTTGACCGACAGCTTCGCGCGCTTTCGCTGGTGCCCGAATATCATCGGGCCGCAAAGCGGAGGGGCCGTGGAAGACTTGCCGTTGCATCACTTCCACAGCATGGGTGAAATCGAAACCAAGATTCCCACCGAAGTATTGGTGTCTGACCGGCGTGAATACGAGCTGGCGCAAGAGGGCTTCATTGCCCTGACGATGCGCAAGGGCAGCGACAACGCCGCGTTCTTCTCCGCCAGCTCGGTGCAGAAACCCAAGCAGTTCGGTATCAGCGCCGAGGGCAAGGACGCCGAACTGAATTATCGCCTGGGTACCCAACTGCCCTACATGATGGTGGTCAACCGCCTGGCCCATTACCTGAAGGTCTTGCAGCGTGAGCAACTGGGTTCGTGGAAGGAGCGCACCGACCTGGAGCTGGAGCTCAACAAGTGGATTCGCCAGTACGTCGCCGACCAGGAAAACCCCAGTGCCGAAGTGCGTGGGCGGCGTCCATTGCGGGCGGCACGCATCGTCGTCAGTGACGTCGACGGTGAGCCTGGCTGGTATCGCGTGAACCTCAGCGTGCGACCGCACTTCAAGTACATGGGGGCGGATTTCACCCTGTCGCTTGTTGGCAAGCTCGATAAAGCATGAGCAGGGGGCAGGGGATGACCCACAACCGAAGCCTGTTCGAACGCCTTGATCGCCCGGCAACTGCGCCCGCCTGCGGCGTGACGTCTGTAGCAGCCCACCTGGGGAAAATGCTCAGCATCCGCGCGGGCAGCGTTCTGACACTGGCGGACTATGGGTTGCCCGACCTCAATGATATGAACCAGAGCCTGCATGAGTCATTGAGCCAGTCGCGCCTGCTGATCGAGCGGTTTATCCGTGCTTATGAGCCGCGGTTAAAGGAGGTGCGGGTCATCGCGCTGCCACGGGATCACGATCCGTTGGCACTCGCATTTGTCATTGAGGCGGTGATGACGGGCGCAGGGGGCAAGCAACCGGTGGTTTTTACCGCGCGGCTGCGTGATGCCGGGCAGGTCGAGGTCTTGCCGGATGTCCTTTAATCGCTATTACCAGAGCGAGCTCAGTGCGCTGCGTCAACTGGGGCGACGTTTCTCCGAGCGCAATCCGGCGCTCGCACCGTTTCTTGCCGAGCCCGGCCAGGATCCGGATGTCGAGCGGTTGCTGGAGGGCTTTGCGTTTCTCACAGGGCGCTTGCGGCAGAAACTGGACGACGAGTTGCCGGAGCTGACCCATTCCCTCATGCACCTGTTGTGGCCCAACTACATGCGGCCGATGCCTGCTTTCAGCATCCTGCAGTTTGATCCGTTGAAGCATGCGGGGCCGGGTGTGAGTGTTGCGCGGGATACACCGGTGGAAAGTGCGGCCATCAACGGCGAGCGCTGTCGCTTCCGTACCTGTTACGCCACACAGGTCCTGCCGCTGCAACTGAGCGCTGTGGACTACAGCCTACAGGGCCAGCAGGGCCGGTTGAGCCTGCGCCTGGAGATGAGTGCCGAAGGCAATTTCAGTGAGTGGACCTTCGATCAATTGCGCCTGCACCTGGCCGGCGATCGCTATCTCGGCCAAGGGTTGTACCTGGACCTGTTGCGCCATCTCGAAGGTATCGAGGTGTTGCCCTTCGGCCAGGATGGCTTGCCGGTCTGCGACGTTGATGGCCAGGCGCTCGCGCTGCGGCTCGGTGCCGACCAGGTGAGCCCGGTGGGATTCAGCGAGGAGCACGCGTTGATTCCCTACCCGATGAATACCTTTCGCGGGTATCGCCATTTGCAGGAGTACTTCGCCTTTCCTGACAAATACCTGTTTGTCGACGTCGGTGGGCTGAATGCGCTGCGCAGCTTGCCGCCAGAGCAGCTCAGACAGGTGCGCGGGGTGGTGATGCGTTTCGAGCTGCGCAATCCGTGCCATGGGCCCCGGCACCCCACGTTGGAGAATGTGAAGCTGTACTGCACGCCGATCGTCAACCTGTTCAAGCATGACGCGGTGCCCATCCGCCTGGACGGCAAACAGGACGAGTACCTGCTGATTCCGGGGGAATATTCGCGCGAACACGCCTGTGTGTTTTCCGTGGACAGCATCACCGGTTGGCAGCCCGGCGGGCAGGGGTATCGGACCTACGTACCGTTCGAGTCCTTCGAGCATGACGGCGCGACCGAGGCATCCAAGGCGTCACCCAGCTACAGCATCCGCCAACGTCCATCTGCACAGCACGCCGGGCTCGATACCTGGCTGGGGTTCGACAGGGCGCCGGAGCACGATCAGGAAACGCTGTCTATCGAGTTGACCTGTACCAACCACAACCTGCCCAGGTTGCTTCAGATCGGGATGATCAACCAGCCATGCGAGCAGACACCCCAAGGGTTGTCGTTTCGGAATATCAGTGCACCGACGGCGAGTTTCTCACCGCCCCTGGACCAGGACTTTCTCTGGCGGCTTATCAGCAACCTGTCGCTCAACTACCTGTCACTGAGCGACATCAATGCCCTGAGGGTCATCCTCGAAACCTATGACTTGCCGCGCTACCACGACCGGCAAGCGCAGAAGGTCAGCGAGAGACGGCTGGGCGCATTGCACTCCGTCAGGCATGTGGCCGTTGACCGATTGCAGCGTGGCCTGCCGTTTCGAGGGTTACGCATCGACCTGACGATCGATCCGCAAGGCTTTCTCGGCCAGGGCGAAGTGTTTGTGTTCGCGTCGGTACTCAATGAGTTCTTCGCACTCTACGCCAGCCTGAATGCCTTCCACGAACTACGAGTCATCAGCACACAAGGAGACGTGTATCTATGGCCACCCCGGATGGGCCAGCAACCCCTGCTTTGACGGCGCTGTCCTGCGTCATCCGTGAGTACTCGCTGTTCCAGGCGGTTCTGCAGGTGATCAAGCGTCTGCGTGTTGCCCATCCGACCTTGGATGACGACGCGCTGTATGACCAGTTGGAGTTTCAGGCCAACCCGGGCCTGGGGTTTCCCGGTCACGATATTGACCGGGTGGAGTTTTTCGTTGAGCGCGGCCTGTTGCGAGCGCGGCTGCGCCTTAACGTGCTGGGCCTGTGCGGTGCCGGTTCGCCACTGCCTGCGTTTTATGGCGAGCAGGCGTTTGCCGACAGCGTAGGCGGCAACACGACGCGCGAGTTTCTCGACCTGTTTCACCATCGCCTGCAGCGGCTGATGCTGCCTATCTGGCGCAAATATCGCTATCGGGCGTGTTTCCAGGCGGGGGCGCGCGATGCTTTTTCCGAGCAGATGTTTGCCTTGATCGGCTTGCGGGGGCCGCAGATCCGCAACGCTGTGCCATTGAACTGCAAGCGGCTGCTGCCCTACTTGGGCCTGCTCAGCCTGCGCGCGCATTCGGCAGCCTTGATCGAAACGGTGCTGCGCTACTACTTCAAGCACCGTCGCGTGCACATCGAGCAATGGGTTGAACGCACGGTGGTGATTGCCGATTCACAGCGAAATCGCCTGGGTACTGCCAACAGTGTGCTGGGTGTGGACCAAGTGCTGGGAAGTCGGGTTGCCGATCGCAGCGGCAAGTTCAGGGTGCACGTGCAAGGTCTCGACTGGCAGCGCTTTCACGGGTTTTTACCCACGGGCACGGACTATCCATTGTTGTGTTCATTGGTGCGGCTGACCGCACGGGACCCTCTGGAATATGACCTGCGCCTGGTGCTGGCCAAGGAATCGATAAGGCCATTGCACCTGGGCGAACAGAACGTTTGCCACCTCGGTTGGACCAGCTGGCTGACGCATGAATGCGCTGACGGTGTGGTCATTGTGGCCAGCAACGCTAATTAGGGATGAATCATCATGATGAATGTGGACCTGCAACACCTGATCCAGACGTTGAACGCCCAAGCCCGCCAGGACCTTGCCCGCTCAGCCGAGCGTTGTGTTGCTCGCGGCGGCACGCAAGTGCTGGTGGAAGACTTGCTGTTGGCCTTGCTGGAAGATCACGAAGGCCTTCTGATGCAAGCGTTGGCGGATGCAGGGATCGACGCCGGCGAGCTGCGAGCCACCTTGCAACCCAAGGGCGAGTCGAGCGCGTCACGCAATCCGGTATTTGCCTTGGCCCTGGTGCAATGGCTGCAACAAGCCTGGATGGTTGCCCACCTGGAGCTCAAACACACCGAAGTTGATCATGGCGCCCTGTTGCTGGCGCTGTTGCGCCATCCGTTGGAGCACGCGGGCAGTGGCTATCAGGCGGTGCTGAGCCGATTGGACACGCGGCGTGTGCAGGATTTTCTGATGGCCCAGGCGCCTCGGCGTCCCTGCGCACCGAATGGCGAATCCTTGCTGGAACGCTTTACCCATGACCTGACGCGGCAGGCCCAGGACGGGCGTATCGACCCGGTGTTGTGTCGCGATGCCGAGATCCGGCAACTGATCGACATCCTGGTGCGCCGGCGCAAGAACAACCCGATTCTCGTCGGCGAAGCCGGGGTGGGGAAAACCGCAGTTGTCGAAGGCCTCGCCTTGCGTGTGGTCAGCTCGCAGGTGCCCGAACCTCTCAAGGGTGTACGAGTGCTGACGCTGGACCTGGGCTTGCTCCAGGCGGGTGCCAGTATCAAGGGTGAGTTCGAACGGCGCCTCAAAGGTGTGATCGATGAGATCAACGCGTCGGCGCAACCGGTGATCCTGTTTATCGACGAGGCTCATACGTTGGTCGGGGCGGGCTCCCAGGCGGGCTCCTCGGACGCGGCCAACCTGCTCAAGCCGGCCCTGGCGCGTGGCGAGTTGCGCACCATCGCCGCGACCACGTGGAGGGAATACAAACAGTACTTTGAAAAGGATCCAGCGCTGGCACGGCGTTTTCAGCCGGTGCTCATCGGTGAGCCGAGTGTCGACCAGGCGGTTTCGATCCTGCGCGGATTGGTGCCGGTGTATGAGCGCAGCCATGGGGTCTACGTTCGTGACGATGCCGTCGTTGCGGCTGCACAGTTGAGCGCCCGTTACCTGGCAGGGCGTCAGTTGCCGGACAAGGCGGTGGATGTGCTGGACACCGCCTGTGCACGCCTGCGCACCAGCCGGGACAGCGCGCCCGAAGTGTTGCAACGCCTGTATGCCGAACAGGCGGCAGGTGCGCTGCAACACCAGGCGTTGAGCCGTGACAGGGACACCGGGCTTGTCGTCGATGAACAGGCCTTGCAGGCGTTGAACCTGCGCATGACGGCAGTGGAATGTGAGCGGCAGCCGCTGGAGCAACAGTGGCTGGAGCGGCAAGCGTCTGCGCAACACGTGTGCCCGCGCCTGGTCGCGCAGGTCATCAGCGCCTGGACCGGCATCCCCGTTGAACAGCTGGCCCTTGAGACCAATGAGCGGGTTATGGGGTTTGCCGACGCGCTGCGTTCGCGCCTCCTTGGCCAGGAGCAAGCCGTACAGGCCCTTGATCGCAACCTGCGCGCGGTGGCCGCCGGGCTCAACAAGGTCGACGCACCCGTCGGGGTGTTCCTGCTGGTGGACCCGAGTGGCGTGGGCAAGACCGAGACGGCCCTGGCCCTTGGTGACCTGCTGTACGGCGGCGAGCGTTTCGTCACCACGCTCAACATGACCGAGTATCAGGAAAAACATGCGCTGTCGCGGCTGATTGGCGCACCACCTGGCTATATCGGCTATGGCGAGGGCGGGGTGCTCACGCAAGCCGTGCGTCAACGTCCGTATTCAGTGGTGCTGCTCGATGAGGTGGAGAAAGCCGACCCGGACGTGTTGAACCTGTTCTATCAGATTTTCGACAAGGGGCTGGCCAATGACGGCGAAGGGCGGGAGGTGGATTTTCGCAACACGTTGTTCCTGATGACCTCCAACCTCGGCAGTGAGGCCGTCGGCAACTTGTGCGCGGGTGCCCGGCGCCCGGATGTGCAGGTGCTGCAAGACGCGCTCGAACCGCTGCTGCGTGCCCACTTCAAGCCTGCACTGCTGGCGCGGATGCGGGTGGTGCCGTACTACCCGCTCACCGGTGAGCTGCTGCACGAAATGGCCCGGCTCAAGTTGGAGCGCCTCGGGCAAAGGCTGCAACTGCGCAAGCTCGCCTTCAGCTACACGCCTGAGCTGGTGGCGCACATGGCTGAGCGGTGTACCCATGGTGACAGCGGTGCCCGGTATATCGATCAATGGATCGAGATCCACTTGCTGCCACAGGTGGTGGATCGGTTGCTGGAGGCCATGGCCAGTGGCGAGCCCCTGTCGCGGGTGCATGCCGGCCTGGGCAGCCGTGGCGAGCCCAGCTGCGAGTTCAGCCAATGACGGATGACCGCTTGAACCCGCTGACCCATCCCGTGGCTTACGCCGAGGCGCTGCTGGCGTGGTTCGCCCGCCTGGGCATCGATGGCGACGAGACGACTTTGGCGGGTCTGTGTGTCGAGGCGGCCGCGCAACTGAGTCAGTGCGAACTCAGCCAATTGTATTGGCGCGACGAGCTAACCGGCGGACTGCGCCTGATGGCCGAGCATTTGCCTGCGAGACTGCCGGCCGCCGGGCCGGTTTTAAACGCGGACTCCCAGGGTGAGCAAGTGCTGCAGCATGTGCTCAGTCAGCGAAAGGGCCTTTGCATTGATGACCTGCCGGCCAGCGTCTACGACACCGGGTTCTTGCCCGCGATGGCGACGCCTTGGCATTCATTGTTGTGCGTGCCGCTGTTCAACCGGCAGAAGACCCTCGCGGGCGTATTGCTGTGTGCGAGCCACCACTCGAAACCGTTGCAGGACTACAGCGTTTCCCTCGGCCATCTGGCGAGCTTCGCCTTGATGCAACTGGCGTTGCTGCGACGGATGCGCACTGCGCAAAGTGTCGCGCAGCCGCAGGACTGTGCGCCCGTTCCTCGCGCGGCGTTGGGCTTGATCGGCAACAGCGCTGCCATGGATGCCACCTGTCGACTGATCGCCAAGGTGATGGGGACCCCATACACGGTGCTGCTGCGCGGCGAAACCGGTACCGGCAAAGAGGTGGTGGCACGCGCCATCCATGCCGCCGGGCCGCGCAGCAGCAAGGCTTTTGTGGTGCAAAACTGCGCGGCCGTTCCGGAAGGCCTGCTGGAAAGCGAACTGTTCGGTTACCGCAAGGGCGCCTTCACAGGCGCCGAACGCAACCACATAGGGCTGTTTGATACGGCGCACGGCGGCACTTTGCTCCTGGACGAGATCGGTGATATGCCGCTGTCGCTGCAGGCCAAACTATTGCGGGTATTGCAGGAAGGTGAAATTCGCCCATTGGGGTCCACAGCGGCGCATAAAGTCGATGTACGCATCATTGCCGCGACCCATCGAAACCTCGCCGCGATGGTGGCGCTTGGGACCTTTCGTGAAGACCTGTACTACCGGCTGGCGCAATTTCCGATTGAACTGCCGCCCCTGCGTGAGCGCGATGGCGATGTACTGCTGCTGGCGAGTGATTTCACGCAACAGGCCTGCACTGCCCTCGGGCGCGCGCCCGTGGAGTGGTCGAGTGCTGCGCTGGATCAGCTCTCCAGGCATGGTTTTCCCGGCAATGTGCGCGAACTCAAATGTCTGGTGGAGCGCGCGGTGCTGCTCTGTGACGACGGCGTGATCCTGCCGGAGCACCTGTCCTTGTCACCGGTGCCCACCGATGAACCCGTCGACACCACGTTGCGCCAACGCCTGGAGCGGGTGGAGCGCGTATTCCTGATCGACTGCCTGCACAAGAACCGTGGCAATCGCACGCGTACCGCTCGCGAGCTGGGTGTCGCGCGCCGCACGCTGCTCTATCGGCTGGCCCGCCTGAAGATTCCCATGGGCGATGCCCGCGAGGAGGGCTGAATGAGTGCGTGCGCATACCTGATTTTCCTGGGAGGAACCTGATGCCTTTTCGTTCGTGGCAAGCCGTGGTGCTTGTGTTGTGTTTGCTGGGTGGCTGCAACGCCAATTATGTCTTTGATGATGCTGACTATCGTCCGTTGGGTGATCCCCTGGCGGCCCGTCGCGGCCATTGAACAGGGAGGTCCTGCAATGCAATTAGTGCTTGAAGTGTGTGAAGCCGCGAGGGGTGAGTTGCCGGCGCGCAAAACGTTTGACGGCATCGGCGGCGTGATCGGTCGTGGCAAGGCGTGTGACTGGATCATTCCGGACACCGCGCGGTTGATTTCCAGTCACCATGGCCTGGTCAGCTACCGTGACGGTAGCTACTTCCTCACCGATATCAGCAGCAACGGTATCGGTGTGTCCGGCAGCGTGGAGCGCCTCTGCAAGGGGCAGGCGCGGTTGATCAACGAGGGCGATGTGTACCAACTGGGTGCGACGCAGATTCGAGCCCGGCTGATCGGTCATCAGCGCCGTCCAGGCGTCCAGGGGCAACCCATTCCCGACGATGCGTTCCTGGGGTTGGACCCACTCCAAGCGTTGGAGCGTGAACAACGCGGTGGCGAATCATCGCCGGAGCTGGACGCGTTGGACACGTGCACAGACGCGGTCGGTCACTCGATGGATCACCGGGCTGTGGACCATGACCACCTGGTCGTGCCTCAGTGGGCTGAGCCGGTCAGGGAGATTGAGTCGCCACAACCCGACAGGATTGCCCCGGCAACCACAGAGACCTTCTGGGCGCAGTTCGGCGAGGCGTTGGGCGTGCAGGTGGATACGCTCGATATTCCCGGGCGCGAAGCCCTGGCGATCAAGGTTGCCGGGTTGCTCAGGCAAACCATCGATGGTTTGCAGCAAGGCCTGCGAACCCGCGACGAGCTGTACACCGAGATGGGCCTGGATGGCTGCACTTCGGTGATGCGTCAGAACCCCTTGAAAGACTGCGGCGATCCCCAGACGGCCCTCGCGTCGCTGTTGGGTGGGGGCGATCCGCGCCAATGCCAGGCCGAGCGGTCGGTCGTCCAGGCGTGGCAGGAATTGCAAGTGCATCAACTGGCCCTGGTCGTGGCTTGCCGTACCGCCGTGCGCAGCGCATTTGCGCGCTTTGCGCCAGGCCATCTGCTGCTGTGTTTCGAACGCGAAGGTAAGCCGCGCCGTTTGCTCACCGATGGCGCGCACTGGCGCGCTTACCAACGCCACTACCGTCGGTTGAGCGACGAGGCCTGTCCGGAGGAGCCGCTATTGCGCATTGATTTTTCCAAAGCCTACACGGAGCAGGTGCGCCTGATCTCCACCCTGCACGCGGCGTACCCGGGATGATGTTCATGTATCGATTTGCATCAATGGTGGTAGCGCTGGGCCTGTTGGTCGGTTGCAGCAGCGTGTCGCCTTTTTCGACCCTGACCAAGCTGGACCTGACGTTGACGGCCAGCGACGAGGTCAACCCCGATCTTCATGGCCGTCCTTCGCCGGTGGTCGTGCATTTGCTCGAGCTGCGGCATCCCGTGGCATTCGAGCATGCCGACTTTTTCAGCCTGTATGGCCGGGCCGAACAGTCCCTGCCCAAAGACTGGGTCAGCAGCGAAGAACTGACACTGCGGCCCGGGGAGCGGTTGGCGCTCAAGCTTGGCGTTGGGCCTCACAGTCGTTACGTCGGCGTCCTGGCGGCCTATCGTGATTTGCCCCATGTGCAATGGCGGCTGGTGTTGCCGGTCATGCCTGCGCACCTGACGCGTGCCGACCTGGTGCTGGACCAGACCGGTATTCGTTTCGCCGTCCCGCACACCGACAGGCAGGAGGATTGAGATGCAGGTGCATAACGTTATCTGGCGCGAAGGCATGCTGCTCAAGCCCCAGCATTTGCAGCACAACGATCGCTACTACCATCAGCAGCTCAACCGCACTCGGTTACTGGCCGGTGATGCCTGGGGGTTCCTCACGCTGGAAGTCGACTTGCAGTACCTCAATCTGGGCAAGGTGGTGGTCAACCAGGCCAGCGGTGTATTGCCGGACGGCAGCCTGTTCGAGCTGAGCGGCGCGATGCAACCCCTGGTGTTGCAGGTGCCCGCCGACGCTGGCCCGCAAGCCGTGTACCTGGCCTTGCCCTTGGTGACCTTGAATCAGATTGAAGTGCGCAACCCTGAGCAAGTCGATGTGCTGGCGCGCTATGTGGCCTGTGAAACCGAGATTGGCGATTCCAACGCCGGCGTCGACTCGCGCTGCCAGATCAACTGTGCACGCCCGGACCTGCGCCTGATCCTGGGAGAGCAGGCCAGCGACCCGTGCTACGTGAAACTGCAGGTCGCCCAGTTGCTGGATTCGACCCGCGAAGGCGGGGTACGGCTGGACACGGATTTCGTCCCGACGTTCATCTATCTCCAGGAGGCCGGCTATGTGTCGTCGTGCGTCAAGGAGGTGATCAGTCTACTTGCAAGCCGTGGCGATGCGATCGCCGCGCGCGTCCAGGGTAATGGCACCTCCGCAGGCGCACAGGTCGGCGACTTTCTGATGCTGCAACTGATCAATCGCGCCGAATTGATTGTGCGTCACTACCTGGGCCAGACCCAGGTTCGTCCAGAGGTGGTGTACCGCGAGTTGCTCTCGATACTCGGCGAGCTATCGACGTTTGCGACCGATAGCAAGCGTGCGCAATGGGACGTGCATTACCGGCACGCCGACCAGGGTGCGAGCTTTCGCGGCTTGATGGTCGGCTTGCGCGCCGTGCTGTCGTCGGTGCTCGAACAGCATGCCATTGAGCTGGTGTTGCAACCGCGCCAGTACGGGGTGCTGGTCTGCCCGGTGAGTGATCTCAAGTTACTCGGGACGGCGACGTTTATCCTGGCAGCCGCCGCGCAGTGTGATGCGCAAGAGCTGCGCCATCGATTGCCCGCCCACCTGAAGATCGGCCCTGTGGAGCGCATCCGCGAACTGGTCAACCTGCATCTCGCCGGTATCAAGGTCAAGCCACTGCCGGTGGCGCCGCGACAGATTCCGTTTCACGCCAACAAGACCTATTTCATGCTCGAACTCAGTGCCCGTGACATCACGCAGTTGGAGCAATCGGGTGGTTTTGCCTTCCATGCCAGCGGCGAGTTCGCCGAGCTGGAACTCAACTTCTGGGCCATCAGGAACTGACTGCCATGAACAGGGAAAGTGAATACGCACAGGATGAGAAAACCGTGCTGCTTGATCGTGATGGAGTAGGACCGGCGCAGGGGCCGTTGACGGACGCTCCCTCGCCACCGCGCTTCGAGCAACTGGAAGACCGGATGATCTACACCGCCCGCCTGCAGGAGGCCCAGCGCTTCAATATGGGCCCCAATGCGTTGCTGGCGGCGGCGTGGGAACTGTTGTCGCAGGTGGTACAGCTCAAGGCCAGCGCCGGGCGTGAAAACCTGCAGGCCCTCAATGAGCGGCTGTCATCCGGCGTGGCGATGTTTGAGGCGCATGCCTTGCAACAGGGCGGCGAGGCGGGCCAGGTGATGTCGGCGCGTTATGTGTTGTGCAGTGTGATTGACGAGGCGGTGGTCACCACGGCGTGGGGCAGTCGCAGTGAGTGGCCGCGGATAAGCCTGTTGAGTCGCTTTCACAATGAAACGTTTGGCGGCGAGAAATTTTTCCAGCTGCTTGAGCGGCTGTCGCGTGATCCCTTCAAGCACGTGGCGATGCTGGAGTTGATGTACCTCTGCCTGTCGATCGGCTTTGAAGGCAAATACCGTGTCATGGAGCGAGGCGGGGCCCAGCTCGATTCGGTGAGGGATGCCTTGTACCGACAGATCAAGCATGTGCGGGGTGATCGTCCCTCGATGGCCGCACCGTCCGGTGCAGCGCAGGGCCGCCATTCTCGAATACGCATGCTCTCTACCCCTGCGGTCGTGGCCGTAGGGTTGGCCGCTGTGCTGGCGATGTACCTGGGTTTTGCCTGGGTGCTGGGCAAGGAACGCATGACGGTGCTGCAACCTCTTCAACTGTTGGCGTCGGCTCAGGCTCGAACGCCCTTGTAACGCTGGGAGCAAGGAATGAACGCATTCTTCAAGGGCGCGGGCAGGGTGCTGCGCAAAATCTGGGTCTGGAGCCTGTTGCTGGTGTTCGCCGGCGCACTGCTGGTGTGGTGCTTCGGGCCATTGCTGGCCGTCGATGACTATCGTTTCTGGCACAGTGCGACGGCGCGCCTGCTGACCATCAGTGGCTTGTTCCTGCTGTGGGGGCTGGCAATGGTGTTGGTGGATGCGCGCCGGTCGGCGCGGCTCAACCAGCCGGCGCACCAGGCTAAGCATCAGCACCAAGGGCTGATCAGCAATGAACGCCAGCAGGTGCGCGGACGCTTCAAGGAGGCGCTGCAGACACTGAAAAGCACCCGCCGCTACGGTGAGCGCAGCGAGCGTTGGCGCAGCGAGTTGCCCTGGTATTTGCTGATCGGGCAACAGGGCAGCGGCAAGACTCACTTGCTGGCCGCCAGTGGTCTGCAAGGTCCGCTTGATCGAACCGGGCCCGCCCCTCTGGGGGCAACCTCCTGCTGTGATTGGTATTTCGCCGACGAAGCGGTGCTGGTGGAGACTGCCGGCCGTTACCTGACGCAGCCTGACCCTTCAGTGGATGCGGCCGGATGGTCGACATTGCTGGGTCTGCTGAAGGCACGGCGCAGGGCGCGGCCGCTCAATGGCGTGGTGGTGACGTTGTCGGTGGACACGTTGCTGGGCAGCAATGAGCATGATCTGGAAATGCAGGCGCGTCATGTGCATAGCCGCCTGCAGGACATCCAGCAAAGTTTGCACGTGGATGTGCCGGTTTATCTGGTGTTGACCCAGGCCGACCGGTTGGCGGGCTTTGCCGAATTCTTTGATGTGCTGCAAGGCGACGGCCCGGAGGACGTCTTCGGCGGGCACCTGGAGGCCGACGGGGCCGGCGTGGAGATCGCCCAGGTGAGAGCCGCGTTCGAGGCACTGTTGCAACGCCTTGGGGCGGAGTTGATCCCGCGTTTGCACCAGGAGCGAAACATCGAGCGACGTGGCCTGATTCTCGACTTCCCACGGCAGGCTGCCCGTCTCGGCGAGCGCTTGTGCCTGTTCGTCGAGGCGGCGTTTTCCGCTCATCGCTACCAGCGTATCAATGGGTTGCACGGATTCTACCTGACCTGTGCGAAGACGAGCGAGGTGCGCGCGCATTTTGTCCAAGCCCTGTTCAACCGCGTGATTTTTGCCGGGGCCGACCTTGCCGGGCTGCAGGCTCCGGAACGGCATCGTCTGCGACGACGCCAAGGATTGCTGGCGTTGACGGCAGCGTTGGTCCTCGGCGCTGCGGCGGTGTTGTGGGGGCACAGTTATTCGTTCAACCATCAACGTTTGGCGCAACTGCCGGAGCTGCTCAAGCCTGCGCCACCCACGCCACCCGGTGCAGACGAGACCCTGGTATTGCTGGCGCTGCTGGACAATCGCCTGGCGGCGACGCGGGTGTTTGCACCGTTGGCAGAGGTGCGCTGGGTGGATCGGGCCGGGTTGTACCAGGGGCAGGTGAGTCGGCCGGTGTTGGCCAACGCTTATGAGCAAACCCTGCTTCAGCAACTGCTGCCGCAGGTGAGCCGCCTGCTGGAGGAGCAGTTGCAGAACAGCCTTGGCGAGCGTGAACGACTGCTGGAGACCCTGCGCGCCTACCTGATGCTCAATCTGCGCGAGCGGCGCGACACCCGCTGGTTGACCGAGCATCTGGCTGGCCTGTGGTCTGCGCGTTATGCCGGGGATATGTCAGTACAGACGCGGTTGAATGAGCACTTTGCGCGGTTGCTGGAGCAACCGTTCGCAGTGCCCGTGAACGAGGCGCTCGTGGCCCAGGCGCGGCAGGTATTGCGCGGTGAGTCGCTGGCAGACGTGGTCTACCGGACATTGCGCGAGCAGGCCAGCAACCTCGAACCTTACCGGTTGGCCGAGAGTCCGGTGTTCTCCCCACTGGAGCCGCCCATCCCCGGCTTCTACACCAAGAGATACCTGCAGTATTTCGAGAAGCAGGGCCCCCGGCTGGTGAATGCAATCGCCCAGGACAACTGGGTGCTCGGAGAGGGCACCGACCTCAGTCCCATGGATTTGCGCAGCTTGATGCTGGCGTTGGAGCAGCGCTACTTCAGTGAGTATGCCGATGCCTGGAGCCAGGCCCTCAGCCGCATCCGGCTGCAGGAAAGCGACGACCTGAGGCAAACGGCCGACCAGCTTGCAAGCCTCACATCAGCCCAGTCTGCATGGGTCCAGTTGTTGCAGCAGGTCCGTGAAAACACTCAGCTGTTGCCGATCCATGAACGGCTTGAGGCGATCGGCCAGCAGGCGGGCGCAGCAGGTGTGGCAGTGCCTGGCGCCTTGCTCGCGCAGGTCGTCCCCGATGCCGCCCGGCGCGCGCTACAGCGTCGCTTCGAGCCTTTGCATCAACTGCTTGATGAAACGCAAAATCCAGGCGCCAAGCTCACACAGGCATTGCGCCTGCTCGATGAGTTACACCTGCAACTGTCGGCGCTGAACCGGGAAAGCTCGCCGGAGCAGGCCGCGTTCAAACTGGTCAAGCAACGCATGGAGGGGCAGCAGCCGCTGTTGGGCAACCTGCGCGATGCCGCTACGCGCCTGCCGTTGCCGCTCAAGGGCTGGGTCGAAGGCATTGCTGACCAGACCTGGCGTCACCTGCTCGATGACGCGTATCGGCACGTGAACCAGCGTTACCACAGTGAGGTTTACGCTTTTTACGCCAAGGCGATCCAGCGTCGATACCCGTTCAATGCGCATGCCGGCAGTGATGTTGCCTTGGGCGATTTCCAGGAGTTTTTCAAACCGCGGGGGGCAATGGCGCGCTTCCATGAGGGCTACCTGCGGCCTTTCGTCAGCGTCGAGGGTGCGCGTTTTCGCTTGCGAAGCGTGGATGGGCGCAGCCTGCCGATGTCGCGTTCACTGCTGGAACAACTCAACAAGGCCCAGATCATTCGCCAGGGTTTTTTCACCGAGGAGCAGGGGGAGTGGGCGGTTCGATTCACCCTGGCGCCCTATAGCCTGGACCAGGCGGTGAGCCGGGCGATCCTGCAGGTGGGTGAGCAGCAGTTGGAATACCGTCATGGTCCGATCGTGCCGATGGCCTTTCAATGGCCTGGCGAGGCGGACAACCGGCGCAGCAGCCTGGTGCTGGAGCGCGGTGCGCAACGGCCACTGGGGATTGAAAAGAACAACGGGGACTGGTCGCTGTTTCGCCTGTTCGATCTGATGCAGAGTGAGCCGGCCAGCGGCAGGGAAGCGCAGATCATCAAGGCCGACCTTGCCGGCCTGCGCGCCAATTACCTGCTGACCAGCCAGCGCAATCCCAGCCCGTTCCAGATGGCGGCCTGGCGCACCTTCCGCTTGCCGGAGCAGTTGTGAGCCAACGACCGGCCTGGCGCAGCGCCGGGCGTACCCTGCAAGGCAAGGCGCGCTCGCGCAACGAGGACGCTTTTCTCGATGCACCGCAGGCCGGTTGTTGGGCGGTGGCGGATGGAATGGGCGGCCACCAGTCGGGGGACGTGGCCAGCCAGCGGGTGATCAGTAGCCTGGCGGCGTTGCCTGAGGGTGGCTCTTTCGAGCAACGCATCGAGGCGGTCCGGGTTTGCCTGCGCGGGCTCGACAGTCAGTTGGGCCAGGTGCTTGCGCAACCGGGCATCGTTGGTAGTACGGTGGTCGCCTTGCTGCTTGAAGCCAGCCGTGCGGCCTGCATCTGGGCCGGGGACAGCCGCTGCTACCTATGGCGTGGGCAGCGCCTGTACCAATTGTCGCGTGACCACTCGCTGCAACAGCAACTGATGGACACGCAGCAACTGAGCCTGGAACAGGCCCAGGCTCATCCCAGCGCCAGGGCCTTGACCCGTGCGATTGGCGCGCGCCGACCGCTGAGCCTGGAGGTCCTGGAACTGCGTACGCGCCCAGGCGATGTGTTTTTGTTGTGCAGCGATGGGCTCTACCAAGGACTCAGCCATGGTCAACTTGGCAGCGCCATGAGCCTGGACGCACCCTGGCAAGTGGTGGAGCGCTTGTTCACCGAAGTGTTGCGCGGGCCGGCGCGGGATGACCTCACCGCTGTGGTGATCCAGCCATGAGCGTCGCTGCAGCCTTGCCGAATCTGTTGGCGGGGCGTTATCAACTGGAGCGCATACTCGGCAGTGGGGGCATGGGCGTGGTCTATCGTGCCCGCGACCTGCTGCATGAGGCGTTTGGCGAGCCCAGCGCCGGCATCGCGCTGAAGGTGTTGGGCGAGACATTGTCCGCGTCTTCCGATGCCCATGTGTTGCTCTACAGCGAATTCGCCCTGACCCGCAGCGTGCGGCATGACCACGTGGTGCGGGCGTTCGCTTTCGAGGTCGACACGGTCCATCAGCTGGCATTCTTTACCATGGAGCTGATGCAGGGCATGACCCTGGATCGTGTGCTCAAGGGCTGCTTGCAAGGATTGCCGTGGCATGAACTGCAGCCCCTGGCCTTGCAACTGCTCGACGCGCTCGCCTGCAGCCATCGGCAAGGCATCCTGCATGGCGATGTGAAACCCGCCAATATCATGCTGGGAGAGCAGGGGCTGCGCTTGTTCGATTTCGGCCTGGGTTACGCCGAATCGCAGGAAGCGGCGGGGCTGCCGGGCTTGAGCCGGGGCCGCTTGAACGCCTGGACACCGGCGTATGCGGCGCCGGAACTGATGGCCGGTGGCGCACTGTCGACCCGTACCGATCTGTATGGCGCTGCGTGTGTGCTGTATGACTTGGCCCAGGGGCAGCGCCCCGGCGGGCGGCAGCTTGATCAGCAGCTGCCACGGCCACGACGTTTGCCCAGGCACTGTTGGCCGGCGCTGCGTTCAGCCCTGGCGGCAGACCCGGAGCAGCGGAACGTGAGCATCGCCGAGTTGCGCGAGGCGCTGGCTGGCCCTCGGCGGCGCTGGTTCCTCTAGTTCAAGGCTCCGGTGGAAAGTCATGCAATTGGCAGTACTCGTGCCAACTCAGCCCGGCCATTTGCGCGACCTCCTTGTGCACTTCGCGGCGCTGGGCTTCAAAGACCTCGCTGGAGTCGCTGGTGAGTTTGAGGGTCAGCTCCCAGGCGAACAGGCCTTGTTTTTCGGCTTCTGCTTCGAACGCTTCATGCAGCCGTTCGGCTCGGTACTGTGCCAGGGTTTCGCCCTTGGCCTGGGCGGCCAAGGGGTTGAGGGTGTCCAGTTGCATGGCCACGTCCGGGTGTTCGTTCAAGAATCTGTCCAGCGCAAGCTGGTGGTTATCGCCGGGTGGTGACAAAGGTGTACTCCTGTGGGGCTGGTAGTGTTTAGTGCGTGTGACGACGGGCTCGGCGCTGTAGGTGTTTTCGCATATGGCGGCTGATCCGGCAACGTATCGGTTCCAGCAGAAACAGTAGCACGTAGGCGGCCAGCACCAGGGCAAGGTCCAGCACGCCATCGTCGATAGGGGCGTTGAACCGTCCGATGATGTCCCTGACCGTGAACAATAGTGTGATGCCGCACAGCCAAAGCACGGCGTTGAACAGTAACGGGCGCAAAAGTTTGTCTTGCATGATGAGCGAACCTCCTTGATGTCGGGCTCCCGCTCCTTCGGGAGGAACAGCACGTCGAGTGTAGCGCCGACGCCGCAGCCCTGAACTGGCGCAGATCAAGCCCCCGGCTGTGCCAACAGATAACGCGCCATGGCCTCATATGCCGGCAAGGTGACGGCGTCATTGGCCGCATTGGCTGCGATCGGATGGGAGGCGAACCGCACAATCACCATCTCGGCCGCAGGATCGATGTAGATACTCTGGCCATGTACCCCGCGCGCCATGAAGGCGCCGTCCGGGTTGTGGGTGACCCACCACATGGCGCGGTAGCTCCAGCCTTTCAATTGACTATAGCCTGCCTGGGCAAAAGCCTGTTTGTCGCCGCCCTGGCGAATCGTTTTCAGCACCTCCTCGGGCACGATTTGCTCGCCGTTGTAGCGCCCGTTGTTACGCAGCATCTCGCCAAAGCGCGCCATGTCGCGCAGCCCGGCGTTCAAGCCCCCACCGGCGAACGGTGTGCCGATGGAGTCGACGGTGAAATAGGCATCCTGTTCACTGCCCAGGCGGCTCCAGATGCGTTCGCTGAGCAGTTGGGCAACGTTGCGGCCGGTGGCACGTGCGATCACCCAACCGAGCACGTCGGTGTTGACGGTCTTGTAGCCGAACGCCTGCCCATGTTCGCCGCGCTGCCTGACGGTTTGCAGGAACTCGAAGTAGCTGCGCGGCCCGATGTAGTCCTTGGGCTTGGGCAGCGGATTGCCGGCCTGGGCATGGGCCCAGACCTCTGCCGTGGGGTCGGCATAGTCTTCGCTGTAGTCCAGCGCGGTAGTCATGTTCAGCACCTGCTCCAGCGTGGCACTGCCGAACGCGGAGTTCGCCAGTTCGGGCACATAAGTCGCGACCTTTGCCTGCGCATCGAGGGTGCCCTCGGCGACGAGCATGGCGCCCAGTGTGCCGATCACCGATTTGGTCACGGACATTGCCGCATGTTGTCCGTCTTCTTTCAACACGCCGAAATAGCGCTCGTACACCACGGCCCCGCGGTGCAGTACAACAATGCCATCGGTGTAGGTGGCATCCAGGCTCTGGCGCCAGGTCAACGCTTGGCTGGCGCCATTGGGGACGACGCGCAGTTCGTCGATGCGCGGGTCGAGACGCCGGGGCAATGCTGTGCTCGCACCGAGTCCACGGGACACATTGATCGTGGGCATCAATTGACGAAAGTTCGCCACGCTCCAGCGCATGGCCGGGAAGCGAAAATAGCTGCCATCTTCAAATCGCAGGGTTCGCTCCGGCGGTGGCGGAGCACCGACCATCCACTGGAGGCGGGCCGGGTCACTGGCTTGGGCGTCGGCAAAGCTGGCTTCGGCAGCGTTGGCCACGGTGGTTGAAAGACCCAGCAGCGCGCCGGTCATGAGGGGCAGGATTCGTCGCATCAACAGGCACCTTGATCGCGGATAAGACACACGGAGCAAGGCCTGGGCTCGAGTCCGTTCGAGAATGACATGGCAAAGGATGGGCTAACTGACCGTACCCGACAAGCGCCAACGGACAGCGTGATCGGGGAATGTTGCGTGTGCCGCGGCAAAAGCCTTTCGCTCCCGGCATCAGGACGTGTAGCGTTACGCAGGGTTTTCAGGCCTGCCAACCACGGGCAGGGTGCGATGGGCAGAGGGACGGGTCATGGCGCAAACGCTGTTCAAACTTTTCTTTACCCAACGTCTGGCCGCCTTGGCCAGTACCGAGTCGCTGCGCGCGATCCGCGAAGGGTTGTTGTGGATCCTGCCGTGCCTGCTGGTCTCGGCCGCTTTTCTGATCCTGTCCGAGTTCGCCCGTGTGCTGGGCTTCGACCCACAAGTGGTGGCGTTCCTGGCCGCGCTGCACAACCAGATCAGTTCGGTGATTCCGCTGCTGGTCGGTGCGTCCATCGGCTACATGTTGGCGATCCAGTATCGGCTGCCCCAATTGCCGGTGGCATTCCTGTGCCTCGCCCATGTGGTGGTGGCGACGTTTATCCTGCGCGAATACCCCCGGGCCTCGGCGACGTTCGTGCTGTTTATCGCCATCGCCTCGCCGCTGCTCAATGTGCCGGCCATTGCCTGGCTGCACCGTTACCGCTGGACACGCCTGGTCAATGAAGACCTGGTCGGGCACAACCTCAGGGGCACGATCAACATGGTGCTGCCCGGAGCGATCACGGCCTTGGCGCTGGTGGTGGTGCTGTCCTTGTTGTTGCAGGTTCCTTACGTCGCGCAGATCCAGGGGCCGCAAGTGCTGGATGCACTGGAGTCGCCCTACGGCAGTGGTTTATTCGTGACCCTGATGAACTCGCTGTTGTGGTTTTTCGGGATTCACGGCGTGTACGCCATGCAGCCGCTGTTCAATGTGCTCGACCAGGCGGTGGCCCTCAACGGTGCGGCGTTGGCGGCGGGCGAGCCGATCAAGTATGTGCTGAACGGTGGCTTGCTGGGCTGTTTTGCGTTTATCGGCGGCTCCGGTGGCGCGTTGTGCCTGCTGGTGGCGATCCTGCTGTTTTCCAAGAGCCAGTCCATGCGCCTGGTGGCGATGGCGAGTGTGCCGCTGTCGCTGTTCAACGTCAGCGAGGTGCTGCTGTTCGGCTTGCCGATCATTCTCAACCCACGCCTGTTCATACCCTTTTTGATTGTGCCCGCGCTGAATGCGACGGTGGCGCTGACGGTGGTGCAAATGGGCTGGGTGTCGCCGGCTGTGGCAAGCGTGCCGTTTACCGCGCCGGTGTTGCTCAACGCCTACCTCAGCACCCACGGCGATGTCGCGGCCGTCGCGCTGCAAATCGCGCTGCTGGGCCTGGGCACGCTGGTGTACGCGCCGTATGTCCGGGCGATTCATCGCCAGGCCACCGAAGGCGGCACGGTCTACCTCAAGTCCCTGGACATGACCTTCCGTGGCCTGGAGGAAAAAGGCCGGCTGCGCGAACTGGACCCGGTATTGGCGTCCCACCGGACCCTGGCGCGCCAGGCCAGCGAGCTGAGCCATATCCAGCAGATCAGCGACTATGAGTTCTACCTCGAATTCCAGCCCCAGGTCTCGACCCGGACCGGGCTGTGCACCGGTTGCGAGGCGTTGATGCGCGCGCGCGATGCCCAGGGCACCGTGCATTCGCCATGGGAGTTCCTGCAATGGCTGGCCCAGGCGCGGCTGATGCCGGACGTGGATATGTGGGTGGCGTCGCAGGCGGTGCGCCAATACCAGAAGTGGCAGAAGCTGGGCTTCGGGTTGCCGATGACCATCAATATTTCCAGCGCCACCCTGACCGACGCCGCCTATGGCGAGCGTCTGGTGGAGATCCTGGCCCAGGCCCATGGCCAGGTCTCGGTGGAGATCACCGAAGACGCGCTGGTCTCGGACATCCAGGCTACTCGCCAGATCATCCAGAAGCTGCAGGCCATTGGCGCCAAGGTGTATATCGACGACTTTGGCACCGGGTTTTCGGCGTTGAGCTACCTGCACCAGTTCCCGGTGGACTTTATCAAGATCGACCGCAGCTTCGTGGTCGCCCAGCACGACCCCAAGGGCGCCCAGGTGATGACCGGCATGCTGCGCTTTTGCGAGGCGCTGAACCTGGGCGTGGTGGTGGAGGGGGTGGAAACCGCCGAGCAGTTGGCTTTCCTGAACGGCGGCACCGAATTGATTATCCAGGGCTGGTATTTCAGCAAGGCGCTGCCCGGCGATCAGTTGCAAGGCTTTGTACGCGAGCGCGCGGACCTGGCGAAGGTTTAATAGCTGCGCCGGGTCTGTTCGATGTCCTCGACCAGGCCGTCGATCGCCGCCAGGCGCGTGCGGTTGTCGTGGTCCCAGGGATGGAAGCCGGGTTTGAAGTAGTGCAGCCACGGCACCAGCATCCGTGGGAAAACCCCCTTGGGTCCGTAGAGAAACTTCAGCATGCGCCAGAACCCCTTGAGGAATCCGACGGACTGGCGGTCGGCAATCAGCAGGCGCACGTGGAAATCCAGCACCACCAGCCAGAAGAACACCGTGGTGGTCAGCATGGTGCCGGTGCGCAGCAGGTAGCGTTTGGGGCCGGGCTTGATCACGCGGTTCCACACATCGAAGGCCACGGCCTTGTGCTCGGTTTCTTCCAGCGCGTGCCAGTACCACATCTGTTGGTAGCCCTTGAGCGAGTCGCCAAAGCGTGACGGGTCGCTCAGCAGGATTTCCGCGAGCATCGCCGTGTAGTGTTCAAGCGCGATGGTGATCGCCAGGTTGAACGACGGCGCGAAGTGTTTCTTTTGCAGGTCGAGGATGAATTTCAGGCGCCGGTCCAGGGTGTGGGCGGGCAGGCCTGCTGCTTGCAACAAGTCGTTGTAGGCCACGTGTTCACGGCTGTGCATGGCCTCCTGGCCGATAAATCCCTGGATCTCTTTCTTCAGTTGCGGATCATCGATGCGCTGGCGGTAATGGCGCACGCTGTCCATGAAAAACAGCTCGCCCTGGGGAAACAGCAGCGACAGGGCGTTGAAGAAATGCGTGATGAACGGGCCCTGTTCGTGCCAATTGGTGATGCGCTCGGCAGGCAGGTCGAAATGAATATCGCGACGGATCGGCAACATGGTGCGTGCTCCTGTTCAGAGTCTGGGCTCGTCGTTGGTTTCAAACACTGGCGTGCGCGGCTTGGGCGCCATGCGCCGGCTGGCGAACACCACCAGCGCCTGGTACGCCGCCGGCAGGCAGCGGGCGAGCAGGTCGAGAAAGTACGCGTCGCGGCCAATCAGCACGCGGCGTTTGTTTTTGCGCACGCCGTGCAGGATCACCTTGGCGGCCTGGTCGGCGTCAGTGATGAAGAGCTTTTCGAAGTCGGCGCGGGCCTGCTGTTCGCTGTGGATCAGAAAGCCGGTCATGTTCGCGTCGATTCGGCTGCTGCGGCAGATATCGGTGCGAATGCCGCCCGGGTGCACGCAGGTGGCCGAGACGCCGCAGCGCTGCAGGTCGAGCTCCTGGCGCAGGGATTCGGTAAAGCCGCGCACCGCAAACTTGGTGGCGTTGTAGCCGCTCATGCCGGGCTGCGCGAACAGGCCGAACACGCTGGACGTGTTGATCACGTGGCCCTCGCCGGACGCTTTCAAATACGGCAGGAACGCCTTGGTGCCATGGACCACGCCCCAGAAATTGATGCCGACGATCCACTCCAGGTCGGCGTAGTCGACGCCCTCGACAGTACTCGACAAGGCCACCCCGGCATTGTTGAACACCAGGTTGACCTGGCCGTGTTCGGCCACACAGCGCGCGGCCCAATCCTGCATGGCCTGGCGGTCGGCAACATCCAGCACCTGCAGGGTGATGTGCACGGGTGAGAGGGTCGAGGCCTTGATCATCTCCAGCGTCTGTTCCAGCCCTTGGCTGTTTTTGTCCGACAGCGCCAGGTGGCAGCCTTCCCGTGCGAGGGCCAAGGCCAGGGCACGGCCCATGCCGGACGCGGCGCCAGTAATTGCCGCCACGCGGCCATTGAAGGTCTTCATGACAGGCTCCCTTCTGCAGTGGAGTGAGGCGCTTGGACGGCACGCGCCGGCGCATTGATCGGCACCAGGCTGGCCACGTAGTCCTTGAGCGCAAACTGGCGGGTCACCTGCTTGAAGCGCCAGGTCGAACCCGGCCACAAGGTGGTGTTCTTGCCGGTGCGCGGGTCGAGGTACCAGCTGCGGCATCCGCCGGTGTTCCAGATGGTGCGCTTGAGCTTGTCCTGCAGTTGCTGGTTGTAGGCGCTTTCCACCGCCGGCTTGACGTCCACACTGGCAATGCGATGGCGCTGCATCTGCCGAAGCGCGTCGAGGATGTAAGTGACCTGGGCCTCGATCATCAGGATCATCGAGTTGTGTCCCAGGCCGGTATTGGGCCCGACAATCAGGAACAGGTTGGGATAGCCCGGCACGGTGGTGCCTTTGTAGGCGTGGGCGCCGTCGTGCCAGGTGTCCATCAGGTCCACGCCGTTACGCCCAATGATGCAGTCGCGGGGCAGGGGATCGGTGGCCTGGAAGCCGGTGCCGAAAATCAGGCAATCGGCCGGGTGCTTGATGCCGTCGGCAGTGATCACGCCGTCGGCTTCGATGCGTGCCACGGCGTCGGTCACCACCTCGACATTGCTGCGCGACAACGCCGGATAGTAGTCATTGGAGATCAGCACGCGCTTGCAGCCGATGGTGTAGTCAGGCGTCAACGTCTTGCGCAGGGAAGGGCGGGCGACTTGTTTGTGCAGGTGGCGCAGGGCGATTTTCTGCACCATTTTCATCAGCCGCGGATGCAACGCAAAGCCGACCACGCGGCCTTCCAGGGCCCAGTAAAACGCGCCGCGCACCAGGCGCTGGGTGAAGGGCAGGTGCTTGAACAGCCAGCGTTCGAACGGGGTAATTGCGCGGTCAGGCTTGGGCATGATCCACGGCGGCGTGCGCTGGAACAGGTCCAGGTGAGCCACCTGTGGCGCGATCTGCGGCACAAACTGAATGGCACTGGCCCCGGTGCCGATCACCGCAACGCGCTTGCCTTTCAGCGAGTAGTCGTGGTCCCACTGCTGGGAATGGAAGCGCTTGCCCTTGAAGTTCTCCAGCCCTGGAATATCCGGCAATGCCGGGCGCGACAAGCCGCCCATCCCCGACACCAGCACCCGCGCACTCACCTGGCGACCATCGTTGAAGCTCAGTTGCCAGCGTTGCTGCTGTTCATCGAATACGGCGCGTGTCAGGCCCATGCCGAAGCGCAGGTAGGGCTTGAGCTCGAAGCGCGTGGCGCAGCGTTCCAGGTAAGCACGGATTTCCGCTTGGGGCGCGAATTGCCGCGTCCAGTCCGGGTTGGGCGCAAACGAAAACGAATACACGTGCGACTGCACATCACAGGCGCAGCCCGGGTAGTGGTTGTCTCGCCAGGTGCCGCCAAGGGTGTCGGCCTGCTCGGCGATAAAGAAGTCGGTGAAGCCGGCTTCCTTGAGCTTGATGGCCATGCACAGGCCGGCAAAGCCTGAGCCGATGATGGCGATATCGATAAAATCACTGTGGGCATTCATAGGCAGGCCCTCGTAGGCATCGGATGTGCTCCTGTTTTTGTTTTGTCTTTTAGATAGAACACCATTGCAAAGGAAAATTGAATTATTTATTTTAAAAAAGATTTTAAATAATCTACCTGAAAATATCGCCTACGCTAGTCACTGGCTCCTCATGTGCGACTTGTCCGACGGACGAGCAGGGTCTGCACGTAGTTTAGGTCCAGGGTTGGACGATAGGCCGAGGCCTGATCAATTCCGGTCAGGTTCCCGGCAGCAGGGAAGCAGAGGACCGAGCTATGGCTGTCGAATGGATGATTGCTGCGGCGGTGTTTATCGGCGTGAGCGCGCTGTTGTGGGGCGTCAGTGCCTGGATGACACGGCGTATTGAAGCCGCTGTTCCGATCAACGGGCGCTTCGTGGAGGTCAACGGCGAGCGCTTTCATTATGTAGAAGAGGGTAAAGGCCCGCCGCTGGTGATGATTCACGGGCTGATGGGCAGCAGTCGCAACCTGACCTATGCCTTGTCCGGGCAGTTGCGGGAGCAGTTCCGGGTGATCACCCTCGATCGTCCGGGGTCAGGTTATTCCACCCGTCATGCCGGCACTGCTGCCGACCTGCCGGCCCAGGCGCGACAAGTCGCGGCGTTTATCAACACGCTGGGCCTGGATAAGCCCCTGGTGCTGGGACATTCCCTCGGCGGGGCGATTTCCCTGGCGCTGGCCCTCGACCATCCCGACGCCGTATCGGGCCTGGTCCTGGTCGCGCCGCTGACCCATCCCCAACCGACCTTGCCGCTGGTGTTCTGGTCGCTGGCAGTACGCCCTGCCTGGCTGCGTCGCTGGGTGTCGCACACCCTGACCGTGCCGATGGGCCTGCTGACCCGCCGTGCAGTGGTCAAGGGCGTGTTCGCGCCCGATCCGGCCCCGGAGGATTTCGCCACCCGTGGCGGCGGGCTGCTGGGCATGCGCCCGGACAATTTCTACGCCGCCTCCAGCGAGATTGCGCTGGTCAATGATTACCTGCCAGGCATGGTCAAGCGCTACCCGCAGCTGACGCTGCCCATCAGCCTGATCTACGGGGCCCGGGACAAGGTGCTGGACTTTCGCCAGCACGGCCAGGCACTCGCCGATAAGGTGCCGGGCTTGAAGATGCAGGTGGTGGAGGGGCGCGGCCATATGCTGCCGATCACTGCCACGGCGCGCGTGGTCGAAGCGGTGCAGCACCTGGCCAAGCGCGTGCGACCCGGCGAAACCGCGACGATTCTGCAGCCGTCCTTTGCGTTGGCGAGCAAATAGTCATGCCTCACGTTGCGGGTCGAAAGTCCGGAATGCCTGCTCTAGAGACCTGACCAAACGGCTGAAAAAGAGACTGCTCAGTCACGTAAAAAAGGCCTCGAAAAAGTAGTTGACGACCTATCGATTCCGCGCTATTTATTTAAAAAAATATTTCAATATTTATTTTGAAATGATTTTTGAAATGCCTAAGAGCGAATAAAAATGAAAAAAACGTCTTTTATCGCATGGTTGAATTCCCGGAGCATCCATCGCTCCCTGAACCTGTTTTTTGTAACCCTGCCAACCCGTCTCATCCGGAGGCTGCCATGAATCAGACACTGGCAGCCCCAAGCGTATGGACCGACGGCAAGCGTCACCTGTGGTGGCTGGGGATCATGCCGCTGGCCACTCCGCTGTTGTCTGGCGCCCTGGCGATCACCACCGGTATCCAGCAACTGTGGTGGGTCGGCGTACTGGTGATCTTCGGCCTGATCCCCCTGATCGACGGCCTGCTCGGTGAAGACGTCAGCAACCCGCCCGAATCAGCCGTCAGCGGCCTGGAGTCCCAGAGCTATTACCGCTGGATCGTCTACACCGGCGTGCTGTTTGTGATTTCGTCGGTGGTGGTCACCGGCTGGCTGGCCGCCGGCGGGATCGACTGGATCATCAAGGGTGGCCTAGTGCAGGCCGCCGCGAATCTGGAGCCGACCAGCTGGCTGTCGCAGGCTGCCCACTACATCACCGCACGCACTCAGTTGCATGGCGAGCCGAGTTGGTTCACCTACCTCGGCATGGCGATGTCGACCGGTGCCGCAACCGGTATCGCGATCAATACCGCCCATGAACTGGGGCACAAGCCCAACGCTTTGGAGGTGTTTCTCGCCAAGGTGACCCTGGCGCCGACCTTCTACGGGCACTTCTACACCGAACACAACCGTGGCCATCACGTGCGTGTCGCCACACCGGAAGACCCGGCCAGTTCGCGACTGGGTGAAAGCTTCTGGGCCTTCCTGCCGCGCTCGGTGTGGTTCAGCGCACGCTCGGCCTGGAACCTGGAGCGCGAGCGCCTGCGCAAACTCGGCCTGCCGGCCTGGCACTGGAAGAACGCTGTACTCAGTGCCTGGATGTACAGCGTGGTGTTGTGGGGGGCGATGATCTACTGGCTCGGGGCGGCGGTGATTCCCTTCCTGATCATCCAGGGCATCTACGGCTTCTCGCTGCTGGAAGTGGTGAACTATGTGGAACACTACGGCCTTAAACGCCAGAAGTTGCCCAATGGCCGGTATGAACGTTGTTCGCCTCGGCACTCCTGGAACAGTAACCGTATTGTCACCAATATCTTCCTGTTCCAACTTCAGCGGCACTCTGATCACCATGCCAACCCGACACGCAGTTACCAGTCGTTGCGCCACTTTGATGAGTCGCCGCAACTTCCCTATGGGTATGCGAGCATGATTGTCTGGGCGTATGTGCCGTACTTGTGGCGCCGTCGCATGGACCACCGCGTACTTAATCATTACGCCGGTGATATTTTCCTGACCAACCTTCAGCCCTCACAACGGTTGAAGTACCTGGAGAAGTACAGCAACAGCGCTACGCCGTTCTAAGTGTAAGTCACATGTTGTTGGCGTACTCGGGGCCTGCGTGCCGCGCAGGCCTCTATCGCCCGAGTTTTTTCAGATCAGTTGCACGTAAGTTGTTTGACCCGAACAAAAATAATTAAAGGGAAGGACGTACACCATGCAATCACCTGCTAAGTTCACCACCCACATCGTATTGGCCGCGCTGGGGCTTATCGCCTATCACCAGGCCCAGGCCGCCCGCATCGAACCGGCCGGCAGCGCGTTTACCGCCCAAGGCCCGATCAGTTTTTCCAAGGGCGCGCTGATCAGCGCCGATTGCACCATCAAGGTGGCCGGCAAAGTTGCGGCCGATGGGTCATCGGTGGATGTCGAGAAAGTTGAATTCGATGGCGGCCTCAAGTGCAGCCGTGTCGAAGCCACCAACTTGCCCTGGGTGTTGATTGCCAAGGACACCAAGAGTGGCTCCATGTCGAAGATCAGCGTAGATGTCCACGCCTTCGGCCTGGGCGGCAAGTGCGGGCCTTCTACCGCCGATGGCACCTGGGATAACGCCACCGGCAAGTTGGAGGCGGCCAATGTGCCGATTGGCGAAGACTGCAAGATCAAGACAGTGTCGATCAAGATGCCACCGAACTTCAAAGTTGTGGAATAACACTGGACTGTTGTAGCAGTCATTGAATTGAGATTTGGCTGGAAAGGGAAGTTCCGCTTTGTTTCACCGTGACCTCTCGTTCATGGCCATTACCCCTGGCGAAATGAATTCGCCATAACATGTGAGGAAAAACAATGAAAAGCCTTAAAACCCTCGTTTGTGCAACGTCCTTTGCTCTGAGTTTCGGCGCAGCCTCGATGGCCAGTGCGGCGTCGATCGTTCCTAATGGACCGTTCACCAATTTGACCGGCAGCATTACCGTACTGTCGCCGTCTTCGTCCGCCCCTGTTACTTGCACCCTTACTGCCAGCGGCACTGTTGCAGGTGGTGTAGCGACTATTTCAAACGCTACTTTCACTGGCGGCATTCTGTGCCCATTGGCGCAACTGAAAAGTCTGCCTACCCCAGGCTGGGTGTTGACCGCTACTAGCCTCACCGCCGGCACTCTGTCCAATGTGGGCTACGTGATCAATGGTGCTCCTCCGCTGATTCCTCGGTCGGACTGCGGTCCTACCGGCATTGCAGTGACCTGGAATCAATCCACCCACGTTCTTGGCGCCACCAATCAAACCCTGCTTGGTCAGGGAACTGGCAACTGCACTATTCAATCGCTCACTGTTAACGCACCAGGCCTGACTGTTCAATAACCCGTTGGGTTAGAACCAGGGGCTGATCACCCGCTGTAGGCAGGTGCCTCGAAAGAGGCACCTGTTTGAAGTAAATAAGGCGTGACACCCGCAGCATCTTAAAAACGTATCAGCGATATGACGCGCAGGTGCTTCAACAAGTGCCTAGCATTTTTAAGACGCTTCCGCAGAGTCGGCCGTTGATAATAATAAGGAGTGCCGCATGAACAATAAGAAATTACAAGTGCAGGTCGCGCTGGGGCTGGCGTTGTTGGGTGGGATGGCGGTAACAGTACCAGCTCAGGCCGGTGGTTTTGCTACTCCGACCGTGGGCGCCGCTGGTTGGGGGCGTGGCTTCGGTGGGGGATCGCTGTTCAAGGATGATCCAGGCGCGGCTTACAACAACCCAGCAGCAATGGCTTTTATTGATCATAGCGTTGCGCAGTTCACCGTTGACTATGCTCGCATCAATATCAAATACAAAGGTCAGGCCTATGACCTCAATGGTAACCCTCTGGAAAAAACACCTCTGAACCCGGACGGATCTTTTGGTACGCCTTATTCTCAAGGTGACGGCGGTGAGGGTGGTTTTACCGCCTGGCTGCCTACCGGTTTCATGGTTATACCGATCAATGATCGTTTCGCTTTCGGCCTGAGCCAAGTAGTGCCTCAGGGTATGCGCAGTACCTGGGATCAGGACTGGAAGGGGCGTGATTTTGCCGTCGACACCAAGATCGAAACGGTAGGGCTCACCGGCTCTTTATCGTTCAAGGTCAACGATCAGTTCTCCATTGGTGCGGGGGCGATCGTCCAGCACAGCAAGGGCTTCGTCAGCCAGAACATTGACCTGCTGGGGGCGGCGGCTGCCTCGCCAGCGGGCATTCCTTTCCCGTCAGGCGTAGGCGACGCATTGATGCGCGTCAAGGTCGATAACACGTCCGTGGGCTGGTTCACAGGCGTCGTCTGGAAACCCACCGAACGTGACACCCTGGGTTTGAACTACCACGCGAAAATCAAGAACAAGATGGAGGGCAAATACAACATTCGGGCTGATGCAGCGTTGAAAAGCCTGATGACTGATCCTGCGTTGCCCGATGGCACGACGCTGGTGGGGGTTCTTTACCCCGGCTTGAGGTTGCAACCGGACGGCGCCAACGCCGAGACTCAGTTGGATATCCCGGCGAATGCTTCCTTTGACTGGGTGCATGAAGTCAATGAACGGTTGACCCTGGGCGTCAGTGCGACCTGGACTCAATGGTCATCCTTCAAGGCTTTGACGCTGACATCGGACGGTAACCTGATCGTATCGATTCCCTACAAGTATCGCGACGCCTGGCAGTACTCTTTCGGCGGCGATTACAAGCTCACCGACGACCTGACCTTGCGCAGCGGTGTGTCGTTTGACCAGACCCCTACACGCAACTCCACACGTGACCCGCGTATCCCCGACGGGGACCGGATCTTCGCTTCGCTGGGGTTTGGCTACAACGTCAGAGCCATTCCTGGTTTCAGCGTTGACGCGGCCTACTCGCGGCAGTTTGTGCAGGACGTGAAACTGAAGACACAAAACCAAGACCGCCTGGGTGGATCGCGACTTGATGGCAAATCCGAGGGCAAGGGAGAAGTGGTCAGTCTGTCAGCGACCTATCGGTTCTGACCCAAACGGTGTGACGCCGTCATGACGTAGTTGGCTCATCAGGCTGCCTCTTCATGCAGTCGCTTATCGACGGGTTGCCCACGCGACCCGTTCCGATTTTCTGATCCCATCAACCCATCAGGCTGACCCATTCAGCCGCCAATTTTTTCGCTCAAGCATTAAATAAAAATTTCAAAACAAAATTTGAATTTAGCTTTCCAAGTTTGTAGTGTGGCTTTACGCCGCAGGTCAATCCGACCTTCCGCACGTGAACCACGCCCTGAATCGAGTCGAGGTATCCCATGGTTATCTGGTTATTGGTGGGTTTCGCAGCTGCGATTGCCCTGGCGTATCGACAAGCCGCTGCCACCCTGTGGTTGGGTGCTGGCCTGGTCTGGTTGGCGATTGGTTACCTGTTCAACGTGGTGGCGGCGTTCGGCGCCACCGTCGCGGCGGTGCTGGTGGTGTTACCGGCGTTGCTGATGACCCTCAAACCGCTACGCCGCACGTTGTTGACCAGCAAGGCTCTCGGCCTGTTTCGTACGATCATGCCGGCGATGTCCGACACCGAACGCGCGGCCATTGAGTCAGGCACCGTGTGGTGGGACGCCGAGCTGTTCAGCGGCAAGCCCAACTGGCAGCGCCTGCTGCAAGCTGCGCCGGCCAGCCTGAGCGCGGAGGAGCAAGCCTTCCTCGACAATGAGGTGGAAACCCTCTGTGACATCGCCAACGACTGGGAAACCACCCAGGTCTGGCAGGACATGTCGCCCGAAGGCTGGCAGTACACCAAGGACGCCGGCTTCCTCGGCATGATCATTCCCAAGCAGTACGGCGGCAAAGGCTTCTCCCACTATGCGCACTCGCAGGTGGTGATGAAGCTGTCGACGCGCTGCTCGGCGGCGGCGATCTCGGTGATGGTGCCCAACTCCCTCGGCCCGGCCGAGCTGCTGTTGCATTACGGCACCGATGCCCAGCGCAACTACTACCTGCCGCGCCTGGCGCGGGGTGAAGACATCCCGTGCTTTGCCCTGACCAGCCCGTATGCCGGCTCGGACGCCGGGGCGATTCCCGACCTGGGCATCGTCTGCAAAGGCACCCATGAAGGCCAGGAAGTACTGGGTTTCCGCGTGACCTGGGACAAGCGCTACATCACCCTGGGCCCGATCGCCACGGTGCTTGGCCTGGCGTTTCGCGCCGAAGACCCGGAAGGCCTGTTAGGCGCTCCCGGTTCGCTCGGCATCACCTGTGCGCTGATCCCGACGTCGCACCCAGGCGTCAACAGTGGCCGTCGCCACTGGCCGCTCAACGCGGTGTTCCAGAATGGTCCTACCACCGGCAAGGATGTATTCATCCCACTGGAATGGGTGATCGGTGGTCGCGAGCAAGTCGGTAACGGCTGGCGCATGTTGATGGAATGCCTGGCCGCCGGCCGCGCGATTTCCCTGCCATCGGCCAACGTCGGCCTGGGCAAGGTCGCAGTACGCGGCACCACCGCCTATGCGGCGATGCGCAAGCAGTTCGGCCTGCCCATCGGCAAGTTCGAAGGCGTGCAGGCGCCGCTGGCGCGCATGGCCGGGCACTTGTATGCCTGCGATGCGGTGCGCAAGGTCTCGGTGGCGTCCCTGGACGCCGGTGAGAAACCGTCGGTGATCTCGGCCATCGCCAAGTACCACGTCACCGAACGGGCGCGGATTATCGTCAACGACGGCATGGATATCGTCGCCGGCAAGGGCATCTGCATGGGGCCCAATAACTTCCTCGCGCGCGCCTACCAGCAGAGCCCCATCGCCATCACGGTGGAAGGCGCGAACATCATGACGCGCTGCCTGATCATCTTTGGCCAGGGCCTGATCCGCTGCCATCCTTATGTGTTCCGCGAGATGGAAGCGGCGCGCCACCCGGACCGGCGCAAGGCCCTGGAAGATTTCGACAGCGCGATGTTCGGCCATATCAGCTTTGTGTTGGCCAATACCGTGCGTGCAGCGGTGCATTCCCTGACGGGCGGGCGGCTGATTTCCGCCCCGGCCAAGACCGACCCGGCGTTGGCGTCCTACTATCGCCAGGCTAATCGCCTGTCGGTGGTGCTGGCGCTGATTTCGGATATTTCCATGGGCGTGCTGGGCGGTGCCCTCAAGCGCAAGGAAAGTATTACCGGGCGCCTGGGCGATATTCTCTCGCAGCTGTACATCCTGTCCTGCGTACTCAAGCGCTTCGAGGACGACGGTCGGCCCCAGGCGGATTTGCCGCTGGTGCATTGGGCGGCGCAGGACGCGTTGTTGCGCGGCCATGAAGCGCTGGCCGAAGTGCTCGACAACTACCCGTCGAAAGCCGCCGCCGCAGTGGTGCGAGGCTTGAGTTTCCCGTTCGGCATTCCCCTGCACAAACCCTCGGATCGCCTGCTGGCCCAGGTGGCCGATGTGGTGCAGACCCCCGGCGAAACCCGCGACCGTCTGCTGGCCAATTCCTACATCCCGCGTCCGGAAATCGACAAGCTGGCCTACGGCGAACTTGGCTTCCGCCTGTTGCCGCAAGTCGAGCTGATCGATGCTCGCCTCAAGCCTGCGGTCAAGCAGGGGCTGATCGAGCCGATGCCGATCTCGGCCACGGCCTTCAACGCCTGGCGCGTCAAGGCGCGGGCGCTGGACCTGATCAGCGACGACGAAGACAGCTTGCTGGGGCGCTATGTGGAATACGCCGATCACGGCATCCAGGTGGACGATTTCCCGCAGGACTTCGGCTTGCTGGAGGCGTTGCAACAGCGCAAGCAAGCGCTGGAACCGCCGGCAAAGCGCAAGTCCAGCCAGGGTGAAAACGCCTCGGTCAATTGAGTGGTACTGAATGAACACGCTCAGTGTGGGGCTGGCTTGCCTGCGATGCAGGCGACTCGGTCTATCAGTCAAGCCGAGCCGCTGCCATCGCAGGCAAGCCAGCTCCCACATGGGTCGGGTTTAACAAGGCAGGAATGTGTTGTGAGTGGATCTATCTATGAGTGACAGCTATCTAGCGTTCGTCAGTTCTCCTTGGGGCCGCCGCCTGGCTGGGGCGATCGGTTTGCCCCAACCCTTGCCGTTGCAACGCCATCGCAGCGGTCAGCAAGGCCTCGCCAACCCGGTGATCCTGGCCGGGGCAGGGCGCCTGGCCGGCGAAGTGCAGCGCATTTTCGGCGACACCGACACGGTCACCGCCACTGCGGCCACGCTCAAGGCGCCGTCCACGGTGAAAGTGCAGGGCGCGGTGTTCGATGCCAGCGGCGTGACCGACCTGCAGCAACTCGACGAGCTGTATGTATTCTTCCACGCCAACGCCAAGCGCCTCGGCCAGCACGGTCGCGTGGTGGTGCTCGGCACGGCGCCGGAACACTGCGTCGACTTGCCCCAGGCCATCGCGCAGCGCGCCCTCGAAGGCCTGGTGCGCTCATTGGCCAAGGAGTTGCGCCGGGCCATCACCGTGCAGTTGCTGTACGTGGCGCCGGGGGCCGAGGCGGCGCTGGACAGCAGCCTGCGGTTCTTCCTGTCGCGCCGGTCGGCCTATGTGTCCGGGCAAGTGGTGCGCCTGGAAGCCCCGGTGGACGGTCACGTCACGGTCAATTGGGACAAGCCCTTCGCCGGCCGCCGCGCGCTGGTCACCGGCGCGTCGCGTGGCATTGGCCTGGCCATCGCCCAAGTGCTGGCGCGTGACGGTGCCCATGTGGTCTGCGTGGACGTGCCCCAGGCCCACGACGCGCTGCAGCAAGCCGCCAGCAGTGTCGGCGGCTCGGCCCTGCCGCTGGATATCACCGCTGCCGATGCCACCGCGTTGTTGCAGGCGCATATCAGCCAATACGGCGCCTTCGATGTGGTGGTGCACAACGCCGGGATCACCCGCGACAAGACCATCGCGAAGATGACCGAGGCAGCCTGGCGCAGTGTGCTGGCGGTCAACCTCGAAGCGCCGTTGCAACTGAGCCAGGCGCTGCTCGACCATCAGGGCCTGAACGCTGGTGGGCGCATCGTGTGCGTGTCGTCGATTTCCGGCATCGCCGGCAACCTCGGGCAGAGCAACTACGCGACCTCCAAGGCCGGCGTGATTGGCCTGGTGCAAGGCCTGGCCCGGCAGGCAGCGGCGCAACAGGTGACGGTGAATGCCGTGGCGCCGGGGTTTATCGAAACCCAGATGACCGCAAAAATCCCGTTGATGATTCGCGAAGCGGGGCGGCGCATGAACTCGATGTCCCAGGGCGGCCAGCCGATCGATGTGGCCGAGACCATCGCCTGGCTGGCACACCCGGCATCCGGCGCCGTCAATGGCCAGGTCGTACGCGTGTGCGGGCAAAGCCTGCTGGGAGCCTGAGCCATGGACTACGTGACGCAGATCATCGACCCGCCACCCTCGCGCACCCGCCTGCTGCTGGATGGCGTGCGCGCCCTGCGCAAGCCCAAGCTCGACGGTGTGCCGGTGCTGCCCAAGGAGCGCCTGGTGCGCTCGGCGGTGGAGCTGAGCGCCACCGGCATTGCCGGCTATGGCCGTGCGTGTGGCTTTCGTCACGAGCAGGGGGTGCCGTTGTCCTACCCGCATGTGTTGGCGTTCCCGCTGCACCTGATGCTGTTGACCCGGCCGAGCTTCCCGTACCCGGCCGGCGGCATGGTGCACCTGGCCAACCGCATTCGGCAGCACCAGCGGTTGCACCCAGGCCAGGCGTTGCGCATCGAGGTGTACGCCGAGCGCTGGGTCGCGCACCCCAAGGGACAGGCATTGAGCATCGCCACCCGTGCCTACAGTGCCGATGCGCTGGTGTGGGAAAGCGACAGCCTGTACCTGCGCCGCGACGTGAAGAACCCGCTCGGCGAGCCGTGGGGCGAGGCGCTGGAGTTGTCGAAAGAGGGCCTTTTGCGCACGCAACGCTGGGTATTGCCGGCCGATCTGGGCCGACGTTTCGCCAAGGTGTCGGGGGATTTCAACCCGATCCACGCCTCGATGATCGGCGCGAAAATCTTCGGTTTTCGCCGCGCCATCGCCCATGGCATGTGGACCCTTGGCCGAGCGCTCGCCGCCCAGCAGCCACCTGGAGGCCTGGACCAGGCCGAAGCCCATTGCGATTTCAAACTGCCGATCTACCTGCCCGGCCAGGTCGCCCTGTGGAGCCACCCCGTGACCGGCCCGCGCCGTGCATTCGAGGTGCGCAATGCTGCCGGCGACAAACCCCATATGCGTGGGCTCTTTATTTGGAAAGCCTTAGATGAGTGACTACAGCTTCAACCCGGCTCCGACCCGCCGCGTGGCGATCATCGGCGGCAACCGCATTCCGTTTGCCCGCTCCAACACCGTGTACGCCCATGACAGCAACCAGGATTTGCTGGTGGCGGCGCTGCAAGGCCTGGTCGACCGCTACAACCTGCACGGCCAGCGCCTGGGCGAGTTCGCCGCCGGCGCGGTGATCAAGCATTCGCGCGATTTCAACCTGGCGCGCGAGTCGCTGCTGTCCACCACGCTGTCGCCGCAAACGCCGGCTTACGACGTGCAACAAGCCTGCGGCACCGGCCTGGAAGCGGCGCTGCTGGTGGCGAATAAGATTGCCCTGGGCCAGATCGAGGTGGGCATCGCCGGCGGCGCCGACACCACTTCCGATGCGCCCATCGGCATCAACGAATCCCTGCGCCACACGTTGCTGGCGGCCAATCGCGCCAAGGGCATGGGCGACAAGCTCAAGGCATTGCTGAAAGTGCGCCCGTCGATGTTGTTCAAGCCGCTGCTGCCCCGTAACGGCGAGCCGCGCACGGGCTTGTCGATGGGCGAGCACTGCGAAGAAATGGCCAAGCGCTGGCAGATCAAGCGCCTGGCGCAGGACGAGTTGACCCTGACCAGCCACCAGCGTCTGGACGCTGCCTATAAACGCGGCTTTTTCGACGACCTGATCAGCCCCCATCGCGGCCTGGCCCGCGACAATAACCTGCGTGCCGACGCGAGCCTGGAGAAACTCGCCGGCCTGTCCCCGGCCTATGACCGGCAGAACGGCACGCTCACGGCCGGCAACTCCACGCCGCTCACCGATGGCGCCTCGGTGGTGTTGCTGGCCAGTGAAGAGTGGGCGGCGGCCAATGGCTGGCCGGTGCTGGCCTACCTGCGCACTGGCGAAACGGCGGCGGTGAATTTCGTCGACGGCACCGAAGGCCTGTTGATGGCTCCGGCCTATGCAGTGCCGCGCATGCTCAAGCGCGAAGGGCTGAGCTTTGCCGACTTCGATTTTTTCGAGATCCACGAAGCCTTCGCCGCCCAGGTGCTGTGCACGCTCAAGGCTTGGGAGGACGCCGATTATTGCCGCGAGCGGCTAGGCTTGGAGGCTCCGCTCGGCCCGATCGAACGCAGCAAAATGAACGTCAACGGCGGCTCGCTGGGCTGTGGTCACCCGTTTGCCGCCACCGGTGGCCGGCAGTTGGCGGCGCTGGCCAAGGCCATCCATGAGCGGGGTGGCGGTCGCGGCCTGATTTCGATCTGCGCGGCGGGCGGGTTGGGCATTACTGCCATCGTCGAAAAGTAGCTCTATCAAAAACAACAACAAGGAGACTGCCATGAACGCTGTAAGCCAGGAACAAACCGAACGGATCTGGTTGAACGCTTACCTGCCCGGCGTACCGGCAGACATCGATGCCGCTATCGAGGACTACCCGTCGTTGCGCGAGGTGTTCGTGGAGCACCTGGAGAAGTTTCGCGAGCGGGTCGCCTACGTCAGCATCGGCACCGAAATGACCTACGCCGACTGGCACGTGCAAGGCATTGCCTTTGCCGCCTGGCTGCAAGGCCAGGGCGTACAGCCGGGCGACCGTGTGGCGCTGATGATGCCCAACTGCTTGCAGTACCCGATCTGCCTGTTGGGCACGATCCTGGCCGGTGCGGTGGTGGTCAACGTCAACCCGCTGTACACCTCCCATGAGCTCAAGCATTTGCTCAAGGACAGCGGCGCCGAAACCGTGGTGATTTTCGAAAACTTCGCCCACACCCTGGAAAAAGTCATCGGCGGCAGCAGCGTCAAGCGCGTGGTGGTGGCGGCCATCGGCGACTTGCTCGGTACGCTCAAGGGCGCGGCGATGAACTTCATCCTGCGCCGCGTGCAAAAGCAGGTGCCCACGTTCAACCTGCGCGGCGCGGTGCGTTTCAATCAGGTGCTCAAGCAGGGCCGGGGGCTGAACCATTTTCCGGTGGGCATGCACCTTGATGACCTGGCGTTCCTGCAATACACCGGCGGCACCACGGGCGACGCCAAGGGCGTGATGCTCAGCCACCGCAATATCATTGCCAACCTGCTGCAGGCCAAGGCCTGGGTCGGCGATCAACTGGACCAGGACAAGCAGGAAACCAACGTCACCCTGCTGCCGCTGTACCACATCTTTTCGCTGACGGTGAACTGCCTGATGTTCATGTGCCTGGGCGGGCGCAACATCCTCATCGCCAACCCGCGGGATGTGAAGCGTGTGCAGATGATCCTGCGCAAGGAGCGCTTCAACGGGATTGCCGGGGTCAATACGCTGTTCAACGGCTTGCTGGAAAACCCGGAGTTCTGCGCGCGGGACTTTTCCGACCTGCGCATGGTGATCGCCGGTGGCATGGCCACGCACACGGCAGTGGCCAAGCGCTGGAAGGAAGTCACCGGGCTGCCGATCATCGAAGGCTACGGCCTGACCGAGTGTTCGCCGGTGGTGAGCATCAGCCCGATCAACATCGCCCGTATGCGCGAGATGGACTTCACCGGTAGCATTGGCGTGCCGCTGCCGTCGACCTGGGTGCGGTTTGTTCGCGAAGACGGCGAGCTGGCCGAACTTGGTGAGCAGGGCGAACTGCAAGTGCGCGGCCCGCAGGTGATGCAGGGTTACTGGCAGCGACCGAAGGAAACCGCCGAGGTGCTGGATGCCGAAGGCTGGCTGTCGACCGGTGATATCGGGGTGATGGATGAGCGCGGTTATATCCGCCTGGTGGACCGCAAGAAAGACATGATCCTGGTCTCGGGCTTCAACGTGTACCCGAATGAAATCGAGGACGTGGTGGCCTTGCACCCCGGCGTCGGGGAAGTCGCGGCGATTGGCGTGGAAGATGGCGTGACCGGCGAGAAGGTCAAGATCATCGTGGTGCGCAAGGACCCGAACCTGACCCAGGAACAGATCCTCGCCCATTGCCGTGAATACCTGACGGGCTACAAGATGCCGAAGTATGTGGAATTCCGAACCACGGAATTGCCGAAAACCACCGTCGGCAAAGTCCTGCGCCGCGCTTTGCGGAGCTGAAGGTCCGGCCCCTGTGGGAGCTGGCTTGCCCGCGATGGCGGGGTGACAGACACACCGCTATCGCAGGCAAGCCAGCTCCCACATTTGGGGTGTATTCCAAGGTTGGAACCGGGTTGTGCCGTCGGTAGAAAAGTTAGTGCAGCACTCCGGATTCCAAGTCCGAACAACGATCAAAACTGTGGGAGCGGGCTTGCCCGCGAAAGCGGTGTGTCAGTCGATGAACAGGGTGACTGATCCAGCGATTTCGCGAGCAAGCCCGCTCCCACATTTAGCTCGTATTCCAAGGTTGGAACCGGGTTGTGCCGTCAGTGGAAATGTGGGCGTAGCACCGCGAATCCCAAGCCGAACAACGATCAAAACTGTGGGAGCGGGCTTGCTCGCGAAAGCGGTGTGTCAGTCGATGAACAGGGTGACTGATCCAGCACCTTCGCGAGCAAGCCCGCTCCCACATTTTTGGCGTGTATTCCAAGGTTGGAACCGGGTTGTGCCGTCGGTGGAAATGTTGGCGCAGCACCGCGAATTCCAGGCCGAACAACGATCAAAACTGTGGGAGCGGGCTTGCTCGCGAAAGCGGTGTGTCAGTCGATGAACAGGGTGACTGATCCAGCGATTTCGCGAGCAAGCCCGCTCTCACATTTAGCTCGTATTCCAAGGTTGGAACCGGGTTGTGCCGTCGGTGGAAATGTGTGCGCAGCACCGCGAATCCCAAGCCGAAAAACGATCAAAACTGTGGGAGCGGGCTTGCTCGCGAAAGCGGTGGGTCAGTCGATGAACAGGGTGGCTGATCCAGCGCCTTCGCGAGCAAGCCCGCTCCCACATTTAGCTTGTATTCCAAGGTTGGAACCGGGTTGTGCCGTCGGTGAAAATGTGGGCGCAGCACCGCGAATCGCAAGCCGAACAACGATCAAAACTGTGGGAGCGGGCTTGCCCGCGAAAGCGGTGGTTCAGTCGATGAATAGGGTGACTGATCCAGCGCCTTCGCGAGCAAGCCCGCTCCCACATTTGGCTCGTATTCCAAGGTTGGAACCGGGTTGTGCCGTCGGTGAAACTATTAGTGCAGCACCCCGAATCCCAAGCCGAACAACGATCAAAAATGTGGGAGCGGGCTTGCTCGCGAAAGCGGTGTGTCAGTCGATGAACAGGGTGACTGATCCAGCGCCTTCGCGAGCAAGCCCGCTCCCACATTTGGGGTGCATTCCAAGGTTGGAACCGGGTTGTGCCGTCGGTGAAAGTGTGGGCGCAGCACCGCGAATCGCAAGCCGAACAACGATCAAAACTGTGGGAGCGGGCTTGCCCGCGAAAGCGGTGTGTCAGTCAATGAATAGGGTGACTGATCCAGCGCCTTCGCGAGTAAGCTCGCTCCCACATTTGGGGTGTATTCCAATGTTTAAACCGTGTCCACTGTTACCCAGCGTTCTTCACGGGCCGCGACGCGAATCGCGGTGGCCAGCCGTTCCACTGCCCACGCGGCGTCAAAATCGGTGCCGTCCGCCCCCTGGCCGGCCACGGCCATGATCAACTCCTGGACTTCCAGCGTCTTCAGTTCGTTGTAACCCAATTGGTGCCCGGCCGCCGGGCTGAACGCTGCGTAGCCGGGCAGGGCGGGGCCGGCCAGCAGGCGCTGGAAACCGTCCTGGCCGGCACGGCACAGGCGCAGTTCGTTCAAGCGCTCCTGGTCGAAGGCCAAGGTGCCCAGGGTGCCGCTGATCTCGAAACTCAGGTGGTTCTTGTAGCCATGCTTGAGCCAACTGCTGCTCACCGTGCCGCGCGCGCCATTGGCGAAGCGCAGCAGGGCATGCACCTGGTCATCCACCGCGATGGCTTTGCGCTCATCGCTGCCGTGTACCGCAGGGCGCTGGGCGTGGACGGTCTGGGTGTCGGCGCACACGCTGGCGACATCCCCCACCAGATAGTGCGCCATCGACAGCAAGTGGCTGCCCAGGTCCGCCAGCGCGCCGCCGGCATGCGCCACTTCGCAGCGCCATGACCACGGTGACGCGGGGTCGGCCATGAAGTCTTCGCTGAACTCGCCCTGGAAGCTGATGATTTCGCCGAGATCGCCGTTGGCAATCATCTGCCGAGCCAGGCCGATCATCGGGTTGTGCTGGTAGTTGTAGCCGACCCGCGTCACCACCCCGGCCGCACGGGCGGCGCGGCGCATGGCGTCGGCCTGTTCGAGGCTGACGGCCAGCGGTTTTTCGCAGTACACCGCCTTGCCGGCCGCAATTGCGGCCATGGCCATGGGGTAATGCAGGTGGTTGGGGGTGGTGATGGCCACGACATCGACGGCAGGATCATCGATCAGCGCCTGCCAGTCGCCGTGGGCCTGGGCAAAGCCCCAGGCCTTGGCGCAGCGCTGGGCACGCTCGGTATCGGCATCGGCCAGGGCGGCCAGCTTGAGGTGTACCGGCAGGTCAAATACCGCCCGGGCGTTATTGAATGCCAGGGCATGGGCGCGGCCCATGAAGCCTGTGCCGATCAAGCCGATTCCGAGTTCACGCATAGCCGTGGTCCTTTGGTTTATTGTTTTCAGGTGGCTATTAATGGAATAAAAATTCTCATAATTCAAGATATGGAATAAAAATTCATTGAGCGGGTGGTTGATCGTTCCCACGCTCTGCGTGGGAATGCAGCCCTTGACGCTCCGCGTCACCCGTCACGCCTCGGCAGCGGTAAACGACCAATCAGTGCGACTGATGGCGCCATATTCAGCACGTGGCCAAACGCCGCCAGTTAACAAAAGATAACGTAGCGCCGATTGTCAGACGATTCGAAAGCCCGATAGGATGGCCCCTGCTTCCTTCAGGCGCTCTAGATTGCAGGTTTCAGGCGCCAGGAAGGCAAGACGACCTAACAATAATAAATCGGGAGAAAGGTCTATGAGTGAGCCTGTCATGGGTTGGGTTGTTTGCCGCCCACGCGCCGCACGCAAGGTTGCGTTGCTGGCCGCAGCGCTCTCGCTGTTTGGGGCAGTCGCGTTGCCGACTGTCGTCCAGGCCGCCAGCGATACCACTTTTGCGATTGAATCCCCCAAGGCCGCCAAAGGCCTGATGATCGATGTCGTCCATGCCGGCAAGCGCCTGGTGGCCGTCGGTGATCGCGGGCATATCCTCTATTCCGATGACCAGGGCAGTACCTGGACCCAAGCCAAAGTGCCTACCCGGCAACTGCTCACGGCGGTGTTTTTCGTCGATGACAAGCACGGCTGGGCAGTCGGCCATGATGCGCAGATCCTCGCCAGTGCAGACGGCGGCGCCACCTGGACCCAGCAATACCAGGACCTCAAGCGCGAAGCGCCACTGCTCGACGTGTGGTTCAAGGATGCCGAGCACGGCCTGGCCGTGGGCGCCTACGGTGCGCTGATCGCGACCGACGACGGCGGCAAGACCTGGGCAGACGTCAGCGACCGCCTCGACAACGAAGACCAGTTCCACCTCAACGCCATTGCGCACATCAAGGACGCCGGCCTGTTTATCGTCGGCGAGCAGGGCAGCATGTTCCGCTCCAGCGACGACGGCCAGACCTGGGAAAAGCTCGAAGGCCCCTACGAGGGCTCGCTGTTTGGCGTGATCAGCACGGCGCAGCCGCAGACGCTGTTGGCCTACGGCCTGCGCGGCAATCTCTACCGCTCCACCGATTTCGGCAGCACCTGGGAGCAGGTTGAACTGCCGGCGGCACGCGGTGCCCTGGAGTTTGGCCTGTCGGGGGCGACCTTGCTCGACGACGGATCGCTGGTGGTGGTCGGCAATGGCGGCAGCGTGGTGGTCAGTCATGACGACGGCCAGACCTTCAGCGTGTTCAATCGCCCGGACCGCATTTCCCTCTCGTCGGTGACGGCAGCAGGCAATGGCAACTTGATTCTGGCCGGGCAGGGTGGCGTGCGTGTTGCCACTGCGACTGGCGCTGAACTGGCAAAACAATAAAAAAGGCGGGGAAAGAATGAGCAGTCATCACAACGATAAAGCGACCTTTCTTGAGCGCCTGATCTTCAACAACCGTCCGGCAGTGATCGTGATCTGCCTGCTGGTGAGCATTTTCCTGTTCTGGCAGGCGACGCTGATTCGCCCGTCCACCAGCTTTGAAAAGATGATCCCCCTCAAGCACCCCTTCATCGAAAAGATGATGGAGCACCGCAACGACCTGGCCAACCTGGGCAACACCGTGCGCATCTCGGTGGAAGCCAAGGACGGTGACATCTTCACCAAGGAGTACATGGAGACCCTGCGGCAGATCAACGACGAGGTGTTCTACATCTCCGGCGTCGACCGCTCGGGCCTCAAGTCGCTGTGGAGCCCCAGCGTACGCTGGACCGAAGTGACCGAAGAAGGTTTTGCCGGCGGTGAAGTGATCCCGCAGAGCTACAACGGCTCGCCGGAAAGCCTCGACCAGTTGCGCAACAACGTGCTCAAGTCCGGCCAGGTCGGGCGCCTGGTGGCCAACGATTTCAAGTCGAGCATTGTCGACATCCCACTGCTGGAGTCCTACCCGGACCCGCAGGACCAGGGCAAGCTGCTGGCCCTGGACTACCAGAAATTTTCCCACGAGCTTGAGGACAAGATCCGCACCAAGTTCCAGGAACAGAACCCCAACGTGCAGATCCACATCGTCGGCTTCGCGAAGAAGGTCGGTGACCTGATCGACGGGTTGATCATGGTGGTGCTGTTCTTCGGCGTGGCCTTTGTCATCACGCTGATCCTGCTGCTGTGGTTCACCAACTGCCTGCGCAGTACCATCGCGGTGCTCAGCACGACGCTGGTGGCGGTGGTCTGGCAGCTGGGGCTGATGCACTTTTTCGGTTTCGGCCTCGACCCGTATTCGATGCTGGTGCCGTTCCTGATTTTCGCCATCGGGATTTCCCATGGCGTGCAGAAGATCAACGGTATCGCCCTGCAGTCCAGTGAGGCCGACAACGCGTTGACGGCCGCACGCCGCACCTTCCGGCAACTGTTCCTGCCGGGCATGATCGCGATTCTCGCCGACGCGGTGGGCTTCATCACGCTGCTGATCATCGACATCGGCGTGATCCGCGAACTGGCCATCGGCGCCTCCATCGGCGTGGCGGTGATCGTGTTCACCAACCTGATCCTGTTGCCGGTGGCGATCTCCTATGTCGGCATCAGCAAACGCGCGATTGCCAAGAGCAAAAAGGACGCCAACCGCGATCACCCGTTCTGGCGCCTGCTGTCGAATTTCGCCAGCGCCAAGGTCGCGCCGGTGTCCATCGTACTGGCGCTGATCGCCTTCGGTGGCGGCCTGTGGTACAGCCAGAACCTGAAGATCGGCGACCTGGACCAGGGCGCCCCGGAACTGCGTCCGGACTCGCGCTACAACAAGGACAACAACTTCATCATAAACAATTACTCCACCAGCTCCGACGTGCTGGTGGTGATGGTCAAGACCAAGGCCGAAGGCTGCTCGCGCTACGAAGCCATGGATCCTATCGACCAGTTGATGTGGAAGATGCAGAACACCGAAGGCGTGCAATCGGCGATCTCGCTGGTGACCGTGTCCAAGCAGATGATCAAGGGCATGAACGAGGGCAACCTGAAATGGGAAACCCTGTCGCGCAACCCCGACGTGCTCAACAACTCCATCGCCCGCGCCGATGGCCTGTACAACAACAATTGTTCGCTCGCCCCGGTGCTGGTGTTCCTCAACGACCACAAGGCCGCGACCCTCGATCGCGCCGTGCATGCGGTGCAGGACTTCGCCAAGGAGAACAACAAGGACGGGCTGGAATTCCTGCTCGCTGCCGGTAACGCCGGGATCGAGGCCGCCACCAACGAGGTGATCAAGGAGGCCGAGCTGACCATCCTGATCCTGGTCTACCTGTGCGTGGCGACCATGTGCATGATCACCTTCCGTTCCTGGGCGGCGACCCTGTGCATCGTGCTGCCGCTGGTGCTGACCTCGGTGCTGGGCAACGCGCTGATGGCGTTCATGGGCATTGGCGTCAAGGTCGCGACCCTGCCGGTGGTAGCGTTGGGCGTGGGGATTGGCGTGGACTACGGCATCTACATCTACAGCCGCCTGGAAAGTTTCCTGCGTGCAGGGTTGCCGTTGCAGGAAGCCTATTACCAGACGCTCAAGTCGACCGGTAAAGCCGTGCTGTTCACCGGCCTCTGCCTGGCGATTGGCGTGTGCACCTGGATCTTCTCGGCGATCAAGTTCCAGGCCGACATGGGCCTGATGCTGACCTTCATGCTGCTGTGGAACATGTTCGGTGCGCTGTGGCTCCTGCCAGCACTGGCGCGCTTCCTGATCAAGCCCGAGAAGCTCGCGGGGCAGAAGGGCAACTCGCTGTTTGCCCACTGAGGTAGGACTTGGGGCTAGTGGGGTTCTTGTGGAAAGTGGGATTGGTTGTGGCTAGTGGGCTTCATGTGGAGAGTGGGATTGTTGTGGCTAGTGGGCTTCATGTGGAGAGTAGGATTGGTTGTGGCTAGTGGGCTTCATGTGGAGAGTGGGATTGGTTGTGGCTAGCGGGCTTCATGTGGAGAGTGGGATTGGTTGTGGCTAGTGGGCTTCATGTGGAAAGTGGGATTGTTGTGGCTAGCGGGCTCCTTGTGGCGAGCGGGCTTGCCCCGCGTTGGGCTGCGTAGCAGCCCCATCCCCACACACTGCGGTTTGCCTGAAACAACGCGGCGGATGTAGTGGGGGCGCTGCGCACCCCAACGCGGGGCAAGCCCGCTCGCCACAACAGCCCTGCTCATCACAAGAGGACTGCTCATCACAAGAGGGCTGCTTATCACAAGAGGCCTGCTCGCCAGCGTTTCCCCTCAAGGCGAGAGCGGAGAGTGGGATTGGTTGTGGCTAGCAGCCTTCTTGTGAAAAGTGGGATTGGTTGTGGCTAGTGGGCTTCATGTGGAAAGTGGGATTGGTTGTGGTTAGCAGGCTTCATGTGGAAAGTGGGATTGTTTTGGCTAGCGGGCTTCTTGTGGCGAGCGGGCTTGCCCCGCGTTGGGCTGCGTAGCAGCCCCATCCTCACACACTGCGGTTTGCCTGAACCAACGCGGCGGATGTAGTGGGGGCGCTGCGCACCCCAACGCGGGGCAAGCCCGCTCGCCACAACAGCCCTGCTCATCACAAGAGGGCTGTTCATCACAACAGTCCTGCTCATCACAACAGCCTTGCTCATCACAAGAGGGCTGCTCATCACAACAGCCTTGCTCATCACAAGAGGACGGCTCATCACAACAGCCCTGCCCATCACAGGGGACTGTTCATCACAGGAGGCCCGCTCGCCAGCCTTTTCCCTCAAGGCGCGAGCGGCAGGAACCAGCGCTCGGCCAACGCCTTGCCCAGCAAGCCGCGGTGCACGTCCACCACCGCCTGCGGGCTTTGCGCGCGGGCCAGTTGCGAGTAGTAACTCACCTTGCGTTGCTCACGGGTTTTCAGGTGGGCGGCGGTGTAGTGGGCCTTGGGTGTATCGGCCGCCGGGTAGTGGAAGTGGGCGTACCACAAGGGATAGCCTCCCGCGTCGTTGACGGCGTATTCCTGCACAAAATCCCGACGCTCGCCGCGAAGTTGAATGCGCTCTCCGAGTAGCGCCATGTTCGCGCGCTTCTGTTCGATCAGATACTCCAGATTACCGTGCGTCGGCGGCAGTTCCAGGCTCAGTTGAATGCGCAGCGCCTGGCCACGCTCATTCAGGCGTACCGCCGCCTGGCGCATGTCATTTTCCAGGGCCAGGTCGGCCGGTGCTCGGGCCTCCGCAGGTTGGGCCTGGATCGCCAGGTGCAGTTCGGTGGCCAGCTTGTCGTAGCGCACCGACTCGTGCAGCAGCACCTCCTGGACTTCCTGCGGGTGTCGCGAGACTTTCTTGTACTGCTCGCCGCGCTGCAGGTGTTCCTCGAGCATGCCCAACAGTTTGCGAGCCTCGCCCTTGACCAGGCTCAAACTGCGCGGCACGCCTGGCGAGCGCGGTGGCGTCGCGTCCTTGAATTCGATCCATTGCTCGCCCCGCTGTGAATAGGTGCCAAACACTTCACCGGTGAGCTGCGAACGAAGCTCGACAGTTTCCAGGGTACCCACGGGTTTGACCTCGCCGATAAACGTGCCTTTTTTCGCCGTGCGAATGACTTTTTTCTGCACTTTGCCGGCGACTATCGGCGGGCGTCGGCTCGGGCGCGGAGCGGGTTGGGCAGCGGGTTTGATTTCACTGGCGAGCTGCTTGGCGGCTTCCTGGTACAACCCCTCAACCAGCTTGACCAGCTTGGCGAAATACTCACCGTCCAGTTCGTCGATATTCACGATGCCGACCCCCTGCAAGGAGTCCAGGCCGCGGCCGTAATGCTCCACCAGGCTTTCGAGCACATTGACGCGTTCCTCGGCCGTCACCTCAAGCTCGTTCAGCTCGCTGTGGGTGCGCAAGTGCTCCTGCAGCGGCTCAAGGATATCGATCATCACGGTGACCAAGGGGTGACCTGGGTGTTTATGGGTCATCAGCTCGAAATTGCGCATCAGCAGATCCTTGACCGCCAACGCACTGATTTCCGGAGGGCGATCCAGCGTCAGGCGGCGGTAGTGGTCGCTGCCGTCGTCGCCTAGCTTGAACAGTTCGTCGAGGTAGCGATCACGCAGTTCAAGCCAGTGGATCGAGCGTTCATTGATGGCAATCAGGCTGCGCACAAACTCTTGATACGCGGCGAAGTCGCCGAGCACGGCCTCGGCCAGGCGCGGCGCTTTGGCCATGAAGTGAGCGTGGGAGCGATACAGCGCGCCACGATCCTTCTCGGCCACCACCACATGCTTGCGCGCGTTGTTGACCATGTTTTCCAACAGGCCGGCGACGGAATGCGGCGGAAGGGGGATGTTCAATTCGTTGCGCTCTTTCAGGCTGTCCAGTTGCTGCTGGTAGTCCCGGGTCTGCTCTTGCAGGGCCGTGTCGAATCGCTGGCGGCTGTCAGCCGCCTGCGCTTCGCTGAAGCGTGGATCTTCGGCGGTGCGGGTCATGACCCCCAGGATAATGTCGATTCGCTTTTGCTGGTCCGCCTGGCCCTGGACGAACCGTTCATAGTTCTCCTGCAGCTCGCGGATGCGCTGCGCACGCCGTTGACGATCGGCGGCAATCCGCTTGGTTGGCATGCCGCCGCGCAGGTGCAGGCGCGTGTCCACCGACCACACGCCGTGTGCATCGCTGCGCAGGTAAGGGCCATACACTTCGGCATCGCCTGGCATCACCACACGGGTTTCGCCCTGCGGCTCCAGGCTGACCTGCAACCACTCGCCGTTGGCTAGCGCATACCACCGGTTTTCGACCCCATAGAGCCCGCGTCGCGGCCCGTTCAATACCGGTTGGGGCAGGGGCGACGGCCGCGGCGCCTTGAACGTCGCGAGACGGCTGCGCTGGGCCGGGGTCAGGCGCTGGCGTGCCTGCGCAAAGCCGAAATCCAGCACCGTGCTGTGTTTCTGCGCCAGCGCCCCGGCCAGCAGGACGGCGCCTTCACGAATGCTCGGTGCGGCTGGTTGCGGCCATTGCTCGGCGACCCACGGGGTGAGGGCCGAGGGCAGCGCCTGCGCCCTGAGGCCGGCTGCCAGCGGTGCCGGTGTTGGCACCACCACGGGAGCGGCCTCCAGCAACAGCAGCCCGAGGTTGAGCAGCAGGTCGACAGTGGCCAGCTCCCGTGCGTGCGGGTCCGTGGCGGCCAGCGCCGGAATGTCCTGACCTAGGCTGGCCATCAGCCCCCACAGCCACCCGGTGAGCATGGCCGGCCCGCGCAACAGGGGCAGCAGCAGGTTGCCGAACAACAGGCTGCTGCCTTCGCGCAGCACCTGCCAGCGGCTTTCGCTGTTGGACACCGACGCGCGGTCGGCTTGTTGCACCAGCGCCCGCGCATGATCGCTGAACAAGTAGGTCATCAGGCGTCCGGTCACCAGGCACTGCTGCAGTTCGTCGTTGATGCCATCAGCGGACAACGTCGCCGGTGTCGGTGTGCCCAGGGTCGAGAACTCATCGCCCTGGCCGAAGCGTACGTAGTGGGGCTCGCGAAACCCGCCATTGGCGTAAATCGGCCGGGCCGTGTCACTCAGCCAGGTCAACACGCTGTCCTGCAAGGGCCCAGGTTCGGCGACGGCTTCAAACAACGCCTCACGGCTGGCAAATTCCTGCAGGGTTTCGGCGTACAGCGGTCGGTACAGCACATGAGGACCGAGGGCGGTGTCGCGGGCTTCGATCAGGTACATGGCGCTGACCGGGTCCGGCTGGGCGCCGGGCATTTGCAGCAGCGCCAGGTGACGGATCACCACCGGATTCTGATCGACCTGCTGGTCGGCGGCTGCCGGCTCCATCACGGCCGCCACCAGGCGCGCACCCTGGGGGCTCAGCCCGGCTTGCTGTTTCAGGCTCAATTCCAGTGCCAGCAGCGGCAGTTGCACGGCTTGCTGCGCGGCGAACAGCGCTTCGCGCTGGCGTGCCTCGGGGCTGTCGCCGAGTAACTGGGTTTCGAGCAGGCGTGGGTAGTGCTGGCCAATGTCCACGCGTTCCACCAGGCCGCCGGTGCCCATCAGGTAGTCGGCGGTCAGCCACGCCGGCAAGGGCAGGCCTTGCCGGTTGGCGAGGGTCACGCTGGCGCTGGGACGGCTGGACAGGTTGTCGATCGCCAGCTCGGTCAGGCTCACGCGTTCGTGGCGGATGATCCCTGCGGTGCCTGGGTAGCCGGCGGCCACGGAGAAGGTCAGCAGCAGGTCGTCGGGGTGCAGGGCCGCGACCGACGGCGGCGTCGGCGCGTGATTGGCAAAGGTCACGGCATCCCCTTGCAACGCTTGCAACAGCGCGTTGACGGTGTAGGTGCGGATATCGTCGATATCGCTGAGCACGGTACGGCCCCCCGCGCGCTGTTTGGCGGTGGCCAGCGCCAGCGTGTAGCGGCGGTAAGCGGCCTGGTCGTCGGCGCTGGCGCTTTGCAGCCACGCCGGCAAGTGGGTGCGCAAGGTTGCCAGGGCAGGCGCGGCCGGCGCGTCGCGGAAGAATCGCCCAGGGTCAGTGATGTCGTTATACAGCGTCTGCCATACCCTGAAGGGCTGGCCGGTGGGCAGGCTCAAGTTGCCGAGGTCTTCGAGTTGGTGATTGAGGATCAACGACGCCTGGTGCTCGAAGAGATCGCCGTCGATTTCGTAGCGTTGCAGCAGGATATCCTCGACCTGGTACTGACGCCCCAGGCGTTGGCCCACGGCCTGGATCAGCACATCCACGCTGGCGAACGTCTCGATACCCGTCTGCGGGCTGCACAGCAGCACCGACGTCTTGCCATTCAGCGCGCGGGCCAGCAACAGGTCCGGGCCGAGCAGGCTGACGCTGCGCGCCGCGTCCTTGAGGGTGGCTTGCAGCCCGTAGGCGTACACCGCACGTTCGCCATGGAGGGTGAGGCGGTCCTCGCGCTCAGGGTTGGTCAACACCTGGTCGAGGGTCTCGCGGGCCGTTTGATCCAGCTCGGCCTGGCGCAGGGCGGCGACGCGCAGGGTGTCCTTCAACACGTCGGCCAGCCAGCACCAGTGGCCGGCATCCCAATAGGCGGCGAGGGCGTTTTGCAGTGCGATGCTCAAGGTCTGGGGGATCTCGCCAATCAGCGTGGCGATGACCTGCATATCGAGTTTTTCCGGGGTCAATCCCGGCAGTTTCAGGCGCTTGGGCGGCTCGTCGGAGAGGTACCAGGCCAGGCTGCCGACATCCCTGAAGTCCAGCGGCACGCCGCTGGCCAGGGCGTCATGCACCACCGGCATAAACGGTTGCAGCAGCCAGCTGCGGCGTTGCGGCCTGGCCAGCCGCGTGCGGCTCAGGTCCAGCGTCAGGGTCGGGTACCGCTCGCCAAGGGCGGTGGCGAGTTGCTGGCGAATCACGCTTTCCAGCGTCGGGCGATCAGCGAAGCGCGCGCTGACGGCGTGCGCGATAGAGTCAGGGGATTGCATACACATCCTTTTGGCAATTCGATGCCATTCATGGCGGGTTCTAGGCAGGGAGCAGGCTCAGGAACAGGCGTTGGTCGAGTGGCGGGGTGATCGGGTTGTACACATCACGCACGATGGCGCGGTTGTCGTTTCCGGCCTGGGCGAGCAAGTCCTTGAAGGTGATAAAGCGGTGTTCGGGACGCTTGAGATGGGCCTTGGTGTACTCAGCCGCCGGCACACCGGCACGCGCGTAGTGAAAGTGTGCGTACCAGAGCACCGTGAGCGCGTTTTTCTCGCGTACCGCAAACTCGGTCACGTAGTCGCCGGCCGCGGTGCGTTGCGGGCCGTGGACCAGGCCGATATCCACGGCGGCGTGGATGCGCAGGTAGTCGATATTTGCCTGGCGGGGCCGCTGGGCCTTGAGCCCTTCGATGCAGTGTTGCCGGCCCTGGGTGCGCAATTCGCCGGCACGTGTGCGCAAGCGCTCGACCGTCTGCGGCTCCTGGTGCTGCCGCTGGATCTCATCGGCAATCGACTCGATGCGCTGGGCCTGATACTGGAGCATGTCGTCCCAGTCGCGGGGATTGAGGTCGTCGCGGCGTTGCGGGTCCTTGAGTTTGTTCTTCTGGAACTTGATGGAGCGCTCGATCGCGCCGACTTCCTCCAGCAACTGCTGGGACTGGGTACGCAAGCTGGCCAGGGAGCGGGTAGGGGGCTTTTCCGCCGGGCGGCTCGGCGGCGCGTCGACGATCTCGACCCAACCTTCTCCCGGGTGTTCGATGAACCGGCCGCTGGGCTGCTGAGTGATTGGGTTGCGAGTGATGATGGTGGGGAAAGGCGTATCTGCGTCAGGCGCTTGCAGCTCACCTACCAGTGCGCCCTTGTCCCGGGACTTGAACACGCGTTTTCCGGGAACGGCGATTTTCAGCGGCTTGAACACTCCCGTCTGCGGCGGCAGGAACTCATCCTCGCGCAACACATCGGCCAAGTCGGCCTCGGCCGCGCTGCGTACCGTTTCGAGGCGTTCGATCAGCAGCGGCATATAGCGCGGGATGATCAACGGGGAATTGATGTCCATCAGCGCGCGGTAGACCTGCAGGCGGTGGCTGTAATGGTCAATCAGGTTGAGCAGCACCGCCTTGCGTTCGGCGACGGTGAAGCCCTCCGTGGCCAGCAGGTCAAGGTGGGTGTTCACCCTTGAGGATTCGACGGTGTGCAGCAGTCGCTGGTTCTGGAAGAAATACAATTCCTCGGCGGTGTGCGGTTCGAATGTCAGGTCGATGCTCAGCAGTGCCAGCAGGTCGAGGGTTTCCAGGGTCGCGGTCACGCGGTTGTAGAAACGTCGGGCAGGCACTGCACTGAGGTACTTGTAGCGCTCTGCGGGCCCGCTCTTGAGATCGCCCGCGAGTGTTTCGAGCGCATTCTCGATGTCGAGCACCGCCTTGAAATGGCGCTCGCTGGCGGCAAAGTTGGTTTGCACCAGATCATAGACATAACGGATGGCTGCTGTGTCGCCCGGCCTGCCGGCCAGTTCAACCAGGGATTCACCCTGGTCAGAGAAAAAGGTGCTGCGGTGCAAGGCGTCCGTGAAGGCGATGTGTAACTCATCACCGGCCAGCATGCTCGTGTAGACCTCCTGCGCATTGGCTTCATAGTCGAACTTGCCGTCCGCCACCTTGATTTTCCGGTAGGCCTCCAGCAGGTCGCGGCGATGCTGCTGTTGGGGGGCGGCGGTACGTTCGAAGCGTTCCAGCAGCACCTGGAAGCTCACCTTGGCGCGGGCCCTGGAACGCGCGGTGGCGGCGTGCGCCTGGATAAGCACCGGGTTCTCGGGCGCGGCCCGCAGGGCTGTGTGGGCAACCAGCAACTGCTGGTCGAGTGATTCAAGCAGGGCCTTGGCGGGGAATATCCCGTCGACAAAGCTCAGTTGCTCACGACTGACCGCCGCTATAAGGCCCTCAATGCGTTTGGCGTGCTCGTGTGCTTGTGCGCGTTGTTCTTCAATCTGCACCAGTTTGGCCTTGAACCGGTTCTTGGGCCCGCCACCACGCAGTTTCAACCCCAGGTCCAGCGACCAATGGCCCTGGCCGTCGGTCTTGAGTTCAAAGCCCGGATGCTCAGGTTTTTGCGGATGCACGATGAATAACGCGTCGGTTTCGGCTTGGATGTTCACCTCGAACAGCAAGCCGCCCACTGAGGCATGCCAGCGTCGGTCGATGCTGTACAGCCCTCGGTGCGGACCAATCTCTACGGGCGTCGGCGGCGGCACGGGCCACGCCACATTGAGTTCGCGCAGGGCGTCCAGCAGGCGCCGACGCGAGGCATCCCCGGCGTTGGAATGGATAAAATCCACCAAGGTCTGGTCGCCCGCCACCGGTTCGGATGGCAGGCCGATGGGGCCGTGCTCGATCAGCGTGGGGGCCGACGGCGCAGAGGCCGGGCGGCGCAGGGCGGCGAGGGGCAAGGTCGGCTCGCCCGGCGTGCGCGTGGGCAGGCGTGGCGCGGCGTCGGTGGGCGAGGCCGCGTGCAGCACCAGCAGGCCGATATTGAGCAACACGTCGACCCAGGCCAGTTCCCGCGCAGCCGCGTCATCACTCTGCAGGCCGCCGAGGTCGTGCTTGAGGCTGACCGCCAATTGCAGGATCCAGCCCACGGCCATCGCCGGGCCGCGCAACAGCGGCATCAACAGCGCGTTGAACAGCAACCAGCCGCCCTCCAGCAGCACGGCCCAGCGGCTTTCGGCATTCGACACCGAGTCGCGATCGGCCAGGTCCACCAGGGCCCGGGCATTGCTGCCGTAGAGGTATTGCAGCAGGTTGCCGGTCGCCAGTGATTGTGCGAGCGAGCCTGGCACTTCGCCGCCGTTGAGGTCCTGCGCCAACTGCGCGGGCGGTGGTGCGGGCCACTGTACGGTGTCGTCACCCTGGCCGAAGCGCAGGATATGCGGGCTCTGAAAACCGCCGTGGCTATAGATCGACCGCGTCTTGTCCGGCAGCCAGGCCAGCACACTGTCTTGCAGGGCGCCAGGCTCGGCAATCGCGTCGAACAATGCCTGGCGACTCGCGAACTGGTGCAGCGCGTCCGGGTACAACGGTCGATAGAGCAGATGCGGGCCATTGCCCTGGTCTCGAGGCTCGATGATGAACATGCTCGCGACGCTGTCCGGCCGCGCATCGGGCGTGCGCACGAAGGCCAGCGGGCGGATCACGATGTCCTGGCCCTCTACCACCCGGCCGGGTGCGCTGCGCTGCAACACGGCCTTGATGTAGCGATAACCCTGGAAGGTCAGGCCGTGCTCCTGGCGAATCGCCTGTTCCAGCGCCTGGCGTGGCAGCTGCACGCTCAGTTGCTCGCCAAACAAGGCTTCGCGCCGGCGTATGTCAGGGCTGTCCCCCAGCAGCCACTCGCGGATTTTTGCCGGGTAATGGCGGCCAATGTCCACCTGGCGAATCAGCCCCGGCGTGCTGTGGAATACGCCCTTTTCCCCGAGCACATAATCCTCGTTGAACCAGGCGGGCAGGGCGGCACCCGAAGTGTCGCGCACGCTCATGCGGCCCTGCGGCGCAGCGGCGAGGTTGTGGATGGCCAGTTCGGTCAGGCTCATGCTCACCGGCGCCAGGTAGCCGCTGTGCAGGTCGCCTACCGGGACATGGAAGGTCAGTTGCAGGTTTTCCGGTTCCACGCTGGACTCGGGATGATCGCGGCGCATCTGCTCGCGCAGGGTGCGCACGGTGAAGGCCTGCAGACTCTCGACGCCGTCGAGAAACGACGCGCCAGCGTTTTCTCGCTGCACTCGCGCCTGGTCCACCAGCCCCTGGCGATAGGCAAAGCGCTGGTCGGCGCTGGCCGCCTGCAGCCAGTCCGGCAGCGCCGCCTGGAGACGCGCCTGGTGCGTCGGGTCGGGGACCGGGGCGGCGAGGAAGGCCGGTACCGGGTCGGTGGCGTCGGCGAAGCGTTGCTCCAGCGCGCGTACACCGTCAGTGGCCGGCAAACGGAGGGCGTCGAGGTCGTCCAACTGCTGGTTCAGCAGCAAGGCGGCCTGGATGTCGAACAGGTTGCCATCGGGCTCGTAGTGCTTGACCTGGATCTTCTCGGCCAGCAACGCGGCGGCCAGGCGTTGACCCCAGGCCTGGTTGAACGCGTCCACCGAGGCAAAGTTTTCAACGTTGCCCGAGGCCTGGCACAGCAGTACGTGGTCGCCTTGCACCAACAACAGGTCACTGCTCAGCAGGCGCGTGGTGCGGCCCTGGTGGATCACGCAGCCCTCCAGGCAGTACGCACGCACACCCTCGCGTTCGCGGCGATCGGGTTGGCGGCTGACGGCGTAGAGCATGTCTTGGGCGAACCCGGCTGGCAGCAGGCTGGCGGTGCTCTTGAGGTTGTCGGCCAGCAGGTCGCCGAGCCATTGCCAGCGGCTGGCACCGGTGTCGGCGGCGCCGTTCCAGTAGCGGTTCAGGGCATCTTGAAAGGCGATGGGCAGGGTGAAGGGCAGGTCCGCAATCACCCGTTCGATCACCGCCATGTCCGGCTCGCGCGGGCCGTCGGCCTCATAGGTCAAGTGCAAGGGCGGGCGTTGGGACAGGAAGCAGCGGCGAGTGTCGATCACCTCGGTCATGTTCAGGGGCGTGCCGTGGCCGAGGTAATCGAGGATGACATCGCTCAAGCGCCGCAGGTCCCAGCCGCGTCGTTGGTTGGGGACGGCCAGCTTGACGCTGGACATGTCCAGCACCAGTGAGGGGAATTGTTCCAGCAGGCGTTCGTGCACGTGCTGGTCGACCACCTGGCGCAACGTCGGGCGCCCGGTGAACTGCCGGGCCACGGCCCGGGCGAGGGTGTCGCTTCGATGAGGCAGCAACAGTGGGGTGGCGGGTGTGTCTTGCGGCATAAACGAGTCCATTCTGTCAGGGGGTAGTCCCTAGAATCGCAAGCCACGGCGCAGCGGGTGCGGTAGCCCGCTATCGCGACACGACGGCACCGCCGGATTGGCCTATCATCAAGGTTTTTTCCACTGATGAATGATCCTGATGACCGTCCGCAGCCTCTCTAATGAACTTGCAACCAGCGACATGCTCGAAATCGATGGCCTGCATGCCTTTGACTTCAAACTCAACGACCAGAAGCTGTCGATCATGTGCATGGATGGCCGCGCTGAAAAACGCTGGTCCTTCAGCCTGGCGCAAGTGCAGGCCGCAACCTTTGATGAAGCCTTGCAAAGTTGGACCCTCACCGGTGATTCGGGCGAGCACCGCCTGGTGTGCATGGCCGCCTTCACCGGCAACAATAACGACGAGGAAGACGAGCATGATGATGCGTAAATTCTGGCCCCTGCTGATGGCTGGCAGTGTCGGCGCGATGTCGGTACAGGCCGCGCCGGCCGACACTTATGAACTGTTGGTGGGCAGCTACACCGCCGGCACCAGCCAAGGCATCTACCGGTTGCAGTTCGACAGCCGCACCGGCCAGTTCCAGGGCGAGCCGGTGCTCGCGGCCAAGGCAGCCAACCCCTCGTGGTTGACGGTGTCCAAGGACCAGAAGCATCTGTTTGTGGTGAATGAAAACGGCCCGGGCCAGAAAGACCCGGTGGGCCGTGTGAGCAGCTACAGCATCGACCCGCAGAACCATCAGCTGACCCTGGTCAACCAGGTGCAAAGCCTGGGCAATGAGCCTACGTATTCCAGCGTTGCGGCTGACGGCCGTTACCTGTTCGTGGCCAACTATTCGGTATTGGAAGACCCGGGTGGCAGCCTGGCCGTGCTGCCGGTGGACGCCAGTGGCAAGCTGTCGGCGCCGGTGCAGTTGAGCGGGCACCCGGCCAGCCGCGTGAACCCTGAGCGCCAGGCGTCCAACCATGTGCATTCGGTGGTGTCGTCGCCGGATGGCAAGTACGTGTTTGTGCAGGATCTGGGCGCGGACAAGGTCTTTGTCTACCACTACGACCCCAAGGCCAACCACGAACTGCCGCTGACCCCGGCCGATCCAGCCTTCGTGCAATTACCGCCAGGCAGCGGTCCGCGTCACTTGCTGTTCAGCGCCGATGGCAAGCATGCCTGGCTGACCACCGAGATGAGCGCCCAGATCGCCGTGTTCGACTACCACGACGGCAAGCTCAACCAGACTCAACTGCTCGATTACGCCGCCGGGCAACCGGTGTCCGACAAGGCCGGTGCCGCGCTGCATGCGTCCAGTGATGGCAAGTTCCTCTATGTGAGCAATCGCGGCACGGCCAATCAACTGCTGGTGTTCAGCATTGACCCGGCGACCGCGCACCTCAAGGAGCTGCAGCGCCGCTCCGTTGAAGGCGATCACCCGCGCGAGTTCAGCCTGGACCCGAGTGGCAAGTTCCTGCTGGTGGCCAACCAGAAAAGCAATGCAATCGTAGTGGTCGAACGTGACCCCAAGACCGGCCTGCTGGGTAAAACCGTGCAGAAACTGGCGATCGATGCACCCAGCGACCTCAAGTTCCTGGTGCGTCAATAAGCCACAGGCCCCGCACGGCGGGGCCTGACTCCTTGTATTAATTCTATTAATAGCGGCTACTGTTTCAAAGCATTTCTAAGGTTCAGCCCTCGGGCGTAAGTTGGGTTCCAAGGCCTTCCCCGGCCACTCAACCAAACGAACACAAGGGTTACTGACATGAACTTGAACCTCTTCTCCATCATCGCCGCCTCCGCTGTTTCCGCGACCGTAGCCTTGCCTGCTGCCGCCAGCGTGGACGTTGCCGGTAAAAAATCCAGCACCAGCGCCTACACCCAGAAATACCTGCAACAAAGCGCCAACTTCTACGCCGCACTGGACCACAAGACCCAACACTGATTGCCAGGCAACACAGATCAAATGTGGGAGCTGGCTGTCCTGCGATGAACTCAACTCGGTGAATCAGTTGGACCGAGTCGTCAGCATCGCAGGCCAGCCGGCTCCCACATTTGATTGTGTGGATGGCAGGTGATTGGGTGCTGGCAAGTGATGGTTGTGGTTGTCAGGTGATGGTGTGCTGGCAGGTGATGGTTGTGGTTGTCAGGTGATGGTGTGCTGGCAAGTGATGGTTGTGGTTGCCAGGTGACTGGGTGCTGGCAAGTGATGATTGTGGTTGTCAGATGATGGTGTGCTGGCAGGTGATGGTTGTGGTTGCCAGGTGACTGGGTTCTGGCAAGTGATGGTTGTGCTTGTCAGGTGATGGAGTGCTGGCAGGTGATTATGGGGTTGGCAGATCTATTGTGGCGAGCGGGCTTGCCCCGCGTTGGGCTGCGAAGCGGCCCCATTGCAAGCGCCCGGGTTTGACCTGACACACCGAGGCGCCGGGTCCTGGGGCTGCTGCGCAGCCCAACGCGGGGCAAGCCCGCTCACCACAAGAAGCGAGCTCACCACAAGAGGTCCTTTCACCATGAGAGGCCAGCTCAGCCCAAGAGGCCCTTTCACCATCTGATGCCCGTTCAGCACAAGAAGCCCGCCGGTAAGAGATCCAGTGTCTTCCCTGCACTGAATGCCAGGCCACATAGCTTCCACATTTGATTGTGCATGGGCAGGTGATTGTGGGGTTGTCAGGTCTATTGTGAGGTTGGCAGGCCTATTGGGGGTTGGCGGGGCTATTGTGGAGTTGGCAGGTCTATTGTGGGGTTGGCAGATCTATTGTGGCGAGCGGGCTTGCCCCGCGTTGGGCTGCGAAGCGGCCCCA
>NZ_MAUE01000039.1 GCF_001702265.1 Pseudomonas aylmerensis
CGGGTCCTGGGGCTGCTGCGCAGCCCAACGCGGGGCAAGCCCGCTCACCACAAGAAGCGAGCTCACCACAAGAGGTCCTTTCACCATGGGAGGTCAGCTCACCCCAAGAGGTCCTTTCACCATGAGAGGCGAGCTCACCCCCCAAGAGGTCCTTTCACCATCAGAGGCCAGCTCACCCCAAGAGGTCCTTTCACCATGGGAGGCCTGCCCACCATGAGAGGCCCTTTCACCCCAAGAATCCCGCTCCCGCATTTTGATCTGCGCTCAGCCTGAAGGTTTTGCCATTACCGCTGCAAACAGCGGCGACTCCAGAAAGCGTTGCAACCAGGTTTGCAGCCTGTGATAAGGAGTACCGGCAAACCACTCGCGATCCACATGGGCAAACTGGCGCACAAACGGTGCCAGTGCGACGTCGGCCAGGCTTAAATGCCCGGCCAGCAAGTAGTCATTTTTCGCCAGCAACCCCTCCAACTGCTGCAAAAACACCTCGCCTTCGGCCCGATAATGTTCCATCGGCTGCTGCGGGTAGCGTTCGGCATACTTGTATCGATTCAAGTGATGTTTGAACACCTGGTCATTCTCGGCAATCAGTTCCAGCACCCGCGGGTCACCCCCGAGCAACCAATCCTCAGGGTCATTTTGCGCCAAGGCCCATTGCATGATCTCCAGGCTTTCCTCGATCACCCGACCGTCGACGCACAGCACCGGCACCGTGCCCTTGGGCGATAGCGCCAGCATCGCGGCCGGCTTGGCCTTGAGGCTCACCTCGACGATCTGCACCGGCACGCCGCAATAGCGCAACGCCAACCGCGCCCGCATGGCATACGGACAGCGCCGGAACGAATACAGCAGCGCCTCGCTCACTTGACCTCCAGGGTGCTCAAGCCATTGCCCTGGCGCTTGACCTGGATCTGCACCGGGATGCGTTCGTGCATCTCCTGCACGTGGGAGATCACCGCGACTTTGCGGCCCTGGGCCTGCAGGCCATCGAGGGCGTCCATCGCCAATTGCAGGGATTCGGGGTCGAGGCTGCCGAAGCCCTCGTCGATAAACAGCGACTCGATCTTCAACGTACTCGACGCCATCGATGCCAGGCCCAGCGCCAGGGCCAGCGACACCAGGAAAGTCTCGCCGCCCGACAGTGAATGCACCGAGCGCAGTTCATCACCCATTTCCGTATCCAGTACCAACAGGCCGAGCATGCTGCCGCCGCGCTTGAGGCGATAGCGGCGCACCAGTTGGCGCAATTGCACGTTGGCGTGGTGCACCAGCAGGTCGAGGTTGTAGGTCTGGGCGATCTTGCGGAAAGTGTCGCCGTTGGCCGAGCCGATCAGTGCATTCAGGCGGGCCCAGCGTTGCCATTCGTCATAGGCCCTGGCGATCTGCTCGCCGAGGGCATGGTTGGCGTCCTGGCGGCGCTGGTCTTCGGACTGGCGCGCGCGCAGTTCCGCGCAGTGTTTCTCGCCCTCGGCCAGTTGCTGGTTGAGCGCGGCCAGGGTGCTGTCGAGGTGTTCGGCGTCCAGGTTGCCGTTGTGCAGGGCCTGGTGCTCGGCGAGGCGTTGCTCGCGTTCCTGCAGCAGGACCTTGGCCTGTTCGACGGCTTTTTCGCTGTGCTGCAGCTGTTGGCGCAGCGCGTTGATGTGCGACTCGTCGAGGGCCAGCAAGCGGGCCAGGCCTTCGTCGTCCAGTTCGGGGTGCAGCGCGCGCCAGGCCTGCAGGCGCGTGGCGAGGCCCTGCTGCTCGGCTTGCAGCGCCTGCTGGCGTTCCTGCTGGGCCTTGAGGTCGGCGGCCAATTGGATCAAGGCGTCGCGCGTGTCCTGCAGTTGCTGGTTGGCGTCGGTTTCGCTCTGGCGTGACTGCGCCACCGCCTGGTCGAGTTGCTGCTGCCAATGTTCGGCGCTGGGGTGCTCGCCGAGCAGGGCGCTGAGTTTTTCCTCGGTGGCCTGCCGTTGTGCGGCCAATTCCGCGACCTGCTGGAGCAGGGCGTCGAGTTGCTGCTGGCGATGTTGCTGGTGGGTTTGTTCTTTCTCGATGGCCTGCTGGCGCTCCTGCTGCTCGGCCAGTTCATCGCGCTGATGGCCCAGTTGCTCCAGGCGTTGGCTGACCTGCTGGTCCAGCTGCATGAACGTCGCGGCCGGTTCGCGGCGCAAGCCTTCGAGGGTGTCGGCGGGCAACACGCTGGCGAAGGCGTTGAGTTCTTCGTCGAGGCGCTCGCGGTCGCTGGACAGCTCGCGCTGCTGGTCCACCAGCAACTGGCGAGCCTGCTGGCTGGCATCCTGGGCTGCTTGCAGTTGTTGCTGCAGGCGCCCGGCGTTTTGTTGCAGGTTGAGCAGGGCGCCTTGGCGCTGTTCGTCCTGGGCGATGTTCTGGGTCAGTTGGCTGAGTTGCTGGGTCAGCCAGTCGCTGCGCTTGGCCGTGTCCTGATTGAACAGCGCGGCCGCCAGCGGATGCGCATCCAGGCTCGGCTTGAGGCCTTGCTGTTGGCTGACCACCTGCTCCTGTTGTTGCAGGAATTCCTTTTGCTGGGCAATCAGGCCGCCGACTTCGCCGCGCAGCTCGGTGAGTTTTTCCTTGAGCGTGTCGACGGCTGTCTGCGCCGCCGCCTCTTCGCTGTCGTCATGCCGACCGAGACTTTGCAGCAAGGCTTCGGGCTGGTGATACGGGTGCTCATGGCTGCCGCACACCGGGCACGGCTGGTCGTCCTGCAACTGCTCGCGCAACTCCTCGACGCTGGCACTGCGGGCCAGGCGCTGGCGTTCCAGCAATTGCTTGGTCACCGTCAGGGTTTGCTCGGCGACGGTCAGCTCGGCCTTGGCTTGCAGGCCGGCCTGGTTCAGTTGTTCGCGTTGTTGCTGGGCGTCCGCGAGTTTTTGCGTCAGCGCGCTGGCCTGCTGGTCCAGCTGTTGCTGGCTGTCCCACAACCGCGTGAGGTCTTCAAAGGCGCGCTGTTGCTTGCGATTGTCCTGCAGCAGGCTGGCCAGCAATTGGATCTGCTCGGCCACGGCATGGGGTTCGGCACCCGCTTCCTGATACAGCAGGTCCAGGGCGTCGCGTTGCTCGGCGAATTTTTCTGCGGCGCGCGTGGCCCGCTGTTCCAGTTGCGGCAGTTCGGCCTGGCCTTTGTTCAGGCGATTGCCAATCAGCATCAGCTGTTGCAGGCGGTCGCGATAGGCGCTCCAGGCATCGCTCAGCGGCGCGAGGGCGGCACTGCGCTCAAGCTCGGCGGCCAGCCGCTGCAGGCGCTCGGCAACGTGGGTGTGCTTGTCCTGCAAGCCCTTGAGCAACGCATGGCCTTCGGTGCAGGCGGTTTCTTGCTGGAGTTTGTCTTCGGTGCGCTTGGCCAGGTCCTTGGTCAAGTGGGCGAGGGTGTTGTGTTCGGCGAAGGCTTGCAGCAGCAGCGGGGCGGCGTCAGCTTGTTGCTTGAGGGCCTCGGCCAGCGCGGCGTGGGCCGCCGCCTGCTGCTGGAGTGCCTGCTCCTGGCGGGTCTGCAGCTCGGCCTGTTGCGCCAGATGTGCCTGAATCTGCGCGGCCAAGGGCGTGAGCAGATTGTCGAGTTCGGCCTGGCGCGCAAAGTGATGGCGCTGCGGCGCCAGTTGGTCCAGGCGGCTCAGGTCCTGGCGTTGCGGGCCCAGGCTGTCCCACTCGGCCTGCGCGCGCTGCAATTGCTCGGTCGCGCTGAGTTGGCGGTCTTGCCACTCACGCAGCTCCTTGAGCCAGGTGTGCTGCAGTTCCAACTGCTTGAGTTGCGCCTGTTGCGCCTTGAACTGCTGTTGGGCAGCGTCGAATTGCTCGTCGAGTTCGGCGCGGGCCTCGGGGGCCAGGGGCACCACACCGGTGGCCTGGTCCTGCAGGTGTTTGTGCGCGTCCTTGGCTTCCTTGGCCTTGTCGAACGCGCGGCGACCGAGCTGAGTGTAGAGCGCGGTGTCGGTGAGCTTTTCCAGCAGTTCGCTGCGCTCGTTGTCATTGGCCTTGAGGAACGCACTGAATTCGCTTTGCGCCAGCAACACCGCGCGGGTGAACTGCTCGAAATTCAGGCCCAGGGCCAATTCCAGCTGGGTCTTGTATTCGGTTTTCTGGCTGGCCAGCAGTTGGTCGCTGTCGAGGTCAATCAGGCTTTGGCGGCTGTTCTGCAACTTGCCGCTGGCCTTGTCGCGGGCGCGATTGGCTTCCCAGCGTGCGCGATAGCGACGGCCATTGACGCCGACGAAATCCACTTCGGCATAGCCGCCGCCGGTACCGCGTCGGACCAGGGTGCGCGGGTCACCGATGGAAATATCCGTGTCGGCGTCCGGCATCTTGGCCTGGCCGGTATCACCCAGGCGTGGCACCGCGCCAAACAGCGCCAGGCACAGCGCATCGAGCAGGGTACTTTTACCCGCACCGGTCGGCCCGGTGATCGCGAACAACCCGGCACTCGCCAGCGGCTCGGCGGTAAAGTCGATCTCGAACGGGCCGGCCAGCGAGGCGAGGTTTTTCAGGCGGATGGCAAGAATCTTCATGGCTGTTCCCCCGCGTGTTGCACTTCCTGGAGCAGCACGGCGAAATCCTTCAAGGTCTGTTCATCCACCTCGCTGCCGTAACTGTCCTGCCAGGCGCGGCTGAACAGCTCCTGGGGCGTGAGCTGGTCGAGTTCGACCAGGCGTTCTTCGTCGGTGTCGTCACTGCCGCGCTTGCCTGCATAGTCGGCGGCGATGCGCACCAGGCGCACAGCCTTGCCTTGCAGCGCGGTTTCGATTTGCTGGCGCAGGTCCGGTTGCGGTTCGTCGAGGCGCACGCGCACTTCCAGCCACGGATGGCGCTGCGTTTCGGCGAGCAGGTCGATGTCGGGCAAATCCGCCAGCTGTTTGAGGATGTCCGCCAGTGGCGCGGCCTCCAGGCGCTGCAGGTTGACCGAACGCGGGATCAGGAGCGGCTCGACACTCACCAGGCACTGGCCCTGGAAGGTCACGTCGAGAATCTGATGCTTGTAGCCGATCTCGGAAAAAGACAGCGGAATTGGCGAGCCGCTATAACGAATGCGCTCTTCGCCATTGACCCGTTGCGGCTTGTGCAAATGGCCCAGGGCCACATAGTTCACGCTGTTATCAAACAAGCTGGCCGGCAGCGCCTCGGCGTTGCCGATGATCAGGCTGCGCTCGGAATCTTCCGACACCGAACCGCCAGCCATGTGCGCGTGACTGATAGCTATCAACGGCTGGCCTTTTTTGCGTTTGGCATTGGCCGCCGCGATCAACCGTTCATGCACCTGGCCAATCCCCCGCAGGTAATCGTCGCCGAGGTGGGCGCCGGTGACTTCAGCCGGGCGCAGAAACGGCAGCGCCAGGCACCAGGCGGCGACCTTGCCGTTGGCGCCGGGCAGCGGGATCAGCAGGCGTTCGGCGTCCAGCTCGCCATCTTCCAGCCACAACACGCGGCCCAGCGCATGAGTGCGCAGGCGCCGCATCAACGGCGCGGGCAGTTCGATGCGCGAGCCGGAGTCGTGGTTGCCGGCGATCATCACAATGGTCAGTTTCGGGTTTTGTTCGTGGGCGCTGATGATGAAGTCATACAGGCGCTCCTGGGCCTTGAGCGGCGGGTTGACCGTGTCGAAGATATCGCCGGCGATCAGCAGCACATCCGGGTGCTGGGTGCCGATCTGGCGCAGCAGCCATTCAAGGAAGCAGGCGTGTTCGAAGTCGCGTTCCTGGCCGTGCAGGTTTTGGCCAAGGTGCCAGTCGGAGGTGTGGAACAGACGCAAGGCGAACTCCGTGGGGAAGATGAAGAGGAGGGGGAGTTTACCTGTAAATGGCGCGATTCTTTCACCCTCCGAATGCTCAACGGTGAACGTCAGGCGGGTTCGCCCTGGAAACCTCTGACTCAAGGGAGAGATGGCGCATGGCCACAGACGCTATTCGTATCGTTTGTCGGCGCAGGACGGCAGTTGTTATTGCGTATATGTGCTTGTTTCAATCTTGAATCATCAGATGAACGGTCGCCTCACCTGTTAAATATGACAGTAGACAGCCTATTTTCGGCAGCGCTTACTGTCTGTGCGTGTTTAGAGCAGGACAATATTCAACTTCATTATCCCAAAGACAATGGCGAAGGGCTGGTGCGTGAACGTGGTGAGGATCTGATTATTCGCGCGGTGACTGAGTCTGAGGGTTAGTGTGATTTTCTAATAACTGAGGCTTATCTCATGTCAATTCCTGTAGCAACTAATGTAACGATTATCGGTGAGGCCGTTGCGGGTGCAGTGGTCCGCGGTAGTTATTTTTACGTTGATGATGTTTCCGAGCGAGACTCTATCTATCGCTGGTATATAGACGGTGTTAACTTTCTCGACGCCAGGAGCCTCGACTTTCAAATACAAGCCTCGCTAAGCGGGGCAAAAATCAGGTTTTCGGTAACGCCGATGAACGCTGATGGTGAAATAGGTATAGAAACTTTTTCGATGGAGATTGCCATCGTAAACGGCTATCAAAATATCTCCGACGAAGAGCACCGTAATAGTTTTATGTCACAACGCGGTCATTGTTCTTATTACGTGCCCGACCCTAACGATAAAGTCTTCGTCGCGAGTGCGTTGGCCTTTTCGCTGACCGACGGCAAAACGCAAAGTGTGCATGTTAGAGGACGTGCTGATCATGCCGGTGAACCGCCACAGGCAATACGCGATTATCTGAAAAACAATCCAGCCACGCGTATGTTCTCGACCGAGCGGGATTTTGGTGCACTGGTGCCGGTCTTGGGCAGTACCAAGCGACTGTTGTTGTGGGGGACTAATATGGCCAATATTCCCCCGCAACTGGATTTGAATAACATTAAGTACGTGTATAGCAATCGCACCGCAGTGGCCTTTATTTACGACAATCCGGCGCCAGGGAAAAACACCATCGGTGCCTTTGGCAACGCCGCGAATGGCGGGGTGGTACCAGAGGATATTCAACGCAAACTGCTCTTCGATCTGCCCAAGGCAATCTATGCAACGGAGTCTGCATTTTCAGTCCTCACTCACAAGGGGAACGTCTATGCCTGGGGAAATGCTGCGGCCGGAGGCAGTATCTCGCAGGCGGCTGAGAACTATTTGATGGCGATGAAGGTTGAGCGGATTGTCAGCACTGCCGGTGCGTTTTGCGCCATTGGTCCGCAAACCGTCAATGACCCTGAAATCAAACACGTCGTGGCGTGGGGTGACGCAGCCAACGGCGGGCAAATCTCTTCCGAGGTCCTGACGTACATCCTTGACCAGGACGGTGTTGAGCAGGTGGTGGCTAACCGCAATGCATTCTGCGCCATTACCAAATACCGCAGAAGAGCGATCAGTTGGGGCGCTGCAGCCTATGGAGGCACCATGAATGAAGATGCCAAAAGACTCGCTGCCGGCGGCAATATCCTGTTATGCCGGGGGTCTGCCTGGGCGTTCTGCATGTTCAATAACTCCGGGCTGTCCGCCTCTTGGGGCCAGGCGGGTTACGGTGGGCTTGCCGGTCAAGACGATGGGCAAGATAACGATGCGGGGAAAGTCTTTGAAAAAAGCGGAGAAAAGTACCGCATTGAAGCGCTCTTCGACGATATGCACGTCAACGATTGGTATCAACAACATCGCTCGCCGACACGCCACAAAGCCAACTGTGATCCGAGTGCTACCCCAGGTGCCAACTTAGGCGAAATTGTCACCCCCAATGGCATCATCAGCCTTTACTCCAATGACTCCAGCTTCTTCATGGTTGCCAAGGAATCCGACGGGCGTACCAAGGATCTGTTTTCGTGGGGCCAGCCCACGGGAGGCGGCGCTATTCCACAAAACACCCGGCAAGTGCTGATGGCCAGTCAAATAACAGATGTGCACTGCACGAATGGCGCCTATGGCGTGATTAGCACCCAAGGTTTTGTCGGTGGCGTGGTGTCGGCATTTGGCGGTGGCACTGCTTATCAGGATGCAGGTGACATTCCGGGTGAACTGCAAGAGTACGTGAGGGCAAATGTGAGTGGGTTGTACGCGCTGAAGTTCTTGCCGCCTTATGCCCCTACCGGCGCACGATCAGCGTCAGCCTTCGCCGCCAGGCGAACAGATGGACAGTACGTGGTGTGGGGGGGCGGAACAAGTGTGACGGATGAGTTGTATAACCCGGTCGATTCATGAGGGCGTACGTTTTGGACGGCGCTCAGCGGCTTGCGTTTTTGAAGGCCGTTGCGGAGGGCTGCCAACACTTTTTATTCCCAGAGTTGGAGAGTCAGTCATGAGTAACGTGAAGAAAAGGGCGGTTGTTGATGCGGTCCCCACTGCCAGTGAAGTGCAGGTTCTGGGCGATATCTTAGTGCACGCCACGGTGCGTGGTTTTTATCGGTATGACGCGAATGGTGCCAGCCATGAAGGGCTGTCAAGCTTTTATTGGTACCTTAATGGGCAACGCCTGGAGGCGGAAGGGCAGCGGGACTTCAACATCAGGCCTTCCGATGAGGGTAAGTATCTGCAGTTTTCGGTGGTGCCTGTTGACTCGAATAACGTAGCAGGCAGCGTATATTTTTCGCCTCAGTACCTAATTGTTTCAGGCTTCCAGGGTATATCGGACGAGGAAAACGAGTGGTGTTATCTAAAACAGCGCGGTAATTTTTCATTTCACGTCCCGGAACCCGCAGACAGGCTGTTTGTTTCCAGCGGTGGGGTGTTCGCGTTGCTTGAGCCCACCAGCGGCGATGTTCATTTGGAAGGACAGACCGGCTGGGGGCTGCCTGTGCCGCCCGCGATCGTGAACTTTCTAAAGAATAATAAAGCGATAAAGTTGTTTTCGGCAGAGTTCAGTTTTGCCGCCTTGGTGAATGTCGGCAGCACCAATCAATTATTATGCTGGGGCAATACCGTTCCCCCCACGGCGCCGATTCTTCAAGGCGTAAAGTCGGTTTACAGCACCCGAAGTGCGTTTGCCGTGATCCATGACAATCCTGCTCCAGGCGCAAACAGTATTGCTGCGATTGGCCCGGTTAATAATCCGGCCTCGACGGTGCCTGACCAGATCCAGCGAGAGTTGTGGTTCGACCCGCCCGAAGCCATCTACGCCGCAGACGATGCATTTGCGGTTCGAACTCGAAACGGCAGGGTGTATGCCTGGGGGCAACCCAATAATGGCGGCAACATTCCGCCCGATGTGCGCGCGCAGCTGAATGCGATGTTTGTGACTCGGATAGTCGCGTCGGCGGTTTCGTTCTGCGCCATCGGAAGAGATGGCGACATTGCGGTGTGGGGCGCCGTCGACGGTGGTGGAACCATTCCCTCTGACAGATTGCTGGATATCCTGAACGATGGTGGCGTGCAATCGGTTACTGCCGCGACGGCATCGTTTTGCGCCATCACGCGAGATAGGCGTAGAGCGGTCAGTTGGGGCCGGGCTGCTGAAGGCGGCGATATGAACGCCAGCGCCGCTTCTCTCGCCGCACGCGGCAACATCATTTTGTGCAGGTCCGCACGTTGGGCGTTTCTGATGGCCAACAGTAGCGGCCAGGCGGAGGCTTGGGGAGCGCCTCAATATGGCGGCGCGCCCTTGACGGCTCAAGAAAAAGACAGCTACAGGAAGGTGATCAAGGGGGCAAAAGCCGAACCGGGTTATCCTCGCCGGCGGGGCGAAAGCGCCGAAGCGCCGAGACTGCGCAGGAACGTTTCGTCCTCGGCGATCATTGTCGACGGTAATCTCAGCCTGTATGGCAACGATGTCAGCTTCTTTTTACTGAGCCGTCATGATGACGGCAGGACCAACGCTATTGTGCTGACAGGGTTGAACACCCATGGCGGGACAATGGACCCGGCGTTGCGCCAGACACTGATGGCCAGCCTGATTCGTGATGTCTACTGCACCAATGGTGCGTACGGCGTTATCACTACGCAGGGAGGCACCGACGGGGCGGTATCCGTCTGGGGAGCCACACTGGCGATGGAAGACGCCGGTGAGATTCCTCCAGAGCTGTCTGAATACCTGCGCAGCGGGGTAACGGAGCTGTACTCTATCAAGCGTTTCCCCTACGTGGTCCTGCCACCGCCACCTCCTCCTAGGCCTCCGCATACTGATCCTTCCTTTGCAGCACGTCGCGTCGATGGTACTTACGTATTATGGGGCGGGAATGTCAGGAACCAGTATTTCGACCCGAGGGCTGCACGCTAGCGCTGCTCTTTATCCAGTCGCCCACATAAACAACCCGCGCATGTCGCGGGTTGTTTATGTGGGCAGGTTGGGCATTTTCACCTATGCGAGGTGGCTCACTGCACGAGGGCTACCTCCCGTATTTGGATCTGGTCCATGAAAAAGGTGCTGGTTGCATTGATAGAGAACGCTATTTTTATCTGCAGTGTTTGTGTGGGCGGGGTCGCAGCCGTTGTAAAGATATGGCTGAACTTCTCCCAATTGCGGTCCGGGGTCACGATCCTCGTAACCGTCGTGTCACCTAAGCTGATCTTGGCTGTCGTCTGGGAGGCACTACCGGTGGTTTTGCAATAGAAACTGACTTCGTATCGAGTGGCTGCCTTCAAGTTTTCAAAGGTTTTCTGTATGCCGGGTTCAATGGCCTCAAAGTTGCTTTTGGTTGCGCGCCAGACGACATTTTCGGCGCCCTCAATCATCAGGTCTCCCTTGCCGTTGACGCTGTTCATCCAGCCGTTCCAGTTGAAGTTGTAGAAGTCGGTCAGGTCGCGGAAATAATCGACACGGACGTTGTAGATTCGCGTCGGGAAGGCTACGGCCAAGGCTTTACTCAGGCTTTGAGAGAATCCGACCCATACCTGGATGGTCAGCGAGGACCGGTCCATGAGGCGCTGGAGAGCCTCGATGGGGGTTGGCGGTTGCAGTCCGCCGATAGCGTCAGCCTCGCCCAGGCGGTGGGAGATATAGGTCATCTCGTGATAGGCGTCGCCGTTGTTCAATGTTCCGTGGTATTCCATCCAGATACGGCTGTCGGGATGAATGAACGGCCACACCGATGTCAGGGTGCGAGCCCCGGCTACCAACTGCGAAAGTACCAGGTCAACGGCGTCGCCGACGCCCTGGATAAACGGGGTGGGCAATCCGGTCAGCGGCAGCAGTTCCAGATTCAATATTTCCGACTCGTAGGGAATGGCACCGCGGAAAAAATGGTACTGCACGCTGATGCGGTTGCCGCCTTCGCGAATACCTTTGGCGATAAACTCACTTGGGATCGGGGCGCTGACCTCGTTGGTGACGGGGTCGCCCTGTACGTCTGTGGCGTAGCTACCAATGCCATCCGGGCTGAGCCAGTCGACAAAAATCCGATCGGTCGCGTGCATCGGCCGGAATTTCAACAACACGTTCGCGCCCGACAAGGCTGCCAAGGGGTCGAGACGGTCCGGGAAGCGTTGGGCTTCAGCGACTTCCGGAGGCTCCAACTCGACACCCGGGCCAACGGTGAGGTTCAGCACCTCCGAGCGCAACACCTGCCGGGGGGGGCCGACGCGTTCCAGGCTGTAGCTGATGCGCAGGCTGCCGTTGAGGTTGAAGTCGAGGATGGTGCGGCTGACCGGGAATGGCAGGGACCGGCCGGCCGTTGCGGGGTTGATCACGATGGTGCCATCGGCCGAGCCGCCAAGAGCCGAACCGACGCAGCTCCAGTGGTACACGTTGCCGTCTTGGGCCCCGAGGTAGGGCAAGGTCAGCACTACGTCAGGTCCGATGATGTGGTCCGGGTTGATATTGTTGCCTTCGGTACCTTCCAGTTGTGGCAGTGGCATGTCAGCCACACGCTCGCCCACTTGGGCGCCTACCTCAGTCGATTTGCGCGGGGTGACACCGTTAGTCACCACGTAGTAGAAATAAATCAGGCCCAGGCCGTTGAAACGTTGCAGGTCCTCCTTCTTCACACGGCGGCTGCCACCCTGGGCGCCCGCCAGTTGAGAGTCGATATAGGGGGTGCCACCGCCGCCGGGTATGCGGCGCTCGATGTGCAGGGTCTCCAGCCAGTCGGGGTCGTGCGGTTCGTAGAAAGGTATGGTGACGGTGATGTCATGGGCTGGGTCAATCAAGCCCAGTTCGATCGGATTGATCGTCACCCCCGGCATCAATACCGGCGTGCCGATCACGGTGACGGTGTTGGTGCCGGACTGGCCCAGGGATTCGCCACCGGCGGTTTGCCAGAGGAACGACACCCGGAACGAGCCGCCGACCAATTGTTGGATAATTTCACGGTCAACGGGCACCGTGGTAGAGCCTCGGTTGTTGTCTATCGCCGCCGGCAGCGCGAAGTCCTGCGTTGAGCCATCGGCCAGGGTGGCGAACAGGCTGACGAAAATCTGGTGCCGTGGGTTTGGTGCAGGGTTTTCTCGGTCGGTGAAGACCAACACTTCAAAGATCGAGTCGCTTTGGGTGTCGAAGTCGATCTGGTAGGACTCCTCGTCATCGACCAGGAAATTCGGTGCTTCCAGCAGGCTGGGGTCCAGTTGGCTCATCAGGATGTAAGGCTTGGAATACGCGTATTTTTCCCCGGACATGTTCTCCACCACATCCTGCACCCGAAAGCGCAAGTTCAGGGGCCCCATTAGGCCGCCCTGGAGGATGATGTCTTTGCTGACGAAAATCCGTATCGGTCCGCTGCCGGTCGCCTCTGCAGGGCTGACGATGTGTATGACGAAGATGCCGTCCCAGGACAGTTCGATGCGGTCGTTCTGGCGGATATGTTTATACGGTTCGATCAGGCACCACACCCCGCGTTCGGCAATAGGCGGATTGATCGTCGAGCCTTCCGGCAAGCCCTCGACGGTCATCACCAGGCCGGTATGCCACGGGCAGCCCGGGTCGGTATCAGTGCCGCCGGGGCGAGTGGTCTTGATAAGGATGGTTTGCAGCGGCGAGGTGCTCTCCTGGCCGGAGCTGGGGCGCAATACCCGGCCGTAGATCTGTATCTCGCCTTCCGGAACGTGCTCTCTGGGCACGAACAGGCCATACCTTTGCTCGTCCTCGAAGACATTATCGGCCGCTACTGGGTTAAGCAGGTCCTCCAGGTAAAGGGCGTAAAAGTCGAAAAAGCTCCAATCGAACCACTTTTCAAACACGAAGTAGGCATACGGGGTGATATGGCGGATGGCCAGGCCGTACACGCCGTTTTCCGGGTAAAGGGTGGCGTGCAGGGGGATATGGGGGTAGGCGGAAAAAGGCGGGTCGAGGTCTTCGACCCGCCGAGGGCTGTTGGCCGTTGGATTGTGGGTGTTGTAGGCCACCATGTCCTGTGACAGCAGCAGCGGTGGGGCTTCATCACCGCGGGAATCGGCGGCGGGATCAACGGGTAGATTGGACATGGAAAAGACTCCTTGCTGGAGGGGATGCGCGCGGAAACGGGCGCGCATGAGGCAAGGAAAATCAGACACCCGCCGGGGGTGGGCGTCTACCTGTCAGAATTGACAGTGGCGACGGATGGTCTGTCGTCTCCTGTGTGTGTGGGCTTGCTCGCGACTGCGGTGGGTCAGTCAGTGCAGGGGTGACTGATAGACCGCCTTCGCGGGCAAGCCCGCTCCCACATTTTTGAACCGTGGCCACTGTTGCCCAGCGATGCTTCACGGATCTGGACGCCAACCGCGTCTAAGCCTATGTGGCCATGAGCTGCGAGTCCTCCACGGGCGATGAAGTTCTGCCTCGCTTGCGCTAACCCATGTGGGAGCGGGCTCGCGAAGGCGGTGGGTCAGTCAGTGCAGGGGGGACTGATAGACCGCTTTCGCGAGCAA
>NZ_MAUE01000040.1 GCF_001702265.1 Pseudomonas aylmerensis
GTGACTGACACGCCGCTTTCGCGAGCAAGCCCGCTCCCACAATTTTGAACCGTGGCCACTGTTGCCCAGCGATGCTTCACGGATCTCGACGCCAACCGCGTCTAGGCCAATGACGGCCATGCGCTGCGAGTCCTTCACGGGCGACGAAGTTCTATCCCGCTTGCGCTAACCCATGTGGGAGCGGGCTCGCGAAGGCGGTGGGTCAGTCAGTGCAGGGGGGACTGATAGACCGCTTTCGCGAGCAAGCCCGCTCCCACATTTTTGACCCGTGGCCACTGTTGCCCAGCGATGCTTCACGGATCTGGACGCCAACCGCGTCTAGGCCAATGACGGCCATGAGCTGCGAGTCCTCCACGGGCGACGAAGTTCTGCCTCGCTTGCGCTAACCCATGTGGGAGCGGGCTTGCTCGCGAAGGCGGTGGATCAGTCAGTGCAGGGGGGACTGATAGACCGCCTTCGCGGGCAAGCCCGCTCCCACATTTTTGACCCGTGGCCACTGTTGCCCAGCGATGCTTCACGGATCTGGACGCCAACCGCGTCTAGGCCAATGACGGCCATGAGCTGCGAGTCCTTCACGGGCGACGAAGTTCTATCCCGCTTGCGCTAACCCCTGTGGGAGCGGGCTTGCCCGCGAATGCGCTGGGTCAGTCAAATCACCAGTGACTGACGCGCCGCTTTCGCGAGCAAGCCCGCTCCCACAGGGTTTTGTGGTCTGGCTGAGTCCGGCTTACTTGGGGTACAGCGGCGGCAGGCTGGTGGTATCGGTCGCCGGATCGAGTTCACGCTCGGCCATCGGGATGGCCTTGATCGCGCGCCACAGGTCTTCGCCCAGCCAGTACTGGCCGCTCTCGCTGTACAGCGCGCCATTCAGGCCATCCAGCGCATCCGATAACGGCACAAAGCGCGCGGCCATGTCCGCCAGGGTTTCCGGCTGCTGGCGCGCCCAGGCGTCCAGCGCCTGGCGCGTGGCTTGCGGGTCGTTGGCCTGGGTGGCGCGCTTGAGGTCGTCGAGCAGGGAGCGCGGGCTCGGGCCGGTTTGCGCCGCGCGCAGCACCGCCGGCTGCCAGCGTGCACGCCACCACAGGCCGAAGCCCAGCAAGGTGGTGCAGGCCAGGATCAGCGTACTCAGTTGCCACAGCCACAGGCGGCTGTCGTCCGGAGCGGTGATGATCGTCGGCGTGGCGGGGGTGTCCACCACCAGGCTCGGGTTGTTCGCCACTTGCAGGGTGCGCGCCGGCAGGCTGGTGCGTTCCAGATGGTCCTCGTGGGTGTTCCACCACACCACTTCGACGGCGGGCAACTCCAGGGCGCCGACGCGATTGGGCACCAAGGCTTCACGGTCTTCACGGCTACCGATCAGGCCGCGGTCGTTGGTCTGGTTGCCAAGCACCGGCTGGTCCGGGTAACGCCGCAGGCCGTTGATGTCGGTGCTCGGCAGGGCCGGCAGTTGCGCACTGGACAAACCTTCGGCCTTGACCGTGAGGCTGCGGGTCAGCGAGTCACCGACCTGCACGTGTTCGGGCTCGGGGTTCCAGCTTTCGCTCAAGGTCAGGCTGCGTGCCGGCAGCCAGGCGGCGTCGGCGGGGTAGAGCTCCGGCTTGGGTTTGACCGTCAGCGACAGGGGCGTCGAACTCACGTGGATCAGCTTGCCGGGCTTGGTGCCCTGCAAGGTGTTTTCCTGTGGCGGACGCGATTCCACCAGGGTCGCGCTGAAGGTCTGGGCGGGAACCTCCAGGGCGCCGCTGTGCTGCGGGTAGATCGCGTAGCGGGTTTCGATCACGCCATGGCGAATGCTGTTGATGACTTTCTCGTAGGTGCGCGACTCGCCCAACTGCTCGACCCGCGCATCCGGGATCTGCAACGGCGTGAGGCTGCTGTCGTCATACAGCGACACCGAGTGGTACACGCGCACGGTCAAGAGTGCCTGGGCCTGCACGTACACGCTGGTCTGGTCGAGATTGGCCTCGACGAACACCGGCGCCAGTTCCGCGCTGCTGTCCTGGCTGGTGGTTTCGACCACTTGCAGGCTGATCGGCTGGGTCTTGTACTCGCCCACTTGCAGGGGCGGGATCACCACGGTGCCGTTTTGCTTGGGCAGCAGGGTGATGATCCAGCGCGTGGTGGCGTGGTTGTCGCCGCCCAAGGTGGTGAGCTGGTTGAGTTGGCGCGTGCCGCTGACTTCGAACTGCTCGTCCAGCGGCGACAGGTCGGGTTTGCCGAACTGGGTGACGTCGCTGGATTCCACCGTCAGCTCTACCGTCTCGCCGGAATTGAGGCGGCTGCGGTCGACACTGGCGACCAGGCTCGCCGCCTGGGCGTGGCCTGCCGACAGCGCGAGCAAAAGCAGTAGGGTCGTGCGGCGGCTCATCGAGTCTTGTCCTGATGTTGTTGCTGTTCGTACCAGAATTTACGCCGCAGCAGTTCGCCGGGGTTGTCCGGAATCTCCCGCAGCCACTGCTCCAGAGCCTGGCGATGTTCACCGTCGAGGCTGGCGTCGGCAGGGCGCAGTGGCGGGGTGGTGGTCTGCTCGTCCCCGAGTTCGCTGCCCGGTACTTCGTTACCGCCGGGTTGTGGCGTGGCGCCGGCCTTGGTATCACCGGTGCCGGCTTCGCCCTGTCCCTGGGACGACTGCTCGCCACCCGTGGCACTTTGCCCGCTGGCGCCTGGTTGCGCAGTTTGGCCGGGTTGCGTGGTTTCGTCATCCTGGTTTTTTGCAGGTTTTTGCGGCTCGGGGTTTGCCTGTTCCTGCATCAGGGTTTCCACCAGAGCCTTGTTTTTCAGGGCCGGCTGCAGGTCGGGCTGGGCTTCCAGGGCCTGTTCGTAGGCATCGATCGCCGCCTCCAGCTCGCCCGACTTGGCCAGGGCGTTGCCGCGATTGTAGTGGGCGTAGGCGTCATTGCTCTGGGCGAAACGCTTGATGGCCTCGGCATAGTTGCCGGCTTCGTACAGTGCGACGCCTTGCCATTGCGGGTCTTCGAAGTGCTCCGCGGCTTCGGCGGGGCGTTTTTTCTTCAGCAGGTATTGGCCTTGCTGGTCGGGGCGTAGCCACAGGTCCTGCAGGCCGAAGGCATAGCTGGGCTGCGGTGCACCCAACAGCAGCAGCGGCAGGCAGAACAGCCAGCCACGCCGCCCGGCGCAGGCCGCGAGCAGCAACAGCGGGAGCAGCAGCCAATAACCCTGGTCGGCCCAGGTGTCGAGGTGCAGCAGTTGGCCGTCGTTGCGCAGGGTCTGCGGCGGGTCCAGCACGCCGAGCTGGCGCAGGTCTTTGTCGTCCAGGCGCGCGGCGCGGTAACGGCCGCCCATTTCGCTGGCGAAGGCCTTGAGCGTAGGGCTGTCGAGGCGCGGCACCAGGATCGCGCCCTGTTCGTCCTTGAGGAATTCGCCGCTTTCCTGAGTCACCGGCGTGCCTTCGCGGCTGCCGATGCCGAGGATCGACAAGCTCGGCGCCTGGCCGCTTTGCAGCAACAGGCGGATGCCTTGGCGTTCCTGTTTGGACAAGGAAGAACCGATCAGCAACAGCCGGCCCTGGCCCAGGCCACCTTGCTTGAGCAGGCCCAGGGCTTTTTCCACCGCGAGGTCAGCGCGGTGGCCGACTTCGGGCATCAGCGAGGGGCGCAGCGCATCGAGCAGGTTGCGGCTGGTGGCCAGGTCGTCGGACAGCGGCACCAGCGTGTGGGCACTGCCGGCGTACACGACGATGGCGGTTTGCGCATCCGTGCGCGCCTGCAACAGGTCATACAGCTTGCGCCGCGCCTGTTCCAGGCGGTTTGGCGGACTGTCGGTGGCGAGCATCTCCGGGGTCAGTTCCAGCAGCACCACCAAGGGATCAGAAGGTTTCTGGCTCGACTGTTCGACCCGCTGCCAGCTGGGGCCAAGCAATGCCAGCACGGCCAGCAGCCAGGCGATGCCGAGCACCACCCACGGCGATTTGCTTTCGCGGCCATTGCCGCCGCTGAGCAGCACCGCATGAAAGGCCGGCGGCAGGATCATCTGCCAGCGCCCGGCGCGTTTTTGCCGGTGCCACAGTTGCCACAGCAGCCAGCCGAGCAGGGGCAGCAGCAACAGCCACCAGGGACGGAACCAGTGCGGCCACAGGTCGATCATCGACGCCTCCGCAGACGCAGGCGTTTGAGGCGCTGGCGCCATTCGGGATGCTGCTGCAGGAAACGCCCACGGGTCGACAATTTGTTCAACAACCGTTGCAGCGCGTTGTTCGGCCAGCGTTCCTGGATTACCAGCAGCATGCTCAATACCAGTGCCAGGGCCAGCGGCGCGCTGTACAGCGCGAGTGCCGGGCGGGCCTGGGTTGGTTGCTGTTCGACGGGTTCGAGTTTGTCGAGGGTGTCCTTGATCGCTAGCAGCTCTTCGCCGTCGCGGGCGCGGAAGTATTGTCCGCCGGTGGCCTCGGCAATCGCCTTGAGCGCGGGCTCATCGAGGTCCAGGCTCGGGTTGACACCGAGGATACCCAGCGAGCCGGTTTGCTCAGGGTCGGCGCCGATACCGATCGGGTAGATCTTCACGCCTTCTTCAGCGGCCAGGCGCGCGGCGGTCAGCGGGTCGATCTGCCCGGCGTTGTTGGCGCCGTCGGTGACCAGGATCAGCACGCGGCTTTGCGCCGGGCGCTGGCGCAGGCGTTTCAAGGCCAGGCCGATGGCGTCGCCGATGGCGGTGTTCTTGCCGGCGATGCCGATGCGCGCCTCGTCCAGCCAGGTGCGCACGGTGTGGCGGTCAAAGGTCAGTGGCGCCTGCAGGTAGGCCTGGCTGCCGAACAGGATCAGTCCGACGCGATCACCTTCGCGCTCTTCCAGGAAGTCGCCGAGCAGATGCTTGACCAGGCTCAGGCGGCTGACGTCATCGTCCTGCCAGTGCATGTCGGGAAAATCCATCGAGCCGGACACGTCCACCGCCACCAGCAGGTCGCGGCCACTGGCGGCGATTGGCAACGGCTCGCCGAGCCATTCCGGGCGCGCGGCGGCGGTCAACAGCAGCAGCCACAGGACCACGAACGGTGCCTGTTGGCGCCAGCCCGGCAGATTGACACGGGCACGGCGCCGGGCCAGGCCTTCGAGGTCGCTGAGGTAGCTGACCTTGAGGGCCGGCTCGCCGCTGTCGGCCACTGGCAACACCAGGCGCATCAGCCACGGCAAGGGCAACAGGATGAAGATCCACGGCCAGGCGAACTCAAACATGTTTGCGAATCCAGGTGTCGACAGCCTGGGTGAGGCCGGCGATGGCCTTGTCGTCGAGTTTGCATTCGGGTTTGTAGGCGCCTTCGACCAGCACCATCCAGCGCGTCAGACCGGCGGCGGGGCAGCGGTTGTCGAGGAATGCCAGCCATTTGCGGCCGTTGAGGGTGTGGCTTTGGCTGTAGGGGTAGTCGTTGCGGCACAGGCGCTTGAGCAGGCCGTTGAGTTGTTGCAGCCAGGCACCGGCAGGGGCGCCGTCGTAGGGCTTGGGCATCAGCGCCAGCTCCGCCAGGGCGGCGATGCGCAACGGGTCCAGTGGTTGTTCGGCGCGTGCCACGGGACGCCGCGCAGGCAGGAAACGCCGCAGCGACCACAGGCCCCAAGCGAGCAACGGGATGATCACCAGCAACAGCCACCAACCCGGCGCAGGCGGCCAGAAGCCGATGCTCGGCGGCGCGATCAGCGGTTGCAACTGGTCGAGGCTGCTCATTGCTTTTTAACCGGGCGTTGAGGGTTGAGGTACTCGCGCAGTTGCTCGACCATTTCGCTCTGGGTGCTCAGGGGCATCAGCAGGATGCGCAGTTTTTGCGCGAGCAGTTCCCAGCGGGCGATGCGCGCTTCGGCCTGGGCCTTGTAGGCCTGGCGCAGGTCGAAGTTCAGCGTGTCTAGCTCCAGCTGCGCGCCGCGTTCGGCAAAGCGCAGCAGCCCGGCGGCGGGCAGGGCGTGGTCGAGCGGGTCGGAAATCGGCAACAGCAGCAGGTCGCAATGGCGTGACAACAGGCTCAGCTGTTGTTCGGCGCCTTCGGTCAGCGCGCGCTCGTCGCAAATCACGATAACCAGGCTGCCCGGGCGTAGCACTTCGCGGCCCCGGCGCAGGGCCATGCCCAGGGCGTCGGCTTCCGGGCGGCTTTCGGTGTTGAGGCTCTGGTTGACGCGCACCAGGCGGTTGAGCAGTTGCAGCAGGCTTTGCTTGCTGCGTCGCGGCTTGATTTCGTAGTGCTCGCTGTCGCCGAACACCAGCCCGCCCACGCGGTCGTTATGCCCCAGCGCGGCCCAGCCGATCAGGCTGGCGGCCTGGGCGGCGAGCACCGACTTGAACATCTGCCCCGAGCCGAAAAACAGCCGGCAACTTTGCTCGACCATGATGAAAATCGGCCGTTCGCGTTCTTCGTGAAACAGTTTGGTGTGCGGCTCCTGGGTGCGTGCGGTGACGCGCCAGTCGATGGTGCGCACATCGTCACCGGCCTGGTACACGCGCACCTGGTCGAAGTCGACACCGCGCCCGCGCAATTTGGAGTGATGCAAGCCGATCAGCGGGCTGCGCTGGCTGGGGGTGGAAAACAGCTGCACTTCGCGCACGCGGTGGCGCATCTCAATCAATTCGCTGAGTGTGACGCGGATTCCATCGCTTGCGTTCATGGGGTTCAAGCGACGGCAACGACGTCGAGAATGCGTTGCACCACGCGGTCCTGGTCAATACCGGCCGCTTCGGCCTCGAACGACAGAATGATGCGGTGGCGCAGCACGTCGAACAGCACCGCCTGGATATCCTCCGGGCTGACAAAGTCGCGCCCGGCCAGCCAGGCATGGGCGCGTGCGCAGCGGTCGAGGGCGATGGAACCACGCGGGCTGGCGCCGTAGGCGATCCACTCGGCCATCTCCGGATCGAACTTGGCCGGGGTGCGCGTGGCCATGACCAGTTGCACCAGGTATTCCTCCACCGCATCGGCCATGTACAGGCCGAGGATTTCCTTGCGCGCAGCGAAGATCGCCTGCTGGCTGACGCGGCGCTCGGGCTTGGTCTCGCCGTTGAGCGCCTCGCCGCGCGCCTGCTGCAGGATGCGCCGCTCGACGGCGGCGTCGGGGAAGCCGATCTTGACGTGCATCAGGAAGCGGTCGAGCTGGGCTTCGGGCAACGGGTAGGTGCCTTCCTGCTCGATAGGGTTTTGCGTGGCCATCACCAGAAACAGCGGCGACAGCTCGTAGGTGCTGCGCCCGACGCTGACCTGGCGCTCGGCCATGGCCTCCAGCAACGCCGACTGCACCTTGGCCGGCGCACGGTTGATTTCGTCGGCCAGCACCAGGTTGTGGAAGATCGGGCCTTGCTGGAACACGAAGCTGCCGGTTTCCGGGCGATAGATTTCGGTGCCGGTGATGTCGGCGGGCAATAGATCGGGGGTGAACTGGATACGATGGAACTGCGCTTCGATGCCTTCAGCCAGCTCTTTGATCGCCTTGGTCTTGGCCAGGCCCGGTGCGCCCTCGACCAGCATATGGCCGTCGGCGAGCAGGGCGATCAGCAGGCGATCGATGAGTTTTTCCTGGCCGAGAATCTGCGTAGAAAGAAAGGTTCGCAGCGCGAGCAGCGCTTCACGATGTTCCATCGATGACGGTTCCTGGAGAGATGAGCCTGTACGTCTTGCAACAAACGACAGCCTGGGGCGCCTACTTTAATGCATGGCAGGGGGCGGCGACTAACGGCGTGACGAGTATTTTTGGGAAAACTTGTAGGAATTTTGTGTGGGCGCGCAAATTGCTCCTTTGTGCTGTGGCAAGCGGGCTTATCTGGCAATAGGGTCTCTTCTGGCAATAGGGCTTTTTTGTGGTGAGCGGGCTTGCCCCGCGTTGGGCTGCGGAGCGGCCCTAAAACCAGAGAACGCGGTCCCACTGGAGGAATGCGGCGATCTTGATGGGGCTGCTACGCAGCCCAACGCGGGGCAAGCCCGCTCACCACAAAGAGCCCCATTGCCACAACAAGCACGCTCACCACAAGGGTGTTGGGCCGCTGCACCTTCAGCACTTCGTAAGGTTATTACTCAGTGCCTCGGCACTTGCGGCCCAAGCGAGCTTCCGTTGGCGAGCATGCTTCCTGTGGCAATAGGCTCTTTGTGGCAATGGCTTCTTGTGGCAATAGAGCTTGCTGTGGCAATAGGGCTTATTTTGGCAATTGGGCTTGCTGTGGCAATAGGGCTCTTTGTGGTGAGCGGGCTTGCCCCGCGTTGGGGCGCGAAGCGGCCCTAAAACCAGAGAACGCGGTCCCCCTGGGGGAATGCGGTGATCTTGATGGGGCTGCTGCGCAGCCCAACGCGGGGCAAGCCCGCTCACCACAACAGGCCCGCTCGCCACAACAAGCGCGCTCATCACACAACAAGCGCGCTCATCACAACAAGCCCGCTTGCCCGGCCACTACGTCCGGATAAACGTACCCGTGCCTTTGAGGATGTTCTGCAAGGTCGCTTCAACTTCGGCCAGGTCCGAGGCAGCAGTGCCATGGCTGATCTGCAGTTGATCCTTGCCACCCAGTGCATCGGCATCGCCGGCAGCGAGTTCGACCAGCAATGCCGTGTCACTCAGGGTGACTTTCAGGCCGTCCAGGGTCGATGGCTCGTAGTCCCAGGTCAGCTCCACTTCGTCTTCGTCGGGGTAACGGGTGAGCATGAACATCTCGCCGTTTTTGCCGTGGCAGCAGAGCATGGCCATGTTGTCTTCTTCTTCGTCGCACGGAGTGGCCATCAGGGCGTCGGTCTTGATTTGCAGCATGGGGAATCCTGTCTGGGGTAGGGCGTTGCGCGGGCAATTGTGCCATTGCAGCGAATTTTGTGCTGCATGCCGTGTCAGACCCAGTGCATGACCTGACGGGCTGAATCAGTCATTTCCGGTACTCGCAGGCGGGGAAAACACCTGTTTTTCTGCGAAAAAATCCGGGTTGCCCAAGTCGCAACCACTGGCCTGCTTACCGATGACCGAATATGTCGCAGCGTCGCAAGCAGCTGTCTTCCTACAGTCGTTAAGCTGCGCAACGGATGTGCATGTGCCAGGCGCCTGACCTGCCCGTCGTACCGTCACCTGGCAAGGTGCGCATCTTATGGAAGTTGTATGTGACCTCATTGTCTTGTCCAGCTTCACCCACCTGTCACCCTGATTCGTTTAAGGTACTTATCCACTTGTATCGACGAACAGAGCTGACGGTCTCCCCGCAAGGGGATAACACGCGACGCTTCCATCAATAACAAGCCCAAGCGGAGTACCACAGATGGCGTTCTTCACCGCAGCCAGCAAGGCCGACTTCCAGCATCAACTGCAAGCGGCACTGGCGCAGCACATCAGTGAACAGGCACTGCCACAAGTGGCGCTGTTCGCTGAACAATTCTTCGGCATCATTTCCCTGGACGAACTGACCCAGCGTCGCCTTTCCGACCTGGCCGGTTGCACCCTGTCTGCCTGGCGCCTGCTTGAGCGCTTTGATCACACCCAACCGCAAGTGCGGGTCTACAACCCCGATTACGAACGTCATGGCTGGCAGTCGACCCACACCGCGGTCGAAGTGCTGCACCATGACCTGCCGTTCCTGGTCGACTCGGTGCGTACCGAGCTGAACCGCCGCGGCTACAGCATCCACACCCTGCAGACCACCGTGCTCAGCGTACGCCGTGGCAGCAAGGGCGAGCTGCTGGAAATCCTGCCCAAGGGCACCCAGGGCGAAGGCATCCAGCAAGAATCGCTGATGTACCTGGAAATCGACCGCTGCGCCAACGCTGCCGAACTGAACGTGCTGAGCAAAGAGCTTGAGCAGGTACTCGGCGAAGTGCGTGTGGCCGTGGCCGATTTCGAACCGATGAAAGCCAAGGTCCAGGACCTGCTGGCCGGTATCGACGCCAGCCAGTTCGTGATCGATGGCGAAGAAAAAGCCGAGATCAAGAACTTCCTGGAATGGCTGGTGGGCAACCACTTCACCTTCCTCGGCTATGAAGAATTCGTGGTACGTGACGAGGCGGACGGCGGTCATATCGAATATGACGCCAATTCCTTCCTCGGTCTGACCAAGCTGCTGCGCGCCGGCCTCACCGCCGATGACCTGCGCATCGAAGACTATGCCGTTGCCTACCTGCGTGAACCGACCGTGCTGTCGTTCGCCAAGGCCGCGCACCCAAGCCGTGTGCACCGTCCGGCCTATCCGGACTACGTGTCGATCCGCGAGATCGATGCCGACGGCAAGGTCATCAAGGAACACCGCTTCATGGGCCTGTACACCTCCTCGGTGTACGGCGAAAGCGTGCGGGTCATCCCGTATATCCGTCGCAAGGTCGCCGAAATCGAACGCCGCTCGGGCTTCCAGCCCAAGGCGCATTTGGGCAAGGAACTCGCCCAGGTGGTCGAAGTACTGCCGCGTGACGACCTGTTCCAGACCCCGGTCGACGAGCTGTTCAGCACCGTGATGTCGATCGTGCAGATCCAGGAACGCAACAAGATCCGCGTATTCCTGCGCAAAGACCCGTACGGTCGTTTCTGCTACTGCCTGGCCTACGTGCCGCGCGACATCTATTCCACCGAAGTGCGCCAGAAGATCCAGCAAGTGCTGATGGATCGCCTGAAGGCTTCGGATTGCGAGTTCTGGACCTTCTTCTCCGAGTCCGTGCTGGCGCGCGTGCAGCTGATTCTGCGGGTCGACCCGAAGAACCGCCTGGACATCGACCCGCTGCAACTGGAAAAAGAAGTGGTACAGGCCTGCCGCAGCTGGCAGGACGACTACTCCAGCCTGGTCGTCGAAAGCTTCGGCGAAGCCCAGGGCACCAACGTGCTGGCCGACTTCCCGAAAGGCTTCCCAGCCGGTTACCGCGAGCGTTTTGCTGCGCATTCGGCCGTGGTCGACATGCAGCACCTCAACAGCCTCACCGAAGCCAACCCGCTGGTGATGAGCTTCTACCAGCCGCTGGGCCAGGTCTCCGGCCAGCGCGAGCTGCATTGCAAGCTCTACCACGCCGATACCCCGCTGGCACTCTCCGACGTGCTGCCGATCCTGGAAAACCTCGGCCTGCGCGTGCTGGGTGAATTCCCTTACCGCCTGCGTCACGCCAATGGCCGCGAGTTCTGGATCCATGACTTTGCGTTCATCGCCGCCGAAGGCGTGAACCTGGATATCCAGCAACTCAACGACACGCTGCAGGACGCGTTCGTGCACATCGTGCATGGCGACGCCGAGAACGATGCGTTCAACCGCCTGGTACTCACCGCCGGCCTGCCGTGGCGCGACGTGGCGCTGCTGCGTGCCTACGCGCGTTACCTCAAGCAGATCCGCCTGGGCTTCGACCTCGGCTACATCGCCAGCACCCTGAACAACCACACCGACATCGCCCGCGAGTTGACCCGGTTGTTCAAGACCCGTTTCTACCTGGCGCGCAAGCTCACCGCCGACGACCTGGAAGACAAGCAGCAACGCCTGGAGCAAGCGATCCTCACCGCGCTGGACGACGTCCAGGTGCTCAACGAAGACCGCATCCTGCGTCGCTACCTGGACCTGATCAAGGCCACCCTGCGGACCAACTTCTACCAGACCGACGCCAACGGCCAGAACAAGTCGTACTTCAGCTTCAAGTTCGACCCGCGTGCGATTCCTGAGCTGCCAAAGCCGGTGCCGAAATTCGAGATCTTCGTCTACTCGCCGCGTGTCGAAGGCGTGCACCTGCGCTTTGGCAACGTTGCGCGCGGCGGCCTGCGCTGGTCCGACCGTGAGGAAGACTTCCGTACCGAAGTGCTCGGCCTGGTAAAAGCCCAGCAAGTGAAGAACTCGGTGATCGTGCCGGTGGGTGCGAAGGGCGGCTTCCTGCCGCGTCGCCTGCCACTGGGCGGCAGCCGCGACGAGATCGCGGCCGAGGGCATCGCCTGCTACCGCATCTTCATTTCCGGCCTGCTGGACATCACCGACAACCTGAAAGACGGCGCCCTGGTACCACCGGCCAACGTCGTGCGCCATGACGACGATGACCCGTACCTGGTAGTGGCGGCGGACAAAGGCACCGCGACCTTCTCCGACATCGCCAACGGCATCGCCATCGACTACGGCTTCTGGCTGGGCGATGCATTCGCCTCCGGTGGTTCCGCCGGTTACGACCACAAGAAAATGGGCATCACCGCCAAGGGCGCGTGGGTCGGCGTGCAGCGTCACTTCCGTGAGCGCGGCATCAATGTGCAGGAAGACAGCATCACCGTGGTCGGCGTCGGCGACATGGCCGGTGACGTGTTCGGTAACGGCCTGTTGATGTCCGACAAGCTGCAACTGGTCGCGGCCTTCAACCACCTGCACATCTTCATCGATCCAAACCCGAACCCGGCGACCAGCTTCGTCGAGCGCCAGCGCATGTTCGAACTGCCGCGTTCGGCGTGGACCGACTACGACACCAGCATCATGTCCGAAGGCGGCGGGATCTTCTCGCGCAGCGCGAAGAGCATTGCCATCTCGCCACAGATGAAAGAGCGCTTCGACATTTCGGCCGACAAACTGACCCCGACCGAGCTGCTGAACGCCTTGCTCAAGGCGCCGGTGGACCTGTTGTGGAACGGCGGTATCGGTACGTACGTCAAGGCCAGCACCGAAAGCCACGCCGACGTCGGCGACAAGGCCAACGACGCACTGCGTGTCAACGGCAACGAGCTGCGCTGCAAGGTGGTGGGCGAGGGCGGTAACCTCGGCATGACCCAATTGGGTCGTGTGGAATTCGGCCTCAATGGCGGCGGTTCCAACACCGACTTCATCGACAACGCCGGTGGCGTGGACTGCTCCGACCACGAAGTGAACATCAAGATCCTGCTCAACGAAGTGGTGCAGGCCGGTGACATGACCGACAAGCAGCGCAACCAGCTGCTGGCGAGCATGACCGACGAAGTCGGCCACCTGGTGTTGGGCAACAACTACAAGCAGACCCAGGCCCTGTCCCTGGCCGCCCGCAAGGCCTACGAGCGCGCAGCCGAGTACAAGCGCCTGATGAGCGACCTGGAAGGCCGTGGCAAGCTGGACCGCGCCATCGAGTACCTGCCGACCGAGGAGCAGCTCACCGAGCGCGCGTCCAACGGCAAGGGCCTGACGCGTCCAGAGCTGTCGGTATTGATCTCCTACAGCAAGATCGACCTCAAGGAAGCGCTGCTCAAGTCGCTGGTGCCGGACGACGAGTACCTGACCCGTGACATGGAGACCGCGTTCCCACCGAGCCTGGTCGCCAAGTTCTCCGAGGCCATGCGTCGTCATCGCCTGAAGCGCGAGATCGTCAGCACCCAGATCGCCAACGACCTGGTCAACCACATGGGCATCACCTTCGTGCAGCGCCTCAAGGAGTCGACCGGCATGAGCCCGGCGAACGTGGCTGGCGCCTATGTGATCGTGCGTGACATCTTCCATCTCCCGCACTGGTTCCGTCAGATCGAAGCCCTGGACCACCAGGTCTCCGCCGACGTGCAACTGGAGCTGATGGACGAGCTGATGCGCCTGGGCCGCCGTGCTACACGCTGGTTCCTGCGCAGCCGTCGCAACGAGCAGGATGCCGGGCGTGATACCGCGCACTTCGGTCCACACCTGGCCGCGTTGGGCCTCAAGCTCGATGAACTGCTGGAAGGCCCGACCCGCGAAGGCTGGCAGACCCGCTACCAGGCCTACACCGAAGCCGGCGTGCCGGAGTTGTTGGCACGCATGGTGGCCGGCACGACGCACCTGTACACGCTGCTGCCGATCATCGAAGCCGCTGACGTCACCGGTCACGATGCCGCCGAAGTGGCGAAAGCCTACTTCGCCGTGGGCAGCGCCCTCGACTTGCCGTGGTACCTGCAGCAGATCAGCGATCTGCCAGTGGCCAACAACTGGCAGGCCCAGGCGCGCGAAGCGTTCCGCGACGACGTGGACTGGCAGCAACGCGCGATCACCATCGCGGTACTGCAAATGGCCGATGCGCCACAAGACATGGAAGCCCGCGTGGCCCTGTGGCTTGAGCAGCACCAGGACATGGCGGATCGCTGGCGCGCGATGATGGTGGAAATTCGTGCTGCGGTCGGCACGGACTACGCCATGTACGCGGTCGCCAACCGTGAACTGCTGGACCTGGCGTTGAGCGGTCAGTCGGTGCTGCAACCGGCTTGATCCAACCGCTGGACACAAAGCCCCGCATCGTAAGATGCGGGGCTTTTTTTATGGCGTGGCAGTCCCCAGGCACGGCTGGATGACTTTTTTCAGCCCGGTGTTATTGGCTGGCAGTAAAAACGTTGCGGTCAGCGGCTTGCCCCCCTCCTGGGCTGGCGCCAATGACAGTGTCAGGCTTTGACCCCGTGAGGCATCACTGGCCCAGTAGGCGAGTTCGTCGCGGGGCACGGAGCCGCGGAGTACAAAAATCGTGCTGACCTGGAAAACCCCGCCGTGGGTCCACACGCCATTGATCGAGTGATCGACGCTGGCGCGGGTTCCCGTCGTGATGCGCAGTGGTCCGGCTTTGGCGGCACCCTTGCCTTCAAAAGGCGCAACGTCGAAGCCCAGCGACTGCGGGGAGATCTCCAGTTCAATGCCCGCCGATGGGTTCTGCGGGTGACAGCTGATCGCCAGGTTGGCCTTGACGCTATACCCGTCATAGGCACTGGCACCAAACGTGCGGGCCGTCAGCATCGGGCCGTCTGCGTAAGGTTGCTCAAGCAACCAGACGGGGTGTGCCGGGGTGATCACTTGCGTGGCGTCGTCACCGAGATGGGCATGCGCATTGAGTGCTGGAATAAAAGCGCTGGCGATCAGGGTACGGATAAGGGGTCGCATAGGGGCACTCATCGGCAAAGGAATGTTGATAATACGGCCACCCATTCTGCCGATTGCTCGCCGACAGGGCTGTCAGTCAATACGCAAAGAACCTGGCGTGGTTTAATCCACCGGGTACTCAACAACACTCAGCAAGCGAGGGTCTATGCGACTGTGTATTTTTTCCGGCTCAAGCCCAGGCCGGTTGCCGGTGTATGCCGAAATGGCCACTCAATTGGGTGAGGCGCTCGCCAAGGCCGGTATCGGTCTGGTCTACGGCGGCGCTTCGGTGGGTTTGATGGGCGCGGTGGCCGACGCGGCGCTGGCCAGTGGCGGTGAAGTGATTGGTGTCATGCCGGCGTTCCTGGCCGATAAGGAGCTGGCCCACACCGGCCTGGCAGACCTGCGGATCGTCGGTTCCATGCACGAGCGCAAGGCGCTGATGGCGGATCTGTCCGACGGCTTTATCGCATTGCCTGGAGGCATCGGCACGTTTGAAGAGTTGTTTGAGGTGTGGACGTGGGCGCAACTGGGCCAGCACGCCAAGCCTTGCGCACTGTTGAACATCAACGGGTTTTACGATGGCTTGGCCGCCTTCCTCGACAACGTGGTCAGCGAGGCGTTTTTGAAGCCGGTGCACCGCGACATGTTGATTGTCGAACCGAACGTGGAGCGTTTACTGGCGGCAGTGCGCGACTATACGGCGCCTACCGTGGCCAAGTGGATCGAGCGCGAGCAAACCTGAGGCCGCAAGCGCCTGCAGTCGGGTGTGGCGCAGCGACTCTTCGCGACGCCACGTGCTGTTGATCCAGCGCCCCTTGCTGCCGACTTGAGGGCAAACCCGATGGCGCGGGCCTTCGCCATCGGTTGTCAGCGGCTGCCTTACCAGTCGTAGGTCAGCGTCGCGGTCACATTGCGCCGTGGGCCGTAGTAGCACGCGGTGGTGTTGGTGCAGGCGGTGATGTAGTCCTTGTCGAACAGGTTGCTGGCATTCAGCGCGACGCGGGTGCCTTTCAAATCATTGGCCAGCTTGCCCAGGTCGTAATGCACGGCGGCGTCGAACACGGTGACGTTGCCGCTCTGGATACGGTCGCGTGCGGCGGTGGTGGAGACGGCGGAGCTGCCCCACAACACGCCGGTGTAGCGTGCGCCGGCGCCCAGGCCGAGGCCGGTGAACGGGCCGTCATCGAGGGTGTAGTCCAGCCACGCCGACGCCCGGTGGCGCGGGGTGAAGGGCAGTTCGTAGCCTTTATCGGTGTAGGCCGAGGTCACGTAGCCGCTCTGGGTGATTTCACTGTCGGTGTAGGTGTAAGAGGCAATCAGCGACAGGTTGCGGTTCAGTACCGCCTTGCCTTCCAACTCGAAGCCACGGCTGCGCGCTTCGCCGATCTGCACGGTATTGCGCATGTCGAGCGGGTCGGCCGTGGTGAGATTCTTCTGGGTCAGGGTGTAGACCGACGCGGTGATAAAGCTGTCCTGGCCCGGCGGTTGGTACTTCACGCCGGCTTCATATTGCTCGCCTTCGGTCGGCTTGAAGATCGGTGTGGTCGCGCTGACGCTGGTATTGAGCGTCGGGTCGAACGATTGCGAGTAGCTGACGTAGGGCATCACGCCGTTGTCGAACAGGTAGCCGAGCCCCGCGCGCCAGGTGCCTTTTTCATCGTCCTGCTTGATCACGCGGTCGCGTGGCGTCGCGCGGTCCGGGCGGAAGTCGCTGGTGGACGTGGCCCAGTCGTAGCGACCGCCGAGGGTCAGGATCCAGCTATCCAGCTTGATCTGGTCCTGCAGGTAGACGCCGGTCTGCTTCTGGGTCTGGTACATGTCGCGACCCACGTACTGGCCGCTGACGCTGCCGCCGTAAGTGGGGTTGTACGGGTTGATCGGGCTGAACGTGCCGTTGACCACGTCGTTGTCCAGCGCGTTGCGCCGGAAATCCAGGCCCATCAGCAGGGTATGCTCCAACGCACCGGTGTTGAAGCGCGCCTGCGCCTGGTTATCGACGTTGAAGATCTGGATGTTGCGCTTGATGTCGGAGGCCAGCCGATTGAGCACCGGGCTGGTGGCGCTGGCATAGCCGTTGTTGAACGCCGAGCGGTTCTGGATGTTTACCTTGCTCCAGCGCAGGTTCTGGCGAAGGGTCCAGGTGTCGTTCAGATGGTGCTCGAACAGGTAGCCGAGCTGGAAGCTTTCGCGGCGCAGCTGATCGTAATCCGGATCGCCCAGCAGCGTGTCGCTGCCGATGTGGCCCCAGGGCGAACCCTGCTGCGAGCCTTTTTGCGGGTAGTATTGCTCGGTGGTGCCGCCCCAGTCGCGCTGGTATTGGGCAAGCAGGGTCAGCGAGGTGTCATCGTTAGGGCGCCAGGTCAGCGCGGGGGCGATGAAGTTGCGGTTGTTGTCGACGTGTTCGACCTGGGTGCCGCTGTCCTTGACCAGGCCGGTCAGCCGGTAGCTCCACACGCCCTGGTCGTCCAGCGGGCCGCTGAAGTCGAAGCCCAGTTGCTTGAGGTCATGGCTGCCGCCTTGAACCTGCAACTGATGCAAGGGCGTGGTGGTCGGCAGTTTGCTGGTGAGGTTGATCAAGCCACCGGGACGGCTCTGGCCATACAGCATCGAGCTGGGGCCGCGCAGCACTTCCACGCTTTGCAGGCCGTAGGGCTCGGACACGCTGCCCTGGCCACTTTCGCCATACGGCAGCATCAGGCCATCCTGGAACACGTAGGGCGAAAAGCCGCGCACGCGAAACTGCTCGCGGCTGTTGTTGCTGCCGGTGTATTCGCCATAGATACCGGGGGTGTAGCGCACCGCCTGGCTGACGTCCTGTACGGCCTGGTCATTCATCTGCTTGCGCGACACCACCGAGATCGACTGCGCAACTTCGGCCAGTGGCGTATCGGTCTTGGTTGCGCCACGGCCGCGCTTGACCACATAGCTGTTGTCGCCGTTCTCTTCACTGTCGAACGTGTTGGCGTTGATGCTGGTCTCGCCCAGGTTGAGGGTGCCGGAGGGCAGGGGCTTGAGCGTCAATACGCCGCCTTCGGTGGTGTCCAGGCCCAGGCCGGAACCTGACAGGGCGCGGCTCAAGGCCTGCTCAGTGCTCATGTCACCGCGTACCGCGGGCGCTTGCAGGCCGGACACCAGGCTCGGTTCATACACGATTTCACGCGCGCTTTGCTGGGCGATGCGGCCCAGGGTGGTCGCCAGCCCCGCGGGCGGCAAGTCGAAATTGGCGGCGTGGGCCAGGCCCAGGGGGGCCACCAGCAGGGCTAGCGGAAAGAGGGTACGGGTGCAGCGGGACATAACGAGGGCTCCATTGGCGGTCCGCATTCGTGGGCGGTTCATGGGGTATGTCCAGCGAGCATGAAAAAGCGATATAGGCGGATGAAAAAATAATTCAGGCGCGGTCGACGCTGACCCACCACTCGCCATAACGCTGGATGCGCAGCGGCATGGTTTGCGCCAGGGCGGCGAGGGCGCGGTCGCTGTGGTCGAGGGAGAACACGCCGGAGACGCGCATCGGCGCAGCGCTCGGGCTGACGCGCAGCACGCCGCGCCGGTACGGTTTCAACGCGGCGATGACGTCGCCCAGTGCCCAGTCCTGCACGTTGAGCCAGCCGTCCTGCCAGCTGCTTTCGCCGCTGTGGTTGGCGGCCAGGCGTTCAATGCTGTCGTTGAAGCGTGCGCCCTGATCCGCTTTGAGCGTCAGTTGCGCGCCACGGCGGGTGGTGATGTGCACGTCCGGCCCCAGGGCCCAGACGTGGCTGAATGAGGCGTATGCCGCCACCATCAGCCGTGTGCCATTGCCCTGTACCTGGCCAAACGGGGTGCTGATGTTGAAGGGGCGTGGCTCGTGGTGGATGTCGAGGATGATCTTGCCGGCGCGCAGCAACAGCCGGCGTTCGTCCGTGCGCCAATCGATATCCACCGCGCTTTGTGCATCGAGTACCAGGTGGCTGCCATCTGCCAGCCATGTGTTCAGCCGCTCGCCGGTGCCGGTGCGCAGGTCGGCGCCGAATTCCGCCAGTGGCATGCCTGGCTGGCGCAGCGCCTGGGTGACCACTCCGAGTCCGGAGACGGCCAAGGCGCCGCGCAGCAATTGACGACGACTGGGGCGCGGTGCTTGCAAGGCGCGGCGGGCCTGTGCGTCATGGGCCGGCGCCAGGCTGCGTTGCACATGGCTTTGCACGGTATTCCAGGCCTGGGCATTCAGCGGATCGGCCTGCAGCCAATGCTCGAACGCATGGCGCTCACTGGGCAGCAGCGATTCATCGCGCAGGCAGGCACTCCACTCGATAGCTTGTTCAAGGGCGGCGCGCGAACTCATGATTCCAGCAACTCGCGGCAGCACAGGCGCAGCCCCTTGGCCACGTACTGGCGCACGCGAATCGTCGACACGCCCAGCAGCGCAGCAATGTCGGCGTACTTCATGCCATCGATCTGGCTGCACAGGAACGCGGTGCGCGCACGCGGCGACAACCCATCCAGCAAGGCATCCACGGCCATCAGGCTTTCCAGGGTCAGGGCGTGCTCCTCCGGTGAAGGCTCCACCGCTTCGGGCTGGGCGGCCAGCACTTGCAGGTAGGCGCGTTCCAGGTCGCGGCGACGCCAGGTGTCGTAGATCAGCCGCTTGGCAATGGTGGTCAGCAGCGCGCGCGGTTCGCGAATGGTTTGCGGCGCGGGCAGGGCAACGACTTGGACAAACGTCTCGGCGGCCATGTCGGCGGCATCATGACGGCAGCCCAGGCGGGCGCGCAGACGGTCGAGCAGCCAGCCATGGTGGTCGCCAAACAACTGCCTCAGGATCTGCTCACGCAGGGTCGAAGCGTCGGAAGAGGTGAGGGGCGTGGCTGGCGGCATGTTGTAACTGTCTGGGCGGGAATGAGAGCGATTATCAATTATTCGCCCTCAGGTGACAACCGCTCGCCGCGTTCAGTTGAGTTGCAGCAGCTTGGTTTCCAGGTGATCCAGATGCTCGGTCATCAAGCGCACTGCGGTGTCCGTGTCGCGCTGCTCAATTGCATCGACAATCGCCACATGCTCCTCCCACGCGCAGTACGTGCAGGCCTGCGCTTCGTACTGGGCGATGATCAACGACGTCAACGGCACGAGGCTGTTGAGGAACTGCGCCAGCGGCGCGTTGCCGGCCATCGCAGCCAATTGCAGGTGAAACTCGCCGGACAAACGAATCGCCGGGCCACGTTGATCACGCTCGATACAGTCGCGCTCGCGCGCAATCAGCTCGCGCAGCTGGCGGATCTGCCCAGGCGTTGCCTGGGCGCAGGCCAGTTGCACCACGGTGATTTCAGTCATGCGCCGGGCTTCGAGGATTTGCCGGGTCTGCTGGCCATCTGGCGCGGCGACCTGGGCGCGCTGGTTGGGGCGCAGGATGATCACTTGCTGGTGGGACAGCTTGGCCAGCACCCGGCGAATCACGCTGCGGCTCACGCCAAAGGTCTCGCCCAGGCCTTCTTCGGTAAAGCGGCTGGACGGGGCGATGCGTTGCTCGAGGATGGCATCGAACAGCCGTGGGTAGATGTCATCCACCGAGGGCTTCTTGCCGGCCACCAGGCGCAGGGTGGGCAGGACGGGGTCGCGTTGCAAGGCGTGGGCGTTCATGGCCGGTCTCCAAAAAATCAACTGCCCAGGTGGTCGTCCGGGATGTTCAGGCGAATGCCCATGCGCAGGCCTTCCTGCAGGATATGCCGGCGCATTTCGGCGCTGGCCAGGGCACTGTTCTTGTTGCGGATGGCGCGCACCACCGCCTCGTTTTCCTGCAGGCGTTCGGCCAGGTGTTCCGGCGAGTTGCGCAGCACCTGGGCGCTTTGCTTGAGCGCGTTGCTGGTTTGCTGCACCACGTTCTGGAAGATCGGGTTGGAGGTGAGGGCGAACAATTCCTCGTGGAAGCCGATGTAGGCGTTCATGCCCGCTTCGGCGTCACCGGCATCGAGGGCTTCGCGCATGTCCATCAGCGTCAGGCGCAGTTGCCCGACTTCCTTGCTGCTGATCGACTGCGCCACCAGGCCGACGATGAAGGGTTCGAGGGTGTAGCGCAGTTGCAGGATGTCTTCGAGGCTGGCGTCGGCCACGGCGTCGCTGGACTGTGGATCGCTGACGCTGGTTTCCAGCACGACCACGCCTTTGCCGGGCATGGAACGCACCAGGCCGAGGGTTTCCAGCACGATCACGGCTTCACGCAGGCTCGGGCGGCTGATGCCCATCTGTTCGGCCAGTTCACGCTGGCCGGGGAGCATTTCGCCCCGGCGCCACTGGCCCCGCGCCAGGGCGGCGCGAAGTTTTTCGACGACTGAATTGACGACGGTTGAGGTGCTGATCACGTCTACCTCTCCTTTATGTTGCGAATACATTAGCGAGCATGGCGACTCTTGACTGTGGGAGCGGGCTTGCTCGCGAATGCGGTTATTCAGTCAATACATCTGTGACTGACCCAGCGCTTTCGCGAGCAAGCCCGCTCCCACATTTGAACGGTGCCGCTGATGAAACCGGTCAGAACTCCTGGTGCGCGGGCAATACCGGCTTCTTGGCCTGGAAGGCATAGCCTTGCTGGCCGTCGAGCACTTTGTTCGCGCGCTGGATATCGATGTCTTTTTCCCAACGGGCAATGGCCACGGTGGCGACGCAGTTGCCGATCAGGTTGGTCAGTGCGCGGCCGATGCCCATGAACCAGTCCACCGCCAGCACCAGCACCAGGCCGACCACCGGAATCGCCGGGATCGCCGTCAGCGTCGCTGCGAGGATTACCAGCGCGGAGCCGGGGATGCCGTGGGCGCCTTTGGAGGTGATCAGCGACACCAGCAGGATGGTCAGCAAGTCGGTCATCGACAGCGGCGTGCCGGTGGCGTTGGCGATAAACACGATGGCCAGGGTCAGGTAGATCGAGAAACCGTCGAGGTTGAACGAGTACCCGGTCGGAATCACCAGGCCCACGGTGGAGCTGCCGATGCCCAGGTGTTCGAGCTTGCGCATGATCTGTGGCAGCACGGCGTCGGAGGAGGCGGTGCCCATCACGATCAGCAGCTCTTCGCGCAGGTACTTGAGCAGCGGCAGCATGCGCAGCCCCGACAGGCGCATGACCAGGCCGAGGATCACGGCGACGAAGGCAAAGCACGTCAGGTAGAACAGGCCGACCAGGCTGCCCAGGTGTTGCAGGGAATCCAGGCCGTAGGTGCTGGTGGTGAAGGCGATCGCGCCGAATACGCCGATGGGGGCCAGGCGCACGATCATGCCCATGATGCGGAAGATGATATGGCTCAGCTCGTTGATCAGCCGCGAGATGCCGGAAGCGGCTTCGCCAACCAGGTTCAGGGCGCTGCCGAACAACACCGAGAACAGCAGCACCTGCAGCACATTGTTGTCTGCGAAGGCGCCGATCACCGAGTTGGGGATCAGGTCCATCAGGAACTGGCTGGTGCCACGGATATGCTGGCCCTTGTCCGCCAGTTCATTGAGGCCGGCGGAGGACAACTGCTCCAGGTGGATATTGGCGCCGGTGCCGATCCCGGTGCTGAAGGCCATGATCAGGCCGATCACCAACGCGACGGTGGTGAGGACTTCAAAGTAGATCACCGACTTGAGGCCGATGCGCCCGACTTTCTTCAAGTCGCCGGCACCGGAAATACCGCTGACCACCACGCAGAACACAATCAGGCCAATCAGCATTTTGATCAGCTTGATAAAGCCGTCTCCCAGGGGTTTGAGTTGCGAGGAGAATTCGGGAAGGGCGAGGCCGCAGATTATGCCTAGAGCCAGGCCAATCACGACTTGCAGGAAAATCGAACGCGAGCACCATCTGAGCATGGGAGGGATCTCTATTCGGTGCCCTGGTGGTTCCAGGGCTTAATTGTTGTGGTCATACCGGTAAGTCCAGTGCGCGGCCAGTCTACGCCGGGTTTTTTTGAAATAACAAGTCATTCTTGGACGGTTGACAAGTCCCGGTCTGACCAGTTGGTCGCCAACACCGATGCTTGAGCGGTTGGCGGAGGGGAATTTTTTTCGCTTATCATCCGCCGCTTGGCTTTGGAGGTGATGGATGGATAAACCCGGACTGACCACGGATGCAACCGGGCAGACCCACTGCAGTTGGCGCACGGCTGCGCCGCAGTACCCGCGTTACCACGACCATGAGTGGGGCGTGCCGGTGGCGGATGACATCCAGCTGTATGAAAAAATCTGCCTGGAAGGCTTTCAGGCGGGCATGGCCTGGATCACCATCCTGCGCAAGCGCGAGCAGTTTCGCGTGGCATTCGAAGGCTTTGATTTTCGCCGGGTGGCGCAGTATGGCGAGGCCGATATCGAGCGACTGATGCAGGACCCAGGCATCGTGCGCAATCGCGCGAAGATCGTCTCGACCATCAACAATGCGCGCAGGGCGTGTGAACTGGTCGACGAGACCGGTTCGCTGGCGCGCTGGTTGTGGGCGTTCGAGCCCGACGAGACGGAGCGTCCGGCCGTGGTCGACATGGCGTACTGGACCGGCAACCCGACTTCACCGGCATCGGTGCGTTTGTCCAAGGCGTTGAAGAAGCGCGGCTGGACCTTCGTCGGGCCGACCACGATGTACGCGCTGATGCAGGCGATGGGCATGGTCAACGACCACCTCGAAGGCTGCGCGTGCCGGCCCCGGATCGAAGACCTGCGCCGCCAGTTCAAGCGCCCCTGAACCCGGCTGAACCTGTAGGCGCCGGCTCGCCAGCGCCTGCAGTGGCGGGGCGGATTATTGCTTCAGCGGCGTCAGCACCTCGGCCTTGTCATCGAGCACCATCACCACCAGCAGCTTGGCTGGCTGGGTCTGGCTGGCATTGCTCGATTCAAAGTGCCGCGATCCGGCCGGCTCGTAGAACGACTCGCCGACCTTGTAGGTCACGGCCTTCTCATCATTCACTCGCGACGTGATCGCGCCTTCCAGCACATAGGCCACGGCGGTGCCGGTGTGGCTATGCGGCACGGTGGCCTGGCCGGGGGCGTAGTCGACGGTGAGCATGATGGTTTTCTTGCCGGGCACATTGGTCAGGGCGTGCTCCTGCAGCACCTTGATCGATTCCTGGTTGTACACGGGTTCATGGGCGAAGGCGCTGAAGGAGGCGAGCATCAGGGTGGTGGCGAGCAGTCGTTTCATGGCGAAGTTTCCGAGAAGTTCGAGACCTCTTCACCCTACGCCGCGTGCCCCGGCTGACCAATGACCAATCCTGGCAAAGGCCAGGAGACCAATCGCTCAATGGTCGAAGTGCAGGCGGCTGGCCAGTTGTTCAGCGGTGAGCGCGATAAAGCCTTGCAGGGCCGGCAGCTCGAAGTGCGCCAAGAGCTGCGCAGCACACGCCCAGCGGCCCTTGACGGTCCACAGGTCGGGGTCTTGCTGGCTGCGTTGTACGGCATAGTCGAGGCAACCAGGGGCGCTGCGCACGGCTTCGGCGATCTGCCCCAGGCGCTGGCCCAGTTGCGTCGAGCGCCCGGCAGCCGCGCGGACATGAACAGTGTTGAAGGCGCATTCGGTCATGGCGAGGGTCTCCAGAGTCTGGGGGAGTGCACAGGCTAGAGCCTGTTTGCGCCAGCACCAATGTCCAATCCGGCGGAAAAGCCGCTAGCCAATCTGCTGGAGAATGTCGCGCACCTTGTCCAGGGCCGGGTCGATGTCCAGCGTCTCGATCGCCCCAAAACCGATGATCAGGCCCGGGCGTACCGGCGCGTCGTGGAAGAACACGTCGAGCGGGTACAGGCCCACTTCCACCTGGCGCGCCAACTGCATCAGCAGCGCGATATTCACCGGCACTTTGCACAGCGCCGCCATGTGGAACCCGGCCACGGTCGGCACCGCTTCGAACCACGGCGACAGGTCGCCCGCCAGGCGTTGCAGGATGCGTTCGCGGCGCCCGGCGTACACCGTGTGGCAGCGGCGAATGTGCTTGAGCAGGTAGCCTTCGCTGATGAACTTGGCCAGCGCCCACTGGGGCAGGGTCGAACTGTGCTGGTCGGTCAATTGCTTGGCCTTGAGCACCGCGCCGTAGATCGCCGGTGGCAGCACCGCATAACCCAGGCGCAGCTCCGGCAACAGGGTTTTCGAGAAGGTCCCGACGTAAGTCACCAGGCCACGGGTGTCCATGCTCTGCAGCGAATCGGTGGGCCGGCCTTCGTAGCGGAATTCGCTGTCGTAGTCGTCCTCGATGATGATCGCGCCCAGTTCCAGCGCCCGTGCCAACAAGGCTTCCCGGCGCGGCAGGCTCATGGGCATGCCCAGCGGGAATTGGTGCGACGGCGTGACGTAGATCAGGCGCGTGCCGGCCGGGATCTGCTCGACCTGAATCCCTTGCGCATCCACCGGCACACTCGCGACGCTCGCGCCCATGGCCATGAACAACTGGCGCGCGGGGCTGTAGCCCGGGTCTTCCATGGCGACAATGCTGCCCGGTTCCAGCACCACCCGCGCGATCAGGTCCAGGGCCTGCTGCGCGCCATTGGTGACGATGATGTCGGTGTCACGGCAGTTGACCCCGCGTGAAAACGCAATGTGCCCGGCGATGGCACTGCGCAGTGCCGGCAAGCCTTCGGGCTGGCTGTAGAACCCACTGTTCTGTGCGATGCGCCGCAGCGCGTCCTGGGTGCAACGTCGCCATTCATCCTGCGGAAACTGATGGCGGCTGGTGGCGCCGCCGATAAATTCGTAGCGCAAGGTGCTGTCGCGCGTGGGGTGGCGCATGGGCGAGGGCAGCGCCTGCCAGGTCGCCAGGTTGGCAGCGCAGGCCAGGTCGGCGCCGGTTTGCAGGCGTTCGGTCTGCGGTGCGCGGGCGTTGACGAAGGTGCCACGGCCGGTCTTGCCGACCAGCAGGCCTTCGTAGGTCAGGGTCGCGTAGGTGTCCGAGACGGTCTTGCGTGACACGCCCAATTGTTCGGCGAGCAAGCGGCTGGGCGGCAATTGCGCACCGGCGGCCAGGCGTCCGGAACCGATGGCTTCACGCAACTGCTGGTACAACTGTTCGGCCAGATCCTTGCGGCCGTGGATCACGATGTGCAGTTCCATGTTTCACCCAGGAGCATTCAATCTGCGCCAAGACTACTCGCTCGCGGGGCGCGCTCAAAATGGTCTCTGCGTAAACCACCGGATTGGCTATAGGGCTTATGCCTTAAGGGCTCTAGGCTAGGTTGTGATTGCATTCGCTGCCTGAGAGCCACCCCATGGAACCTCGTCTGGATTACTACACCGCTTCGCCGCAAGCGCTCAAGGGCATGCTCGTGCTGGAGGCAGCGATCTTTGGCCTGTCCATCGAACAGTCGTTGCTGGAGCTGATCAAGATTCGCGTCTCGCAGCTCAACCACTGTGGGTTTTGCACCGACATGCACTCAATGGCGGCGCGTCAGCGCGGTGAGACTGAGCGACGTCTGTTTGCCCTGTGCGTGTGGCGCGATTCGCCGTTTTTCACGGCGCGGGAGAAGGCCGCGTTGGCCTGGAGCGAGTCGGTGGCGTCGCTGCCGACTTCCAGCGTTTCAGATGAGCTGTTCGCGGCAGTGCGTCTGGAATTCAGCGAGCAGGAACTGGTGGACCTGACCATGGCGGTGTCCAGCATCAGTGGCTGGAACCGCCTGGCGGTGAGTTTTCGGCAGCAACCGCCGAATGCTTGATCAGGACAGGAAACCGCCGTCCACATTCAGCGACACGCCGGTGGTGTAGGTGGACGCATCGCTGGCCAGGTACAGCACCGCGCCGGCCATTTCGCTGGGGGCCGCCACGCGCTTGAGCGGGATCTGCGCCAGGGCCATTTTCAGGATCGAATCGTTTTTCACCAGCGCCGAGGCGAACTTCGTGTCGGTCAGGCCCGGCAGCAGGGCGTTGCACCGAATGCCGAACGCCGCGCACTCCTTGGCGAACACCTTGGTCATGTTGATCACGGCGGCCTTGGTCACCGAGTAGATGCCCTGGAACACGCCCGGCGAAATGCCGTTGATCGACGCCACGTTGATGATGCTGCCGCCACCGTTTTCGCGCATCAGCTTGCCGGCTTCCACCGACATGAAGAAGTAGCCGCGAATGTTCACGTCGACGGTCTTCTGGAACGCGCCGAGGTCGGTGTCCAGCACGTTGCAGAACTGTGGGTTGGTGGCGGCGTTGTTCACCAGGATATCCAGGCGCCCGAACTGCTCGCGAATGCCGGCGAAGACCTGGGTGATCTGCTCCATTTCACCGATGTGGCAGGCAATGGCCGTGGCCTTGCCGCCGTCGGCGATGATCGCGTCCGCCACGTGTTGGCAGCCCTCCAGCTTGCGGCTGGAGACGATCACGTGGGCGCCTTGCTGGGCCAGCAACTTGGCGATGGCCTCACCGATGCCACGGCTGGCGCCGGACACAAAAGCGATCTTGCCGTCGAGGTCGAACAGGTTGGTCTTGGACATGGGGATTCCTTGTTATGTGCAATCAGAGCGCGGATTTGCCGATGACATTCAGGCTCATCTGCTCCAGCAGCTTGTTCATGTGGATGAACTGCGCAAAGCGTTTGTCCTGGGTCTGGCCATGGAAGAAGCGGTAGTAGATCTGCTGCACGATGCCGGCCAGGCGGAACAGGCCGTAGGTGTAGTAGAAATCGAAATTGTCGATCTGGATCCCGGCGCGTTCAGCGTAGTAATCGACGAACTCGCGGCGGGTAAGCATGCCGGGGGCGTTGCTCGGCTGGCGGCGCATCAGTTGCACGGGCGCGGGATCGCCGGCCTCGATCCAGTAGGCAAGGGTGTTGCCCAGGTCCATCAGCGGGTCGCCGAGGGTGGTCAGTTCCCAGTCCAGCACGCCGATGATCTGCATCGGGTTATGAGGGTCGAGGATCACGTTATCGAAGCGGTAGTCGTTGTGCACGATGCTCGAGGTCGGGTGGTCGGCCGGCATCTTGTCGTTGAGCCAGGCGCGGACCCTTTCCCAGCTCGGCGCGTCGGGGGTCAGGGCTTTTTCGTAGCGGTCGCTCCAGCCACGGATCTGTCGCTCGACGTAGCCTTCGGGTTTGCCGAGGTCGGCCAGGCCACAGGCGTTGTAGTCGACCTGGTGGAGTTCGACGAACTTGTCGATAAAACTCTTGCACAGTGCCTCGGTCCTGGTCGCGTCCAGGCCCAGTTCGGCTGGCAGGTCGGAGCGCAGGATGATGCCGTTGACGCGCTCCATCACGTAGAACTCGGCACCGATCACCGCCTCGTCGGTGCAATGCACGTACGCCTTGGGGCAATACGGGAAGCCATCTTTGAGCTGGTTGAGAATGCGGTATTCGCGGCCCATGTCATGGGCGGACTTGGCTTTGTGGCCAAACGGTGGACGGCGCAGCACGAATTCCTGGCCGGGGTATTCCAGCAGGTAGGTCAGGTTCGACGCACCACCCGGAAACTGGCTGATCGTGGGCGTGCCGCTCAGGCCCGGGATATGGGCCTTGAGGTAGGGATCGATCAGGCTGGCATCAAGTTCTTCGCCTGGGCGAATCTGGGTCGATTGGTCGTTCAGCGCCATGCTTATCCCTTCTGCTTATTCTAAAGGCCTCGGACTATTTCCTAATCTAATGCGCACCACCGCCCAGCGACAAGGTCGGGGCGGCTTAATAGGTTAGCGTGTTGGACGATAATCAGCGTGCCTGATCGGTCATTTTTCGGGCGCTGGCAGGGTCACCGGCGTGAGCACCGGGCGACCGGCAAAGTATTCCACCAGGTTGTCGGCCACGCGCTGCACGGTGTCGTGGGCGGCTTCGGGCGACAGGCCGGCCACGTGTGAGGTGAGCACGGTATTGCTCAGGCGCTTGAGGGCGTCGGGCACCTTCGGCTCGTCGTCGAACACGTCCAGCGCGGCGCCGCCGATACGGCGCTGCTCAAGGGCCGCGACCAGGTCGGCGGTGACCACCACGCTGCCGCGGCCAATATTCACCAGGTAACCGTTGGGGCCCAGGGCGTCGAGGGCATTGCGGTCGATCAGGTGGCGAGTGCTGGCGCCGCCGGGCGTGGCCAGGATCAGGAAGTCCGAGTTGCGCGCCAGCTCCACTGCGGTGGCGCAGTAGGTGTAGTCCACATCATCGCGCGGCTGGCGGTTGTGGTAACTCACTTCCATGCCGAAACCCAGGGCTGCGCGCTTGGCGATTTCCAGGCCTACGGCGCCGAGCCCGAGAATCCCCAGTTGCTTGCCACCCAGGGACGGGCGCATCACCTTGGGCCACTCGCTGCGCCGCACCGCCGCATCGGTCTGCGGGATGCCGCGTACCAGCGACAGCAGCAGCGCCATGGCGTGGTCGGCCACCGACGGCGCGTTGACCCCGGCGCCGTTGGTTACCACGATGCCGCGGTTGCTCGCGGCCTGCAGGTCCACGTGTTCGTAGCCGGCGCCGATCACGCAGATGATCTCCAGCAGCGGCAGGGCGGCGATTTCCTCGGCATACAACCCCAGTGGGCCGCGCGTCAGCACCGCCTTGATCTGTCCGCCATGGGCCTTGATGGCCTGGGCACGTTCGGCCGGTGTCGGCGCGAGGATCACATGAAAGTCATTGCTCTCGATGATTTGCAGGTATTCGTTGATGGTTTCAACCAGGACCAGAACAGTGGTGGTCATCGGAACGCTCTTCCTGAAGGGTTTGAAGGGATGAGTATGCGCGATTTGTAAGTAATATCGTTTCGCCGCGTCAGAAAAAATGCAGGGTCGGAGGCGAGCGCGTGCCGGTTCAGAAACTGACCTCGGCCGCTTTCACCCGCTGTCCAAAGGCGCCCGCCAGCGTGGCGTTGTGGTGCTCGATAATCGCCTCGGCCTTCAGCGCCGGGGTGTCCATGCAAGTGTGCGCGTCTTCCGGCAGTACCACGCCAAAGCCCAGCTCCACGGCCACCCGGCACGTGGTGTCGATGCAGAATTGGGTTTTCATTCCGGCGATCACCAGTTGCTTGACCTGCGCGGCGTGCAGTTGCTGCGCCAGGTCGGTGCCGAGGAAGCAACTCGGGCGAGTCTTGTCGAAGAGCTGATCGCGGGCCGCATCGACGTCCAGCGCAGGCCACAGCTGCCAGAACGGGCTGCCTGCGGCGATTGGAGAACCCGCCGGACCGGTGTGGCGGGCCACGAAGATCGGCGCATGGGCCGCGCGTGCGCGCTGGATCAGCTGATTGATGGTATCCAGCACCCGCTCGCGTTCGAAGGGTTTTTCTGGGCCATCGTACAGGCCGGTTTGCATATCGATGATCAGCAGGGCGTCAGCCATGGTGTTGCTCCTTGTGATTGCCAGGTGGCGGAGCAATAAAAAGGCCCCGTCCATTGCTGGCGGGGCCTTGGGTTGAATCTGCGGATGTTTAGTTCAAGCACCCACAGCCACCGCGCGACCCGCCTTGAGCGGTCGTGGTGGTGGTACGGGTGAGGTACTGCGCGATCAGGTTCATGGCCCGATCATGCTGGGACAGGCGCGGGGCTGTCAACGGGCAACAAGGTGTTTCGTACGGCCTCAAGGAATTCGTCCGACAGCTGATTGCCGCGTGTCGCACGGGCGAGAGTGACGGCGCCGATCATCATCGCGTATTTCGCCAGCATCGCCTGGCGATCCTCATCCTGAAGCTGGGCAAAGATCTCCAGCGACTTTTCGACCCCGTCTATGAAAGTGTGCTGCAGCGCTGTGTCGGCGGGCTCGTGGCACATATCCGGGGTGAACGCTGAAATCGGGCAGCCGTCACCCGGGTTGTCGCGGTGGGCCGCCGACAGATAGGGGGCCAGGACTGCCTGGCGCGCCGCTTGCCGATCTTCGCTGGTGCGGATCTTTTCCTGCCAGCCCAGGTTCGCGTGCTCGAAGGCCTGCTGGCAGGCCTCCGTGGCCAAGGCTTCCTTGGACGCGAAGTGGCCGTAGAAGCCGCCGTGGGTCAGGCCGGCCGCGGCCATCACATCCGACAGGGTGATGCCGTGCAACCCACGCTCACGAAACAGGTGCGTGGCGGCCTCGACGATGATTTCACGGTTGAGTTCGGCTTGTTTGCGGGAGACGCGAGGCATGGCGGGGCTCACAGGAAGAATGGCGGGTGCTGTATGAAAACTACAGCAACGGGCGCCATTCTAAAATAGATTTGTGCGGGAATGTATTAGTCCCCGGAGGTCGCACGTTTTGCGCCCCTGGCCGCATTCGGGGCGCAGCAGCGCTCAGGCGATCACTGCGGGGCGCTGCGTCGCGCCTTGTCCTGCTCGGCTTGTGCGATGGGCATGAAGTTGTAGGTGGGGAAAAATTCCGTGGTGTACACCCCCCACGCGCTGTTTTCGATTGCCAGGTTGACCTCTGCCAGGCGCGAGGCCGGCAGGCGCAGCACGACGACCTGGCCGATGCCCATGGTGATGTTCCAACTCACCACCTCCACCCCGGCGGGTGGGAATACGGCGTGAAACGCTTGTTTGGCCAGTTGCGTCTTCAGCTCGCCCAGAGGGCGCGATTGATCGTGTTTAAGAAACACGGTCAACATGACCGCGTTCTCGGCAGTGATGGCCGTATTTTTTTCTGGCGGCGCAGCAACGGTCGCTGCAGCGGGCAACAGCGCGGCGGCCAGCAGTGCAGGTATTAACAGCAAACGAAGAGGGTTGCGTTTATTCATGGTCGGGCACCTTGTTCTTTGTTGTTTGGAAGAGTGCTAAACATCAATGTTTAATTAATTCGACATGGCTGTCTTGATTGGGCCTTTATACGGAGCGTGTACTACATAAATGCGTACGGGAGGTTGTGTGGGGATCATGTCGCGCGGAACTTCGCGAGAGTAAGTGAATTCGCTGTTATCAAGTTTCTCCAGGCGCCTGACGATGGTTCGGTTCGGGCCGAGGTCCGGGATCAGGATATGCGTCTTGCGGTCGCCCGTGACCATGAAGTATCCGCCGCCGCCATCGGCATGCTTTGAGCGGCCGGTGTCGGTGTAGAAGAACTCATAGCGATTGCGCAGTGGGTCCCACATGGATAGGCCAACGACGCCGGGGTAGTTGGCCTTGACGTCCTTGTCCGGCTCGCCTTCGATATAGACTTTGGTGGTTAGCCATTGCGGCGAAGACGCCAGCGCGTGAATGTCCGCTTCAGGTACCACGTGTTCTGTGGCACTGGCGTGCGGGATGAGAAAACAGCTGAGTAACAGGCTGGTAAATACAGCGTTAAGTCTTCGCATGGTCGAACTCCTGTTGTTTTAAGTGCGCGGTGTTGTTGTTTTTCTTCGGGACGGCTGCGGGCGATATTAGTTTCAAGTTTGGCGGTGACTCAATGGCTGTGTAGGCTTATGTAACAATTGTCGCGGTGGTGTGCTTATTATTTTATTTAGATAGTCGTTAGTGTCTGATTGAGTTGTAGGTAGGTTCTCTAAATACATCGAGTCCAGTTAATACGCCAAGACTTGGCTGCATTCACGAATAGCACGCTGCAATCGCTCGAAACGGTTTAAGCATTCCCGGCAACCATCGCCCAGGGCGGCCCTGGAGCGGCTGCACCGGCAAACCGTTCCTCAGCTAAGTCTTTGCTTATTCAAGAGAATCCCGGACAATCACGCCCCTTCTATGGTCGGGGCGCTGCCTGTCAGGTTTTTCTGACTCGTCCCGGCTATGTAAATGCGGAGATCCGACCGGATGAATGATCAGGCCAATAGCGTCGACGAACGCTATGCAACGACACCTGCAACCCTCACAAGCTGGAGCCGCCAGGACACCACCTGGATGCTTGGCCTGTTCGGCACCGCCATTGGCGCCGGTACCTTGTTCCTGCCGATCAATGCCGGCCTGGGCGGCTTCTGGCCCCTGGTGATCCTGGCGGTGCTGGCCTTCCCGATGACGTTCTTTGCCCACCGTGGCCTGACCCGTTTCGTACTGTCCGGCCGCGAAGGCTCCGACATCACTGACGTGGTCGAGGAGCACTTCGGCATCCGCGCCGGTGCGCTGATCACCTTGCTGTACTTCTTCGCAATCTTTCCGATCCTGCTGATCTACAGCGTGGCGCTGACCAACACCGTCGGCAGCTTCATGGAGCATCAGCTGCACATCATGCCGCCGCCACGCGCGATCCTGTCGTTGGTGCTGATCCTCGGCCTGCTGGCTGTGGTGCGGTGCGGCGAGCAGGTAATCGTCAAGGCCATGAGCCTGATGGTGTACCCGTTTATCGTCGCCTTGCTGTTCCTGGCGGTATACCTGATCCCTCACTGGACGGGCGGCATCCTCAGCACCGCCAGTGTGGTGCCGGCGCCGTCCGCGCTGCTCAATACGCTGTGGCTGGCGATCCCGGTGATGGTGTTTTCGTTCAACCACTCGCCGATCATCTCGGCCTTCGCGGTGGACCAGAAGCGCCAGTACGGTGCCCACGCCGATGAGCGCAGCTCGCAGATCCTGTCGCGCGCGCACCTGTTGATGGTGGTGATGGTGCTGTTCTTCGTGTTCAGCTGCGTGCTGACCCTGTCGCCGGCGCAACTGGCCGAAGCGAAAGCGCAGAACCTGTCGATCCTGTCGTACCTGGCCAACCACTTCAACAACCCGACCATCGAGTTCGCCGCACCGTTGATCGCGTTCGTGGCGATTGCCAAGTCGTTCCTCGGTCACTACATCGGTGCCAGCGAAGGCCTCAAGGGCCTGGTGCTCAAGAGCGGCCGGCGCCCGGCTGCGAAGACTCTCGACCGCATCACCGCCGCGTTCATGCTGGTGGTGTGCTGGATCGTCGCCACGCTCAACCCAAGCATCCTCGGCATGATCGAGACCCTGGGCGGCCCGATCATCGCGTCGATCCTGTTCCTGATGCCGATGTACGCGATCCGCAAGGTACCGGCGATGGCCAAGTACCGTGGGCAGGCGTCCAACGTGTTTGTCACGGCGGTCGGCCTGGTGGCGATTACCGCGTTGATTTACTCGCTGCTGTCCTGACCGCGGGACTCACGCCAAAAAGCCGATTCGCGCAGACCGCGAATCGGCTTTTTTTTGCGCTCGAAAAACCTCAATGCAGGCTAAGCTGACGCACCTCATTTGCCAGGATGGTCGGGCCGCTTGAACACTGAACCTGCTACTCCCGTGGCTGCGCCGCCCACCCGTACCCAGGACCTGCTCGCCGGCTTATCGATTGCCGGCCTGCTGCTGCCGGAAGCCGTGGCCTATTCGAGTATCGCCGCGCTGCCGCCCCAGGCCGGGGTGATTGCCTTGTTCGCCGGCCTGGTGTGCTACGGCCTGTTCGGCACCAGCCGTTTTGCGATTGTCTCGGCCACCTCGTCTTCGGCGGCGGTGTTGGCGGCCGCAACGTCCAGCCTGGCCGCAGATGACCCGGCGCTGCGGCTGTCCCTGGCGTTCGGGCTGGTGCTGGTCACCGGCGTGTTTTTCCTGCTGGCCGGGCTGTTCAAGCTCGGCGGCGTCACCTCGTTTATCGCCAAGCCGGTGTTGCGTGGCTTTGCCTTCGGCCTGGCGCTGACCATCATCCTCAAGCAGTTGGCGAGTGTGGTGGGCGTGCACCTGACCGATAACAACCTGATCCGCTTCCTGCCGCAATTGCTCGAGCAACTGCCACAGTGGAACTGGCCGGCGGCCATGGTGGCCGGGGTGGCGTTGCTGCTGCTCTGGGTGTGTGCACGCATGCCGCGCGTGCCTGGCGGGCTGGTGGTCGTGGTGCTTGGCATCGCGGCCGGGCAATACCTGAATCTGCAGGCCCACGGCGTGGCCCTGATCGGCATGATCGACCTGCGCCTGGAGCTGGGGCATTTGCCGGTGTTGCCGTTCGCCGACTGGCTGCGCCTGGGGGAATTGGCGTTTGCGCTGGTGATGATCCTGTACGCCGAGTCCTACGGTTCCATCAGCTCATTCGCCCTCAAGCATGGCGACCGGGTGTCATCCAACCGTGATCTGCTCGCGCTCGGTGCGGCCAACCTGGTGTCCGGGCTGTTCCACGGCATGCCGGCGGGTGCCGGTTACTCGGCGACTTCGGCCAATGAGGCGGCCGGTGCCTACTCGCGCTTGGCGGGAATCTTCGCCGCGCTGGTGATCCTGGTGATTGTGCTGACGGTGTTGCCCTATGTCGCGCTCACCCCGGAGCCGGTGCTGGCGGCCGTCGTCATCTATGCCTTGGGCCGAGGCTTGAGCCTGCAACCCCTGGGGCGTTATTTCATCTGGCGGCGCGATCGATTGCTGGTGGTCTGCGCGGTGGCGGCCGTGCTGGTGCTCGGCGTGCTGGATGGCTTGCTGGTGTCGGTTGCAATCAGTGTGATGCTGATGTTGCGCCAGATGTCTTCAGCCGACCTGCAGGTGCTCGGGCGCCTGGGCAACAGTCACGACTTTGTCGATCGCCTGCACCATCCCGATGCCGTGGCGGTGCCCGGGGTATTGATCGTGCGGCCCAGTGAGGCGCTGTTTTTCGCGAATGCCGAGCGCATCCTGGGCGCGGCGTTGCGCTTGATGCGTCAGTCTCCGGTCGACGCAGTGGTGCTGAGCCTGGAAGAGTCGCCGGACCTTGACGGCACCAGTATCGAAGCACTGGCAGGTTTTTTTGCCCAGGTGCGCGGGGAGGGCAAGCGCCTGGTGCTGGCCCGTGTGCGGCATGACGCCCGCGAGGTGCTGCAGGGGCTGCCCGAGGCGTTGGCGCCGCAGGTGCTGCTCAGCGGCCTGAGCGTCGACGGCGCGGTGCAACTGGCGCTGGAGGCCAGCACAAGCTAGAAGCTGCAAGCTGCAAGCTACAAGCTACAAGCTACAAGCTGCAAGCTGCAAGCGACAAGCTCTAAGCTCTAAGCTCTAAGCTTGAAGCTTGAAGCTTGAAGCTTGAAGCTTGAAGCTTGAAGCTTGAAGCTTGAAGCTTGAAGCTTGAAGCTTGAAGCTTGAGGCTTGAAGCTTGAAGCTTGAAGCTTGAAGCTTGAAGCTTGAAGCTTGAGGCTTGAGGCTTGAGGCTTGAGGCTTGAAGCTTGAGGCTTGCAGCTTGTCGCTTGTAGTTTGCAGCTTGCAAAAAAAACGCCGCGTACCTTGCGGTACGCGGCGCCTTTTACGTCAACACACCCTTAGGCTTGAATCACCGGGATGTTGGCGCTGGCTGCGATCTTGCGGAACTCAGCGATCTGGTCGAAGTTCAGGTAGCGGTAAACGTCACTGGCCATGGTGTCCAGTTTCGCTGCGTAGCCCATGTACTCTTCAACCGTCGGCAGGCGACCCAGCGTGGAGGCAACTGCCGCCAGCTCGGCGGACGCCAGGTAGACGTTCGCGCCGTCACCCAGACGGTTCGGGAAGTTACGGGTCGACGTCGACACTACGGTCGAGTTCGGTTCTACACGTGCCTGGTTACCCATGCACAGCGAGCAGCCCGGCATTTCCATGCGCGCGCCAGCCTTGCCGTAGATGCCGTAGTAGCCTTCTTCGGTCAGTTGGTGAGCGTCCATCTTGGTCGGCGGCGACAGCCACAGACGGGTTGGCAGCTGACCCTTGACCTGTTCCAGCAACTTGCCGGCAGCGCGGAAGTGACCGATGTTGGTCATGCACGAACCGATGAACACTTCGTCGATCTTCTCGCCGGCAACGCTCGACAGCAGACGGGCATCGTCCGGGTCGTTCGGTGCGCAGAGGATCGGCTCGTTGATTTCGGCCAGGTCGATCTCGATGATTTCGGCGTATTCGGCGTCGGCATCGGCTTCCATCAGCTCCGGGTTGGCAACCCAGGCTTCCATCGCTTGAGCACGACGTTCCAGGGTGCGTGCATCGCCGTAGCCTTCGCCGATCATCCAGCGCAGCAGGGTGATGTTGGAGTTCAGGTACTCGGTGACGGAGTCCTTGGACAGCTTGATGGTGCAACCGGCAGCCGAACGTTCAGCCGAGGCGTCGGACAGCTCGAAAGCCTGCTCCAGCGTCAGGTCGTTCAGGCCTTCGATCTCCAGGATGCGGCCGGAGAAGGCGTTTTTCTTGCCTTTCTTCTCTACGGTCAGCAGGCCAGCCTGGATCGCGTAGTAAGGAATGGCGTGCACCAGGTCACGCAGGGTGATGCCAGGTTGCATTTTGCCTTTGAAGCGCACCAGGATCGATTCCGGCATGTCCAGTGGCATCACGCCAGTGGCTGCGGCGAACGCGACCAGGCCAGAACCGGCCGGGAACGAGATGCCCATCGGGAAACGGGTGTGGGAGTCACCACCGGTACCGACGGTGTCCGGCAGCAGCATGCGGTTCAGCCAGCTGTGGATGATGCCGTCGCCTGGACGCAGCGATACACCGCCACGGGTCATGATGAAGTCAGGCAGGGTGTGGTGGGTGGTCACGTCGATCGGCTTGGGGTAAGCCGCGGTGTGGCAGAAGGACTGCATTACCAGATCGGTCGAGAAGCCCAGGCACGCCAGGTCTTTCAGTTCGTCACGGGTCATTGGACCGGTGGTGTCCTGGGAGCCCACGGTGGTCATCTTCGGTTCGCAGTAGGTGCCAGGACGAACGCCTTTGCCTTCTGCCAGGCCGCAGGCACGGCCGACCATTTTCTGCGCCAGGGTGAAGCCCTTGGTGCTTTCAGCCGGTGCTTCCGGCAGCTTGAACAGGGTCGAAGGCGGCAGGCCCAGCTCGGCGCGAGCCTTCTCGGTCAGGCCACGGCCGATGATCAGCGGGATACGACCGCCGGCACGGACTTCGTCCAACAGTACTGGCGTCTTCATTTCGAAGGTGGTCAGTACTTCGTCGCTGTTGTGCTTGGTGACTTTGCCAGCATGTGGGTACAGGTCGATCACGTCGCCCATGTTCATGTTGGTGACGTCGAATTCGATCGGCAGGGCGCCGGCATCTTCCATGGTGTTGTAGAAGATTGGAGCGATCTTGCTGCCGAAGCAGAAGCCGCCAGCGCGCTTGTTCGGCACGTAGGGAACGTCGTCGCCGAAGAACCACAGGACCGAGTTGGTCGCCGATTTACGCGACGAACCGGTACCGACCACGTCACCGACGTAGGCGATCGGGAAGCCTTGGCCGCGCATCTCTTCGATCTGCTTCATCGGGCCGGTCTTGCCTTGCTCGTCCGGCACGATGCCTTCGCGAGCCATTTTCAGCATGGCCAGGGCGTGCAGCGGGATGTCAGGGCGCGACCAGGCGTCCGGGGCAGGGGACAGGTCGTCGGTGTTGGTTTCGCCGGTGACCTTGAACACGCGCAGGCTGATCTTGTCGGCCAGGGTCGGACGGTTCTTGAACCACTCGCCGTCGGCCCAGGACTGGATTACGGCCTTGGCGTGTTCGTTGCCGTTACGGGCTTTTTCAGCGACGTCGTGGAACGCATCGAACATCAACAGGGTGTGCTTGAGTTGGGCGGCGGCGACAGGTGCCAGGGTGGCGTCGTCCAGCAGCTCGACCAACGTCACGATGTTGTAGCCGCCTTGCATGGTGCCAAGCAGTTCAACAGCGCGTTGCTTGCTGATCAGGGGGGAAGTGGCTTCGCCCTTGGCCAGGGCAGACAGGAAACCGGCCTTGACGTAGGCAGCTTCGTCAACACCTGGTGGAATGCGGTTGGTGATCAGGTCAACGAGGAATTCTTCTTCGCCAGCCGGAGGATTTTTCAGCAGCTCGACCAGGCCTGCGGTTTGTTCGGCGTTAAGCGGCTGGGGAACGATACCCAGGGCGGCACGCTCTTCGATATGTTTGCGGTAGGCTTCAAGCACAGTTATTACCCTCATCAGTGGTCCCACGGGACGCTCATCCAGAAATGATCGGCACACATGCGCTCGGGGGCTTTTTGGGCCGCAAAGCCAGCGCTGCCGGCATTCCTCACAGAAGCTGCTTTCAAAGTTTTACGCCTGCAGAACGGAGCTGATGAGGGTTGGCGAGGGTCCTGACCTACCGGGTCGAACCCACGCCAACACCGTTCTGAAGGAACGACTGTGCTCGTGACGCTTTGAAAACAGCTTCCAGCGGATTATTGGCGCCTTACAAGGCCGGATGATTCTACGGCAAAAAATTTCTAAAGGTAAGTTGCCTCGCCAAGTTTGCAGGGTGATGAAGGTTAGACAAAGGGCTAACATGGCGCACTGTTTCGCTGATTTGCGTGTCGTTGCCCATGTCCAACCAAACCATCAAGACCCCCTGCGTCGGCCTGTGCTCCACGGTTTACGGCGATCTCGTGTGCCGTGGCTGCAAGCGTTTCCACCACGAAGTGATCCAGTGGAATGGCTATAACGAAGAAGAAAAACGGGCAGTGTGGCTGCGCCTGGAGCAGTTGTTGGTGCAGGTGATGGCCGGCAAACTGGAGATTTTCGACCCCAAGACCCTGCGCGGCCAGCTGGAGCAGCGCAAGATTCGCTTCGTGCCGCACCAGTCCGAGTACTGCTGGGCCTATCAGTTGATTGCCCGGGGCGCGCGGGTGATTTCCAACCTGGAAGCCTATGGCATGGTGCTGTTGCCGGAGTTTCGTGACTGGAACCTGCCGGACTTGCGCGACGCCATCGACCGCGAGTTCTTTATCTTGTCCGAGGCCCACTACCAGCGCTATATCGCCCCGGGGTTTCTCAAGGACGCGTTTGGGCACTGATGAAGCTCCCACCTTTGAAGCCAGCCAGCACCGGCCTGCGTGTCAGGCCTGGGTGGCCAGTTCCTCCAAGTGATCCATCAGCTCCTGCGGCTTGAGCACCAGCACGTCGCTTTCCACCTCATCCAGCACCACCTCCGCCGTATTGCCGATCAGCGCCCCGGAAAGCCCGGTGCGCGCCACGGTGCCGATGATGGTTACCGCCGCCTGCCATTTATGCGCCGCGAACGGGATCAGCACATCCGCCGGGCCTTCCTCGATATGCAGGTGCGCATCGTCCACATCGAACTCAGCCTGGAAGGCCTTGCATTGCTCGCGATAGCGCGCCTCGATGGTCTCCTTGAGCTGGAAGGTCGGGTCCGCCGCCGACAGCATGGGCGACGGATGGGCGCTGATCACATGCAGCTGCGCCTTGGCCAGGCTGGCGATATCAAAGCCATGATCGATGATCGAATTGTGCAGCGAACGGTGCTCGCCATCGGTGTTGCCCACATCGATCGCGGCCAGGATCACCCCGCCAGCCCACGGCGTAGCGGTCTTGACCAGCAGCACGGCCGTTGGGCAGTAGCGCAGCAACTTCCAGTCCGCCGGGGTCAACAGGGCCTTTTTCAACGGGCTGTCGGGGAAATGCTGCTTGATCACCAGGCCACAGCCTTCAGCCTGCTGCACGTCGATGATGGTTTCGTGCAGGCTCTCATTCCAGGCCTGCTCGGTGGTGACGCTGTAGCCATCCTCTTGCAGGGAGGATTTAAGCAGGCTCAACAGCGCCGAGTGCTCGTGCTTGCGGTCGCACACCAGCAGGTGCAGGTGCGCGCCGGTGACCCCGGCGATCAACTTCGCGCGCTTGAGGGCCAGGCTTTCCGAATGCTCGGGCTCGATGACCACCAGGATGCTGCGAATGGCTTGCATGATCGGGATCTCCAAAAAGGGGCGGGCTGGAACAACTATAGTTGCTGCTCGCCGGACGTCATGTTGATGCACATCAAGGCCGGTGGCTGGTGGTCTGCGGCGCGGTCGGTATAATCGGCGCCCTTTTGTGATCCTTTACCCGTGAGCCCGATGAACCTGCCCGAAATCCACGAATTCCTCGGCTGCCGCACCCCCGACGCCTGGGTCCAGGCCGCGCTGGCCGATCAGGACACCCTGCTGATCGACCACAAGAACTGCGAATTCAAGGCCGCCAGCACCGCCCTCAGCCTGATTGCCAAGTACCACGGCCATGTTGACCTGATCAACATGATGTCGCGCCTGGCCCGCGAAGAGCTGGTGCACCACGAACAAGTCATGCGCCTGATGAAAAAGCGCAAGGTTGAACTGCGCCAGTTGCACGCCGGGCGTTATGCCTCCGGTTTGCGCAAGGTGGTGCGCAGCCACGAACCGGTCAAGTTGGTGGATACGCTGGTGGTCGGCGCATTTATCGAAGCGCGCAGTTGCGAGCGTTTCGAAGCCCTGGTGCCGCATTTGGACGAAGAACTCGGCAAGTTCTACTTCGGCCTGCTGAAAAGCGAGGCGCGGCACTTCCAGGGTTACCTCAAGCTGGCCTACCAGTACGGCGACGCCAAGGACATCGCCCACGTGATCGAGCGGGTGCGGGCGGCCGAGCAGGAACTGATCGAGTCACCCGACATCGAGTTCCGCTTTCACAGTGGCGTACCAGCCTGAGGCCACGGCCACGCCGATCAACGCGGTGATCGCGGTCAGCAGCAGGATCACCGTTTGCGTGCCCAACGGGCTGGCCAGCAGCGCAACCGCCAGGCCGGCCATCGGTTGTGGCAGGTTGTTGAGCAGGGTGATCACACCGACGGTCTTGCCGAAATCCTGCACCGGGATGACTTTTTGCCGGACGCTGCGCATGTACACGCTGTACATCTTGTCGAAGCCGATCACCAGCAGAAAGCCCAGGGTGTAAGCCCACAGCGTCGGGCTGAGGGCGGTGATCAATGCGCCGACGGCGATCAACACGTACGACAGCCCACCCAGCACTTTCAGCGGCAGTGCGCTGCGCGCCAGGTAAAACAGAATCGCGATGGTCACCAGGGCGCCGGCGGCTTGCAGCAGGGCGTAGGCATCCTTGTCTGCCGCGTAGAGACCGATGACCATGGCGGCGGACGTGGCCAGCGTGACCCCGATGATCAAGTTGACCCCGACCGTCAGCGCAATCAAGCGCTTGAGCCCCGCCAACTGCTGGATATGCCCGAAGGCAATGCGCAGCGGTTGCACCCAGATATCCCGGTGCTGCGCATGGTGTGCAAGCGTCACTGTATTGCTGCGCTGCCAGGCCCACATGGCCAGGTCCGCCAGCACAAACAGGCCGGCGATGCCCAGTACCACCCAATGCCAGGCCCACACTTGCAGCATCAGTGCGGCAATCAGCGGCCCCAGCACCAAGCCGCTCTGGTCGGCGATCTGCGAGTAGGAGAGGGTCTTGGCATAACTGTATTGCTGGAAAACATGCGGCATCAGCACTTCGCGGGCCATGATGCCCTGGGTGGTCAGCACCCCGCACAGCGCGGAAAGCCCCACGATCCAATAAATCCCGTCGAACACCGCGTACAGTGCCACCGCCACCCCACACGCCAGCGTCCGGTAGACCTGGCTGATATGCAGGATGCGCACCGGGGAAAACTTGTCACACAATGCGCCGCACACCGGGAACGCGAGAAAGCGTGGCAGTGACTCGACGAAAAACGCCAGCCCGGCCCACGACACACTCTGGGTGGTCTGAAACACGATCAACGGCACGATAAACAGCAGGATCTGGTCTGCCAGCCGTGACAGGAACAGTGAAACGAAGAACGCCAGGTAATCCTTGCGCATACAACTCCCTGTGAATGGCGTTAAAGAGTGCGGGCTATTTGTTAAAAACTCTTAAAAGCATGAAGGTTCGTCGGCCGCCGTTGACCAGTGGGGTCAGAGGCCCAGCTTGCCACCTATAATGCCCACTCTTCAATCCGCCTTTGCACACTGAGAACTTATGGAAAACCTGGGTCTGGGCAAGGTCCTGCTCGTTGAGGACGACGAGAAGCTGGCAGGGCTGATCGCGCACTTTCTGTCGCAGCATGGCTTCGAGGTGCGCGTGGTGCACCGCGGCGATGAAGCCCTGGCGGCGTTTCTCGAGTTCAAGCCGAAAATCGTCGTGCTCGACCTGATGCTGCCGGGGCAGAGCGGCCTGCATGTGTGCCGCGAGATTCGCAATGTGTCCGACACGCCGATTGTGATCCTCACTGCCAAGGAAGATGACCTGGACCACATCCTCGGCCTGGAGTCCGGAGCCGACGACTATGTGATCAAGCCGATCAAGCCCCCGGTGCTGCTCGCACGCCTGCGCGCGCTGCAGCGTCGGCAGGCGCCGGAGCCGACGGTGCGCGGCTCCATCGCCTTTGGCCGGCTGGCGATCGACCGCAGTTGCCGGGTGGTCAGCCTTGGGGAGGAGCAGGTCGACCTCACCACCATGGAGTTCGAACTGCTGTGGTTGCTGGCCAGCAGCGCCGGCAAGATCCTCTCGCGCGACGACATTCTCAACCGCATGCGCGGCATCGCCTTCGATGGCCTTAACCGCAGCGTCGACGTGTACATCAGCAAGTTGCGCAGCAAGCTCAATGACAATCCCCGCGAGCCGGTGTGCATCAAGACCATCTGGGGCAAGGGCTATCTGTTCAATCCGTTTGCGTGGGAGGTCTAGATGCTGCGGCTGTTTCTGCGCCTGTATGTGATTCTGGCGATCGGCCTGGCGGCGGCGATCTGGCTGGTCAACTACACCTTCGACGAGCTGTTGCCCGAGGCCAATGAAACCTATAACCGCGAAGCCCTGCGCGGTCCGGCCTATGGGCTGGTAGAGCAATTACGGCCGTTGCGCGGGGACGAGCGCCAGGCCCGGCTGGACGAGCTGCAAGTGCATTACGGCCTGCGCCTCAAGCTGGTGCCCAAAGACACCCAGGCGCTGAGCGCGCGTGAACAACAACTGCTGGCCGAAGGGTTGCTGGTGGTGCGTGGCGACTTCCAGGAATTCCTCACCAGCATCGACGGTGGCCCGCAGTTGCTGGAAATCAAGCTGCCGGAAGAGCCCAAATGGCTGTACCTGTGGGCCTATGGGTTTCTCGGGTTGTGCCTGGCCATCGTCCTGTACTTCTGGGTGCGCCCGCACTGGCGGGACCTGGAGCATATCCGCCTGGCCGCGCAACGCTTTGGCGACAACGACCTCGGCTCGCGCATCCTGCTGCCGCGCCGCTCCACCGTGCGTGAGCTGGCCGGGCACTTCAACCAGATGGCCGAACGCATCGAAAGCCTGATCGCCAATCAGCGTGAACTCACCAACGCGGTGTCCCACGAGCTGCGCACGCCGATTGCGCGGTTGTCGTTCGAGCTCGACCAGCTCAAGCAACAGGCCGACCCGCGCGAGAGCCGCGCGTTGATCGCCGACATGTACGCCGACCTCGGCGAGCTGGAAGAAATGGTCTCCGAACTGCTCACCTATGCCAGCCTGGAGCGCGGCGCCACCCAGGTGACCCGCGAGCGCATCGAAGCCCACAGTTGGCTCGACAGCGTGATCGGCAGCGTGGCGCTGGAGGCCGAGGCGGCTGGCATCCAGCTGTCGCTGCGCACCTGCGAGGTGGACTTTATCCAGATCGAACCGCGCTTCATGGCACGTGCGGTGATCAACCTGCTGCGCAATGCCATCCGCTACGCCGAGCGCCGGGTCGAAGTGTCGCTGGTCAAGTTCGGCAGCGGCTATGAAGTGCGCGTGTGCGACGACGGCCCCGGTGTGCCCGAGGACGGTCGCGCGAAGATCTTCCAGCCATTCATGCGCCTGGACGCCAGCCGCGACCGCCGCACCGGTGGCTTCGGCCTCGGCCTGGCGTTGGTGCAGCGGGTCTCGCAGTGGCATGGCGGGCAGGTGCAAGTACTGGATTCGGAGTGGGGCGGGGCGTCGTTCCGGATGACCTGGGCGTATGCCGAGTAACAAGCGTCCATCGTGCAGAACTCACCGGTGGGAGGGGGCTTGCTCCCGAAGGCTTTCTGTCAGTTAACACATGAATCAACTGACCGAGCGCTTTCGGGAGTTCCCTCCGACAGGTTGATGGGGCTACCTCATCAGAACGTGTATTCAAGCACGCCCATCACCGACGTTTGTAGCCTGCGCTCGACAATTGGGCTCTTGCCCGCTTCATCCGCCAGGTACTGCACATCGAGCAGGGTCGAGAATTCGGTGTGTTCGCTGATCGGCACGCTCCACACCAGGTTCAGGCCGTTGCTGATATTGCCTGCACCGGCCTTGTAGGCCTGGAAGCGGCTTTGCGCCGCTTGGCCGGTGGTCACGCCGTACCAGGTCTGCAGGTAATTGCGGTCCCCAAAATGGCTGCTGAGGCTGGCGTCGACCGAACCGTAGCGGCCGTCATAGAGGTTGGTGCCCAGGCTCAGTTCCAGGTGGGTGAAGGCCTTGCCGCTGTCCTTGTGGTCGTCTTCCTTGAGCGCGTGCTCCAGGGTCGCGCCGACGATTACGCCGCCCAGGTTGTAGCTTGCGCTTACCCCCACTTGCGGGCGGGCCTTGATCTCGCCCATGCCCTTGAGTCGCTTGGAGCCGGCGTGCAGGCTTTCGTTCTTGTCTTTACGCGAACTGCTGGCGCCCACGTAGGTGCTGAAACTCAAGGCATTGCCTTCATACCCCCAGCCCAGGCCCTTGTCGGTGTCGAGGAAAATCCCCCACGGGCTGACGACTTTGCCGCCCAGCAGCGGCGCGCTCATGCGCTGGTCGCTGCCGCTGTAGCGCGGCGCGTTGGCCACGCCGGCCTTGAGGCTGTATTGCCAGTCTTCGGCCAGGGCGCGGTCGGCACCGGCCAGCAGACACAGTGAGGAGAGCGACAGGCACAGGGTGGTCGAGCGCATAAGAATGTCCATCCAGGGGGTTAGAGAACCAGGGGTTTATGAGGGGATTGCGTGCGTTTGAAGGCGTAGCCCGAGGCGCTGAGGCCGTTGACCTGGCGGCTCACGGTGTCGCCCAGGCCATAGCCGTTACCGGCCAGCACCGCGTGAGCGTTGTCGACCGGCAGCAGGATGTAGTCGGTCAGCGGTTCGTCGTGTCGTTGGCCGCGCATCACCAGGAAGCCGTCTTCCAGGCGCACGCTGACACCGCTCAACGGTGCGTCGGGCTCATGGGTGTTGAGCACTTGATACGTGCCGATGGTGTCGGCCCAGGCCAGGGGCAAGGGTGGCGGCTCGATGCGCTCGCCGATGGCAATGCGTTGGCCGTGGCTGCGTGCGGTGAGCATCTGACGGCCTTGCACCGTGACAACGTCCAACTGGATGCGGCTGAGTTCGCCGAGGTCCTTGAGCCAGAAGCCGAGGACTTTTTTCTGCGCGCGCAACCAGCCTTCGTCGTCGCGCAGCAACTCGAAATCGAAGCCGGCCAACTCGCCAGCCAGCCGGCTGTGGCCATCCTTGATGCGAAACACGCCCCAGGCGGTCGCATAGAACCCGGCCAGGCGCTTGCGGTCGATGGCCGCCGGCACGTGGCGCAACTTGAGGCCATGGCTGGGCGCCTGGCAGTCATCGGCGCAGACTGCCTGGCCGGTTTGTGCCTGCAGCATCAGGCGCAGGGTGTCGGTGGCCAGCGTGGCGACCAGTTCCTCGGCATGGCTGTCATTGGCCATGATGATCACGCCCAGTTGCTGGTCCGGCAGCAGGGTCAACTGTGCAGCGAAATCATCCCCTCCACCGCTGTGCTGGTAGGTGCGTATGGCGGGGCCGACCGGTTCGTCACCGCAGGGCGCGAGGAACCAGGCCAGGCCCACCTGGCAGTCGAAGTCCAGCGCGTTGCCGGTGTTTTGCTGGGTGAACATCTGCTCAATCGAGGCACTGCGCAGCAGCCGCTGATCTTTGTAGAGGCCGTGGGCAAACAGCATCTGCAGGTAGCGCGCGAGGTCCTTGGGGCTGGTCCACAAACCGCCTGCGGCGAGGTCGCGCACCTGGGCATCGGGGCTGGCAATCCCGTCCTCGTAGCCTTGGGCGCGGTAATCCTGCGCGCTGCGGGTGCCGGTAAAACCCGACTGGTTCATCTCCAGCGGCTTGAGCAGGCTGTGCTGCAACTGGGCTTCGAAGCTGTTGCCGCTGGCGCGTTCGATGGCGGCTCCGACCAGCGCATAAGCAAGGTTGGAATAGGCCACTTGAGAGCCCGGTGGACTGCTCAACCACACGCCGGAGATGCGCATCGGCATCTGGCCCATGGCGAAGTCGCTGCGCAGGTCGCGCAGGTGTTCGCTGGGCAGGCCGGATTGGTGGCTGAGCAACCGCCGCAAGGTGATATCGCGGTCGGCGGCGGCCGGGTCGGCATGAAAGCGCGAACGCACATGGAACTCGCGCAGGGTCTGCTGGATCGGCGCATCCAGGGCCAGCCGCTGTTGCTCCACCAGTTGCAAGGCTGCCGTAGCCGTCAGCAGTTTGGAAATGCCGCCGGCGCGAAACGCCGTGTTTGGCGTGACCGGCACGCCCCGCGCCTTGTCGGCCAGGCCGAAGCCGCGCGCCCAGATCAGTTCCTGGCCATTGACCAGGGCAATCGACAGGCCGGCCACGTTGTCGCGCGCCATGTCGCGCGGAATACGCGCCTGCAGGTAGCGAATGACGGCGCCGTAGTCACCCTTGGGAATCGGCGGCGGGGCCGGCGATTGCCCTTGGCAACCGAGACTGCCGAGCAGGCAACCCAACAGCGGAATACCGCGCAATGTGCGAACCATGAAGAGCACCCGGATGGCCGTTTGGATGCTCGAATGCTAGGGAAGCGCGGTCCGACAATCTTTGCGAGCTTTGTCGGGAAACTGTCAAAGACTGTTAACGGGTCAACCCCAGGCGCTCATGCCATTGGGCGATGGATTCTTCGGGGTATTCCTCGAACTGCAGGTCGCCCTTGCGCACGCTGACCTCGACCCATGGCGCCTTCGAACCGAGCATCAAGTGCGTGTGTTGCGGCGGTACCGGCAAGGGCGTGTCGATGGCCGAGGCGAACGGGTGGATCAGTTCCGGCCATTCCGGGCTGAACAGCCACAGGGCGCTGCCGCACTGCGAGCAGAAGTGCCGCTCGGCCGTGCTGGCGTGGGCGCGACTGGCGCCGTCGGGCTTGAGCCGCGCGTGATAGATCGAAATCTGTTTGCGGCCCTGGACCTTCAAGCTGTGGGTGTCCCCGGCCAGGTTGATCGCGTAGCCGCCACCGCCTTGGGTCTTGCGGCAGATAGAGCAATAGCAACGCTGGTAAGGGTAGGGGTGGGCGCTGTTCAGGCTGAACGTCACGGCGCCGCAATGGCAGGATCCTTCGAGTTGCATGGGGCGTCTCCTCTGGCAAGGTGACTTTTGAGCTTAGGCGCTCTGCGGCATCAGCGTGGCGATCAATGCACGAATGGTCCCCGGCAGTGCTTCCAGCTCGCGTACCAGGATGCTGCGCTCGCGAATCGCCCAGGGCTCATCCAGCTTCACCGCCACCAACTGCATGGTGCGACTGTGCCGCACGGCGGCAGACTCTGGAATGATGCCGATCCCGACCCCGGCCTCGACCATCCGGCAGATCGCCTCGAAGCTCGACACCTGGATGCGCAACGACAAATGTTTGCCCAGGCGTTCCACGTGCTCACGCAGGAAACTCAACAACGTGCTGCCTTCATGCAGGCCGATATGCTGGTAGGCGAGCGTTTGCTCCAGTGTCACCGAGGGCAGCTGCGCCAGCGGGTGGTCGACCGGCACCATCAGTACCAATTCATCGGTGCTGAAGTGCAGCACCTGCAGACCCGCGGCCTCCACGGGGCCGGCGATGATGCCCATGTCGCTGGTGCCATCGAGCACGCCGCGCACGATATCGCGGGACAGGCGTTCCTGCAGGTCCACGGTCACGCCGGGGCGCTGCGACAGGAAACCCGCGAGTACCTCCGGGAGGAACTCGGTGACCGCCGTGGTGTTGGCGAAGATGCGGATATGCCCGGCAGAATCGACGCCGTACTGGGTGAACTCACTCTTCAGGTAATCGACCTGGCGCATGATCAACCGCGCATGGTGCAGCAGCCGTTCGCCCGCCGGGGTGATCTCCACGCCACGGCTGTCGCGGTACAGCAGGCGCGTGTCGAGTTGGCCCTCCAGGGCTTTGATCCGCGCACTCGCGGCAGCCGGCGAGAGAAATGCACGCTTGGCGCCCTGGGTAAGGCTGGGGGATTCGGCGATATGGATAAACAGGCGCAGGTCGGCGAGATCAAAGTGCATGCAAGACACCTATTCGGGCAACGGTGATGGCAACAAGGCGCGGGCAGGCCAGCGCCTACAAGGAATACGCTTGTAAATGAGGCTGGCGTTCAGCATAACCGAACGCTGGTTTATTGAAATGCAAATTCTCAGAACGGGCACGCGCTTGCATGATCCGGGGCAGACACTCACTGCCCGAGGACCTGCACCCGATGAGCGCCACTGATTGGATCGGCCGAAGCGAAACCGCCCACGATCACCTGAGCCCCAACCTGCTCAGGCGAATCGCCGCCACCTTCGGCGAACCCGTGCCAGAGCAGGGTGCTGACCTGCCACCGTTGTGGCAATGGTGCTTTTTCCAGGACCCGCTGCCGGAGACTGCCCTGGGCACCGACGGCCATCCGGCCCGGGGCGGTTTCCTGCCGCCGGCCGACAATCGCAATCGCATGTGGGCCGGTGGGCGTATCGAGTTCCTGCACGCCTTGCGTGCCGGTGAGGCGGCGACGCGCGTGTCGACCATCACCCAGGTCGAAGAAAAGACCGGCCGCACCGGTTCGCTGCTGTTCGTTACCGTGCGCCACGACTACTCCCAGGACGGCCGCCTGGCCATCCGCGAAGAACAGGACATCGTCTACCGTGAACCGACGCCACCCAAGGCCGGCAGCGGCGATGCCCTGGCACGGGGCGAGTGGAAAGAGACGGTCGACCCGACGCCGACCCTACTGTTTCGCTACAGCGCCGTGACCTTCAACGGCCATCGCATTCACTACGACTACCCCTACGTCACCGGCACCGAAGGCTATGCCGGGCTGGTGGTGCATGGTCCGCTGATCGCCACCTTGAGCTTGCGAGCCTTTTGCCGTGCGCATCCGGACGCGACCTTGCGCCATTTTGCCTATCGCGGCGTACGCCCGTTGATTGCGCCGCAGCCGTTTGAAGTCGGCGGGCGCGTGACCGCCGACGGTGTCGCCGCGCTATGGGCGGGCAATGCGGACGGCCTCGCGCAGACCGCCGAAGTACGTTTCGAATAATCCAAGAACAACAGGCGGAGAGCCGTGACATGCACCCCAATGACAACGAAGAACTGAATGCCATCCGCGAAGGTGTGCGCGCCTTGTGCGCCGAATTCGACGCGGCTTACTGGCGCAAGATCGATGAAGAAAAGGGCTTCCCCGAAGCGTTCGTCAAGGCGCTGACCGACGCCGGCTGGCTGTCGGCGATGATCCCTGAAGAATACGGGGGCTCCGGCCTGGGCCTGGCGGAAGCCTCGGTGATCCTCGAGGAGGTCAACCGCTGCGGCGGCAATTCCGGCACCGTGCACGGCCAGATGTACAACATGTTCACTTTGCTGCGCCACGGCAGCGAGGCGCAAAAACGCTTCTACCTGCCCAAGCTCGCCGGCGGCGAATTACGCCTGCAGTCGATGGGCGTGACCGAGCCCACCACCGGCACCGACACCACCAAGATCAAGACCACTGCGATCAAGCGCGGCGACAAATACGTGATCAATGGCCAGAAGGTCTGGATCTCGCGGGTGCAGCATTCCGACCTGATGATCCTCTTGGCGCGCACCACGCCCCTGGCCGAGGTGAAGAAAAAGTCCGAGGGCATGTCGATCTTCCTGGTCGATCTGCGCGAGGCCATCGGCAACGGCCTGACCGTGCAGCCCATCGCCAACATGGTCAACCACGAGACCAACGAGCTGTTCTTCGACAACCTGGAACTGCCCCTCGATAGCCTGATTGGCGAGGAGGGCAAGGGCTTCAAATACATCCTCGACGGCCTCAACGCCGAGCGCACGCTGATCGCCGCCGAATGCATCGGCGACGGCCGCTGGTTCATCGAAAAGGCCAGTGCGTATGCCCGCGACCGCGTGGTGTTTGGCCGGCCCATCGGGCAGAACCAGGGCGTGCAATTCCCGATTGCCGAAGCGCATATCGAAATCGAAGCGGCCGACCTGATGCGCTGGCGCGCCTGCGAGGAATACGACAGCGGCCAGAACGCCGGGGCCAGCGCCAATATGGCCAAGTACCTGGCGGCCAAGGCGTCCTGGGAGGCAGCCAACGCCTGCCTGCAAACCCACGGCGGCTTCGGTTTTGCCTGTGAGTACGACGTCGAGCGCAAATTCCGCGAAACCCGCCTGTACCAGGTGGCGCCGATCTCGACCAACCTGATCCTGTCCTACGTGGCCGAGCACTTGCTCGAACTGCCACGCAGCTTCTGAGGCCCTGACCATGAGCCATACCCAAGCCCTGTGTCGGTTCCTTGCCGAACTGAACTACGACCACTTGCCCGAGCCCGTGTTGGCGCGCACCGAAGACCTGTTCCTGGATTGGCTGGCGTCGGCGCTGGCCAGCCAGGGCGCACACCCGATTCCGTTGTTCGAGCGCTATGCGCAAAAGATGGGACCGAGCAGCGGCCCGGCGCAGGTGATCGTCAACGGGGGCAGCAGCAGTGCGTATTTCGCCGCGCTGGTCAACGGCGCCGCGTCGCATCTGGTGGAGCAGGACGACCTGCATAACAGCTCGGTGCTGCACCCGGCAACGGTGGTGTTTCCCGCCGCCTTGGCCGCGGCGCAGGACCTTGGCAAATCCGGCCGTGAGTTGCTGCTGGCCGCGGTGGCCGGTTATGAGGCCGGGATCCGCATCGGCGAATTCATGGGCCGTTCCCACTACCGCATCTTCCACACCACGGCCACCGTCGGCACGCTGGCGGCGGCCGTGGCGGTGGGCAAGTTGTTGGCGTTCAACCAAGAACAATTCATCAACCTGCTCGGCAGCGCCGGCACCCAGGCCGCCGGGCTGTGGGAGTTTTTGCGCGACGCCGCCGACTCCAAGCAACTGCACACGGCCAAGGCCGCAGCAGACGGATTGCTCGCCGCTTACCTGACGGCGGAGGGGCTGACCGGCGCGCGCAATATCCTGGAAGGCGACCAAGGCCTGGCGGCGGGCATGTCCACGGATGCCGAGCCGAGCAAATTGTCGGCTGGCCTGGGCAGCCGCTGGGCGCTGCTGGAAACCTCGTTCAAGTTCCACGCCTCGTGCCGGCATACCCATCCTGCCGCCGATGCGCTGTTGGATTTGATGCAGCGCGAAGGCCTCAGCGCCGCCGACATCAGCCACGTGCAAACGCGTGTGCACCAGGGCGCCATCGATGTGCTGGGGCGAGTGAACGTGCCGACCAGCGTGCACCAGGCCAAGTTCTCCATGGGCACCGTGCTGGGATTGATCGCCGTGCATGGCAAGGCCGGGCTCACCGAATTCCACGAATGGGCGTTGACTGATCCTGGCGTGGCGGCGTTTCGCGACAAGGTCAGCATGACCCTCGACCCCGAAGTCGACCGCGCCTATCCGCAGCGCTGGCTGGGCCGCGTCACCGTCACCACGGTGGACGGCCGCACGCTGCACGGCGCCATCGACGAGCCCAAGGGTGATCCGGGCAACACCTTGAGTCGCGCGGAACTGGCCGACAAATTCCAGCGCCTCACCCAGTTCAGCGCCGCGCGCACACCGGCCCAGGCCGACGCATTGATCGCCAAGGTCTGGGATTTGCGCAACGCCGCGTCCATGGCCGATTGCCTTTGAGGAAGGAACTGTCATGAGCAACCAACGACCGCTGGACGGCATCACCGTTGTCAGCCTGGAACATGCGATTGCCGCGCCATTCTGTACCCGCCAGCTGGCGGACCTCGGCGCCCGCGTGATCAAGATCGAACGCCCCGGGGCCGGTGATTTTGCCCGTGGCTACGACGAACGCGTGCGCGGGCTGGCCTCGCATTTCGTGTGGACCAACCGCTCCAAGGAAAGCCTGACCCTGGACCTCAAGCAGGACGAAGCCGGCGATATCCTCGAAGCCCTGTTGGCGGATGCCGACGTGCTGGTGCAGAACCTTGCACCCGGTGCGGCGGCGCGCATGGGCTTGTCGTTCGAGGCGCTGCACGAGCGTTTTCCTCGGCTGATCGTCTGCGATATTTCCGGCTATGGCGAAGGCGGGCCCTACGAGAAGAAGAAAGCCTACGACCTGCTGATCCAGAGCGAAGGCGGCTTTTTGTCAGTCACCGGTGGCCCTGGCGAAGACCAGATGGCCAAGGCTGGTTGCTCCATCGCCGATATCTCCGCCGGCATGTACGCCTACAGCGGCATCCTCTCGGCGCTGCTGCTGCGTGGCAAGACCGGCAAGGGCAGCCGCATTGACGTGAGCATGCTCGAAAGCCTGGTGGAGTGGATGGGCTACCCGATGTATTACGCGTTCGACGGCGCACCGCAGCCACCCCGTGCCGGCGCGGCGCATTCGACGATCTACCCGTATGGGCCGTTTCCCACCGGCGACGGCGGCACGGTGATGCTCGGCCTGCAGAACGAGCGCGAATGGGCGGCGTTCTGCGACAAGGTGCTGCTCACCCCGCAATTGGCCACGGACGAGCGCTTCAGCGCCAACTTCAAGCGCTCGGCCAACCGTGAGGTACTGCGCCAGATCATCGTCGACAGCTTTGCGCAGTTGGATGCCGAGGCGCTGATCCAGCGCCTGGAAGACGCGCAGATCGCCAGTGCGCGCGTCAACGACATGCAAGGTGTGTGGGACCACCCGCAACTCAAGGCGCGTGATCGCTGGCGTGAAGTCGACAGCCCGGCCGGTCCGCTGCCGTCGTTGCTGCCACCGGGGCGCAATGCGGCATTTACCCCGCGCATGGATGCCGTTCCTGCGTTGGGCCAGCACAGCCAAGCGATTCTCGACCAGCTCGGCTTCAGCGCCGAAGCCATCGAAACCCTGAAAACACGCGGCGTCATTTGACCCCGCACCCTTTGTAGGCGCCGGCGTGCCGGCGATGGCGTCCTTGAGTCTTGGTTTGACCTCTGGGCCGCTATCGCTGGCCAGCCAGCGCCTACCGGGGGCGATAACAAGGAAATTGTGTGATGCCAAACCCTCTTGTGCGCTCGGCGCTGTTTGTTCCCGGTAGCCGACCGGAGCGTTTTTCCAAGGCGCTGGCCAGTGGTGCCGACGCGGTGATCGTGGATTTTGAAGATGCGGTGGAAGAACCCCTCAAGCGCCAGGCGCGGGATAACCTCGCGGCGTTTTTGACCGCCAATCCCAGTGCCCAGGTCTGGGTGCGCATCAACGCGCCGGAGCATGCCGAGCACTTCGAAGATGTGGCGTTCTGCAAAGCCCATGCAAATGTGGCCGGCGTGTTGTTGCCGAAGGTGGAAAGTGCCGCCCAGGTCGCCGTGGTGGCCGCCACCGGCAAAGTGATCTGGCCGATTATCGAGAGTGCGCGCGGTTTGTTGGCGGTGGCTGAAATCGCCCGTGCGCCGCAGGTGCAACGCCTGTCGTTCGGTGGCCTGGACCTGGCGCTGGACTTGAACCTGAGCAGCCAAACGCCGGCCGCGCAGTTCGCCCTCGACCAGGCGCGCCTGGCGTTGATCGTGCATTCGCGCGCGGCGGGTTTGGTGGCGCCGCTGGACGGCGTGCACCCGGCCATCGATGACCCCGAGGGCCTGCGCCGTTCGGTCCGGCATGCGTATGAAATGGGCTTTGCCGGCGCGCTGTGCATTCATCCCCGGCAGGTGGCGGTGATCCACGAGGCGCTGGCGCCGAGCGCAGCAGACCTGGCCTGGGCCAAGCGCGTGGTAGACGGCGGCGCCGATGGGGCAGGGGCCTATCAGGTCGATGGGCAGATGGTCGATGCGCCGGTGCTGTTGCGTGCGCAGAGACTGCTGGCTGCGCATAAATAACTCACACAACCCCAGCTGTAGGCGCCGGCCAGCCAGCGCCCGGATTGGATCTTCGTTGTGTGCCGGAGCCGCGTTCGTCCACGCCGAACGCAGGTATCTAAAATTCGAAATTCACTACACGCATGACATCAGGCACCTTGCCCTACAACACAACAATAAGAAGGTGATTTCCCATGCTCAAGCTTTCCCGGGCGCTGCTGTGCGCCGCCACCTTGTTCGCTGCGGGCCTGGCCCAGGCGGCGGATCCGATTGTCATCAAGTTCGCCCACGTGGTCGCCGAAAACACCCCCAAGGGCCAGGGCGCGTTGCTGTTCAAGAAACTCGCCGAAGAGCGCCTGCCGGGCAAGGTCAAGGTCGAGGTGTACCCCAACTCGTCGCTGTTCGGCGATGGCAAGGAGATGGAGGCGCTGCTGCTGGGCGACGTGCAGATGCTGGCGCCGTCGCTGGCCAAGTTCGAGCAATACACCAAGCAAGTGCAGATCTATGACCTGCCGTTCCTGTTCAACGACCTCGCTGCCGTCGACCGTTTCCAGGCTGCCCAGGGCAAGGCCCTGCTGACCTCGATGCAGGACAAGAACATCCTCGGCCTGGCCTATTGGCACAACGGCCTCAAGCAACTCTCGTCCAACAAGGCCCTGCATGAACCCAAGGACGCCCGTGGCCTGAAGTTCCGCGTGCAGGCCTCCAGTGTGCTTGAAGAGCAGTTCAAGGCGATCCGCGCCAACCCGCGCAAGATGAGCTTCGCCGAGGTGTACCAGGGCCTGCAGACCGGCACCGTGAATGGCACCGAGAACACCTGGTCGAACTATGAGAGCCAGAAGGTCAACGAGGTGCAGAAGTACTTCACCGAGTCCAATCATGGCCTGATCGACTACATGGTGATCACCAACGCCACTTTCTGGAACGGCCTGCCGCCGGACATCCGCAGCACGCTGGAGCAGATCATGGTCGAGGTCACCGTCGAGGTGAACAAACAGGCCGAGGCGCTGAACCAGTCGGCCAAGCAGAAGATCGTCGACGCCAAGACCAGCGAGATCATCGAGCTGACCCCCGAGCAACGCCAGCTGTGGCGCGAAGCCATGCGTCCGGTGTGGCAGAAGTTCGAGGGTGAGATCGGGGCTGACCTGATCAAGGCAGCCGACGCTTCCAACCAGTAATTGATTGCTGAAACAAACCCGACTCCTGTGGGAGCGGGCTTGCCCGCGATGGCATCACCTCGGTGTTCCTCAAAGACCGAGTCGCCCGCATCGCAGGCAAGCCAGCTCCCACATTGATCCGGTTTCGTCAGTGACTTGTCGTGAATACCCCCGTCCAGTTTCGCGAGGTTTTGCCATGCAAACGCTAAGGCGCGTCTGGGAGCACCTGGAGGAAGGCTTTATTGCCTTCCTGCTGGCCGCCATGACCCTGGTGACGTTCGTCTACGTCATGCTCAACAACATCTACACGCTGTTTTTCTCGCTGGCCGACAAATGGGCCTTGAGCAGCAATTTCTTCAATGCCCTGGGCGACCACACCATGACCTGGGCCCAGGACATGACCTGGAGCGTGGCGCTGACCAAGGCGATGTTCGGCTGGTTGATCTTCTTTGGCATTTCCTACGGCGTGCGCACCGCCGGCCATCTGGGCGTGGACGCCTTGGTCAAGCTGACCAAGCGCCCGGTGCAACGCGTGCTCGGGATGCTCGCGTGCCTGTGCTGCCTGGCCTACGCCGGGCTGTTCATGGTCGCCAGCTACAAGTGGGTCAGCGCGGTGATGACGGCCCATATCGGCGCCGAGGACCTCGACCAGTACGGCGTCGACGTCGGCGACATCGTGATCATCGTGCCGATCGGCTTTGCCCTGGTGTTTATCCGCTACCTGGAAATTTTCTACCGCATCTTTACCCACCGTCAGGTCGGGTTGGGCCTGGCCGACGAGGCCGGTGAGGCCAGCAAGTTGGCTGGCAGCCATGAGGAGCGTCACTGATGGCCGTGCTCTGTCTATTCCTGCTGTTGTTCGTGTTCATGTTCCTCGGCGTGCCCATCGCGATTTCCCTGGGCCTGTCCGGCGCGGTGTCGATCCTGATGTTCAGCCAGGACTCGGTGAGTTCGCTGGCGATCAAGCTGTTCGAAACCTCGGACGCCTACACCTTCCTGGCGATTCCGTTCTTCCTGCTGTCCGGTGCGTTCATGACCACGGGCGGCGTGGCGCAGCGCCTGATCGACTTCGCCAACGCCTGTGTCGGGCATATCCGTGGCGGCCTCGCGATTGCGGCGGTGCTGGCGTGCATGCTGTTCGCGGCGCTGTCCGGCTCGTCACCGGCGACGGTGGCGGCGGTGGGCTCGATTGCCGTGGCGGGAATGGTGCGCTCCGGTTACCCGAAGGAATTCGGCGCGGGGATCATCTGCAACGCCGGCACCCTGGGCATCCTGATTCCGCCGTCGATCGTGATGGTGGTGTACTCGGCGGCGACGGAAACCTCGGTGGGCAAGTTGTTCATGGCCGGGGTGATTCCCGGCCTGCTGCTGGGGCTGATGCTGATGGTCGCGATCTACATTGTCGCGCGCATCAAGAAGCTGCCGGCGCAACCGCGCGCGACCTTTCGTGAATGGCTGACCTGCGCACGCCGTGCATTCTGGGGCCTGTTGCTGCTGGTGATTATCCTCGGCGGCATCTACAGCGGCATGTTCACCCCGACCGAAGCGGCGGCGGTGGCGGCGGTGTACTCGGCGTTTGTCGCGCTGTTCATCTACAAGGACATGACGTTTCGCGACTGCCCCAAGGTGCTGCTGGAGTCCGGGCGCCTGGCGATCATGCTGATGTTTATCATCGCCAACGCCATGCTCTTTGCGCATGTGCTGACCACCGAGCAGATCCCGCAGGAAATCACCGCGTGGGTGATCTCCGAAGGGCTGACGCCGATCGGCTTTCTGATCATGGTCAACATTGTGTTGCTGGTGGCGGGGAGCTTCATGGAGCCGTCGGCGATTGTGCTGATCCTGGCGCCGATCTTTTTCCCGATTGCGATGAAGCTGGGCATTGACCCGATTCACCTGGGGATCGTGATGGTGGTCAACATGGAAATCGGCCTGGTCCACCCGCCGGTCGGGTTGAACCTGTTCGTGACCTCGGCGGTGACCGGCCTGAGCCTCGGGCAGACGATTCGCGCGGCGTTGCCGTGGCTGATGATCCTGCTGGTGTTCCTGATCATGGTCACGTACCTGCCGTTCATCTCGCTGGCGTTGCCGCACTGGCTGGGCATGTAACCGGCGAAAACACTGCACTACCCTGTGGGAGCCGGGCGAGTCGCACCGCCGCTCCCACAGTTCAGTTTTGTGTCGGATCTCAGTTATCCATCGCGCTCAAAAGCGCATGCGCGACTTTCACGCGCTCACCATTCGGGTAGTTCTTGTTCGCCAGGATCACCACCCCCAGCCCCTTGCTCGGCACGTAGGCCACATAGGCGCCAAAGCCATTGGTGGAACCGGTCTTGTTCACCCACGTATCGGCGAGCGGCGCTCGTGGCGGGGTCAGCCAGTTGACCGGGTGCGGCTGCATGGCCATTTTTGTGGAGTTACCGTCGAGCAATACCTGAAGCGGGACCGGGTAGGGGTACATTTCCCAGCCGAGCCCCTGGGTCATGCCGTCCACGGTGTAATAGCCGGTGTGAGTGGCGCCTATCGCCTGCTGCAAGGTTTTACTCAGGCGCGTCGGGTGCATGTTCACTTCAACGTAGTGCAGCAGGTCAGCGGCACTAGTCTTGATCCCGTAGGCTTCGCTGTCCAGGGCGCCGGGGCTGACGCGTACCGGTTTGCCGTCCTTGCCATAGCCTTGGGCGTAGAGGCTCATTTGGCTTTTCGGCACGTTGATGAAGGTGTGCTTGAGCCCGAGTTGGGGCAGCAGGGTGTTTTCCATCAGTTGATCGAACGGCTGCTTCAGGCTTTGTGCCGCGAGGTAGCCGAACAGGCCCAGGCTCGGGTTGGAGTACAAGCGCTGGGTGCCAGGCGCGAAGTCGGGTTTCCAGTGCTGGAAGTAGCTGAGCATGTGCTGGTTGTTATCCGCCTCGGCGGGAAACAGCAGGGGCAGGCCGCCGGCCGTGTAGGTGCCGAGGTTGAGCACGCTGACGTGATCGAACGTGCCGCCGGCGAGTGCGGGCAAATAGTGGCTGGCTTTGTCGGAGAGCGTGAGTGTGCCGCTGGCCACCGCATAACCGGCGAGGGTCGCGGCGAAAGTCTTGCTCACCGAACCGACTTCAAACAGGGTGTCTTCACTGACGGCTTGCTGTGTGTCTTTGCTGGCGACGCCGTAGTTAAAGTATTGCGCCTTGCCGTCCTTGATCACGCCGACGACCAGGCCGGAAATAGACTGCTGCTGCATCAGGGGTTTGATGCTGGCGTCGGCAACGGCCTGCAGGTCGGCGGCGGCCAGGCAGTGGCTGGCACTTAAAAAGGCCGCGATGGCGGTGAAATTAAGCACGCCAGACCGTAAATGTTTGGGCATGATAAGGCTTCCATGAGAGTGATCGATTGAAAAGAGCCTGCGCGGGCGAGGCAAATGTATGCAGTTCGCCAACCCTGGGCAAACGATGATATCTCGCAGCAGCCATTAGAAATTCTGGGGTCACTATGCTTCGCTCCCATCTGCCGCTGAATGCCTTGCGCGCCTTCGAAGCCGCCGCCCGGCACCTGAGCTTTACCCGCGCCGCCATCGAACTGTGCGTGACCCAGGCGGCGGTCAGCCATCAGGTCAAGAGCCTGGAGGCGCAGCTCAATGTCACCTTGTTCAAGCGCCTGCCACGCGGGCTGATGCTCACCCGCGAAGGCGAGACCCTGCTGCCGGTGGTGCGTGAATCGTTCGACCGCATTGCACATACCTTAGGCCAGTTCGAGGGCGGGCATTACCGCGAGGTCCTCACGGTCGGTGCGGTCGGCACCTTTGCCGTCGGCTGGCTGCTGCCACGCCTGCCGGACTTCCAGAGCCGCTACCCGTTTATCGACCTGCGCCTGTCGACCCACAACAACCGCGTCGACGTAGCTGCCGAAGGCCTGGATTACGCGATCCGCTTCGGCGCCGGTGCCTGGCACGGCACCGATGCATGCCAACTGCTCGAAGCCCCCTTGACCGTGTTGTGCGTCCCGCAGATCGCCGAGCAACTGCACGCGCCGGCCGACCTGTTGAAGCACACGCTGCTGCGCTCCTACCGTGCCGATGAGTGGAACCTGTGGTTCCAGGCCGCCGGGCTGCCCGCCGACACCCTGGTACCGCGCAGCATTGTGTTCGACTCGTCGCTGGCGATGATGGAAGCGGCGCTGCAAGGCATCGGCGTGGCACTGGCACCGGCGATGATGTTCTCGCGGCAACTGGAGAGTGATGCGATTCGCCAGCCGTTCGCGGTGGGCATTACCACGGGCAGTTATTGGTTGACGCGCTTGCAGTCGCGGGTTGAAACACCGGCGATGGCGGCGTTCAAGGCATGGTTGTGCGAAGTGCCTGATCACTGAAGTTGGGTCGACCTGTGGTGAGGGGGCTAGTCCTGTAGTGAGGGGGCAAGCCCCCTCACCACAGGAAACCCCTTCTGCCCAGGACAGCCCCCTCACCACAGGAAACCCTTTCTGCCCAGAACAAGCCCCCTTGCCACAGGACAACCCCTCTGCCCAGGACAACTCCCCTTGGCACAGGACAACCTCTGCAGAGGACAAACTCCCCCCACAGTATTTGTGCTGTCCTTGGTGTCACGCCTCATGCGATTCTCACCCTTGGCCCAAAGGCTTATCACAAGGAGCCTCGATGCAAACTTCCGGCGTGGACATCCGTCAACTCAAGGCCTTTGTGGTGGTGGCCGAGGAGCTCAGTTTTGTGCGCGCCGCGACTCGCCTGCATGTCTCGCAACCGGCGCTGTCCCAGACGATCCGCCAGTTCGAGGCGCTGCTGGACGTGCAGCTGTTCCAGCGCAACACCCGCAACGTCGCACTGACGGAGGCGGGCTTGGCGTTGCTGGTGGAAGCGCGAGACATCGTCAACGGTGTCAGCCGCCTGGTACGCACCGCCCAGGAACATGCACGCGGGGTACGCGGTTCCCTGAATATCGGTTTCTTGATCGGCGCGGGTGTCGACCTGATGCCACAGATCCTCAGCGTGTTCGCCAGGCGCTATCCCGAGATTGAACTGGTGGTGCGTGAATACGATTTCGGTTCGCCCCACGCCGGCATTGACGACGGTATGGACGTCGCGGTGTTGCGCCCGCCGCTGGGCCTGTCGGAGATCGAGTTGCACACGCTGGTCACCGAGCCGTGCGTGGCCTGTCTGGCGTCCGGGCATCGCTTGGCCGGCGAGAGTCGCGTGAGCATTCATGACCTGCTCGACGAGCCGATCATCGCCGCGCCGGGCAGCGGTGTATGGCGCAGCTACTGGACCGCCGACGCCTATCGCAATGGCCAGCCGGCGCGCATCGTGCACGAAGCCTCGACGGTGGAAACCGAATTGCAGGCAGTCGCCGCCGAGCGCGGCATCAGCATCACCGCGCTGTCCACGGCACGCTTCTACGCGCGGCCGGGGCTGGCGTTTCCGGTGATCGCTGATATGCCGATGTGCGCCGTCGCGGTGGCCTTGCCGCCACATCCCAGCGTGGCCGCGCGCAACTTTGCCGAATTGGCGCTGGAAGTCGCCCGCAGCCGGGGCTAGTCAGGACAGGTCGTGCAGTGACTTGCCGTTGGGCGCGCCCACCTGCCATTCGGAAAACCGCACCTGCAGCCCTGCGCGTTCCGGTGTGCAGCAGTAGGGGCCCACCTGGTAGGACGCGGCGACCGGGAAGGGCGCCAGGCGCACCAGCGGCCAGTGCACGCCGTCCACTGACACTTGCACCCGCAGCACGCCATTGGCCACCGTGGCGCGAATCCAGAATGCCTGCGGGTCACCGGGAAAGACACCGGTGGCCCAGTCCGAGACCTCGTCGGTCAACACGCTGCTGAGCAGCGTCACGCCATCCGACAACTCGGCGCCGATCTTCACCCAATGCGCTTCATCCACTCGCACCATCAAGCCGGCCTGGTCGTAAAGCTCGGCGAAGGCGCCTTCGACTTTCACCTGGGCGGTGAATGCGCCGGCAGTTTGCACGTGCAGGAAGTGGCCGTTGTCGCGGACAAATCCATAATGGGTTTCACGCCAGAAGTCAGCGTGGGCATCGGTGACGACGGTCAGGTGGTCAGCCTGCCGCGTCCATTGTTGCGGCGGGTTGAGCCAGGTGGCCTGTGCAAACATCGGTCAATCTCCTTGAGGGTGACAACACAAAACCCCGCGTACGGGGTTTTATGCAGGGCCTGGTGCGGGTTAGTGATCCAGCAATTTGCTGCTCGGCCCGGCACTGCCATTGTTGAGGCGCGTGCGCAGCGAGAACAGCCACCACAGCACACCGACGCCCAGTGTAACGCCGGTGGTGAGGGCGCCGGTGTGGCTTTCTTCGGGCACGCTGAGGGTGAGGATTACCGCGATGGCCCAGGCGCCGCCCAGCAGGATCATCGGCAACAGCCAGCGGCCGAGGCTGAAGACGCCCTCGGGCGCGCCGGGCATGCGCCCGCTGCGGTAGGCCAGGAACGCCGCGATCAGCGTCAGCAGGTAGGTGCAGTAGTAAGTCAGCCCGACCATCGAGTAGATCGCGGTGACAAACCCGCCGCTCGCCAGGTTGAGCAGCACGGCGATGGCGGTGATCAGCACGATGGCGGCCACCGGCGTGCCGAAGTGCGGGTTGATCTTCGCCAGCACCTTGGAGCCCGGCAGCATGTTGTCGCGCGACAGGGCGAAGGTCATGCGCGTGGCCACCGCCATATTGGCGATCAGGCACGCGAGGATCGACGCGAACGCGATTACGATCATGCCCACCCCCGCTGCGTTGCCCAGTTGCAGGCGCACGATATTGATCACCGGGTTTTCGCTGTGGCTGAGCAGGTCGCTGACCGAGCCGGGGATGGCAATGCTCAGTAGCGCGAACACCACGAAGCCCAGCACGCTGGACACCAGCACCGCACGGATCATCGCCCGGGGCGCCGCGCGGCGTGGGTCCTTGGTTTCTTCGGAAAGGTCCGCCGCGCCTTCCCAGCCCAGCAGCACCGATACCGGCAGCAGGGTCGCGAGGGCGAGGGTGGTGAAGCTGATCTCGCCACCGCTGACCGGTTGCGCCGAGGTCAGGATCGCCACGCCCTGGGTGTGCTCGAAGAAGAACAGCACTCCCAGGAACAAGGCAATGGCCAGCAGCACCGTGCCGATGATTTCGATGATCGCGCCGATGTCATTGATCCGCGTGGCGAGGCGAATCCCGCAGATGTTCAGCAGGCCCACCACCAGCGTGGCGCCGATACTCAGGCCCTGGATCTGGCCTTGGGTGGGATTGGCCCAGATCTCCGGCGCGAACACCGTGCCGATCGCCGCCGAGGTGGCGGCGGTGCCGGCGACAAACGAGGTGAACGCCACCCAGCCGGTGAACCAGCCGAAGTGATTGCCGGCCAGGCGGCTCGACCATTGATAGGCGTAGCCGGTCAGCGGAATGCGCCCGGCCAGGTGGCAGTAGACCATGACGATGCAGCACACCAACGGGATCACCAGCAGCCATAGGAGGATGCCGATACCGCCGACCCGGTTGAACGGGTCGGCAAACAGCGTGACCACGCCGGTGTTGATCGAGACCATGGAAAAGGCCAGCGCAAACGAGGTGAAGGCACTCATGGTGCGGTGCATTTTTTGCTCGTAGCCGAGGCTCGCCAGGTCGGCATCGTCGCCGGACAGTGGTGCCTGCGCATTCGGTGGGGCGGTCACCGGGGTGTCGACAATCGTGCTCATGACCGTTGCTCCTCGAGGATGCCGATGACGTCGTCCAGCACATCCAGGGCCTTGGCCAGCAGCGGGCGCTCGATGTCCAGCGGCGGCTTGACCTTGATCAGGTTGCCCAGGCCGGCGTAGCGGCTCTCGCCGAACAATACGCCGCGTTCCACCCCAAGGCGATACACCTCCTGGGATTCACGGCACGCCGGCTCCTTGGTGGTGCGATCCTTGACCAGCTCGATGGACGCCATCAGGCCCGGGCCGCGCACATCGCCGATCAGCGGATGGCGGCTCTGCATCTCCTTGAGCCGCGCGGTGATGTAGTCGCCGGAATCGCGCGCCTTCTCGCACAGGTTGTCGGCGACGATGGCCTCCACGGCCGCGTAGCCGGCGGCCAGCGAGACCGGGAAGTGGCCGAAGGTCAGTGCTTCTTCGCCTTCGTCGAACCACTTGAGCTTGTCATCGGCGAGGATCCCGGCCAGCGGGAAGCCACCGCCCACGCCTTTGCCGAACACAATGATGTCGGGCAGTACGTCGTAATAGTCCGCGGCCCACATGGTGCCCATGCGCCCGAATCCGGTTTGCACTTCATCGAAAATCAACAGCACGCCGAGGCGATCACAGATCTCGCGCACGCCCTTGTAGTACGAACGCGGGAACTCGATATGCCCGCCATTGCCCTGGATCGGCTCCATCATCACCGCCGCCACGCCGCCGTCGACGCCCTTGAGGATGGTGTCTTCGAGCAGGCCGAGGCACAGCTGGGACTCGGTTTCCGGATCCAGGCCCAGGCGGGTGCGGTAGGGGTTGGGGTGCGGCACGCGGGTGAAGCGTGGCTGGATCGCCAGGAACGGGTTGTTCGGGTGCGGCCAGCTGGCGCCGAGCGTGGCCAGGGAACGGCCGTGGTAACCGTCCTGCAGCACCAGCAGGTTCTGCGCGCCGGGGCGGTTCTTGAACGCCAGCTTCATCGCCATTTCACCGGCGAGGCTGCCATGCAGGGCGAAGCCCATCTGGTTGAGGGAGGCCGGCGAGACTTCGCGCAGCTTGGCCACCAGCCGGGTGTGGGCCGGCGAGCCGAAGTTGGGGCGGATGTGGGTCATGTCGCGCAGTTGCGCGATCGCCGCCTCCACGACGCGAGGGTCATTGGCCCCCAGGTTGTTCGACCACGCCTGGGCGGTGCAGTCGATATATTCCTTGCCTTGGTCGTCCCATACCAGCGAGCCACGGGCCTTGACCAGGTTGATCTTGGCGGACGCCTGGGGTGCGGTGTTCATCACGTCATTCATCTGCGTTATCTCTTTTATTAGGGCGGCAGTGTTTGTGGATGTGTGCAGTTAGGGTTATGACTCGCTGCATCGAGTGAGACCGATGCTAGCGCGCAGGGGACGACGATTAGAAAGACCGATTGGCGTGGGATTGTTTGGCGTGGCTTATAAATGGTGGCGGCGTTATGCCATTTATTTTTGAAACATAATGAAACATTCTCCCGAGGACGAGGCTCTACCGCTACACCTGCACTGAGTTCTTCCATGAAAATACCGCGTCCCTCCGCCCGCATGCCGCACCTCACCCAACTGCGCAACCTGAAGATGGCGCGCTCGGCCCACGCCTATGTGCGCGGCAGCACCGTGCAGTTCTACGAGTGGCTGCACAGCCAGATGGGCAGGCGCCTGCCGCAGGGGCCGGCCATCTGGATCTGCGGCGATTGCCACGCCGGCAACCTGGGCCCGACCGGCGATACCAAGGGCCGCATCGACATGCATATCCGCGACCTGGACCAGGCGGTGATCGGCAACCCGACCCATGACCTGGTGCGCCTGGCCCTGTCCCTGGCCACTGCCGCACGGGGCTCGGACCTGCCCGGAGTGACCACCGCGCGCATGCTCGAAGAAATGATGATCGGCTACGAACAGGCGTTCAAGGACAAGCCCGACGAGGCGCCGCCGCGTCCGTCCCAGGTCAAGGCCGGGATGCGCAGTGCAGTGGCGCGCACCTGGAAGAATCTTGCGCGTGAGCGCATTGAAAACGTGCGGCCGACGATTCCACTCGGCAAGCATTTCTGGTCGTTGTCTCGCGCCGAAAAAACCGCGCTGGAAAGCGTCTGCGCCTCCGATGAAATCCACCAGTTGGTCACCTCGCTCAAAGGGCGGCCCAAGGATGCCAAGGTTGAGTTGCTGGACTCGGCCTATTGGGTCAAGGGCTGCAGTTCGCTGGGCCTGCTGCGTTACGCGGCGTTGCTGGGGGTGGGGGACAAGGACGACCAGGAATATTGCCTGATCGATATCAAGGAAGCCGTCGGCGCCGCGGCACCGCGTGCGGCACGTGCCAAGATGCCGCGGGATAACGGGCGTCGGGTGGTGGAGGGCGCGCGCCAGCTGTCACCGAGCCTGGGCGAACGCATGGTGGCGACGCGGTTTCTCGACCATGGGTTTTTTATCCGGGAACTGCTGCCCCAGGACATGAAGCTGGAGCTGGATGAGTTGAGCGAGACCGATGCGATGCATGCCGCCGGCTACCTGGCGCGGGTCGTCGGCATCGCGCATGCCCGGCAGATGGACCGTGACGCGCGCAAGGACTGGATGGCAGTGTTGCAGGAGAATCGCTCCAAGCAGCTGGATGCACCGTCCTGGTTATGGACCAGTGTGGTGCAACTGGTGGGGAGCCATGAGCAGGGCTACCTCAATCATTGCCGGCGCTACGCACTGGAACATTGATCTGCTGCAGGAGTCGGTGTGCCGGCGATCGCGGTCTGCCTGACACACCGTGATCGCCGGCCATGGCGTGGTCAGGCCAGGTATTTTTTGAACCAGCCCAGTGTGCGTTCCCACGCCAGGTTCGCCGCCGCCTCGTCATAACGCGGCGTCGAATCATTGTGGAAACCGTGGTTGGCGCCCTTGTAGATATAGGCTTCGTACGTAGTACCGGCCGCCTTCAACGCCTGCTCATAGGCCGGCCAACCCTCGTTGATCCGCGTGTCCAACTCGCCGTAGTGCAGCATGATCGGTGCCTTGATGCGCGGCACGTCCTTGGCCTCCGGCTGGCGCCCATAGAACGACACCGCCGCGCCCAGTTCCGGGTAGGCGACTGCGGCCGCATTGGTCACGCCGCCGCCGTAGCAGAAGCCGGTGATGCCGACTTTGCCGGTGCTGCTGTCGTGGTGCATCAGCCATTCGATGGCGGCGAAGAAGTCGTTCATCAGCTTGGTCGGATCGACTTTCTGCTGCAATTCCACGCCTTTTTCATCATTGCCGGGGTAGCCGCCGACCGAGGTCAGGCCATCCGGCGCGAGCGCGATAAACCCGGCCTTGGCCAAGCGCCGCGCGACGTCTTCGATATAGGGATTGAGGCCACGGTTTTCGTGCACGACCACCACCGCCGGCAACTTGCCGGCGGCTTTTGCCGGACGCACCAGGTAGCCGCGCACGTTGCCATTGCCCTTGGGCGAGGGGTAGGTGATGTAGTCGGCGACGATGTCCGGGTCGGTGAACTTCACTTGCTCGGCCAACGCATAGTTGGGGCTCAGGGCGGCGAGCAGGGCGGAGGCGGTGAGGCCGCCGAAGGTGAAGAGCGCGGCGCGGTCGAGGAATTCACGGCGGTTGATCTTGCCGTGGGCGTAGCCGTCGTAGAGTTCCAGCAGTTCGGGGGCAAAGTCTTTCGCGGTGAGACGAGTCATCGGTGCAATCCTCGATTAGCGGTGACAGACACTGTAGACCAGCCTCAGTCTGCGCGGCCATGGGCGGCGGCGGCCAATTGACCGGTGTCGACCCGCACGAACAGCGAGTCGCCGATGGCCGTGAGCACGTCGCCGGCGTAGACCTCGCAGACCACGCGGGTCTTACGTCCCACCTCGCCCTCGACGCGGGCGCGCAAGGTCAGCGTCACGCCCATCGGCGTGGGCTTGATGAATTTGATCCCCAGGTTGCCGGTGACGCAGTCGATGCGCGGCAGGCTGCCGGGCTCGCGGTGTTCGGCGCGGTAGTGATAGGCCATGGCGGTCCAGTTGGAATGGCAGTCCACCAGCATCGCGATCAGGCCGCCGTAGACCAGGTCGGGCCAGCCGCTGTATTGGGCGTCGGGCAGGTGCTCGGCGACCACGTGGACGCCGTCGGCATCCCAGCGGCTCTTGATATGCAAGCCGTGTGGGTTGCTGCTGCCGCAGCCGTAACAGATGCCTTGCGGCGCGGTGATGTCCTGTAGCGAAGGGGAGTGCATGCAACGTCCTTATTATTCTCGGGCGACTACTCTATTTAGCAGGGCGCGCGCCGGATGGGAATAAATCCGTGGCATGAGGTGTTAGCTCAGTACTGTGTCCTGTCCTCTTGCGGAGCGTTGCATGAAGCCTTTCATTTACCTGGCTGTCCTCCTCGGTGGTTGCGCCAGCGCCCAGGCGGTGGAGTACACGGACGTCAACCGCACCGCCAGCCAGATCAGCTTTACCTACCAGCAATTGGGGCAGAGCGTGTATGGCACCTTCGGCGATTTCGAGGGCACGCTGAGCTTTGACACGCAAAAGCCCGAGGCCGGGCATGCGTTGCTGAAGATCCAGTTGGCGAGCATCGACGCCGGCAGCCCCGACGCCAACGACGAGCTGCAACGCGCCTCCTGGTTCGACACTGCGACTTACCCGGTGGGCGTGTATGAATCCACCGCCGTCACGCCCCTGGGAGGTAACCGCTTCAAGATCAGTGGCAACCTGACAATCAAGGGCGCCACGCGCCAGGTGGAGGTCGACGTGGTGCTCAAGGAGCAAGGCGGCATTGGCGTGTTCGACGGCAAATTCATCCTCAAGCGCAGCGATTTCAAGATCGGCGAGGGTGAATGGGCCGGCAACAGCGTGGTCTCCGACGGTATCGACATCAAGTTCAAGATGGTTGCGCCACAGCGCTAGCGGGCGAAGCGCTTGGCGCCTGCGACGCAACCGATCACCGCCAGCGTCACCAGCACCATGCCCAGGCTCACCTGTTCATGCAGCAGTCCCGCCGCCAGCGCCAGGCCGAAGAACGGCTGCAGCAGTTGCAACTGGCCGACAGCGGCGATGCCACCCTGGGCCAGCCCGCGGTACCAGAACACGAAGCCGATCAACATGCTGAACAGCGCCACATAACCCAGGCTCAACCAGGCCGGCAGGCTGATCCCGCTCAAGGTCGACGGCGCCAGCAGCAGGCTCAGCGGCGCCACCACCGGCAGCGCCACCACCAGCGCCCAGCAGATCACCTGCCAACCGCCGAGGCTGCGCGACAAGGTGGCGCCTTCGGCATACCCCAGGCCGCACACCAGCACCGCCAGCAGCATCAGCAGGTCACCCGCCGGGGCGGCGCTCAAGCCCTGGGCCACGGCATAGCCCATCACCAGCACACTGCCGAGGACCGAAAACAGCCAGAACACCGGGCGTGGCCGCTCGCCACCGCGCAGCACGCCGAACACCGCCGTGGCCAAAGGCAGCAGGCCGATAAACACGATGGAGTGCGCCGAGGTCACGTATTGCAGCGCCAGGGCCGTGAGCAAAGGGAAGCCGATCACCACGCCCAGCGAGACGACCGCCAGGGGCGCCCATTGGTGGCGCGCAGGCCGTTTCTCCTTGAACAGCCGGAGCAACAGCAGGCCCAGCACGGCTGCAATGGTGGCGCGCAGCAGGGTCAGGAACACCGGGTCGAATTCCATCACCGCCAGGCGCGTGGCCGGCAGCGAGCCGCTGAAAATCACCACGCCGATAAAGCCGTTGATCCAGCCTTGGGTACGGGTGTCCAGGTTGCTGAAGGGGGTTGTGCGTTCCATGAGGGGTATCCAAGAAAACTGCGGTTGCGTTCGCGCCATCCTAGAGGCGAGTATTAGGACAATCAAAAAATTGTCATGGATACATCACCTATGCCGCGCGCGCGTTACAAATCCCTGGTCGATACCTTTGCCGACGACATCCGCAGCGGCAGGCTGGCCCCCGGCACGCGCCTGCCGACTCATCGGCAACTCGCCGCCGACCATGGCCTGGCGCTGGTCACGGCCAGTCGCGTGTACACCGAGTTGGAAGCGATGGGGCTGGTCAGCGGCGAGACCGGGCGCGGCACCTTCGTGCGCGAAATCGCGTTGCCGCCGGGGCAGGGCAGTGGGCAGATGAACGTCGCGGCCGGCCTGCTCGACCTCAATTTCAACTACCCGTCACTGCCGGGCCAGGCAGATTTGCTGCGCACCGCCTTGCGGCAGTTGGCGCTGTCCGGCGACCTTGAGGCGCTGCTGCGTTACCAGCCGCACGCCGGCCGCCTGCACGAACGCGCTGCCGTCGCGCGGCACCTGCTCAACCGTGGGCTGACGGTCGAGGCCGAGCAGGTGCTGGTGGTCAGTGGCGCCCAGCACGGCTTGGCGGTGACCCTGATGGCATTGCTCAAGCCGGGGGATGTGATCGCCGTCGACGCGCTGACGTATTCGGGCTTCAAGGTGCTGGCCGAGACCCTGCACCTGGAAATACTCGCCGTGCCGGTCACCCCCGCCGGGCCCGACCTGCAGGCCCTGCAAACGTTGTGTCGCCAGCGCCCGGTGCGGGCCGTGTACTGCATGCCGACCCTGCATAACCCGCTGGGCTGGGTGATGGAAATGTCGCAGCGCGAGCAGTTGGTGAGCATTGCCCGTCAGCACAATCTGATGCTCATCGAGGATGCGGCCTACGCGTTTCTGGTCGAAAACCCGCCACCACCGCTGGCGACATTGGCACCCGAGCGCACGGTGTATGTCGGTGGGCTGTCCAAGAGCATCGCCACCGGCTTGCGCGTGGGTTTTATTGCCGCGCCGCCGGCGTGGGTCAAGGTGCTGGAGCGGACCATCATGGCCACCACCTGGAACGTGCCCGGCGTGATGAGTGCCATCGCCGTAGCGTGGATCGAGGACGGCACGGTGGCGCAACTCGAAGCGCAGAAACGCCAGGACGCCCGCGCCCGGCAAGCCCTGGCCGCGCAGGTGCTAAAAGGGCTGGCGACCATCAGCCATCCCACGTCGTACTTTCTATGGTTGCCCCTGGCGGAAGAGGTTCGCGCCGACCAGGTCGCCATGACCCTGCAGCGCGAGGGGGTCAGCGTGTCGACAGCCGAGCCGTTTGCTGTCTCCGCCCATGTGCCGCACGCACTGCGCCTGGCCTTGGGGTCGGTGGACATGCCTGCGCTGCGCGAAGCCTTGCTGACCGTGCGCCGGGTTGTCGGGCCGTACTAGAGCGTCTGGCGTCGCAGGCTCAGCAGCGCGGCGCCGAAGCCAATAAACGTTGCCCCCACCACACGGTTGACCCACCTGGAAAACACCGGGCGCGCCAGCCAGCCCTTGGCCTGCGAAGCCAGCAGGGCATACAGGCTCAACGACAACGCCGAGAGCAGGATGAAAATCAGGGTCAACACCAGGAACTGCGGCACCAGCGGGGCGTGCTGGTCGAGGAACTGTGGAAACAGTGCGGTGAAAAACAGCACCGCCTTGGGATTGGTCACTGCGGTCAGGAACGCCAGCTTGTAAAGCTTCCAGCGACTCGGTGGATTGACGCGGGCGGGGCCCTGCGAGCCGGGCGCGAGTGTGCCGGTTTTTTTCAGCAGGCTGCTGGCGCCCAGGTAGAACAGGTAGCCGGCGCCGAGCACCTTCACGGCATTGAAGACCCACTCGGAGCTGATGATCAACGCACCCAATCCCAGCATCGCTGCCGCCGACATGCAGAACAACCCGCTGGCATTGCCTGCGGTTGACCACAACGTGGAGCGCGCGCCATAGGCCAGGCTGTTGTTCAGGGCCATCAGGATGGCCGGGCCTGGGCTGGCAATGGCGATGGCGGCAACGAGGGTAAAGGCCAGGATCGAGTGAGTGTCCATATTCAGGCTCGGTGAGTTTCGGAGTGCTGATGCTAACCCGATCCTCACCTTCGCGCAGAGTGTTCCTCAGTCACGGGCGATCAATATTTGTAAGCCTGGCGCCCGATCAGCAGCCACTTGCCTTTTTGTTTCTGCCAGACCTGGAAGTTGTCGATATCGGTCGGTACTTCGACGCCGCTGTTCACCGCCAGCGCGTGGAAGTGGTTGCGCACCAGCGCGGTGTCGCCGTTGAGGGTGATGGTCTGGTTTTGCATTTCCAGGGTCTTGAACGCGCTGGTGTGGGTTTCCAGGTCGGCGATGAATTGGTCCTTGTTCTGCACCTTGCCGCTGGAGTGGCCGTAGGTGAGTTTATCGGCGGTCAGCGCGTGCAGTTGCTTGAGGTCCAGGTGCAGCATGGCTTGGGTCAGTTGGTCGACCGCTTGGGCCACATCCTTTTCGGCGGCGGCCGGCGCGGCGGCGACATAACCGCTGAACAGGCACAGAAAACCGATCAGCACTTTGACGTTTTGCATGGGTGTTTCCTTATTGTTGTTGGGGGCTGGCACGACCGGTTAGGTCGTCGTACAACCATGCAATATTTCCTGCGCTGAAGGAAAGTGAAATTTTGAAATATCTTGAAAAGATTAGCCTTGAAGACGTTTTAAAACCCTGGGCGACTTATACGACGTCTCAACACAAGGCTGATCCTTACCGACTCTTCCTGTGCAGGTAGCACATCGCTATGCTACGCCCGGACACCCTGATTGCCCGGAGACGACAACATGGATTTTGATTGGCACAGCGATCCCATCACGCGTGCCACACCTGTCACCCGCCACTATAAAAACACCCAGAACGTTCGCCGTTTCATGCTTGAACACTGTGGTCCGGGGTTCAAGTTCGACCGGCCTTTTATGGCCTGGATTCGCAACGACGTGCCCAAGACCCTGGGCGATGTCGTGGATGAATGGCGACGTCGCCACGAGGAAGCACGCGCATGACCCCCGATGAGAAATACCAGGCAGCCCAGCAACGCCTCGGCTATCAGTTGGACGAATTCAAGGTGGGCGGCAACTACACGCCGCTGGTCCGTGACGGCAACCACTTGTACATCAGTGGCCAGATTCCACGTGTAGGCGACACCATCGTGCTGCCGGGCAAGGTTGGCGACAGCATCACCCTGGCCCAGGCGCAAATCGCCGCCGGCATCAGCGCCTTGCGTTGCCTGGGGCTGCTCAAGCAAGCCTTGGGTTCGCTGGACCGGGTCAAGGCCATCCCTCGCATTACCGTGTATGTGCGCAGCGCCGAGGACTTTGATCAGCAGAGTGAAGTCGCCAATGGCGCCTCCGACTTGCTGCACGAGATTCTGGGCAGCGCCGGGGTGCATACGCGCACGTCGGTCGGTGTGATGCAGTTGCCGAAGTCGGCAGCGGTGGAGATCGACATGATCGCCGTTGCCCACGACTGAACCGATGATCACCCAGGGCATCGCGGTTCTGGTCAATTACGGTGCCTACCTGGCGCCGGGACTGTTGCTGTTTGGCCTGTGGTTCGCGCTGACGCCCAGGTCGCTTGCGGCGATGCGCATCCTGATCCTGCTGGCGGCATTTGTGCTGATGCGCGATGCCATGACGCCCTTGGGCCTGTGGGCATTGAGCGATGCGGTAAGCATCGCCTTCACCGACAATGCGTTGGTGCTGGCCGCCTTGGGTGGGCTGTCGCTGGTGCTGATCGGGGGGCTGGCCTATGTCGCCCCCGAGCTATGGCGGTGGGTGGTGTGGGTCAAGGGGCCGCGTGCAATCGGGCTTGTGGTCGGGCTGGGTGTCGGCGGCCTGATCGGGGTGCCGTTGCGGCTCTATCAAGGGATTGAGGTGCAGGCGATCCCCGGCTATTGGGCGTGGCTGCCGGGCATGCTGGTGCTGGCGTATGGCGCCAATGCGCTTGAGGAAGTGTTGTTTCGCGGGTTCTTGCAGGGCTACCTGGAACAACAGGTCACGCCGTTGCGCGCAGCCTTGCTCAGCGGCGTGGCGTTTGCCGCCTGCCATGCCTTTTTGGCCTTGAGCGTCACCCAGTTGGGCTGGCCGGTGTTGCTGTTTACCCTGATCGAGGGGCTGGCGTGTGCGCTGGTGCGCATGCGTTACGGCGTGCTGGCCGCGACGTTGACCCACGGCACGGCGATCCTGCTGATTGCCGTGCCGATGGTGTAGCACCGCCTGTAGGAGCTGGCTCGCCAGCTCCTACAGGACCGGTATTGCTGGCGAGTCAGTGGGGTACGGGCCGGCATTGCAAGCGAGCCAGCGTTTTCCGTTCCCACCGGCTTACGTGCAGGGCAATGGCGGGGTGCGCGGTGGAATCTGGCGTTTGCTGCCCGTCGCTTCATAGGCCGCCGCAAAGCGCAGCAACGCCGAGTCATCGTACGCGCGCCCGGCGAACGTCAGCCCGACCGGCATGCCGATATCCGCCATCACGCCCATCGGCACGGTGACGGTGGGCACGCCGAGGTGGCGAATCGCAAGGTTGCCGTTGGCCACCCACACGCCGTTGCTCCAGGCGATGTCGGCGCTGGTTTCGTTGACGTCGGCATCCGCCGGGCCGACATCGGCCACGGTGGGGAACAGCACCGCGTCGAGCCCCAGCGTGTCCATCCAGTCTTCCAGGTCGATCCGGCGGGTCTGCTCAAGACCGCGCAGGCCATCGGGGACGGTGCTGATCTCGTTCCAGGGGGTAATGCCACGCTCGGCCATGCGCACGTATTCGTCCATGCCGGCGGCCAGGTGATCTTCACGGTTGGGCAGGGTGCCGGGGTCGTGCGGGAAGATCTGCGGGCCGTCGACATCCGCCAGGCGGTTCAGCGCCGGGTCGTTGTTGGCGCGCAGGAAATCATCGAAGGCCCACGCGGAAAGCTCCCACAGTTCATCGTGCAGGAATTCCTTGGACACCAGGCCACGGGTAAACACGGTCGGCGCGCCGGGGCGGTCGCCTTCGCAGTTGGACACCAGCGGGAAATCCACCTCGATGACTTCCGCGCCAGCAGCTTCGAGGGCCTGGCGCGCGGCCTGCCACAGGTCGATCACGCTGGCGCGGGTGTTGATCTTCTGCCCGGTCGGCCCGCCGATGCCGGGTTTTTCGCTGGTGCCGGCGTCCGGGTCGGCGTTGATGTACATGCGCGGCACGCCGAAGCGTTTACCCACGAGGGATTCGGCCGTCACCGCCAGTTGCGCGTAAGACGCCGGGCGCACCGAAGTGGCGCTCGGAATCGGCACCCAGGGCTGCAGGCGCCACAGGTCGCCGCGCGTGTCCAGATCGTCGGCGACCACCACGTCAAGCACTTCCAGCAGGTCGGCCATGGTGCGCGCGTAGGGCACGACCACGTCCATGGTGGGCGTCAGCGGCCAGTTGCCGCGCACCGAAATCACCCCCCGCGACGGCGTGTAGGCGCACAGGCCATTGTTGGACGCCGGGCCACGCCCGCTCGACCAGGTCTCTTCCGCCAGACCGAAGGCCGCGAAGCTCGCGGCGGTCGCGGTGCCGGCACCGTTGGACGAGCCGGAGGCGAATGGCGCGGTCAGGTAGTCGGCGTTGTACGGGCTTTCTGCGCGGCCATACACACCGCGTTGCATGCCGCCATTGGCCATCGGCGGCATATTGGTCTTGCCCAGGCAGATGGCGCCACCGGCGCGCAGGCGCTCGATGGTGAAGGCGTCACGCTGGGCGACCAGCTTGGCAAAGGCCGGGCTGCCCGACGCAGCCGTCAGCCCCTTGACCAGGTAACTGTCCTTGGCGGTGTAGGGAATACCGTCCAATGGCCCCAAGGTTTCGCCCTTGGCCCGGCGCGCATCGGACGCCTCGGCTTCCTTCAGGGCCTGAGGGTTGCGCACCACCACGGCATTGAGTGCGGTATCGGTCTGCGCACCGTCATAGGCATCGATCCGCGCCAGGTACGCCTGGACCAGTTCAACGGCCGTGGTCTGGCCGGTTTCAAGCGCCGCGCGCAATTGGGCAATGGAGACTTCGGTAACTTGCATCAGATTTTTTTCGCCGCCTTCAAGTGGGGGTATGGCGGCAGTCTACGTACAGATATTTCACAAAACCAGCGCCGCATAATCCGCATGGGCGCCGCGCATCACCTGCCAGGTGGCGTCGTCAGCGGGAATCAGATGTTCGATGCGCAGCGAGGCGAGGGTGATGTCCTGGGGCATGCCGAAGGTGGTGAAGGTCGACAGGAAGTTCAGTTCGCCACGGGTCGAGCGCACGCGGGTGAGCACCAACGGCGGCAGCGCCTCGGACCGCTCGGTGCTGGCCGGCGCCGGCAGAGAGGCCAGCAACGCCGCCAGCGTCGGATTACCCAGCGCCTCCCGGCTGGCGCGCTGCCAGGCCAGGGTGCGGATTTCGTCGGCATTGATCAGGTGATCGCCAAGGCCGCACGGTTCCAGCAGGGTGGCCAGCAGGTTCAAGCCGTCGCTGGCCTGCGGCGGGATGCCCACCAGCTCGAACAGCACCGCGGTGCTGGCGTTGGCGGCCAGCACCTGCCATTCGCTGCCCAGCAGGATCGCCGGGGCCGGGTTGTTGGCGTGCAGCACATGGCTGACCGCCTCGCGAATCGCCGCCATGCCGGGTGCGGCGAGTGGCGTGGCGGTGTAGCGCGGCGCGAAGCCGGCGGCGAGGAATACGCGGTTGCATTCGTCCAGCGGCACTTCCAGCGCGGTCAGCAGGTTATGCGGGGTGCCGGGGCTCGGCTTGGCGCGGCCGGTTTCGAGGCAACTGAGGTGGCGCTGGGAAACACCGGTGATCAGCGCCAGGTCGAGCTGGCTCAGCTTGGCGTGGCGACGCAGTTGGCGCAGGTAGGCGCCGGCGGTAACAGGCGTGTCCATGGCGTGTTCATGACCTCCGAGGTCATTGCGAGGGCGCCCACCTTATCACTAGGGTGACGGCTCGATCACTACAAGGAAGAAACCATGCTCAGACCCTCTATCGCCCTGGCGGCCTTGCTCGGGTTTTCGCTGTATACCCTGGCTACGATGCTCATGGCCGAGCAGTCGCTCATGGCGTTTGGATTGGAATTGATCTCGCGCCCGGACACCGCGCAGGTGGTGATTGACCTGTACCTGATGGCAGTACTCGCCTGCGTGTGGATGTACCGCGATGCTCGCGGGCGAGGGCGGTCGCTGGCGTCGGTGCTGCCGTATTTTTTGCTGACGGCGGTGTTCGTGTCGGTAGGGCCGCTGCTGTATATCGTCGTCAACCAGTGTTCGCGACGCGCACAGCCCCCGGTCTGACGCAACTCCCCGCGTTGGGCTGCGCAGCCGCCCCAGTCATCGCCACCCCGTTTCTTCAGACAGTCCGAGGTGTCAGGTTTTGGGGCTGCTGCGCGGCCCAACGCGGGGCAAGCCCGCTCGCCACGGAGGTAGAGGAGGGTCAAGGGTTGAGGAAGGCCTGGTAGTTGTCCTTGGTGATCTGCTGGTAAGGGATGGTCAGCTCAGCCACGTAGGGCTCTTGCTTGACCATTTTCACTGCCAGGTCAATTGCGCCCACGGCCTGCCCCTTGTTGTCCTGATACGCCGTCACCAGCAACTGGCCTTTCTTCACGGCATCCAGCCCGGCCGCGCCGCCATCGCTGCCGGCGACCAGAATGTCCTTGCCCGGTTGCATGCCCGCCTGGCTGATCGCCATGGCCGCGCCAATCGCCATCTCATCGGCATTCGCCGCCACTGCGTCGATCTTGCGTCCGGACACGATCCAGTTGTTCATCAGGTCAATCGCCTTGCTACGCTGCCACTCCGCGCTTTGCTCCTCGACAATCTTGATGCCGGGGTAGTCCTTGAGCACGTTTTTCACGCCCTGCGTGCGGTTGTGCGTGGCGTTGTTGGACAGCAGCCCGAGCATGATCGCGAGGTTGCCCTTGCCGCCCATTTTCTCGGCCAGGTAGCGCATCTGGATCTCGCCCGCCTTGATCTCATCCGAGCCGACATAGCCCACCCCCGGTGGCACCTCCTTGAACTCGGGACGGCGGTTGACGTACACCAGCGGGATCTCGGCCTGCTGGGCATTCAGGGTCATTTTCTGCGTGGCGGCGGTGTCGACGGCGTTGACGATAATCGCGTCCATGCCCTGGGCGCTGAAGTTCTGCACCTGGTTGAGCTGGCGGACCACATCGCCCTGGGCGTCTTCGAATTGCAGGGTCACGCCCGGCAGCTCCTTGGCATGGGCGGCCATGTAGTCACGCATCTGCGCGAGGAATACGTCGTCGACCTGGGCGATGCTTACGCCGATACGGATATCGGCGAGTGCCCAGGGGCTGATGGCGAGGGTGAAGAGTGCCGCAAGGAGGTGTTTCTTCATGATATTGCTCCGTTGTTTTTGTTGTTGTTAAAGCATCACGCCTGTCGCTTGGCCCGCAGCTGCACGACGGCCGCCGCGAAGTCTGCAGGTGTCCAGCGTTCGTCGAGGGCTTGCAGCATCAGTGCCTGTCCGGTTTGCGGTGCCAGGCCGTGCAAGGGTGGGTCGGTGTCGAGGTTGGTCGGGAAGGCATAGCCGTCGGCGGTGCAGGCCACCACCGCAGCAACCGCCTGCGCGTCCAGGCCGGTATTGGCCAGCAACGCCGGGTACACCGCCAGCATCATGCGGTCACGGTCGAGGGCTTCCATGGGCTTGCCGAACGCCGAGGAGATTTGCAGCAGATTGGCCATGCGCTGGCAGTCGGCGGTGCGATTGGTGCCGGCGGCATGGAACAGCGCCGGATTGAAGAACAGCAGGTCGCCCTTGTTCAGTGGCAGTTGCACGGCATGGTGCTGGAAGTAGTCGATAAACTCTGCGCGGCGCCAGGCCAGGTAGCCCAGGGCGTATTGCTGGGAAAACGGCAGCAGCTGGGTCGGGCCGGTTTCCAGCGGCATGTCCGAGTGAGCCACCGCGCCCTGCAACGTCAGGTACTGCGACAGCAGGTGCAAGGGCAGGGGGAAGCGCTCCACCACCTCGACGGTCTGGAAGCCCAAGTGATAATCGCGGTGCGGCTGTTGCGCCTGGCCGCCGGGGTGCACCACGTTTACCTGCGCCGTGACCTGGTAACTCGGGCCCAGCCACGCCTCGGCGATCAGCCCCAGCAACGGGTTGGCGTAATACTCGACAAACGATTCCGGCGACTGCAACGCGGCCTTTTGCAACGCGTTCCAGATGCGCCCGTTGCTGCCGGCCTTGGCAAAGTGGTCGGCGGCCACACCTTGCGCGGCCTCATGCGCGAAGATCGCGTCGAACACCTGGCTGTGCCGATCCACCACCTCCAGGTCTTCATAGGCGCGGCGCACCACCATTACCCCCGGCCCGTCGCGAAACAGTCGATGCAGTTCGTTCATGACCGCAAGGCGGTCGCTGTTGCGCAAGGTCTGCGCCTGGTAGATCGGCACGTTGCTGACCACTTCAGCGGCCAGCGGATAGTCCTCGGCATGCGCCTTCTGCGCGCAGACGCGGCTGAAGTCAGCCAGGCGCACGGCCTCTTCGGTCACGAATGCGGACATCACGCACCTCCTGGCAGGCTCAGCGCCTGGTGCGGTTGCGGGCTACCGCCGTCGGTGCAACCGACCACGCCTTGTTCCAGGTCGATGATCGAGCCGGTCATCATCCCCGACTCGCGTGACAGCAAAAACGCCACGCTTTGCGCGACCTCCTCGGGCTTGAGCAGGCGCCCGAACGGCTGCGCGCTTTCGGCCTTGGCCAGCCAGCCATCCTCGGCACCGTGATAGTGGCGCTGGATTTCATCCTCGTGGGGCGTGTCCATCCAGCCGATATTCAGGCCATTGACGCGGATGCGGTTGCGCAGCGCGCTGAACGCGACGTTCTTGGTCAGAATCGCCAGCGCGCCCTTGGACGCCGCGTAAGCACTGAGGAACGACTGCCCGCCGTGCCCGGTCACGCTTTGGATATTCACCACGGCGCCTTCCACACCGTTGCTGATCATCAGTTTCAATGCGTCCTGCATCAGGAAGAACGGTGCGCGCACGTTCACCGCCATCAACCGATCAAACAGCTGCGGCGAGGTATCGAGAATGGTGCCGCGATCCGACATGCCCGCGCAGTTCACCAGCCCGTGCAAGGTGCCGAAGTGGGTGCGTGCCGCCTCGATGATCGCGCGACAATCCTCGACTTTCTCAAGGTCGGCCTCGACAAAAAACGCCGGGCAATCGAGTTCAGCCAGCAGTCGCACCTGCTCTTCGCCCTGGGCGCGGCGGCGCCCGCAGATGATCAGCCCGGCGGCGCCACGGCGCGCCAGGGTGTGGGCGACTGCCGCGCCGAGGCCCTGGGTGCTGCCAGTGACGACAAAGTATTGACCTGAAAACGAGGTGGCGAGATCGGTAGAGGGCATGCAGTTTCTCCTGGATTCTTGTTGTTGTGGATCGTCCGGCTCGACGCCGGGCAAAACTGAGACTAGCATTGCAAAACCTCAGTAACGCCCAAAAAAGACCTCAAAAACACCTCAGGCGAAACCCATGCTCGAACGCGCAAAACATTTCTCCATCAAGCAACTCGCCACCCAGGCCGGGGTGAGCAAAGCCACGGTCGACCGCGTGCTGCACCAGCGCGGCAGCGTGCACGCGCAGACCCGGCGGCGGATCGAGCAGGCGCTGGAGGAATTGGAGGCCCAGGAGAAAAACGGCCTGGCGGTGGGGCGCACGTTTCATGTCGACGTGATCATGCACACCCCGCAACGCTTCAGCGCGGCGGTGCAGGCGGCAATCACCGCGCAGTTGGCGAGCCTGGCGCCGTTTCGGATTGCCCCGCGTTTTCACCTGTTCGAAGAAATCGAGCCGCAGGCCATGCACGACCAGTTGCTGCGGTGCCTCGACACCGGCAGCCAGGGCGTGGTGCTCAAAGCGGCCGATGAGCCGGCGGTGAACCAGGCGGTCAAGCAACTGATCGCGGCGGGGATTCCGGTGGTGACCCTGGTCACGGATCTGCCGCAAAGCGAGCGCATCGGCTACGTCGGCATGGACAACCGCACCGCCGGCCAGACCGCCGCCTACCTGATGTCGCGCTGGTTGCCGACGCAGCCCCAGGACGTCGCGGTGGTGATCGGCAGCGAGCTGTTTCGCGGCGAAGAGGAGCGCGAGATGGGCTTTCGTGCCTGGCTGCGCGGGCGTGCCCCGCACTTGCGCGTGCTCGATATCAGTGGTGGCTACGGCGTATATGCGCGCACGTTCGAGCGGGTCACCGAGGCGCTGCAACAGCATCCCGACCTCAAGGCGGTGTACAGCGTCGGCGGCGGCAACCGCGCGATTGTCGATGCCTTCGCCGCGCTTGATCGCCCGCTGGAGGTGTTTATCGGCCACGACCTCGACCAGGAAAACCGCCAGTTGCTGCTCGACGAAAAAATCGCCGCGATCATCGATCACAACCTGCAGATCGATGCCCGCCACGTGTTCCTGCACATCCTGCACTACCACCGGTTATGGAAGGCCGGCCCGATTGCGCCGTCACAGGTACAGATCGTCACGCCGTTCAACCTGCCGGACTGAATCTCCCTCAATAACAACATCAGGAGTTCGACCATGCTACGTATCGCCGTTCTGGGTGCCGGGCGCATCGCCAAGATCCACGCCGCCAACGTCGCCGCCCATCCCAATGCCACGCTGGTGCTGGTGGCTGACCCCTGGCGCGAAGGCGTCGATGCGCTCAGCGCGCAACTGGGCTGCGAGGCGGCCTACGATTGCGCCGCCGCGCTGACGCGCAAGGACATCGACGCCGTGGTGATCGGCACGCCCACCGACACCCATGTCGATCTGCTGCTGGCGGCGGTCGCCGAAGGCAAGGCGGTGCTCTGCGAGAAGCCCATCGATCTTGATATCGCCAAGGCCCGCAGCGCCGCCCAAGCGGTGGAGCGCCAGGGCGGCAAGGTGATGCTCGGCTTCAACCGGCGCTTCGACCCCGACATGCTGCGCCTGCGCCAGGCCCTCGACGCCGGGCAGATCGGCGCAGTGCGCCAGGTCATCATCACCAGCCGCGACCCCGGCCTCGCGCCCCGCGATTACCTCGAACACTCCGGCGGCATCCTGCGCGACATGACCATCCACGACTTCGACACCGCCCGCCACTTGCTCGGCGAAGAGCCGGTGCAAGTCAGCGCCATCGCCAGCCGCCTGGTGGACCCGAGCCTGGAAGCGATCGACGACTACGACAGCGTGATGGTCCTGCTGCGCACCGCCTCGGGCAAGCAATGCCATATCAACTGCTGCCGCCAGGCGGTGTACGGGTACGACCAGCGGGTCGAAGTTTCCGGCGCCAACGGCGTGTTGCTCACCGATAACCATCGTCCCAGTACCGTGCGCCACTGGAGCGCCGAACACACCGAGGCGCTGGAACCGCTGCAGCACTTCTTCCTGGAGCGCTACGCCGATGCTTATCGCAATGAGCTGACGCAGTTCATCGAGGCGCTGAACCACGGCCACGCACTGCCCACCAGCATGCGCGACGGCCTGTACGCCCTGCACCTGGCCGATTGCGCATTGGCTTCGGTGCAGACCGGGCGCAGCGTGGCCGTTAACTACGACCTGTAGGCGTTGGCTTGCCGGCGTTGGCGCGTCAACGCCGGGCCGATTGCGGCGTCACTAGGGCGCCTGCATCGTCCGGCGGTCCACCAACCGGATGCTATCGCGCCCGCCACGCTTGGATTCATACAACGTGGTGTCGCCTTGCTCGATCAATGCGGTGAGGCTCGCCGGCGGTTGGTCGAACAGGTTGGCGCCGATGCTCAGGGTCACCGGCTGCGGGGTAGGCACGGTCTGCGCGGCCAGTTGATAAAACTGGTCGCGCAGGCTGCTGCCCAGTTCGATGATCTGCTCGCTCGACGCCGGGGTGAGCAGGATCACAAATTCGTCACCGCCCAGGCGTGCGGCCAGTGCGCCACGGGGCACCACACTGCGGATCATCTCGCTCAGGGCGATCAGCAGGCGGTCGCCGGCCGTGTGGCCGTAAAGGTCGTTGACCCCTTTGAAGTTATCGATGTCGATCAGCAGCAGCGCACCCGGTTGCGCCGGTGATACCTGGGCCAGCAGGCGTGGCGCGCGCAAGTCGAGGGCGCGGCGGTTGTACAGCGCGGTCAGCGGGTCGCGGGCGGCGAGGCGGGCGATCTGTTGTTCGCGCCGGTAGCGTTCCGAGCCGGTCATCGACAGTGCGATCAGCATGATCGCCATGGCGCCTTCCACCAGCGACACCTGGATAATTTCGCCCTTGAACGCGGCAAGGTCGATCAACGTGCCGGGGATCAGCACCGACAGCGCCTTGGCCAGATAGAACACGCCATGGATCAGCAGCACGTACCGCAGTTGCACCGCGCCGATGCTCAGCGATTTACCGTGCGGACGCAGCAGGAAGCTCGCGCGCAGCGTCGGCAGCGCCACCAGCAGCGATTGCACGCCGAGCATGGCCTTGGACCAGGGCAGGTCAGCCGGCAGCATCAGCATCCCGAGCCAGGCCACCAGCAGCAACCACCACAGGCGCGAGAGGCGCACCTGGGTGAACCGCGCCACGCCGAGTAAAAACAACAGGTGCGCAGCCACCAGCAGGCCGTTGGCGAACCAGATGCCGATCATCAGGAAACCGCTGCTGCGCAGCAGGGCCAGGGTTGAACCGAGGGTAATGGTGGCGAAACCGGCGCTCCAGAACAGCAGCGAAGGTTCGCGTACGCTGCGCCATTCAACGGCCAGGTACAGGGCGGCAGCGGCTGCCAGGGCAACGGTGAGTGCCAAGATCGTGGGAGGGTCGAGCGTCATTTCGTGCCGGGTCTGCCTGGGTGTGCGTTTAAACCGGGATTGTAAGCGCACACGCAGGTTTTTCAGAACACTTAGGGTGATGGCACACAGCCATCCGATGACCGGCGGTCTAGACGCCTTTGGTCGACGGCAACAGGATGGTCAGGATGCCCACCAGCGGCAGGAACGAGCACAGCTTGTAGACATACTCGATGCCATGGTTATCGGCGAGCAGGCCGAGCAAGGCCGCGCCGATCCCGCTGAAGCCGAACATCAGGCCGAAGAACACCCCGGCGATCATGCCGACGTTGCCTGGCACCAGTTCCTGGGCGAACACCACGATGGCCGAAAAGGCCGAGGCCAGGATAAAGCCGATCACCACGCTGAGCACGGCGGTCCAGAACAGATCGACGTAGGGCAGGGCGAGGGTGAAGGGCGCGGCGCCGAGGATCGAGAACCAGATGACCTTCTTGCGGCCGATCTTGTCGCCAATCGGGCCGCCAAAAAATGTGCCCGCCGCCACTGCACCGAGGAACAGGAACAGGTACAGCTGCGAATTGGCCACCGACAGGTTGAATTTCTCGATCAGGTAGAAGGTGAAGTAGCTGGTCAGGCTGGACATGTAGAAGTACTTGGAGAACACCAGCACCGCCAGCACCACCAGGGCAAACGTCACCCGGCGTTTCGACAGGCCGTGGGTGGCTTTGCTGCCTTGCTTGAGCTTGAACAGGTTGAGGTGGTTGCGGTACCAGCGGCTCAAGCCATAGAGCACCAGGATCGCGAACACCGCAAACAGGCCGAACCAGGCGATATGGCCCTGGCCGTAGGGAATGATGATCGCCGCCGCGAGCAACGGGCCGAGGGCACTGCCGGTGTTACCGCCGACCTGGAAGGTCGATTGCGCCAGGCCGTAGCGCCCACCGGAAGCCAGGCGCGCGACGCGCGAGGTTTCCGGGTGGAAGGTCGACGAGCCGACGCCCACCAGGCCTGCCGCCAGCAGAATCGCCGGGAAGCTGCCGACAAACGCCAGCATCAGGATGCCGATCAGCGTGCACACCATGCCGGCCGGCAGCAGCCACGGCTTGGGATGACGGTCGGTGTGGTAGCCGATCCACGGTTGCAGCAGCGAGGCGGTCAGCTGGAATGTCAGGGTGATCAGGCCGACCTGGGTGAAGCTCAGCCCGTAATTGGCCTTGAGCATCGGGTAGATCGAGGGCAGTACGGCCTGGATCAGGTCGTTGATCAGATGCGCCAGGGCGCAGGCGCCGAGGATACGCATGACTAACGGGCTTACTTGAGGCGGACTCGAGGTGGCAGCAGGTGATGCGGTCAAGGTCGACATGCAGGCATTCCATACAAGGCAGCGATCAGGGACAGCCCGTACTTGAGCAGGCTGTCCATTTCAAATTGTTTCGATGGTTATGCTAGAGTCGCCGAAAATGCCTGTCTCGCGTAATTCGGGAAGCAACCATCGCAAAAAGGGCGAAATGATTAAATCACTCGATGTTTTTCTGCAGGAGATCGATGCGGGCGACTGGGCCGTGATCAGCTCAGCCACCGACTACCCGGAAAACTGGGTGATCCCCGACCATCGCCACGAAAAGCACCAGCTGTTGTACGCCACCGAAGGCGTGATGGTGGTGCATTCGGCGCATAACCAGTGGACGGTGCCGCCCAATCGCGGTTTCTGGATGCCCAGCGGGCAGGTGCATTCACTGCGTTGCGTGGGTGCGCTGAAAATGCGCAGCGTGTTCGTGCGCCCCGACAGTTTTCCCAACCTGCCGACCGAGACCAAGGCAGTGAGCATTTCGCCGCTGTTGAGCGAACTGATCAAGGCCTCGGTCAGCCTCAAGCCGCCGTACGCCGAGGATTCGCGGGATGCGCGGATCATGCACCTGATCCTCGACGAACTGGCGCTGCTGCCGGCGTTGCCGCTGTCGTTGCCGCAGCCCGCCGACGCGCGCATCAATCAGATCTGCGAGGCGTGGCAGGAGGATCCGGGTGATGCCTCCACCGTAGCCGACTGGAGCGAGCGCCTGGCCCTGGACCAGAAAACCATCCAGCGCCTGTTCCGCAAGGAAACCGGCATGACTTTCGGCCAGTGGCGCCAGCAGGCACGGCTGCTGCTGGCGCTGGAGCGTATTGCGGTGGGAGAGAAGATCATCGACGTGGCCCTGGAGCTGGGTTATGACAGCCCGAGCGCCTTTACCAGCATGTTCAAGAAACAGTTTGGCAAGACGCCGAGTCATTTTTTCAGGTAGCGCGGCGCGCTTCGGCAGACCTCAAGGCCGGGTGGGAGGCCAGGCCGGCAAGCACGGCGGCAATCACCAGCAACGCGGCGCTCAGTTCGAACGTCGCCGGGTAGCCGCTGCGATCGAATGTCACGCCACCGACCGTAGCCCCAGCCGCAATTGCCAACTGGATGATCGCGACCATCAACCCGCCGCCAGCCTCGGCGTCCTCGGGCAGCGTGCGCGCCAGCCAGGTCCACCAGCCGACCGGCGCGGCAGTGGCCACCAGGCCCCAACCGCCCAGCAAGACCGTGGTGATGATCGGTGAACGGCCGAGGGCGACGAGCAGCACGGCGATTCCTGCCATCAATAGCGGGATGGCAATCAACGGCACGAACAGGTTGTGCTTGAGCACACGTTCGATCAGCAACGTACCGGCCAGCCCGGCCAGGCCGAGGACCAGCAGCATCAGCGACAGCGTGGACACACTGACCTGGGTGACGCTTTCCAGAAATGGCCGCAGGTAGGTGAACAGCATGAACTGGCCCATGAAAAACACACTGACGGCGAGCATGCCCAAGGCCACGGGTGTGTGTTTCATCAGCCGCAACACATTGCCGGTTTTCGCCGTGCCGTCGGCCTTGATCGTCGGCAGGCTCGCGAGCAGCCACACTGCCGCGATCGCGGCCACCGGCACGACGCAGAAAAACGCGCCCCGCCAGCCGATCAGTCCGCCAAGAAAGCTGCCCAGCGGCGCCGCAATCACCATGGCCAACGCATTGCCGCCATTCACCAGCGCCAGCGCGCGCGGGACCTGGGCCGTGGGCACCAGGCGCATGGCGGTGGCGGCCGACAGGGACCAGAAGCCGCCGATGGCCACGCCGATCAGCGCGCGACCGAGCATGAACGTCAGGTAGTTCGGCGCGAGGGCGACCACGCTGCCGGAGAGAATCATCAGCAGCGTCAATGCCAGCAGCAGGCGCTTGCGCTCGACCCGCGCCGCCACGCTGGCGATCACCAGGCTGGTGAGCAAGGCAAACAGCCCGGACACCGAGATACCCTGGCCGGCCTGGCCCTCTGTAATGTGCAGGTCGGCCGCCAGCGGGGTCAGCAGGCTGACCGGCAGGAACTCTGACGCGACCAGGGCGAAGGCGGCCAGCGCCATGGCGAACACCGCGCCCCAGTGAGTTTTAGAGGTATTGGCCATTACTTCAGGTTGCCTTTGAAAAATTCCGTGAGCGTGGCGAAAGGGATCAGGTCGACCCGGTCGTAGAGGTCGACATGGCCTGCGTCGGGGATGATCACCAGCTTCTTGGGCTCGGCGGCGCGCTGGTAGGCGTCCTCGCTGAACTCGCGGGAGTGCGCTCCGGCGCCGGTGATCAACAGCAGCGGGCGAGGGGAGAGCGTCTCGATGTCGTTGAGTGGGTAGAAATTCATGAACTTCACATTGCTGGTCAGCGTCGGCCGCGTGGTGGTGCGCGCCGAGGCCCCGGCCGGGGTGAATTCGCCGCGCGGGGTGCGGTAGAAGTCGTAGAACTCATCACCCACAGGATCACCGGTCAGGGTGTGTGGGGTGCCGCCGGTGTACACGGTCTCGCCACCCTGGAACTCCACGTAGCGCTGGTTGGCAGCCTGCAGCAGCACCTGGCGACGTTGCGCGAGGGTCACGCCGTGCTTGAGGCCGTTACGGTTGGCCGCGCCCATGTCGTACAGGCTGACCGTGGCGATGGCCTTGAGGCGTGGGTCGATCTTCGCCGCACTGATGGCGAAACTGCCGCTGCCGCAGATACCGATCACGCCTATGCGCTCGCGGTCGACGTTGGGCCGGGTGCCGAGAAAGTCCACGGCAGCGCTGAAGTCTTCGCTGTAGAGGTCGGGCAGTACCGCGTTGCGCGGTTGGCCCGCGCTGGCACCCCAGTACGACAGGTCCAGTGACAGGCTGACGAAACCCTGCTCGGCCATCTTGGTGGCGTAGAGGTTGGCGCTCTGTTCCTTGACCGCGCCCATCGGGTGGCCGACGACAATCGCGGCAAGCTTGGCGTCGGGGGCGAGATGTCTGGGCACGAACAGGTTGCCTGCGACGGCCATGCCATATTGGTTGTTGAAGGTGACTTTTTCGACGGTCACCTTGTCGCTCGTATAGAAGTTGTCAGCACCGTTGGACATATCGGCTCCCAGCGCAGAAAGAGAAGTCACCAGCAAACCCAGGGCGAGCAAGAGGCTGTTCATGAGCGGTTCCTTGAGAAAAATGAGTCTGCGCATTTTCCCGGCACGGCCACGCGAGCTGTAGTGCGTTTCAGTGGATTACTTGCCTGATCCTCTGAGTTTCGCCGTTTGCCAGGGACACCTGCGGGCGGCCGCGGTACAGTTCGATCAACAGAAAAAAGGGCCCTTCATGAGCATTCATTCAACGCCCCTGGACGTGCTGATCCAGGCCATTGGCGCGCGCGTCCGGGTACCCGGGGACAGCCCCATGCCGATCCCGGGCCTGTGCTTTTATCGGCGTGAGCAGCCGGCGACCCCGGTGGTGTGCATGGTCGAGCCGAGCATCGTGCTGGTGGCCCAGGGCGAGAAGCGACTGTGGGTGGGCGGCGAGGGTTACCCTTATGACACCTCGCGCTTCCTGGTGACCTCGCTGGACATTCCCGCCAACTCGGAAGTGCTCACCGCCAGCCCGGAAAAACCCTGCCTCGGCCTGACCTTCAAGCTTGACCTGCGCATCCTCGCCGAGCTGATCGCCCAGAGTGAGGCGCCGCCCAGGCGCGAGCGGGCGGTGCTCAAAGGCGTGGGAATCGGCACGGTCACCACCGGCATGCTGGCGTCGTTCGCGCGCCTGGTGGAATTGCTTGATGAGCCTGAGGCGATACCGGTGCTGGCCCCCTTGGTCCAACGCGAGATTCACTACCGGCTGCTGCAAAGTGATCAGGCTGGTCGCCTGCGGCAGATCTGTTCGGTGGACGGCCAGGGTTACCGGATTGCCCGGGCAATCGACTGGCTGAAACTCAATTACCACGGCCCTTTGCGCGTAGATGAATTGGCCGCGCGCGTGCAAATGAGTGCCGCGACCTTTCACCATCACTTTCGCCAGCTGACGGCGATGAGTCCATTGCAGTATCAGAAATGGCTGCGCCTGAACGAGGCGCGGCGCTTGATGTTGAACGAGCATCAGGACGTGTCCAGTGCTGCGTTCAAGGTTGGCTATGAAAGCCCGTCGCAGTTCAGTCGCGAATACAGCCGACTGTTTGGAGTACCACCCAAACGCGACATGGCCGCGTTGCGTGGCAAGGCGGCGGTCACTGATCTGCGGGGGTCAGATTAGCGTAGAAAATGCAGCCGATCAGGCGTGCAAACAGGCTGAGGGTTTCCGGCAGGTTGGGGTCATCAAACAGCATCGACCGCGAATCCAGTGCGCACAGCGCGCCAAACAGGCGGCCGTCGGGCAGGAATATCGGCGCACCGGCGTAGCTCTCGATCGCGTATTGCTTGACCACCGGGCGCGATGCAAAGCGGCCGTTGTCGCTGATCTGCGGAATGAACAGGGCCTGGGGGTCGATGCAGAACTCGCTGCACAGGGTGGTTTCGAGGTCGAGGACGTCGTCGACGTGGATGCCCATGTCGACCGTGTCATGCACGGAGCAGACGATCCATTCAAGGTCGGTGAATTTGGCGATGCCGGCAAAGCGCATGCCGGTCAGGCGGGTGACCAATTGCAGGATGCTGGTGGTGGCTTCTATTTCGGCGATGGCAGCGCGTTCATCGGCGCTGAGTAGCGATTGTGCAGCGGTGACGCTTGAAACCATGCTTGACACTCCAATGGCGCGACGGCCGGGGCCGCCACGCCGGGTAAGGGCTTAATTAATCCGTGGATGCTGCTGCACCAGATTCTGGCGCTTGGCTTCCAGGGCGGCAATCTCGGCATCGATGTCTTCGATTTTCTGCTCGATATTGTCGTGGTGCTCCTGCAGGAGTTCCTTGGCTTCTTCCATGTCCGAGGCGGCCGGGGCTGCGCCGCGCAAAGGCTTGTTGGCGGTTTCCTTCATGGTCAGGCCAGTGATCAGGCCGATCACGGCAAACACCATCAGGTAGTAGGCGGGCATGAACAGGTCATTGGTGCTTTCCACCAGCCAGGCCACGGCGGTTGGCGTCACGCCGGCGATCAATACCGACACGTTGAACGCACTGGCCAGCGCGCTGTAGCGCAGGTGGGTGGGGAACATCGCGGGCAGCGTCGAAGCCATCACGCCGATAAAGAAGTTCAGCACGACCGCGAGGATCAGCAGGCCAGCGAAGATCAGCCCGGTCTTGCCGCTGGTGATCAGCATGAACGCCGGGATGGCCAGGAACAGCAGGCCGATGCTGCCGGCGATGATGAAAGGCTTGCGGCCGATCTTGTCACTGACAAAGCCAATGAACGGCTGCACGAACAGCATGCCGACCATGATCGCGATGATGATCAGCACGCCGCTGTTTTCGGCGTAGTGCAGGTTGTGCGAGAGGTAGCTGGGCATGTACGTGAGCAGCATGTAGTACGTCACGTTGGTGGCCGCGACGATACCGATGCAGGTCAGCAGGCTGCGCCAATGCTTGGTGGCGATTTCCTTGAACGACACTTTCGGGCCGTGGGTCAGGCCTTCGCGGTCGCCTTGTTCAAGCTTGTCGACATGTTGTTGGAACGCCGGGGTCTCTTCCAGCGCATGGCGCAGGTACAGGCCGATGATGCCCAGGGGCAGGGCCAGGAAGAACGGCAGGCGCCAGCCCCAGGCCTCGAAGTCCGCTTCGCCGAGCACGCTGGAAATCAGCACCACTACACCCGCACCCAGCACGAAGCCGGCAATCGAGCCAAAATCCAGCCAACTGCCGAGGAAGCCGCGCTTGCGGTCTGGCGCATATTCGGCAACGAAAATCGACGCGCCGGTGTACTCGCCGCCCACCGAGAAACCCTGGGCCATCTTGCACAGCAGCAACAGGATCGGTGCCCAGATGCCGATGGAGGCGTAGCCTGGAATCAAGCCGATGGCGAAGGTACTCAGCGACATGATCACGATGGTCGCGGCGAGGACTTTCTGTCGCCCGTATTTATCCCCCAACGCGCCGAAGAACAGGCCGCCCAGCGGACGAATCAGGAAAGGCACGGAGAAGGTGGCGAGGGCGGCGATCATTTGGACACTGGGCGAGGCGTCCGGGAAGAACACTTTACCCAACACATAGGCGACGAACCCGTAGACACCGAAGTCGAACCATTCCATGGCGTTACCCAGGGCGGCGGCGGTGATCGCCTTGCGCATCTTGGTGTCGTCGACGATGGTGATGTCTTTCAATCCGATGGGTTTGACGCTTTTCTTACGTAATTTCATGCGGGCCACTCTAAAGCAGAACAGGGGAGGTGCCATCGTTGCGATGGCACCGCTCTGTCACTTCAGATACAAGGGGACACGAAATAATTCACCACTATTTGTGTTTTTTTGCTTGGCGGGGAAACTGGTTTTAAACCGATTGGGTTTTATGGGGGGGTTGGTTTGGGGTGAGCTAGCTTTCTTTATAGTGAGCTGGATTTTTTTGTAGTGAACTGGATTTTTTTGTGGCGAGCGGGCTTGCCCCGCGTTGGGCTGCGCAGCAGCCCCAAAACCAGGCGCCACGGTATACCTGATGTTTAAAGGGGGTACTTATGGGGGCTGCTGCGCAGCCCAACGCGGGGCAAGCCCGCTCACCACAAAAAGCCTGCTCACCATAAGCTTGCACACCATAAGCCTGCTCAGCATAAGTCAGCTCACCCCAGGTCGGTGCGCCGCAAACAGCCACACTTCTATCTACAAACAGAAACGAGAGCTAGCCGATGACCGCCCCACGCCTTACCTACCGCCAGCCCCAGCCCACGGATGTGGCGCGATTGTTCGCGATCTTCGGTGACCCGCAAACCAACCTCTTCAATCCGGCCGGCCCGATGCAAGACCTGGCAGCGGCCCAGCGCCTGCTCGATCACTGGCTGCAGCAATGGGCGGCGCATGGCTATGGCTGGTGGGCGATTGCTCGGCGCGAAGCGCCGGCGCACATCATCGGGTTCGGCGGTATTGCGCCGCTGAACTACCTCACGCAACCGCGCATCAACCTGGGTTATCGCTTTGCCGTGGAGGCCTGGGGGCAGGGCTATGCCACTGAAGTCGCGCGTGATGCCTTGAGGCTGGCGTTTGACACCCTGGGGCTGCCCGCCGTGTTCGGTTTGGTGCGGCCGGACCATGCCGCTTCGATTCGCGTGCTGGAGAAAGTCGGCATGCAGCCATTCGGTGAACTCGATGACGTACCCGGCCAAGCCCCGAGCGTGGTCATGTGCGTGCGTCATCCTACAACTTGTCGTGCCTGACAGTTTTTACACCGGTGTGATACCCCACAAAAACCGCAATCTTTCAGATTGACAGCCGTCAGGCAGCCCGCTATAAAAGTCACAGTTGTACGACGACATATGACGTTACATATGTCCTGACTAACAAAAATAAAAAGTGATGCCATGAACTTGAATGAGCCCATCAACGCCCACCGCGTTGGCCAGGCGGTAGGCAACTATCGCTGGACCATCTGTGCGATGTTGTTTTTCGCGACCACCGTCAACTACCTCGACCGCCAGGTGCTCAGCCTGCTGGCGCCGCAGTTGTCGACGCAATTTGGCTGGAGCAACACCGACTACGCCAACATTGCCGCTGTGTTCCAGTTCGTCTACGCGATTTCGATGCTGTTCGCCGGGCGCTTCGTCGACAAGATCGGCACCAAGGCCGCGTATGTCGTGGCGATTGGCATCTGGTCCACCGGCGCAATCATGCACGCGTTCGCGGTGCCGATGGGCGAGGGCATCGCGGCGGTCAGCGGGGCGATCGGGCTGGCGGTGATTCCGGTGTCGATTGCCGGCTTCATGCTCTCCCGCGCGGTACTGGCGATTGGCGAGGCGGGTAACTTCCCGATCGCGATCAAGGCCACTGCCGAGTATTTCCCGAAGAAAGAACGCTCGCTGGCCACCGGTATCTTCAACTCCGGCGCCAACGTAGGCGCGATCCTGGCCCCCATCTGCGTGCCATTGATTGCCGGCCTGTGGGGCTGGGAAGCCGCCTTCATGGTGATCGGCATGTTGGGCTTCGTGCGGGTGGCGGTGTGGTCGGCGCTGTACGAAAAACCCGACCAGCAAAAACGCCTGTCCGCTGAAGAGCTGGCGTATATCCGCAGCGACCAGACCGTGCAGCCGTTCACGGCGGCGCCGGCCGGCACGCCGGAGAAAAAAGTCTCGTGGTTCAAATTGCTCACCTACCGCCAGACCTGGGCCTTCGCCTTCGGCAAGTTCATGACTGACGGCGTGTGGTGGTTCTTCCTGTTCTGGCTGCCCACCTACCTGTCCGCGCAATACGGCATGAAAGGCGCCGACATCGTCATGCCCCTGGCGGTGCTGTACAGCATGACCATGGTCGGCAGCATCGGCGGCGGCTGGTTCCCCAGCTACTTCATGGCGCGCGGCGACGCACCGTACGACGGTCGCATGAAAGCCATGCTGGTGATCGCGCTGTTCCCGCTGGTGGTATTGCTGGCGCAGCCGCTGGGCTACATCAGCTTCTGGGTGCCGGTGCTGCTGATCGGGGTTGGGGCGTCGGCGCATCAGGCGTGGTCGTGCAATATCTTCACCACCGTGTCCGACATGTTCCCGCAGAAAACCGTGGCCTCGGTGGTCGGCATCGGCGGTATGGCCGGCGGTATCGGCGGGGTGGTGATGACCAAGATCGGCGGCTGGGTATTTGATTACTACAAGTCGATCAACGATATCCATACCGGCTACATGATCATGTTCGCGATCTGTGCGCTGGCCTACCTGGTAGCGTGGAGCGTGATGAAAACGCTGGTGCCGCGCCACAAGGAAATCACTGATTTGTAACGCCTGGCCTCCCGCGCCGAGTACAGCGCGGGAGGTATTTTTCTACAGTGCGCGTACCCACGTCTCACTGACCAGGGTCTTGCCGAAACTGACGGTGGGTTCCTCCTCGGTCAGTTCGAAGGCCGCCTTCTGATACAGCTTGCGCGCGTCGGTGAGGATGTTCACCGTCCACAGCAGCATGCTTGTATAGCCGGCCTGCCGGGCAAAACGCAGGCATTCATCCACCAGCCGCTGGCCAATCCCCATGCCTCGGGCGCTGGCGTCGACATACAGCATGCGCAACTTGGCGGTGGTGGCGTCATGGCGCACCACAAACACCGAACCCACCACCTCGCCGTCCTTTTCCGCAATCCAGCAGCGCTCGCACGTTGGGTCAAACTCGCGCAGGTACTTGGCGACAATCTCCGCCACCAGCGCTTCGAACTCCCAGTTCCAGCCATATTCACGCGCGTACAAGGCCGATTGCTGTTGCACCACCAGGCCCATGTCGCCAGGTTGCGGGTCGCGCAGCAGGTAGGTCGGCGCAGTGCCTTGCAGCAGGGCCTGGATGCGTTGCATCGCGCCGGTGAGTTGGCGTTGCTGGGCGTCGGGCAGGGCATCGAGCAGGGCGATGACTTCGTTCTGCGTCTGCTGCTCCAGCGGGGCCAGCACGGCGCGGCCCAGATCACTGAGGTGCAACAGCACCGCACGTGCGTCGGTGGGCGAACGGACTTTCTGGATCAGGCGGTTTTTTTCCAGGCCGCTGGTCAGCCGGCTCAGGTAACCCGCGTCAAGGCTGAGCATCTGGCACAGGTCGGCGCTGGTCAGGTCGCCTCGCGATGACAACTCGTACATCACACGGATTTCGGTCAGGGAGAAATCGCTCTGCAGCAGGTGTTCCTGCAGCACGCCGATCTGGTGGGTATAGAAGCGGTTGAAGCCGCGCACGATGCCGGCGCGTTCGACAAGCTGGGGTGTAGACATGGCGGATGCTCGAATGGTTGCCTGAAGCAATTATATTGTTGCTTCAGGCAACCAAGTCAAACATTTTACTCAGCGGTTACGCGTCACCCGCCAAACGGTGTTGGCCAGGTCGTCGGCGATGATCAGCGCACCTTTCGGGTCCACCGTCACGCCCACCGGGCGCCCGCGGGTCTTGCCGTCGTCGCCGCGAAAGCCGGTGGCGAAGTCGATCGGCTCGCCGGAAGGCTTGCCATTGCTGAACGGCACGAAGATCACTTTGTAGCCCACAGGGTTGTCGCGGTTCCAACTGCCGTGTTCGCCGACAAACACACCGTCGGCGAATTTCTCGCCCAGGGCCGGGATGGAGAAGTCCACGCCGAGTGCCGCCACGTGGGAGCCCAGGCTGTAGTCCGGCTTGATCGCGGCAGCGACTTTGGCCGGGTTCTGTGGTTGGGCGCGCGGGTCGACGTTCTGGCCCCAGTAGCTGTAGGGCCAGCCGTAGAAGGCGCCTTCGCGTACTGAAGTCAGGTAGTCGGGCACCAGGTCCGGGCCCAGCTCGTCGCGTTCGTTGACCACCGTCCACAGTTGCCCGGAATCGGGCTGGATGGTCAACGCCGTCGGGTTGCGCAAGCCGGTGGCGTAGGGCTTGTGGGCGCCGGTTTGCGCGTCGATCTGCCAGACCATGGCGCGGTCGATTTCGACTTCCATGCCGCGTTCGGTGATGTTGCTGTTCGAGCCGATGCCCACGTAGAGCTGGCGGCCATCGGCGCTCACGGCCAGGGATTTGGTCCAGTGGTGGTTGATCTGCGCCGGCAGGTCGGTGACCTTGGTCGGCGGCCCGCTGGCTTTGGTCTGGCCGTCGACGTAATCGAAGCGCACCAGCGCGTCCTGGTTGGCGACGTAGAGCTTGCCGTCGGCAAACGCCAGGCCGTAGGGCGCGTTGAGGTTGTCGGCGAACACGGTCTTCAGTTCGTAGGTGCCATCACCGTCGGCATCCCGCAGCAGGGTCAGGCGGTTGCCGCCCTTGACCTTGGTGTTGCCCTGGGCCTTGATCACGCTGGCGATCACGTCCTTGGGCTTGAGCTTGGCCGCGCTGCCGCCACGGCCTTCGGCGATGAGGATGTCGCCGTTGGGCAGCACCAGGGTCTGGCGCGGGATGGCCAGGTCGGTGGCAATGGCGGTGACGCTGTAGCCCTCGGGGACCTGGGGTTTCTGTTCGCCCCATGGCGTCGGTTCGGCGATCTTCATGCTCGGCAGCAGGCTGCTTTGCTGCTCCGGCAACTTCGGGTCGGGGCCGCGGGCCTGGGTCTTGTCACCTTCGCCACCGCAGGCGCTCAGCAGCAGCGCTGCACTCAATACGGTCAGGGTGCTGGACGTTTTCATTGGGCATCTCCCGAGCGCAGGTTGGTCAGGCCGGTCCACGTCGCCGCCACCGCCAGCAGCGTGACGATCGCCGACAGCACCAGGCCCGTGGGCATCATGGCGTAGGCGTCCTTGGCATGCTGGAAGGCGTTGACCAGCCCCACTACCCAGGCCGCGAGCAACAGCAGGAAGTACACGGTCGGGCGCCCAGCCTTGGGCCGGGCGCGCAGCAGATTGACCAGTGCGAACAGCAGTGCAAAACCGCTGAACACCAACGCGCCGGCGATCAGCCAGGAAGCGAAGTTGGCCCATTGAATCTGGTAGGTCTGCCCGTAGGCAATATCACTGAGCAAGGCCCCGAGAAACAGCGGCACACTGCCGGCGAGCAACGTCGCATGCAGCGGCCCTGGGGTGTAGCGGTAGGTGGGGAGGGTGGTCATGGGGGTGGCGGCTCCTTATCGTTCTGCGCCCATGGGGGGCGCGATGACTTCGCATAGGAAAGGAACGTGCCGTTTGCAAGAAAGTTCAGTGGGGTTTCGTGTCGAGATGTTTTTCGAACCAGGCGGCATAGGGCGTGTTGGCAACCTGGCACCGATTGAAATCCGGACTGCCATCGGTCCACCATACGGGGCCGCGCTCGCCGAGGGCGACCTTGGCGCGCTGCACCTGTTGGCGTGCTGCCTTGAGTTGTTGGGGATCGCCGCTGGCCTTGGCCGCCTTGACCGCGCGGCGGGCGTCCATCAAGTCATTGACCCAGCGTTGTCGCGTGGCGTCATCCAGCGCCGGGTCCGTGCAGCGCCAGAGTTGGCCCTTGACCACAAAGTAGCGCCCATCCGGCGTGCTAATCATGGTGCCAGCGCAGCACCCGCAGTACGCCCCACATCATTGAAATCACAATAGCCATCCAACCGGCAAACAGGCTGAAGAGTGTCATTGCAAGGTTCATAACCACCTCCATTGCGTTGTCGTCTCGCTGTCGTCCTTATAGGTGACCGCCCTGTAAACGCAGGAATTCAACTTAATTGATCGAGCGTGCACCGCTGTGCTTCGACACGCGGGGCAAAAATGTGGCAGCGTTGGCGTCCTTGATTCAGACAATGGAGCTGTGCCCATGCCTACCCTGCACCTGCTGTGCGGCAAGATCGCCGCCGGTAAGTCGACACTGGCCAAGACCTTGGCGGCCGAGCACGCGGCCATCCTGCTCAGCGAAGATGCCTGGCTCGCCCGCTTATACCCGGGTGAAGTGCTGTCGATCGCCGACTACCTGCGCTGCGCCCAACGGATTCAAGGAGTGTTGGGGCCGCTGGTGGTTGATCTGCTGGGAGCAGGCGTCAATGTGGTACTGGATTTTCCTGCCAACACCCTGGCCAATCGCGCAGCACTGCTGGGGTTGGCGCAGGCCGCCGGGGCGCCGCACTGCCTGCATTACCTGGAACTCGATGACGCCAGCTGCCGCGCGCGGCTGCACGCACGCAATGCACGTGGCGAGCATGACTTCGCCGCCACCGATGCCGAGTTTGAGCTGATCACCCGCCATTTCTGTGTGCCGAGTGCGGAGGAAGGACTGGTGATCGAGGTGCATCGTCCGTGAGTACCGTACATTCCACCGGCCTTGATGCCGAGGGCTTTATCCTGACGGTAGGCCAGGTGCCCGTGCAGCCGGCGTTCCAGGCGTTGCTGGCGGATGTGTGCAGCTCGTTGTCGCTGCCGTCGTTGGGGCTGGACGGTATTTACCTGTATGGCAGTGTCGCGCGCGGCGAGGCCACACCGGGTGTCAGCGACCTGGACCTGACGCTGGTCCTGCGCGAGCCGCCGACTGCGCAGAGTGTGCAGCAACTGGAGGTGCTGCGCCTTGCGCTGGAGCGGCGGCATCCCGAGGTCATCAAGATAGATTTCGATATCGGCAGCCGTGCGCAGGTGTTGTCGGCTGAGCACCGCAACAGTTGGGGTTTCTGGCTCAAGCATCACTGCCGCTGCCTGTGGGGTGACGACCTGTCGCTGCAGTTCGAGCGGTTTCGGCCCTGCCGTGAGATTGCGTCAGCGGTGAATGCGGACTTCGCCGAGGTGTTGGGTGCCTACCTCACCCGCATCGCACAGGCCGGCACTGAGCAGGAGCGCCTTCGTTTGCAGCGCGAGGCGTCTCGCAAGTTGATCAGGGCGACGCATGTCTTGAGTGCTGAGTCGGCAGTGACATGGCCGCAGACGCTGGAAGAATATGTGGCGCTGTTCGTCCAGCGGTACCCGGCCAGGGTTACTCATGTGGCGTTCTTTCTGTTTGAAGCCAGGAACCCGAGTGCGGCGGGCGACCAGTTCTGTACCCGGTTGCAGGCGTTCCTGGACTGGATGGTGACTCATCCTCCTGTGGGAGCCGTCGAGCTTTAGCGAGGCCGCGAAGGCGGTGGGTCAGACACTGAAGGGTTGTCAGTGCCGCCGCCTTCGCAGCCTCGCTGGGGCTCGACAACTCCCACAGTTGGGCGGTGGGGTGGCTGAAATTCTAACCACATAGCGAAACCCGGTGCTTGCTCAAATCCCAGCCACACAGCACACCTCCCTGTGAGGCAAGGTGCTGCTCAAATCCCCTTCATATACTGCTGAATATAGCGAACCCCTGTGCTGGCTTGTTGCAGAAGATCCCACTCACACAGGCGCTCTCCTGTGGGAGCCGTCGAGCTTTAGCGAGGCCGCGAAGGCGGTGGGTCAGGCACAGAAGGGCTGTCAGTACTGCCGCCTTCGCAGCCTCGCTAAAGCTCGACAGCTCCTACAGTTGGGCGGTGGGGTGGCTGGAATCCAAGCCATACAGCGAAACCCGGTGCTTGCTCAAATCCCAGCCACACAGCACACCTCCCTGTGGGGCAAGGTGCTGCTCAAATCCCCTTCATATACTGCTGAATATCGCGAACCCCTGTGCTGGCTTGCTGCAGAAGATCCCACCCACACAGGCGCTTTCCTGTGGGAGCCGTCGAGCTTTAGCGAGGCCGCGAAGGCGGTCGGTCAGGCACTGAAGGGTTGTCAGTGCCGCCGCCCTCGCAGCCTCGCTGGGGCTCGACAACTCCCACAGTGGGGCGGTGGGGTAGCTGGAATCCAAGCCACACAGCGAAACCCGGTGCTTGCTCAAATCCCAGCCACACAGCACACCTCCCTGTGGGGCAAGGTGCTGCTCAAATCCCCTTCATATACTGCTGAATATCGCGGACCCCTGTGCTGGCTTGCTGCAGAAGATCCCACTCACACAGGCGCTCTCCTGTGGGAGCCGTCGAGCTTTAGCGAGGCCGCGAAGGCGGTGGGTCAGGCACCGAAGGGCTGTCAGTACTGCCGCCTTCGCAGCCTCGCTAAAGCGCGACAGCGCCTACAGTTGGGCGGTGGGGTAGCTGGAGTCCGAGCCCCATAACCGCGCCCGAGGAAACCGGTGATCAAAACACCCATGCCGGTCGACACCAATGATAGGTATATTGGCGATCAACGCATCATTACATACGCACAGCCTATGGACCGCCCATGATCAACTTCCGCCTGATTCGCCACCTCTGGCTGTTCCTCGCCGTTGCCGAAGAGCAGAACTTCGGCCGCGCCGCCAAGCGTCTCGGGATGTCGCAGCCGCCGTTGAGCGAGCAGATCCAGGTGCTGGAGCAGGCGCTCAAAGTCACCTTGTTCGAGCGTTCGCGGCGTGGGGCGAAGTTGACGCCGGTCGGCGCGGCGATCCTGCCGGCGGTGCGCAAGTTTGCCGAGCAGCTGGAGCGCCTGGAGCTGGCGGTCGAAGAGGCGGTAGCGGGGCAGTCCGGCATGCTGACCATCGGTGCGATTTCCACGGCGATGTTCGATGTGTTGCCTGGCTTGATCGACCAACTCAAGCAACGCTACCCGCACCTCACCGTGTCGGTGCGCGAGATCGACAGCGTCGAGGCGGTGCCGGCCCTGGAAGCGGGTGACATCGACCTGGCCTTCGCCCGGCTGGACGGCGACCTCGGCCCGGCGATCCAGTCGCTGCCGCTGCGCGAGGATCGCCTGATGGTGGCCTTGCCCAGCAATCACCCCTTGGCGTCGCGCACGCGCATCAGCCTGTCGAGCCTGGCCAGCGAGCCGCTGGTGATGTTTTCGCGCAAGGTCAGCCCGGTGTACTTCGATAACCTCATCGCCACCTGCCGTGCCAGTGGTTTCTCGCCACGGGTCCTGCACGAAGTGCGCTCGGTGGCCTCGCAAATCGCCTTTGTCAGCTGCGGCCAGGGCATTGCGCTGGTGCCGGCAGCGCTGAAAAAACTGGCGCCGGACAACGTGGTTTTGCGCGCCCTGACGCAGAAACTCAACGTGGTGACCACCGCAGTCGCCTGGAACACCGAACGGCCCAACCCGCTGGTCAGCGAGCTGATCGAGCACTTCCAGACCCATACGATTGGCGTATGAATGCGTTCCGTTATCCGTCATTTACAGCCGGCAGCAAACCGCTGAAATTGCCGGGCTGTCTGTTCCAGGAAACCCCACCATGTCGTTCACTCACACCTACTTGCCGCTGACGGTAGACGGCGTATCGCTGGACATCGCCGCGATCCATCGCGCTGGCGACCGCGCGCCCATCGTGTTCCTGCACGGGTTTGGCTCGACCAAGGAAGACTACGCCGATATCGACCTGCACCCGGCGTTCGACGGGCACCCGTTCATTGCCTACGACGCCCCCGGATGCGGTGAAAGCCAGTGCCCCGACCTGACGAAGATCAGCATCCCGTTCCTGCTCGACACCGCGTTGCAGGTGCTGGCGCATTTCCAGATCGAGCGCTTTCATTTGGTCGGCCACTCCATGGGCGGCCTGACGGCGCTGATGCTGGCGCACCGTTTTCCCGGGCGTGTGCTGAGCTTCACCGACATAGAGGGCAACATCGCCCCGGAAGACTGCTTCCTCAGCCGCCAGATCGTCGACTACCCGGCGGACGATCCCGAGGCGTTTTTCCGCGCCTTTATCGAGCGCACCCGCAAGGCCCCGGCGTATGCCAGCGCGCTGTACTCGGCCAGCCTGCGCCACAAGGTGCGGGCCGGCGCGGTGCTCGGGATTTTCCAGTCGATGGTGGAACTGTCGGATAACGCCGGGCTGATGGACAAGTTCCTCGGCCTGCCGTGCCCGCGTCTGTTCATGTACGGCGAGCAGAACGCCGGGCTGTCCTACCTCGCGCATATCCAGGCACACGGTGTGCGCCTGGCGCCGATTGCCGAGTGCGGGCACTTCCCGATGTATTCCAACCCGCGTGCCATGTGGCAACAGATCTCGGCGTTCATCAGGACTTGAAGCGGCCCACCAACCCATTCAGCTCATCCGACAGGTTCGACAGCCGTCCGGAGTCGTCCTGCGCCGAGTTGGCCAGGCTTTCCACCAGTCGCGCCTCGTCGTAGATCTGCTGGATATGCCGGTTGATCTCTTCGGCGACGCTGTGTTGTTCCTCGGCGGCGGCGGAGATCTGCAGGTTCTGGTTACGGATCTCGTTGACCGACAGTTGGATGCCTTCAAAACTGTCGCGCGCGCTTTCGATGGACGACACACTCGCGCGTGACAGGTCCAGGCAACTGCCCATCTTTTGCGTGACTTCCTGGGTCTTGTTTTCCAGGGTGCCGAGCAGTTGCTCGATCTCGCCGGTGGAGTCGGAGGTGCGCTTGGCCAGCGCGCGCACCTCGTCGGCGACCACGGCAAAACCACGGCCCTGGTCACCGGCGCGGGCGGCCTCGATGGCGGCATTCAGCGCCAGCAGGTTGGTCTGTTCGGCAATCGCGCGAATGGTGCCGAGGATCTGATTGATGCTGCGACTGCCGGCCTCCAGCTCGACCATCGCCTGCGACGATTCGGTCAGGCGGCGGCCCAGGCGGTTGACGTTGTCGGTGGTGACTTCGATCTGCTGCTTGCCCTCGGCGACACGGCGGTGGCCGTTCTCGGCAGACTCCGCCGCGCCGCTGCAGGAGCGCGCGACTTCGTTGGCGGTGGCGACCATTTCGTTGAACGCGGTGGAGACCAGTTCCACCGCTTCGCGCTGGCGCCCGGCGGCCTCGTTCATGTTGTGCGCCACTTCGCTGTTGACCTTCGAGGCGTTCTGCAAGTTGGCCGACGCCGCGCCGATATGCTGGATCAGTTGGCGAATGGCGGCGAGAAACTTATTGAACCAGCCGGCCAGTTCGGCGGTTTCATCCTTGCCCTGCACCTGCAGCTCATGACGCAGGTCGCCTTCGCCCTGGGCGATCGACTGCAGGCCGGTGCTGACCTGGCCGATGGGCTTGACGATGACCTTGGAGAACGCCGCGGCGATCAGCCCGAAGATCAACACCAGCACACCGACGATGACGGCGGTGAGGTAGGTCATGCGCATGGCTTCGGCCATGACTTCGCGATGTTCGATCAGGCCGATGTAGCGCCAGCCCAGGCCCGGGGAAGTCCAGACGTTAGCCATATAGCGCACGCCGTCGATCTCGACCTCGGTGGAACCCTGGGGCGTCGCGGCCAGTTGCGCATAAGCGGCGCCGAGGTCCTTGAGTGGCTTGAAGCTGTGGGCGGCGTCGCGCGGGTCGACCAGCACCACGCCGTCTTCGATCAGCATCACGTAGCCGCTTTCGCCGAGCTTGATGCTCTTGACCAACTCGGTGAGGTTCTTCAGCGACACGCTGACCACGAACACGCCCTTGGCCTTGCCGCTGTTATCCAGCAAGGCGCGCGCAGTGCCGACCAGGGCCACGTCGTCCTTGTCGTAATAGTACGCAGGGGTGCGTACGGTCTTGCCGGGGCTGGCCATTGCCGCCTTGTACCAGGGGCGTGTGCGCGGATCGTACTTGGCCAGCTGCGGGTCATCCGGCCATTTCACGTAGGTGCCGTCTTCCAGGCCGATGGACAGGATGGCCGCCGCCGGGTGCGTGGCACCGAAGCGCGCGAAGCGCTCGATCATCGCTTGGGCCTCGGCCGGCATAGGCTGGCTGGCGGCATCGGCGGGTTGATAGTTCTTCAGGGTGTTCACGGAAGTGTATACAGGATCCGTGGCCATTTGATCGACGTTTTGCAGCGTGCCATCAAAGAACTGCCGGATGTTGCCATCGATCTGGCGGATTTCCCGCGTGCTGCCGTCGATGAACTGATCGACGGCCTGGGTCCGCGTGTTCATCACCGAAATCACGGCGACCAGGCTTACCGGGATGAATGCGACCGAGACAAACGCGAGTACAAGCTTATTTTTTATTTTCATCGAGACGACCATCAGCGTGGAGGGCGGCCAAATCGACGCCGTCCAACCTAGAGTGGCGGCGATTTGCTATGCCTGCTGTTTCGGCCCGGGTCGGATAAATCTTTAGGGTTTTTTGTACACAATACAAAATGCTTATTGTTCTGTATCCAATCAGTACACATCACGCAGATAACGCTTCTGCTCGCTCAATGCGCGCCAGTACTCCGCCGCGCTCTCCGCGCCAAGCCCGCCGTGGGTTTGCGCGATCTGACGGAGTGCCTGGTCGACATCCTTGGCCATATGGCTGGCGTCACCGCAGATATACAGCTGCGCGCCTTCCTGCAACCAGCGCCACAGCTCCGCACCGTGTTCGCGCAGGCGGTCCTGCACGTAGACCTTCTGCGCCTGGTCGCGGGAAAACGCCAGGCTCAGGTGGGTCAGCAGGCCATCGTGCTGCAAGTCTTGCAGTTCCTCCTGGTAGTAAAAATCGCTGGCCGCATGTTGTTCACCGAAGAACAGCCAGTTGCGGCCTTGATGCCCCTGTGCCCGGCGTTCCTGCAAAAACGCGCGGAACGGCGCCACACCGGTGCCGGGGCCGATCATGATCATCGGCACATCACCGTCGGTGGGTGTCCGAAAGTGCCGCGACGGCTGCACAAACACCGGCACCTCGGCGTCGCCGGCGCGGTCGGCGAGGAAGGTCGACGACACGCCTTTGCGCCGGCCATAACGCACCGCAGCCACCGTGAGATGGACTTCGCGCGGATAAGCCTTGGCGCTGGAGGCGATTGAATACAGGCGCGGTTGCAGGCGCTTGAGGGTGCCGAGCAGCTCCTGCGCCGTGCATTCAATTGGATAGTGGTGCAGCACGTCCGCCAGCTGTCGGCCCCACAGCCAGTCCTTCAGCTCGGCTTTGCGCTCGGGTTCGAGCAACTGCTTGAGGCCCGGATTGGCGCTGCGCTCGGCGATAAACGCAAGCGTGTCGCTGCTGGGACGGGCAATTTCGAAGTGCTGGGTCAGCGCCTGTTGCAGGGCCACTTCGCCGAAGGTGTCGACATTCACGCAGGTGCTGGCGCGCAGGCGAGTCAGGTCGAGCAGTTCGCTGACCAGTTCCGGACAGTTGCGCGGCATCACCCCTAACGCATCGCCGGCTTCATAGCTCAGCCCGGAGTCGGCCAGGTCGAGGGCGAACTGGCGGGTTTCCTTGTGCGCGCTCTGCGGGTTCAAGTGCCGGTTGAGCAGCAGCCGTGACCCAAACAGCTTGGTTTTGCCGGCGGGTGTGGCGGGCGCTGCAGGTTTTGCCGGGTTGAGGGTTTGCTGCAATTGCGCCAGCCAGGCGTCGGCACGGCTTTCGAATTCGGTGTCACAGTCGACGCGTTCCAGCAGGCGGGTGGCGCCCAATTCCTGCAGGCGCTGGTCGAGCTGTTTGCCGTGCTTGCAGAACTGGTCGTAATTGGGATCGCCCAGCGCCAGCACCGCATAGCGCAACGATTCAAGGCGAGTGTCGGCGCTGCTGAGGCTGTGCCAGAAACTTTCGCCGTTGTCCGGTGGGTCGCCGTCGCCGAAGGTACTGGTGATGAGGGCCAGGGTGTGGGTACTGGCGAGTCTGCTGGCGGGGAAGTCAGCCATGGCGCTGAGCACCACCTCTATGCCGGCGTCACGCAGGCGTTGGGCACAGCGCTCGGCCAGGGTTTCGGCGTTGCCGGTTTGCGAGGCCCACAGCAGGGTGACGGCCGGGCCGGGCAGGGCGCTGGCTTCGCCCGCTTGCGCACGACTGAACAGCCCACCCAGCAGGCCGTCGAGCCACAACCGAGTGTCTTTGGCCAAGGGGGCCTGCGCCGGCATCACCGGTACGCCGGTTTCGTGGCCGCTGCTGGCGCGCAGGCCACTGAGAAAGCCCGCAAGGTAGGTGCGTTCGCTGTCGCTGAGTGCCGGCGCCGGCACGTTGCGCAGGCCCGCGAGATCGGCGAAGGCGTCGAGGCGCGACATGGTGAGGTCCTCTGCTGAAGGGGGGATAACGCAGGTTGCGGGTTTGGGCGCGTCGAGGAACTGATGATCGATCAGCTCGATCCGTGTCAGGGCCACGGCGCAGAACTTGAATTCCGGCTGCAGCGAAATCGGGTCGACGGCGTCGTTGGTCACTGCATTGATCGCCAGGTGTTCGCCAAACACATCGTTCCAGTGAAACGGCGCAAAACAGTTGCCCGCCCGCACGCGGTCGGTGACCACCGCAGGCAGCACGGCATGCCCGCGTGATGAGCGAATTTCGACTCGGTCCTGGTCCTTGATGCCCAGTTGCGCGGCGTCTTCGGGGTGCAGTTCCACGAACGGGCCGGGGTTGAGTTTGTTCAGCGTGGCGACCTTGCCGGTCTTGGTCAGGGTGTGCCACTGGTGCTGCAGGCGGCCGGTGTTGAGCACAAAGGGAAACGCCGCATCGGGCATCTCCGCCGGCGGCATGTGCGGACGTGCGAGGAACTGGCCCTTGCCGGTTTCGGTGGCGAACTTGAGTGTGTCGCCATGCCGGTAGCGGATCGGGTTGCGGTCGGCGCCATCGGCGGATGTACAGGGCCATTGCAAGGGCGTTTCGCGCAGGCGGGCATGGCTGGCGCCGCGCATGTCATAGCCGGTCTTGGGGTTCCAGGCGCGCTTGATTTCCTCGAAGACGTCGCCGGCGCAGGTGTAGGTGAAGGCCTCGGCAAAGCCCATCGCGCAGGCGACCCGGGCGATGATCTGCCAGTCGGGCAAGGCCTCGCCGGGGGCGTCGACGGCTTTCTGCATCAGGGTCAGGTTGCGTTCGGAGTTGATCATCACGCCTTCGGCTTCGGCCCAGAGTGCGCCGGGCAACAGGATGTCGGCGTAGCGGTTGGTCTCGGTGTCGAGGAAGGCGTCCTGGGTGATCACCAGTTCGGCGGCCTGCAAACCTTCAATGACCTTGCGTCGATTCGGCGCGCTGGCCACCGGGTTGGTGCAGATGATCCAGCAGGCCTTGATCTGCCCGGCGGCCATCTGCTCGAACATCGCCACGGTGCCGCCGCCGACCTGGCGCGGCAGGCTGCCTGCGGGCAGTTGCCAGAGGTCTTCGATAAAGGCGCGGTCGGCCTCGACCAGCACCGAGCGCTGCCCCGGCAGGCCCGGGCCCATGTAGCCCATTTCGCGCCCGCCCATGGCGTTGGGCTGGCCGGTGAGGGAAAACGGCCCGCTGCCGGGGCGGCAGATCGCGCCGGTGGCCAGGTGCAGGTTGCACAGCGCGTTGGTGTTCCAGGTGCCGTGGGTGCTCTGGTTGAGGCCCATGGTCCAGCAGCTCATCCAATCGCCGGCCTGGCCGATCCAGGCGGCGGCTTGGCGGATGTCGGCTTCAGCCAGGCCGGTCAGTTGTGCAACCCGCGCCGGCGAGTAGTCCTCGAGGAAACCGGGCATGGCGTCCCAGCCTTCGGTGAAGGCCGCGATAAAGGCCGGGTCCGTGTGGCCGTTTTTCACCAGCAGGTGCAACAGGCCGTTGAGCAGGGCGAGGTCGGTGCCGGGGGCGATCTGCAGGAACAGGTTGGCCTTGTCCGCCGCGGCACTGCGTCGGGGGTCGACCACGATGAGTTTCGCCCCGGCCTTGACCCGGTCCATCATGCGCAGGAACAGGATCGGGTGACAGTCGGCCATATTCGCGCCGATCACGAAGAACAGGTCGGCGCGGTCGAAATCTGCATAGGATCCCGGAGGCCCATCGGCGCCCAGGGACAGCTTGTAGCCACTGCCGGCGCTGGCCATGCACAGGCGCGAGTTGGACTCGATGTGCTGGGTGCGCACAAACCCCTTGGCGAGTTTGTTGACCAGGTATTGGGCTTCCAGGGACATTTGCCCGGACACGTAGAACGCCAGCGCGTCGGGCCCGTGGGTGTCGAGGATGTGGCGCAAACGGCTGGCTGTGTCGCTGATGGCCGTGTCGATGCCGATGCGCACCGGGTCGTGAGCGCGCGCCTGACGCACGTAGGCGTTTTCCATGCGGCCGGACTCGGCAATGGCTTGCCCGCAGGTGGTGCCCTTGGTGCACAGGCGGCCGAAGTTGGTGGGGTGGGCCTTGTCGCCGATCACCTTGACCACCTTGTTGCGCTCGATCTGCATGACGATGCCGCAGCCCACACCACAATAAGGGCACACGCTGCGCACGCTTTGAATTGCCATCCGTACCCCTCGACTGCTTTGTGCCCGGCATAAAAAAAGCGCCCTGCAACCCTCCGTTGGAAACGGGGATTGCACGGCGCCTTTGTCGTGATTGGGCAGTCAGCGTTGACTGCTGTATGTGGGGTTCCTAGCAAGTCACGCGCCAGGTTTGAACGCAGGCGGGCTCACGTGTCGTGGCGAGGGCGCTGGCTCCCGCCGGGCTGCGCAGAGGCGCCAAAATCCTCGGTGCGCTACGCACGCCAACGAGAGCCAGCACCCTCGCCACATAAACGCTCCAGTGCGCAGTTATGAAGCAGGGCGCACCAGTTGGAGGCGGGATTCGGCGTATTGGAGGGGCAGAGGAGGCGCCGGGTGTGGCTGTTACGGGCACCTGGGCGGGTTGGCACGCCGCCTGCAAGTTCATCCTCAACCCATCTCGGTCAACGACGATCGACACCAGGGGCAATCGCGGCAGAGCCGGCGCAGTCGCCGATCCGATCCCGCAGAAGAACAGGCAAAGACGCCTGGAACCGCAAGGTTTCAGGCGTTTTTTTTTGCTTTTAAAACCGTGATGAACGTTGCCGGGTGCTTGGAATGAATAAACAGATGAAAACCCTGATCGTCGTCGGCAATGGCATGGTCGGCCACCACTGTGTGGAGCAACTGATCGAGCGCGGCGCGCTGGCGCATTATCGGTTGCACGTGTTCAGCGAAGAGCCGATGCGTGCCTATGACCGTGTGCACCTTTCCGAATACTTCACCGGCCGCGATGCCGAATCGTTGGCACTGTCCGAGGCGTCGCTGTACCAGACGCCGGGCGTTACCCTGCACCTCGGCGTGCCGGTGCTGGAAATCGACCGCGCCCGTTGCGAGGTCATCACCGCCAATGGTTGCGTGGCCTACGACAAGTTGGTGCTCGCTACCGGTTCCTTCCCGTTTGTGCCGCCGATTGAAGGCGCCGAAGGCGATTCGCGGCTGGTCTACCGTACCCTTGAAGACCTCGACGCCATTCGCGCGGCGGCAGCCAATGCCCGACGCGGCGTGGTGGTTGGCGGCGGCCTGTTGGGCCTGGAAGCCGCCAACGCCTTGAAGAGCCTGGGCCTGGAAGCCCATGTGGTGGAGTTCGCGCCGCGCCTGATGCCGGTGCAGCTGGATGATTTTGGCGGCCTGGCGCTCAAGGCCCAGATCGAACGCCTCGGCGTCGGCGTGCATTTGTCGCGCGCCACTCAATCGATCAGTGCGGGCGAGCAGTACCGCTACCGCATGAACTTCGCCGGTGAGGCGTATCTGGAAACCGACCTGATCGTGTTCTCTGCCGGTATCCGCGCCCAGGACGCCTTGGCTCGCCAGGCCGGGCTGGAGATCGGCCCGCGCGGCGGGGTGGTGATCAACGACGAATGCCTGAGCTGCGACCCAAACATCTACGCGATTGGCGAGTGCGCATCCTGGAACGGCAGCCTGTTCGGCCTGGTCGCGCCGGGCTACCAGATGGCCCGCGGCGTGGCAGCGTTATTGAGCGGGGAGGCCGCCGAGCCTTTTGTGGGCGCCGATATGTCGACCAAGCTCAAATTGCTTGGCGTCGACGTCGGCTCCATCGGCGATGCGCATGCCCACACGCCCGGCGCGCGCAGCTACCAGTTTATCGACGAGGCGAGCGCCAGCTACCGTCGCCTGGTGGTGGATGCGAGCGGCAAGCACGTGATCGGCGCGGTGCTGGTCGGTGACAACAGCTACTACGACACCTTGCTGCAATACCTCCAGAACCGCATCGCGTTGCCGGCGGAACCGGCGAGCCTGATCCTGCCGTCGTCCAGCGGCGCACCGACACTCGGGCCTGGCGCGTTGCCGGAATCGGCCACGGTGTGTTCGTGCCACAACGTCACCAAAGGCGCGATCTGCTCGGCCATCGACGGCGGCTGCAGCGACCTCGACGTGCTCAAGTCCCAGACCAAGGCGTGCACCGGTTGTGGCGGCTGCGCCGGGTTGCTCAAGCAGGTGTTCGAGCATGAGCTGATCGCGCGTGGCGTCAGTGTCGATAAAAGCCTGTGCGAACACTTTGCCCACACCCGGCAGGCGTTGTATGCGCTGGTGCGGGTGGAAGGGCTGAGCACCTTCGAGGAGCTGCTGGCCAAGCATGGGCGTGGCCACACCGGCTGCGATGTGTGCAAGCCGGCGGTGGGTTCGATCCTCGCCTCCTGCTGGAACCAGCCGATCATGGACCCGTCCCTGGTGCCGCTGCAGGACACCAACGACACGTTCATGGCCAACATGCAGAAGAACGGCACCTACTCGGTGGTCCCGCGTATTCCGGGCGGTGAGATCACCGCCGACAAGCTGATCGTGATCGGCGAGGTCGCGAAGAAATACGACCTCTACACCAAGATCACCGGCGGCCAGCGCATCGACCTGTTCGGCGCGCAACTGCATGAGCTGCCGGACATCTGGGCCGAGCTGATCGCCGCCGGCTTTGAAACCGGGCATGCGTATGGCAAGTCCACGCGTACGGTGAAGTCCTGCGTGGGCAGCACCTGGTGCCGCTACGGTGTGCAGGACAGCGTGAAAATGGCGCTGCTGATCGAAGACCGCTACAAGGGCCTGCGCTCGCCGCACAAGCTCAAATTCGCGGTGTCGGGCTGCACCCGCGAGTGCGCCGAAGCGCAGAGCAAGGACGTCGGCGTGATCGCCACCGAGAAGGGCTGGAACCTGTATATCGCCGGCAACGGGGGCATGCGCCCACGCCATGCGGAACTGTTCGCCACCGACCTAGATGACGCCACGCTGATCCAGTACATCGACCGCTTCCTGATGTTCTACATCCGCACCGCCGACAAGCTGCAACGCACCTCGGTGTGGCGCGAAAGCCTGGAGGGCGGATTGGAGTTCCTCAAGGACGTGATCGTGCACGACAGCCTGGGCCTCGGCGCGGAACTTGAAGCGCAGATGCAACGGGTGGTCGACCGCTATGAATGCGAGTGGGCCAACGCCCTCAAGGACCCGGAGAAACTCAAGCGCTTCCGCACGTTCGTCAACGACAAGCGCGCTGATCCGGACATTCACTTTGTGCAGGAACGCGGCCAGCGCCGGCCGATCATGGCCGCCGAACTCAACCTGATTGCCGTCACCGAGGAGATTGCCTGATGAGCCAGCCCAATAGCCAGCGACACCTGGCCAGCTGGAAACGCGTGTGTACCGAACAAGACCTGGTGAGCAATTCCGGCGTGGTGGTATGGGTCGACGGCGTGCAGGTGGCGCTGTTCTACCTGCCGCAGGCGCCGGACCAGACGCTGTACGCCATCGACAACCATGACCCGCAGTCCGGCGCGAACGTCATCGGCCGTGGCCTGGTCGGCAGCATCAAGGGCCAACTGGTGGTGGCTGCGCCGATCTACAAGCAGCATTATCGGCTGCAGGACGGTCAATGCCTTGAGGCGCCGGACCAGCGGTTGCGGGTATGGCCGGTGCGGTTGAACGGCGGGGTGGTGGAGTTGGGGGTGGATTGATAGGGCGCGGGGCGGTTGTGCCTATGTGCTGGCGGGTTTGTTGTGGTGAGTGGCTTCCTGTGGCTAGCGGGCCTGTTGTGGCTAGCGATCCTGTTGTGGTGAGCGGGCTTGCCCCGCGTTGGGGCGCGCAGCGGCCCCTCTCAAGATCACTGCGCTGTTTCAGGTAAACCGAGGGGTTGGGTTTGGGGCTGCTGCGCAGCCCAACGCGGGGCAAGCCCGCTCGCCACAACAATCCCGCTCACCATAGGATGCCCGCTTGCCTCAACAACTCAGCTTGGCTCACCAGAGCGCAGTGGATGGCTTCATTTCATCCCCTTCGTCGCCCGCACTGAATCGTCCTTGATGTCCTCGGCAAACTTGCGCATCAGCCGCACCAGGTTGTCGAAATCACCCTCGTCCCAGGTCGAGAAGATCGACTGGCCGATCCTCTCCCGCGCCTCATCGACACGGTCCGTCATGGCCTTGCCCTTGTCGGTAATCACCGACTCACGCACGCGGCGGTCCGCTGCACTTTCCTGGCGCAGGATCAGGCCGAGGCTTTCCAGTTTCGCCACCTGCCGGCTTACGGTGGTGTAGTCGCGGCCAACACGATCGGCCAGTTCGACCACGCCAATCGGGCCCAGCCGCTCCACCAGCACAAGCAGCGGAAACAGCGCGCGATCCAGGGAAATCCCGGCTTCGCGCACCATCGCCTCGTCGCGTTGCGGGCGATTCATCACGCCGACGATTTCCACCAGCGATCCATGCAGGTCGCGCAGTTGGGCGGATATATATGCGCTTTGCACATTTTTAATTGACACTGTGCTTCTCCCTCTTAATATGTGCGTATTGCACATATAGGTGGCCCGTATGAACGAGCGATGCGCTGTCGATGTACTGATTTGCGGTGCCGGTGCTGCCGGCTTGACCCTCGCGATCGACTTAGCCAGACGGGGCATCACCTTCCGTCTGATCGAGAAGAGCCCACAGCCGTTCCATGGCTCGCGCGGCAAGGGCATCCAGCCAAGGTCACAGGAAGTCTTCGAAGACCTGGGGATTCTCGACCGCCTGGTGGCAATGGGGGGAGTCTATCCGACTGAACGGCGCCACCGCGACGATGGCAGCTTCAGTGACGGCAATTCTATCGCGCAGCATCCTGCGACACCGGCCGAGCCCTATCAACAGCCGCTGATGGTGCCGCAATTTCTGACTGAGCAAGTGCTGCGCGAGCGTCTGCTGGAGCTGGGGCATCGGCCTGAATTCGGCTGTGAACTGCTGGACTTTGTCCAGGACGATGACGGCGTCACGGCGCAGGTGATGGGGCCGACGGGCGCCGACACCGTTCGCGCGCGCTGGCTGGTGGGCGCCGATGGCGGTCGCAGTTTTGTGCGGCATGCGCTGCAGATTGGCTTTCCTGGCAGGACGCTGGGCGTACGCGCGCTGGTGGCGGACGTGGTGCTCACCGGGCTGTCGCGTGACCATTGGCACCGTTTTGGCGAGGGCGATGTGCAGCGACAAGTCGCGATATGCCCGTTGGCCGGCACCGATCTGTTCCAGATCCAGGGCCCGATTCCTCTGGAGGTTGATGTCGACATGAGTGCAGAAGGGCTGACGGCGCTCATCGCCCAGCGCACCGGGCGTGAGGATATTGAAGTGCATTGCGTGTCCTGGGCATCGGCCTACAGCATGAATGCGCGCTTGGCCGACCACTACCGCGTCGGCCGTGTGTTGCTGGTGGGCGACGCCGCCCATATCCATCCACCCACCGGCGGCCAGGGCCTCAATACCAGCGTGCAGGACGCCTACAACCTCGGCTGGAAACTCGCCGCGGCGGCTCACGGCGCATCCGATGATCTGCTCGAGAGCTACGAGGCAGAGCGCCGTCCCGTCGCCGCATCCGTACTCGGCCTGGCCACCCAACTGTTGGGCGCGATGGCCAACGGCGACTTGCGCCGGGGCAGGGAAGTGCACCAGCTGGATATCGGCTACCCGCAGTCCTCGCTGGCCCTGGCGCAGCCGACACGTACCGCCAGCCTGCGCGCCGGCGACCGGGCACCGGATGCTCCGATCCGGGGTGCGGCAGGCCAATCGTTGCGACTGTTCAACCTCTTCCAGGGCACGCATTGGACATTGCTCGGGTACGGGGTAAAACGCGGCTCAGTGGCCGCGCGGCCGGGGCTGCATATCCATCGGTTCGGCCTGCAAGGCGACATGATCGATGCGCAGGGACACTTTCAGCGCGCTTATGAACTGGCGCTCGGTGACTGGGTGCTGGTGCGCCCTGACGGGTATATCGCCGCGATTGTTTCATCCGCGCAGGTTGACGTTCTTGAGGGTTACCTTCAGCGGGTCTTGCTCTAGACAGCGCCACCGCCATCGCAGACTCGCTGGCGCTACACGGATTGTCGTGGGCATTAAACGAGTCCGAGCAAACGCCCCGATCCCCTCCTGTGAGAGCCGTCGAGCCCCAGCGAGGCCGCGAAGGCGGCGGCATTGCCGATGAATTTAGTGCCTGACACACCGCTTTCGCGGCCTCGCCAGGGCTCGACGGCTCCCACAGGGAATCGGCGGTGTTGGCCTCGATACGGGCCTACCGCAAGCAGCCTTGAGTCACACCCCATAATCCGCCGCCCCAAAGATCAAATGTGGGAGCCGTCGAGCCCAAGCGAGGCCGCGAAGGCGGCGGTATTGCCAATGAATTTAGTGCCTGACACACCGCTTTCGCGGCCTCGCCGGGGCTCGACGGCTCCCACAAGGGATCGGCAGTGTCGGCCTCGATACCGGCCTGTCGCAAGCAGCCTTGAGTCACACCCCAATAATCCGCCGCCCCAAAGATCAAATGTGGGAGCCGTCGAGCCCCAGCGAGGCCGCGAAGGCGGCGGCATTGCCGATGAATTTAGTGCCTGACACACCGCCTTCGCGGCCTCGCCAGGGCTCGACGGCTCCCACAGGGGATCGGTGGTGTAGGCCTCGATACCGGCCTACCGCAAGCAGCCTTGAGTCACACCCCATAATCCGCCGCCCCAAAGATCAAATGTGGGAGCCGTCGAGCCCCGGCGAGGCCGCGAAGGCGGTGGCATTGCCAATGAATTTAGTGCCTGACCCACCGCTTTCGCGGCCTCGCCAGGGCTCGACGGCTTCCACAGGGGAACGGCGGTGTTGGCCTCGATTCTGGCCCACCGCAAGCAGCCTTGAGTCACACCCCATAATCCGCCGCCCCAAAGATCAAATGTGGGAGCCGTCGAGCCCCAGCGAGGCCGCGAAGGCGGCATTGCCAATGAATTTAGGGCCTGACCCACCGCCTTCGCGGCCTCGCCGGGGCTCGACGGCTCCCACAGGGAATCGGCGGTGTTGGCCTCGATTCTGGCCCACCGCAAGCAGCCTTGAGTCACACCCCAT
>NZ_MAUE01000041.1 GCF_001702265.1 Pseudomonas aylmerensis
AGCAGCCTTGAGTCACACCCCATAATCCGCCGCCCCAAAGATCAAATGTGGGAGCCGTCGAGCCCAAGCGAGGCCGCGAAGGCGGCGGCATTGCCAATGAATTTAGTGCCTGACCCACCGCTTTCGCGGCCTCGCCGGGGCTCGACGGCTCCCACAGGGGATCGGCGGTGTTGGCCTCGATACGGGTCTACCGCAAGCAGCCTTGAGTCACACCCCATAATCCGCCGCCCCAAAAACCAAATGTGGGAGCCGTCGAGCCCCAGCGAGGCCGCGAAGGCGGCGGCATTGCCAATGAATTTAGTGCCTGACACACCGCTTTCGCGGCCTCGCCAGGGCTCGACGGCTCCCACAAGGGGGGGGGGGCTCTGTCTCACCCTGAGGAATTCAGTCATGTTGGCGTTGCGCGTGGTTCGGATAGCCAATTGCTCAGCGCCTGCTGAACGCCAGCCGCGCGGCAAACAACACGAAGATCACGCCGGTGGTGCGGTCCATCCACTGGATGACTTGCTCGCGGCGCAGAAAGCCGGACAGTTGCTGCGTGGCGCCGATCAGCACCAGCGACCACAGCAGCCCGAGCACCACGTGGATGCTCACCAGGCCGAATGTCCAGGCGATCAGCGAATGCCCTTGCGGAATGAATTGCGGCAGGAAGGACACGTAGAAAATTCCCACCTTGGGGTTCAGCACATTCCCCAGCATGCCCTTGATAAACCAGTTGCCGACGGGCTTCGCTTCGGGCGAAGCCGGCGCCAGTGAGCGACGTGGACGCAGCAGCATGTTCAAGCCCAGCCAGGCCAGATAGGCAGCGCCACAGTACTTGAGCAGGTTGAATGCCACCTCGGACACCGCAATCAACGCGCCCAGGCCGAAGGCCACCGCCGCGCCCCACAGCAGGCAACCGGCGTTGATCCCCAGGGTGGCCTGCAGCGCCTGGCGTTTGCCTTCTACCGTGGCGGTCCGCAGCACCAGTGCGGTGTCGAGCCCGGGCGTGAGCGTCAGCAGGGTGGCGGCGAAGGTAAAGGCGATGAGGTTATCGGCAATGGACATGGCGAGGGGCTTCATGAGGGCGCGTGGGTGGACGTTACCTCAAGCAGGTCCAGGTCGCAAAGGCGTGGGTAGCTTATGGGGGATAGAGTTGCTGGGGTGGGGGGCTTGTCGAATCGTCGCACTGCTCGAGTTGGGCTGCGCAGGGGCCGTAATCAAGCAGAATGTGCAATGTCAGGCGAGGGTATTGGGGCTGCTGCGCAGCCCAACGCGGGCGGTGCGACGATTCGACAAGCCCGCTCGCCACAGGGGGCGCCTTTGCTACAGGAGGGTCCTTTACCACAGAGGGCGCCTTTGCCACAGGAAGGTCCTTTGCCACAGGGGGCGCCTCTGCCACAGGAAGGTCGTTTACCACAGAGGGCGCCTTGCCATAGGAAGAACCTTTGCCATAGGAGGGTCCTTTGCCCAGGGCTTCCTATGTCACAGGAATGTCCTATGCCACAGGAAGCCCGCCCACCCCATCGCACTCAGCGGTTGAAGCGTTCAACCAAGGCGTATTGGGTGGACGCGGTATGGGTCAGTTCCTTGCTCAGGTCCGTGGATTGATGGGCTTGGATCGAGGTCTGGTCGGCCAGTTCGGCGATGGTGGTGATGTTGCGGCTGATCTCCTCGGCGACCGCGCTTTGTTCCTCGGTCGCGGCGGCGATCTGGGTGGTCATGTCGGTGATATGCGACACCGCTTCGCTGATGCCCACCAGTGCCTGGTCCGCTTCCAGCACCCAGGCCACGCCTTCCTCGGCCTGGCGCTGGCCGTGTTGCATGCTTTGCACGGCATTGTTGGAAGATGCCTGCAACTGAGTGATCAACGCGTGGATCTGGGTGGTTGATTGCGTGGTGCGCTGGGCCAACTGGCGTACTTCGTCGGCCACCACCGCGAAACCACGGCCCATGTCGCCGGCGCGCGCGGCCTCGATCGCGGCGTTGAGCGCGAGCAGGTTGGTTTGGTCGGCGATGCCCTTGATCACATCCACCACGCTGCCGATTTCGTCACTGTCCTTGGCCAACTGCGCCACGGTGACGCCCGTCTCGCCGACCACGGCAGACAGGCGCTCGATGGCTTCGCGGGTATCGCGTGCCACTTCGCGGCCACGCCCGGTCAGCACGTTGGCTTGCTGGGTGGCATCGGCGGTGCGTTGCACGTGGCTGGCGACTTCCTGGGTGGTCGCGGCCATCTGGTTGACGGCGGCCGAGACCTGCTCGGTTTCGACGCGTTGACGGTCCAGGCCGTTGGAGCTGGCCGTGGCCAATCGATCGGATTGGCCGGCGAGGGCGCTGAGTTGTTCGGCGCTGTCCTGCAGGCGGGTCAGGCACGTCTTCAGGCGTGCAGTCTGGCTGAGAAACGCGGTTTCCAAACGGGCTTGAGGCCCGCGTGCGTCACTGTACATCTGCGCGATCAAGGCATCCGAGGTCGACGGCTCGACACCCGCCAGCAGGCGCAAAGTGCTGCCCTGGCGAACGCGCGAGCACAGCACACCCACGGGCACTGCGACCGCCACGGCCACCGCGATAGCCAGCGGTGCACTGAGGAACAACCCGGCAACGCTGCCGGCAACGGCGGTCGCCACATAGGGCACGCAGCTCAAGGCCGCCGGCAGCCACGCATCCTGGCGCGGCACGCCTGGCTTGCCTTGGCTGATACGCCGGTACAGCGCCTCGGCGCGACGGATTTCATCGGCGCTGGGTTTGACCCGCACCGACTCGAAACCGACCACATTGGCACCTTCGAAGATGGGGGTGACATAGGCGTTGACCCAATAATGGTCGCCATTTTTCGCACGGTTCTTGACGATGCCCATCCAGGGCAGGCCTTGCTTGAGCGCGCTCCACATGTGCGCGAACACGGCGGGGGGGACATCGGGGTGACGCACGATGTTTTGCGGCGCGCCGATCAGGTCGGCGCGGTTGAATCCGCTGATGGCGACAAAGGCATCGTTGCAGTAAGTGATCACACCCCGGACATCGGTGGCGGAGATGAGTTTTTGCGAAGACGCGAGTGAAATCTCGCGTTGTGTAACAGGCTGGTTGTTGCGCATTCCGACTACTCCCTGGTTGCACTCAGTCCATCGGCGCCAACTGCCAAAAGGTTAATGCACATTCGACAATTCGCCAGCCACTGGTCAAAAGCCTGAAACTTCCCGGTGAAACACTTCATAATGGCGGCCATTTTTATATAGCCCGTTATTCTGGTGTGCCCGCATGGAAATCAAGGTCAACTTTCTCGACAATCTCCGACTTGAAGCCAAGTTCGATGATTTCACGGTCATTGCCGACCAGCCTATTCGCTACAAGGGCGATGGCTCGGCGCCGGGGCCTTTCGATTACTTCCTGGCGTCATCGGCGTTGTGCGCGGCGTACTTCGTGAAGTTGTATTGCCAGACGCGCAATATCCCCACCGACAATATTCGCCTGTCGCAGAACAACATCGTCGACCCGGAAAACCGCTATAACCAGATCTTCAAGATCCAGGTTGAATTACCCGCCGATATTTCCGACAAAGATCGCCAGGGCATCCTGCGTTCCATCGACCGTTGCACCGTGAAGAAAGTCGTGCAGGCCGGTCCCGAGTTTGTGATCGAAGAAGTCGACAACCTCGACGCCGACGCCCAGGCGTTGTTGATGCCTGGCGTGGGCACCGAAGCCGGCACCTATATCGCCGGCAAGGACCTGCCGCTGGAGCAGACCATCGCCAACATGTCGGCGATCCTCGCCGGCCTGGGGATGAAGATCGAGATCGCGTCGTGGCGCAATATCGTGCCCAACGTTTGGTCGCTGCATATCCGCGATGCGCATTCGCCGATGTGCTTCACCAATGGCAAGGGCGCGACCAAAGAGGGCGCACTGGCCTCGGCGCTGGGCGAATTCATCGAGCGGCTCAACTGCAACTTCTTCTACAACGACCAGTTCTGGGGCGAAGAGCTGGCCAACGCGCCATTCGTGCATTACCCGGACGAACGCTGGTTCCAGCCGGGTCGCAAGGATGAGCTGCCGAGCGAAATCCTCGATGCCTACTGCCTCAAGATCTACAACCGCGACGGCGAGTTGCGCGGCTCGCACCTGTACGACACCAACTCCGGCAATGAAGAACGCGGCATCGTTTCGCTGCCCTTCGTGCGCCAGTCGGACGGCGAAGTGGTGTACTTCCCCTCCAACCTGATCGAAAACCTCTACCTCAGCAACGGCATGAGCGCCGGCAACACCCTGGCCGAAGCCCAGGTGCAGTGCCTGTCGGAGATCTTCGAGCGCGCGGTGAAACGCGAAATCATCGAAGGCGAATTCGCCCTGCCGGATGTGCCGGCCGAGGTGCTGGCCAAATACCCGAGCATCCTCGCCGGTATCCAGGGCCTGGAAGCCCAGGGCTTCCCCGTACTGGTCAAGGACGCGTCCCTGGGCGGTGAATTTCCGGTGATGTGCGTGACCCTGATGAACCCGCGCACCGGCGGCGTATTCGCCTCGTTCGGCGCACACCCGAGCCTGGAAGTCGCGCTGGAGCGCAGCCTCACCGAGCTGCTCCAGGGCCGCAGTTTCGAAGGCTTGAACGATCTGCCCCAGCCGACTTTCGAAGGCCACGCAGTGACCGAGCCGAACAACTTCGTCGAACACTTCATCGATTCCAGCGGCGTGGTCTCGTGGCGCTTCTTCAGTGCCCAGTCGGACTACGAATTCGTCGAGTGGGACTTCTCCGGCCAGGGGGAAAACTCCAACGCCGAAGAAGCCGCGACGCTGTTCGGCATTCTGGAAGGTATGGGCAAAGAGTCCTACATGGCGGTGTACGAACACCTCGGCGCCACGGCCTGCCGCATCCTGGTGCCGGACTACTCGGAAATCTACCCGGTGGATGACCTGATCTGGGACAACACCAACAAGGCGCTGTTTTTCCGCGCCGATATCCTCAACTTGCACAGCCTCGACGACGAGGCGCTGCAGGCACTGGCCGAGCGCCTGGTGGAAAGCGAGCTGGACGACTACACCGACATCACCACCTTGATCGGCATCGAGTTCGACGACAACACCGCGTGGGGCCAACTGACCATTCTGGAGCTGAAGCTGCTGATCTACCTCGCCCTCAAGCAGTACGAAGAGGCCAAGGAGTGCGTGGAGATGTTCCTGCAGTACAACGACAACACCGTCGAACGCGGGCTGTTCTACCAGGCAGTGAACGCGGTGCTGGAGATGGAACTGGACGAAGACCTGGAGCTGGCGGATTACGAAGCCAACTTCCGCCGCATGTTTGGCAATGAGCGAATGGACGCGGTGATCGGCTCGGTCGAGGGCAGCGTGCGCTTCTACGGGCTGACGCCCACCAGCATGAAGCTGGAAGGGCTGGACCGGCATCTGCGCCTGATCGACAGCTACAAGAAACTGCACAGCGCACGGGCCAATGTAACGTCAAGCTGATGGACTTATGTGGGAGCTTGGTCGGCGATTGCATCGCCGGCCAAGCTCCCACAAAGGCCCGTTTCTTCGGTTAGATCTGCGCCAACGCCTGGGCCAGGTCGGCGCGCAAATCCTCCACATCCTCGACCCCCATTGACAACCGTACCAACCCATCGCCGATCCCCAACTGCGCGCGCGTGGCGGCGGGGATGCTGGCGTGGGTCATGATCGCCGGGTGCTCGATCAGGCTCTCAACGCCGCCGAGGCTTTCGGCCAGGGCGAAGATCTTGACGTTCTCCAGGAAGCGCGTGGCGCCCGCCAGGTCGCTGTTGAGGTCCACCGAGATCATCCCGCCAAACCCCCGCATCTGTTTGCGCGCCAGTTCATGCTGGGGGTGGGACGTGAGCCCCGGATAGTACACCCGCGCCACTTGCGGTTGCTGTTCCAGCCAGGTGGCGAGGTCGAGGGCGTTGCTGCAATGGCGTTCCATGCGCAGCGCCAGGGTTTTCACGCCGCGCAGGGTCAGGAAGGCGTCGAAGGGGCCGGCGATGGCGCCGACCGAGTTCTGCAGGAAGCCCAGGCGTTCGGCGAGCGCGGGGTTGTCGCCGACGATGGCAATGCCGCCGATCACGTCGGAGTGGCCATTGAGGTATTTGGTGGTGGAGTGCACCACCACATCAAAGCCCAGCTCCAGCGGGCGCTGGATCCAGGGGCTGGCGAAGGTGTTGTCGGCCACGCAGATGATGTCGCGGTCGCGGCAGATACGTGCGATGGCGCTGAGGTCGGTGAGGCTCAGCAGCGGGTTGCTCGGGGTTTCGACCCAGACCATGCGCGTGTCGTCCTGCAACGAGGCTTCGAAAGCCGACAGGTCACTCAGGTCGACAAAGCTGAAGCGGTGCCCGGCGCTGCGTTGGCGCACTTTGTCGAATAAACGGAAGGTACCGCCGTACAAGTCATTGCCGGAGACGATATGAGCGCCGGCGTCGAGCAGTTCCAGCACGGTGGAAATCGCCGCCAGCCCGGACGCAAAGGCAAACGCCTGGCTGCCGCCTTCGAGGTCGGCGACGCAGCGTTCCAGGGCAAAGCGCGTGGGGTTGTGGGAGCGGCCATAGTCGAAGCCCTTGTGTACACCGGGGCTGTCTTGCAGGTAGGTGGAGTTGGCGTAGATCGGCGGCATCAGCGCGCCCGTGGTCGGGTCGGGTGATTGCCCGGCGTGGATCACGCGGGTGGCAAATGCACTTTTATCGGGCTGACTCATACAAGGGATCTCCGCAGGTGGTTAAGCAGGTCGACGCGCGTGATCAGGCCGTGGAAGCCCGAGGCGTCGGCGATTATGGCGACCAGGCCGCGATCCAGTTCCGCCTGCAGTTCGGCGAGGCTGGCGCTGGGGGCCAGGGTCTGCAGGTGATCGGTCATGGCGCTGGCGACGACCATGGAAAAATCTGCCGCGTCGTGATGCAGGCCGAGCAGGATGTCGGACTCGTCGATAACGCCGACCAGCGTCTGGCCGTCGACCAGTACCGGCAGTTGCGAGACATCCGCCAGGCGCATGCGCTGGAAGGCGGTGAGCAGGGTGTCGTCGGGGCTCACGCTGATCACGCGGCCATCTTCGAAGCGCCGCGCGATCAGGTCGCGCAGGTCGCCGTAGTGTTTGTATTGCAACAAGCCGGCGTCGTTCATCCACTGGTCGTTGTAGACCTTCGACAGGTAGCGCGTGCCGGTGTCGCACACAAAGGTCACCACGCGCTTGGGTTCGATCTGTTCGCGGCAATAGCGCAGGGCGGCGGCGAGCAGGGTGCCGGTGGAGGAACCGCCGAGAATACCCTCGGCCTTGAGCAGTTGGCGCGCGTGGTCGAAGCTTTCTTCATCGCTGATGGAGAAGGCGTGGCGCACGCTGGAGAGGTCGGCAATCGAGGGGATGAAGTCTTCGCCGATGCCTTCCACGGCCCAGGAACCGGGAGTTTCCAGCTGGCCGCTGCGGCTGTATTCGGCCATCACCGAGCCCACCGGGTCGGCCAGGACCATTTCCAGTTCCGGTTGGACGCGCTTGAAGAAGCGGGTCAGGCCGGTGAGGGTGCCGGCCGAGCCGACGCCCACCACGATTGCGTCGACATCATGCTGGGTCTGCGCCCAGATTTCCGGCGCGGTGCTGGTTTCGTGGGCCAGGGGGTTGGCCGGGTTGTTGAACTGGTCGGCAAAGAATGAACCGGGAATATCCTTGGCCAGGCGCGCGGCCACGTCCTGGTAGTACTCGGGGTGGCCCTTGCCCACGTCGGAGCGGGTGATATGCACTTCGGCGCCCATGGCCTTGAGGTGCAGCACCTTTTCCGTGGACATCTTGTCGGGCACCACCAGCACCACCCGATAGCCCTTCGCCCGGCCGACCAACGCCAGGCCCAGGCCAGTGTTGCCGGCGGTGGCTTCGATAATGGTGCCACCTTCGCGCAGGCGGCCGTCGCGTTCGGCGGCGTCGATCATGGCCAGGCCGATGCGGTCCTTGATGGAGCCACCGGGGTTCTGTGATTCAAGTTTGAGAAAGAGTGTGCAGGGGCCGGTATCGAAACGGCTGACCCGAACCAGCGGCGTATTGCCGATCAGCTCGAGGACGGCGGGGCGGGAAAGCGTGGGCATGTCTTCACCTGATTGCGAATGGGATGGACAGCAAAATGCACGGCATGGCTTGGAACATAGGCCGGTATCGGGCGGGTCGCAACCGCGCGGTCCGCTGAATGTCTTTTTTTGGCGCATGGGCGATGGGTGGGTGCGCTATCAGCGGGCAGGGTTTGAGTGCATGCCCGCGCATTCATTGGGTTTCGAGGTTGGCCTGGGGTTTGCTTCCACTTATCCAAACTTGGATACAAGATGGAGTTTCCCATGCACAACGCGTTTGGCTGGACCCTCGGCGAGTGGCTTGACGGCTACCGTAGCGGCAGCATCACCCCGGATATTCTGCTGACCCTCGCCGCTGAGTACCCCGGCGATGACAACGCCTGGATCGCCCGTGCGACCCCGGCGCAGCTGACCGAACAACTGGCGCAGTTGAGCGCGCGCCTGGCGGCGGTAGACGGTGATGTCACCCAGCTGGCGCTGTATGGCGTGCCGTTCGCGATCAAGGACAATATCGATGCGGCCGGCTGGGAGACCACGGCGGCCTGTCCCGAATTTGCCTACACGGCGGCGCAGGATGCATCTGTAGTCCAACGGCTGCGCGAAGCCGGCGCGATCCTGATGGGCAAGACCAACCTCGATCAGTTCGCCACGGGCCTGGTGGGCACACGCTCGCCCTACGGCGCGGTGGGCAATAGCTTTGACGCGGATTACGTCAGCGGAGGCTCCAGCTCAGGCTCGGCGTCGGTGGTGGCGCGTGGGCTGGTGGCGTTTTCCCTGGGCACCGACACCGCAGGCTCCGGGCGCGTGCCGGCGGGGTTCAACAATATCGTCGGGTTGAAACCGACCAAGGGCCGCCTGTCCAATACCGGGCTGGTGCCGGCGTGCCGCACCGTGGATTGCATCTCGGTGTTTGCGTTGACCGTCGAATGCGCCGAAAGCGTGCTGCGCGTTGCTGAGGGCTACGATGCCAGCGACGCCTATTCCCGTGTGAACCCGCATACCGCACCGGTCGCGGTGGGGGCGGCGATCAAGCTGGCGATTCCGGCGAGCCTGGAGTTTTTTGGCGATACCCTCAACCAGGCGGTGTTTGAGCACGCGGTGCAAGGCTTCAAGGCCCTGGGCGCGGTGATCACACCGGTGGACTTCAGCGCGTTCAAGGCCCTCGCGGACCAGTTGTATTTCGGCCCGTGGGTCGCCGAGCGTACCGTCGCCCTGGAACGCATGCTGGAGCAGCAACCGGAGGCGATCAACCCCGTGGTGCGCGGCATTGTCGAGAGTGGCCGCCAGTACAGCGCGTGCGACGCCTACAAGGCTGAGTACTTGCGGGCCGAGCTCAGCCGGCGCATCAACGACACGCTGGCGAGTTTCGACGCGTTGCTGGTGCCCACGTCGCCAACGCTTCGCACCCAGGCGGAAATGGCCCAGGAGCCGGTGCGCTACAACTCGCAGTTCGGCTATTACACCAACTTCACTAACCTCGCCGACCTGTCGGCCCTGGCGCTCCCGGCGGGCCTGCGCAGCGATGGGTTGCCCAGCGGCATCACCTTGCTGGCACCGGCCTGGCACGACACGGCCTTGGCCCACCTGGGCAAACGCTGGCAGGCCAGCCTGGACCTGCCCTTGGGTGCCACCGAACGTTATTTGCCCGCGCCGGCCACCGCGCTGCAGGCGCCTGGCAGCGTGCGGGTGGCGGTAGTGGGCGCGCACCTGACCGGCATGCCGCTGAACGTGCAGCTGACCTCGCGCAACGCGGTGTTGGTAGAGCAAACCCTGACGGCCGACAACTATCGGCTCTATGCCCTGCCGGGCACCGTGCCGCCCAAGCCTGGGCTGGCCAGGGCAGACAGCGGGCGTGCGATTGTTGTCGAGCTGTGGGACCTGCCGATTGCGCGCTTCGGTGAATTCGTCGCCGAGATCCCGGCGCCCTTGGGAATCGGCAATCTGCTGCTGGCGGATGGGCGCAGCGTCAAAGGTTTTATCTGCGAGCCCTGGGCCCTGGCCGACGCCCTCGACATCACCGAGTTTGGCGGCTGGCGCGCCTTTATTGCGAGCCGGGGGTAGGCATGCAACTGGCGACGATGACAACCGCCAAGCCACGGCCGCACAGCCTGGCTGAACAGGTCTATGCGCAGCTCAAGGCGGATATTTTCGAGTTCCGCCTGCTGCCGGGCGATCGCTTCAGCGAAGGTGACGTGGCCATGCGCATGCAGGCCAGCCGTACCCCGGTGCGCCAGGCGCTTTATCGCCTGGAGAAGGAAGGGTACGTGCAGGTGTATTTTCGCAGCGGCTGGCAGGTCAAGCCGTTCGACTTCGCGTATTTCGAAGAGCTGTATGACGTGCGCATTGTGCTGGAACTGGCAGCGGTCAGCCGCTTGTGCGCGATGGACGAACCGAGCCCTGTATTGCAGGCCTTGCAGGCGACCTGGCAGGTAGAAGCCGGGGAGCGTCTGCAGGACACCCAGGCCGTCTCGGCGCTGGATGAGCGTTTTCATTGTGACCTGGTGCACGCCACGGGCAATGGCGAAATGGCGCGTATGCATTACGCCATTACGGAAAAAATCCGCATCATCCGCCGGCTCGACTTTACCCAGGCGTCACGCATTGCGGCGACGTACGAGGAGCACGGGCAAATCCTCGCGGCCATCCTGCAACGCCAGACCGATCAGGCGCAGCACCTGCTCAAGCGCCATATTGAACTGAGTAAACAGGCCGTGCGCGAGATCACGCTGCACAGGTTGCATATGGCGAGGCAGGGTTGAGGTTCTGAATCAGGCTGAGCTGTTGTGGCAAGTGGGCGGATTGTGGCAAGTGAGTTTTTGGTGGCAAGCAGGCTTTGTTGTGGTGAGCGCGCTTGTTGTGGCGAGCGGGCTTGCCCCGCGTTGGGCTGCGAAGCAGCCCCAGTCCGCCAGATGCGGTGTGTCAGGCAATTCTCGGTGGATGGTTTTGGGGCTGCTGCGCAGCCCAACGCGCAAGCCCGCTCACCACAAAAAAGCCTGCGCACCACAACAAAGCCGGTTCACCAGAAAAAAAAGCCTGCTCACCACAAAAAAGTCGGTTCACCACAAAAAAAAGCCCGCTCACCAGAAAAATGCGGGCCCTGGCAACAAGAGGCCTGTTTATCAGCGCTTATGCGCGAACCCCTGGAAGCTCACGCAACCGTGTCACCACCGCCTCGCTGGCCCGTTGCATCGGGGCGCGCAGCTCGTCGCTGATCAAACCTTCGAGGGCCAGCGCTGCCTTCACCGGTGCCGGGTTGGGCTCCATGAACATCGTATTGATCAACGGCACCAATTCCAAAAACGTCGCCCGGGCCTCGGTCAGTTGGTTATCGTGCACCTGCTGACACAGCGCCACAAACTCTGCGGTACGCACATGCGCCGATGCCGCAATCGCACCGCTGGCACCCAGGCACAGCGCATTGAAGATCTGGATATCCTCGCCGCACAACACATCCACCGCACCACTGGCCAGCAGCGCCAGGGTGGTGTCCAGGTTGCCGCCGCAATCCTTGATCGCCACGATGCGTTCGTGCGCAACGATGTTGAGCAAGGTCGCCTGCTCGAAGGTCACGCCGGTGCGGTAGGGAATGTCGTAGAGAATGATCGGCGCGCTGGACGCGTCGGCCACTGTGCGAAAGAACGCTTCAAGGCCGGCCTGGGACGGGCGGATGTAGCTCGGCGCGGGCACCAGCAGGCCAGCCACCGGGCGCTTGAGGACCTCGCCCTGGAACTGCAGCAGTTCACCCTGGTTATTGCCCGCCAGGCCCATTACCACGCGGTGCGCCGGCACCCATTGCAACACCGCATCGAGCACGGCCAGTTGTTCCGCACGGCTCAGCGACGCCGCTTCGCCGGTGGTGGTACACACCATGATTCCGGCTACGTGCTGTTCCAGCAGGTGGTTGACCAGTCGGTGCAGGCCGATGAAATCGATGGCGCCGTCATGGAACGGCGTGACTACGGGAACCCAGATACCTTGAAACGAGGACATGCATTTTCTCCTGATGATTGACCGCTTGAGTCACCGTCAGAAGGGCATGGGGAATTGTGCAAAGGGGAGGGAGTCCGTCGCGCTCAATGTCCTGTCAGCTCATCTGACGGGACAGCGCGCCCCGGTCACATGAGCGACTGTTTCTTCGATTTGAGGGCGTGCGCAACGCAACCTTGCGCCTTGGCAATCAAGCCAATGACGGAAAGGTTAACGGCGGACATTGCGGACATTGACTGACACACCCTGAATAAGGCCTCCATCTTCATGGAATATTACAGGGTGTGTCAACGATGTTTATTCGGCGCTGTTATTCGAATCGATCGATGCGCGAATCGGAGTAGAAAAACTCATTCTTGTCCGTGCTGGACTCGTGGAAATACGCATAGTCGGTCAGGTAGAACAGGTGGTTGACGCGGTTGTACTTGTCGTCGTCGGTACGGCACGACAAGGCCTTGGCGCTGCCCAGCAGCTTGGGATTGAGTTCACTCGCCGGCAATTCGCGCTCGACCACGCAACGCGTGACCTGTTGCTTGTTGTAGCTGCCGAGCAAGCTGTTGAGGGTCGAGCGGTTGATCTGGTAGACCACCGTGTCGCCGACCGGCAGTTCCTTCCAGTTACCGGTGAGGCTCAGCTGGGTCAGTGTCGAGCTTTCGGCCATGCTCGAGAAGGTCGACTTGGACACCAGTTCGATCAGGTTGCGCCAGCTCACCGACTGCGACTCGTAGCCATCGCCACGCAGGGCGATCGCCTGCTGGCCGCTCGCCGCGTCCTGGCTGATGAACTGCTCGCTGGTCGAATTGCTGGTCTTGCCTTTCATGGTCGAGGTGCCGGTGAAGTGCACGTACTTCAGGGTCCGCGCCGGCTTGTCCTGCTTGAACGGCGCCAACGCGGCGAGGACTTGTGGCTGCACCGAGGTCAAGGCGATGTTGGCCGGCGCTTTCAGGCGCGGCTTGAACACCGGCAGTGCGGCGATTTTCTCTGGGGTGGCGCAGACATGCTTGAACAGCAACTCGTAGTCGTCATTGCTGCCGGCCATCGCGCGCGGCGTCGGGAAGCTGTCGACGCGGCCGTCGCTGACGCGATTGCGTGCGTCCAGGTCATACCCGGCCAGTTCCTTGTAGGTGCCGTTTGCGCAGGACACCGCAAAGTGCTCGCGTTTTTGCGCGTACGGCGCGTCGTAGGGCAGGTCGTTGAGTACCGTGGGGTTATCGAACGCCGCCCAGAAGCGGGTTTCACCCTGCACGGTCTTGACGCTGGCGGCGTCGATCAGCACCCAGTTATCGCGATCGTCGCTCTTGACCAGGCGCCAGTCAGGCTTGGGCGTCTCGGCACAGGCACGCACGAAGGTCGGGTTGGCGGCCAACTTTGCATACAGGTCGGCGGACAGCTCGCGCGCTTTGCTGTAGCGCCCGGCTTTCAGCGGATAGACACGCTGCGAGCCGTCGATGTACAGCAGGTACAGTTGTGGCGACGAGCACGCGGCTTCGAACTGCATGGTAGGGCGCATGCCGGTTTTGAATTCGGGCATCAGCACTTCGAAACTCAGCAGGTCGCCTTCGCGCACGATACTGTTCTCGACCAGCGGTTGGCCCAAGGTAACGGCGAACATTTGGTCGACTCTGTTGGCCTGGGTGGCGCAACCGGACAAGGTGGCGATGCCACCGGCAAGCAATAGGGAAGTTAAAACGCGCACAAGAGCCTCATTGAGTCCATTCGGGGATGTAAGGGTGACGGCAGGGGAGTGTCAATCTTTAAGGTTATCGCATCGGGGCCTCAGGGACCTAACCCCAAGGCCCGCCGTTGCTTAGCCCTTGATGGCGGCTTCAATGGCGGCAATGTCGATTTTGGTCATGGTCATCATCGCGTCGAAGGCACGCTTGGCGATCTTCTGGTCCGGATTGGAGACGGCGGCGGTCAATACCCTCGGCGAGATCTGCCACGACAGCCCCCATTTGTCCTTGCACCAACCACAGACGCTGGCCTGGCCGCCGTTGTCGATGATTGCATTCCAGTACCGGTCGGTTTCCGCCTGATCATCGGTAGCCACCTGAAACGAAAACGCCTCGGAGTGCGTGAAGATCGGGCCGCCATTCAGACCGATGCACGGAATGCCCATCACCGTGAATTCCACGGTCAGCACATCACCCTGCTTGCCGGAAGGGTAGTCGCCGGGTGCCAGGTGCACGGCATCGACCGTGCTGTCCGGGAAGGTGCTGGCATAGAAGCGGGCAGCCTCCTCGGCGGCGCCGTGGTACCAGAGGCAGAGGGTGTTCTTGCTTTTCATGGTCGGTCTCCACAGGTGACGGGTGTATGGAGTCTAGACGCCGAGCTGCGCTTCGATAGCCGCCTTGTCGATCACCGACCATACGTGCGCAAACCGGCCGTCGAGCACTTCATAAAACACGTTTTCATCGAATTTCACCTGCCGGCCATTGATCGGCAGCCCGAAGAATTCGCCCCTGGGCGTGACGTTGAAATTCAGCCGGCTGGCCACCGTGGGCGGGTCGGCGACCAGCAGTTGGATGCGAAATACCAGGTCGGGGATTTCGCGGAAGTCACGCTCCAGCATCGCGCGGTAACCGTCGAGGCCGACCCGTGTGGCGTTGTAGGTCACGTCCGGGTGGACGAAGTCGCCCAGGCGATCCCAGTCCTGCTGGTTGAGGCAGTCAACGTAGCCTCGGTAAAGGTCGGCGAGTTCGTTGCGGGTCATGCGCAGGCTCCTCGGTCAAAAGCGCTCGTCCAGGATCGCCGGCAGGGTGATGTCCTTGACGAAACTGGCGGAAGACAGACTCAGCGTCATGCGCACCACCTGCACCACATCGTGCACGGGGATCGAGTGGCCTTCACCGCGTTGCTCGGCCACCGCACGCGGTGTGCTCAAGGGGTCTTCGGTGTTGAGGTAGCCGAGGTTCAGGCAAGTGACGCCCAGGCGTTGCTGGCGATAGCCTTCACGCAGGGCATCGGCGATACCGCGCAAGGCGAACTTGGAAGCTCCGAAGGCAACCTCAGGCCGGCCACTTTGCGGCAGGCCGGAAGTGGAGCCGGTCAGGATGATGCGTGGATTTTTGCTCTTCAGCAGCACCGGCAACAGCCGCTTGATCAGCAGGATCGTCGAGGTGATGTTGCAATTGACGATGGCTTCCAACTGGTCATCGTCGTCAGCCAGGAACGCGTAAGCCGGGTCAAACGCCAGTGCCTCCCAGATGCCGAGGTTGTAGATCAGCGTGTCCAGGCCGTCATCGGCTATTGCGTCTGCGATGACTTGCGCTGCCTTGGCCGGCTCCGCGAGGTTGGCCTCGACCCAGCGCACCTGCACGCCGGCCCGTTGCTCCAGGTGTCCGGGATGGGAGCGGGACACGCCGATCAGCGTGTCCCCAGGCTCACCAAGCCCCTCGATCAGGGCCTTGCCCAACCCTTTGCTTGCGCCGACCACCATGGTTTTCATTGAGTGTCTCCTTGACTGGGAAATCCGCTGAGGCGAGCAAGCTTACGCCCGACGCGCCATCAACAACACCGTCGCCGCTGCCGACAACAGCCCTGCGCAGCAACGATTGAAGATCCGCTTGCCGCGTGGCTCGGCGAACCAGCGGCGCATATGCAGGCCCATATAGGCGTAGGCGCTGATAGCAATCCATTCGAGCATCAGGAACAACGCACCCAGCAGCGCAAATTGCGGCGTGATCGGCTGCCCCGGCACCACGAACTGCGGGAGGAATGCGGTGAAGATCAAAATTGCCTTCGGATTACCGGCCGCGACCAGAAACTCCTGGCGCGCCAACGCCCACAATCCCACCTTGGCTGCGGTCGATTGCGCCTCTGCCTCGGGATTCGCCCGCCACAGCTGAAACGCCAGGTAGAACAGATACGCCGCGCCCACAATCTTGATCGCGTAGAACAGCAACTCCGAGGTTTGCAGCACCACCGCAAGGCCGGCGGAGGCGAGGGCGATCATGCCGGCGAAGGCCAGCAAGCGGCCGATCCCCGCGAGGCACGAGGTGCGGTAGCCGTAGCGGGTGGAGTTGCTCACGGACAGCAGATTGTTCGGGCCAGGCGCCATGTTCAGGGCGAAGCAGGCGGGGAGGAAAAGGGCGAGGGTGGCGAGGTCCATGGCGGCTCCGGTTCTCGGGTCTGGGGAGAAGGAGGATAACGGCAGTCGGTGCGGTTGAGCCAGCGCAAGGGCGGCCGTCGTAGACGCTCACACCTTGGTGTGCGTGGCGAGGTTGCAATATTGTCCTTTGAAATACAGCAATGGCTGCGTGGCAGCGGTCTCTTGCAGGTTCAACGCTTTCACTTCACCGATGACGATCAGGTGGTCACCTGCGGCGTATTCGGCGTGAATTTCGCAATCAAGCCAGTGCAGGCTGCCGCCAAGGAGCGGATTGCCCAGCGGCGATGCCTGCCATTCGACGCCGTGCCATTTGTCGGTGCCGCGGCGAGCGAACTGGTTGGAAATCGTGACTTGCTCACCGGACAGGATATTCACGGCGAACCGACCCGCCTGGCGGATTCTGGGGTAGCTGGCCGAACTCGACATCACGCTGAAAGACACCAGCGGTGGGCTCACCGACACGCTGTAGAACGACTGGCAAGTGAAGCCAATGGGCTCGCCATCCACGTGTGAGGTAATCACGGTGATACCGGATGCGTAGTGGCCGAGCGCTTCGCGAAAGCTCAATGGCTCGATAGCCATGTTGGCGAGTGACATGGTAGGTCCTGGATAAGGGAGGCAGCTTGATCGTAGTGAGAAAAGCCTGGGGGCGACTGGACGTTTGGCGGGCTGCAGGCTTCAGGGAGTCTTTTTCAGAATCTCCCTGAAGCCTTCAACGGCCTGGATCAGCCAGCCTATGGCTGGAGCCGTGAACTCACGCGTTCAAGAGTTCTCGTCGAACGATTTCTGCGCCTGCACTGAGTGCGTTCAGTTTGCCTCTCGCTACGCGACGCGGTAGGGGCGCCATGCCGCAGTTGGTGCACGGATAGAGCTTGTCGGCATCGACAAACTGCAGGGCTTTGCGCAGGGTGTTGGCGACTTCCTCGGGTGTCTCAATGGTGTCGGTTGCCACGTCGATGGCGCCGACCATCACCTTTTTACCCCGGATGAGTTCAATCAACTCCATCGGCACATGAGAGTTGTGACATTCCAGCGAGATGATGTCGATGCTGGATTTTTGCAGCTTGGGGAAGGCCTCTTCATATTGGCGCCATTCCGAGCCCAGGGTCTTTTTCCAATCGGTATTGGCCTTGATGCCGTAGCCATAGCAAATATGCACAGCGGTTTCGCACTTGAGGCCTTCGATTGCCCTTTCCAGGGTTGCCACGCCCCAATCGTTGACTTCGTCAAAGAAAACGTTAAAAGCCGGCTCGTCGAATTGAATAATGTCGACGCCAGCCGCTTCCAGTTCCCTGGCTTCCTGATTGAGGATTTTGGCGAATTCCCACGCGAGTTTTTCGCGACTCTTGTAGTGGTTGTCATAAAGCGTATCGATCATGGTCATCGGGCCTGGCAACGCCCACTTGATCGGTTGCTGGGTCTGCTGGCGCAGAAACTTGGCATCTTCAACAAACACCGGCTTTTGGCGGCTCACCGCGCCCACCACCGTCGGCACGCTCGCGTCATAACGATCACGAATCCTGACCGTCTCGCGTTTCTCGAAATCTACGCCGCTGAGGTGCTCGATGAACGTCGTGACGAAATGTTGGCGCGTCTGTTCACCGTCACTGACGATGTCAATACCGGCGTGTTGTTGCTCTTGCAGCGCCAAACGCAACGCATCCTGCTTGCCCTCGATCAAGGCCTCATCCTGCAGCTTCCAGGGTGACCACAGTGTCTCCGGTTGTGCGAGCCAGGAGGGTTTCGGCAAACTGCCAGCCGTGGAGGTGGGTAACAATTTTTTCATTCGGGATAACCTTGTATTGGCTGAGTCAAAGCGCGCAGTTGGCGGACCATTGTTCAAGAATGGCGTGGTACGGCTTGATGAAGTTCTCTTCAACAAACTGGCCCTGCTCAATCGCCAGGCGGCTACGTTCCTCACGGTCATAAACAATGCGCGTCAAGGAGTAGTCCTGGTGCTTCAAGCTCGGTTGATAGGACTTTCCGGCTGCAGAGTTCGCGTTGTAGATCTCGGGCCGGTAAATCTTCTGGAACGTGTCCATCGTGCTGATAGTGCTGATAAGTTCAAGGTTGGTGTAATCACCCAGCAGGTCGCCGGAAAAATAAAACGCCAACGGCGCAACACTGTTTGATGGCATGAAATAACGGACTTTTAAACCCATCTTCCTGAAATAGTCATCGGTCAAGGAGTGTTCATCTTGCTGGTATTCAACCCCAAGTACCGGGTGCTGGTTTTCAGTTCGATGATAAGTCTTGGTGTTTGAAACGCTCAGGCATATCACCGGCGGCTTATTGAAGTTGTCCTTGTAGGTGCTGGAATTCACGAAATGCTTGAAGAGCTTGCCGTGCAAGTCTCCGAAATTCTCTGGCGTGCCAAAGGTGGGCTGATGCTTGTTGTGGTCCAGCAGTACCACGCTGAAATCATAGTCGCGCACGTAGGAGGAGAAGTTGTTGCCTACGATGCCGTCGATGCGCTCGTTGGTGTTCAGGTCGACGATGGTGGTTTTCAATACTTCAATCAGCGGAATGGCACGGCCACTGTGTTCGACATCAATGCCCATTTCAACCGAGATGATTTCAAGTTCAACGGTGTAACGATCGCCTTTGGGATTGTCCCAGTGCGCGAGCGCATTGAAGCGATTGTCAATCATCCTTAGTGTATTGCGCAGGTTCTCTTGACGACTCTGGCCCCGGGCCAAGTTGGCGAAATTAGTGGTGATGCGTGTATTTTCCGAGGGGTGATAGTGCTCGTCGAAGCGAAGGCGCTTAAGCGTAAATGTAAACTCGTTGTTCATTTTGATCTGACACCCTGATGCCTGAGATAAAACCCGACGACATGAAGTGCACTGATGAGTGCTATTCCGCCGGCCTGTTGGTTTTGGCTCAGTAGTCTTTATATGATCTGTCTTAGAGGTGTAGTTTAGGCCGGGGGTTAGAGTTAGAGATAATGAATTGATTTCACTGAAGCGTTAGCCCTCCTCATGATGGGGTGGGTGGGTTCAGAGTTGATATCTTCAGTGCCTGACAGGGCCTCTTCGCAGCCTCGCTGGGGCTCGACAACTCCCACAGGGGATTGGGGTTGTTTGTGGGGTTGGGGTTGGCTTGATGATGGGGCGGCGCCTGGGATTTTTCTCATGGGGCGGGATAGTCTGCTGATAAAACGCAAGACCCCTGTGGGAGTTGTCGAGCCCAGGCGAGGCTGCGAAGGCGGACTCACAGTCGACATCTCTATCGGCTGACAGGGCCTCTTCGCAGCCTCGCTGGGGCTCGACAACCCCTACAGGGGATTGGGGTTGTCTGTGGGGTTGGGTTTGGCTTAGCGCGAGAGCAGCGGCGCGGGGGCTTTTTCCTGTGGGCCTACATCATGCAGGGAAATCCGCGAGGTCTCCGGCAGTGCCAGTCCGCCGGCCAGCGCGAGCAATGCCACGGCAATCAGGTAGAACGCCGGTGACAGGTTGCTGCCGGTGGTGCTGATCAGCCAGGTTGCCATCAACGGCGCGGTACCGCCGAAGATCGTGTACGCCATGTTGTAGGTGATCGCCGAAGCGGTGTAGCGCGTGCGGGTCGGGAAGGTCTCCGAGAGCAAGGCGGCGGTGACCACGCCGCACAGCACGGCGCCGACCGCGAGCAACATCACCCCGACCACCGAGGCTGCGAACGAGCCGGAACTGGCCATCAGGAACGACGGATACACCACCACGATCAACAGCGCACAGGCGGTCATCACCGTGACCCGGCGCCCCACCCGGTCGGAGTACAGCCCGGCCAGCGGGCAAATCGCCGCGGCGAAAATCAGCGCAATCAGCGACACCAGCAACGCCATCGCCCGGCTCAGTCCGCCGGCCACTTGCAGATACGTCGCGAAGTAGGTGGTGAACATATAAAACGACAGCGCCGTGAGTGACACAAAAGCGCCCAGGCAGCAGATCGCCGCACCATGGTTGCGCAAGGTTTCCTTGAGCGGGGAGTGGGCTACCGCATGCTCCTGCTTGACGGCCTGGAAGGCGGGCGTCTCATCCAGCTTCCAGCGCAGGTAAAGCCCGACCAGCCCCAGTGGCGCCGCGATCAGGAACGGCAGGCGCCAGCCCCAACTGCCCATCGCTTCGGCGGATAACGACGCCTCCAGGGCGTACGCCACCACGGCGGCGGCAGCGAACGCGGAAAACGTCGACACCGGCACGAAGCTGCCGTACCAGGCGCGCTTGTCACTGGGCGCGTGTTCCATCAGATAGGCGCAGGCCCCGGCGTATTCGCCGCCAGCGGAGAAACCCTGGGCGCAGCGGATCAGCGACAGCAGAATCGGCGCTGCAACGCCGATGGCGGCGTAAGTCGGGAGCAGGCCGATCAAGGTGGTGGCACCGGCCATCAGTAGGATCGTCATGGCCAGCGTGCGTTTGCGCCCGATGCGGTCGCCGAGCATGCCAAAGAACACCCCGCCCAGGGGCCGGAAAGCGAACGCCACGGCGAATACCGCGAAGGTCTTGAGCAGCGCAGCACTGGTGTCGCCGCTGGGGAAGAACTGTTGCGCGATGGTGGTGGCGAGGAAGCCGTAGACGGCGAAGTCGAACCACTCGACGAAGTTACCGATGCCGGCGGCGATGATGACCTTTCGCAGGGTGTGGGGGCTGACCTGTTCGGTGGAGGGGCTCGTCATGGGGGAAGGCCTCGGGATGGGATCGGGGATGCTTGATTATCGGGGGAGGGGCTTACGCGGCGGGGCTCAAAAGAGTCGTCCGCGTAGTCAACAGCGACGTGTCAGGGGAGGAGAAGGCAGGAATTGGGCCAGGTGCAGCGAGGGGACTATCGATGGGCGAAGCTGGATGATGTTGACACGCAGGCGTGACGAAAAAAACGGCCTGTGTCGATCTGAAAACTCACGCCGTTCAAGCCTGCATCAAGCCTTACACGGCCTTGGCGACAGGCTGCGCAGACTTGCGATACGTCAGCAGCACAATCCCGGTTACCACGATGACGCCACCGGCGATCTGCCCGGCGCTGAGCATTTGATCGAGCACGATCCAGCCCATCAGCAGCGTCGCCAGCGGCTCGATGTTCATCACCGGCGCGTTTCGCGGCATATCCAGGCGCGGCACCGAAATGAACAACACGATGAAGCCTGTGCCGTAGAGCACGACCAGTGTGGCGAGTGCCAGCCAGCCGGTGCTGGTTGCCGGCAGGTTCAGGCCGTCGGCGAGGGCACCACTCACGCCGGCAAGGTTGACGCTACTGAACACAATGAAGATCGTCAGCAGACTGCGCACGGAACCGCGTACCTGCGACAACTTGTGGTCGGTGATCCACAGGGCGCAGGCGAATACAAAGGCGGCGCAGAACGCCAGGGTGACACCGAGCAGCCATTGCGGGCCGATCTCTGCGCTGGCTGAGAGGCGCCCGGGAACGTCCAGCACGAACACCAGGCCCACCAGGATCAAACCCATCAGCAGTGCGGTGCGAGCAGTGGGGCGCGGGCCGCCGAATGCCCAGGTGAGCAGCGCGAGCAAAATCGGAAAGACATTCGCCACCAGTAACGCCAGCGCGACCGGCACGCGGGCTACGGCCGAGTACAGGCACAGGCTTTGAGTAGCGATGAGCAGGCCCAGCAGCACTTGCCAGCGCCATGCACCGGGCGGCAGGCGCAGGCTTTGGCGTTGCCATAGCACCAGCACGGCGAGTACCAACAAGGTACCGCCCGAGCGCATCAGAATCGCCAGCAGCACGCCGGCCCCATCATCAAACGCCACGCGAGCGGCAATGTGGTTGCCGGCAAAGGCGCAGCCCATACAGAGCAGAATCAACACGGCGATGTGCCGCGAGAACAGGGCAGGCGTGGTTTGAATGGGGGCAGGCGCAGTCATGATAGGGGCTCGAACAGTGGGCGCCGTCATCGGGGATGGCGATTTATTGTTAGGACGTCGTACAACTTGATGGGGCTTTGTAACGTGTTTGTCGCGAAGGTGCAAGGATGTCGTTTTATTCAATCAGGGTGGATTTAGGCTATCGTGCGGGCCTCGAAATCGATGTGTCTCCAGGGAAGAAAAATGCGCGTTTACATCACCGGTGCCTCGTGCGCGGGCGTGACCACGCTGGGCCAGAACCTCGCAGCGCGGCTGGGCGTGCTCCATGTCGATGTCGATGATTTTTACTGGATGCCCACGGACCCACCGTTCACCACCAAGCGTGCCGCGCCTGAGCGCGTGTCATTGATGCAGCAAAGACTCGGCGACGAAGACTGGGTGCTGACGGGCTCGTGTATGAACTGGGGCGACGAATTGATCACCCAGGTCGAGCTGATCGTCTTCGTGGACACTGCAACGCCAGTCCGCCTTCAACGCCTGGCCGCGCGTGAACAGCAACGCTTTGGCGAGCGGATCGCACCCGGCGGCGACATGCACGCGATCCATGTGGCCTTTCGCGAATGGGCCTCGCAGTACGACGATCCGCACTTTGGCGGCCGCAATCGAGCCTGGCACGCGCGATGGCTGGCCAGTCAAAGCGCTGCGGTGCTGCAGGTTGACGGGACCCACAGCACCGACAGCCTGGTGGCGCAGGTCATTGAGGCGTTGTCGCTGCGCCTGGCCCCGGATTAACGCACGATTGAGTTTCCAGCGGCAGCCACCTCCGCCGTGCGGGCCTGGGAGCGCGTTGCGCGCACGGCGATCACCAGCGCCACGCCGTGAGCACCCGGTGTGACGCATGGCGCTGCAGGCATGCGCGCTCGCTGATAACGTCCGAAATAGCCTGGCAATGCTCGAGCCTTTCGGGGGCCTGGAGCCTTAGTGCATGCCCTTGCTCACCACTTCCCCCGTCGCCGAATCCTCCAGCCAGATCTTCAGCCGATTCAATCCAATGTACTGCGAGCGCGCGATGATCTTCTGCCCGGGTTTTCCCTCGAATTCCAAGTCCGCAAACATGAAGTACCGCGGCAGCCGGTACTCCAGTTGAATTGTGTAGCTGCCCGGCACCAGCACGGCGCGTTGCGGTGAGTCATTTTTGTAGTAGTAGGTCGAGAACGGAATATTGCCGACCTTTTTATCGTTGACCCGGATGATGTTCAGGTCCGGCTGCAGGTCCAGGAAGCTGCGGTTGGGCCTTCCCGCGTAGGTGTCGGTTTCGACGACGGTGTAGCGAGCCTCATCGCGCGGTTCACTGGAATCCACATTCGAGTAGGCCGGCATTTCGGCGCAGCCTTGAAGGCACAAGAGGGTCAAAAACGGCAGGGCAATTTTGCGCATTACAAAACCTGAATCCATGTCAGAAAGTACAGTCGATGATCGATGAGGGGGCGCGGCAGGCTTACTCGTGTGCCGTCCATACGGCCAGTTCATAGCCGTCGGGGTCGGTGAAGTGGAACCTGCTGCCGCCGGGGAAGGCGAAGGTCTGGCGGGTGATGACCGCGCCGAGGGTGTGCAGCCGCTGTTGTGTCTCAGCGAGGTTGTCCGCATACAGGATGATCAAGGGACCACCCGGTCGAACCGGTTCGCCGGTGGTGAAGCCACCGGTGAGGCGGCCGTCGGTGAACTCGGTATAGGTGGGGCCGTAGTCGACGAATGTCCAGCCGAATGCGCCACCGTAAAAGGCTTTGCTGCGTGCAATGTCGCCGACGTTGAACTCGATATTGTCGATTTGTCGGTCTTTACCGCGAACGCTCATGGTCGCCTCCCTGGCAGATATTTAGGGCGGCGAGTGTAACGTATCCGCCGATGCCTGGACCCTATCGATTACGCGGGCAAGTATCTCTATGCCTTCATCGATCTGCTGTGGGGTGAGCCCGGCGTACCCGATGATCAACCCGGCGGGTCGCTCGCACTGCAAAAGGTGCGGCTGCTTAAACAATGGCGACAGCGGGTAGACCCCCACGCCGCGTTCGAGCGCCAGCGCCTGCAACGCGCCTTCAACATGGGCGCGCAGGGCCGGCAGTTGCAAAACGCCGTGCAGCCCGGCGGCCATGCCTTCGAGTCTTGCGCGTCCCGGCAGGTAGCGTTCCACCGCGTCCAGCAAGGCCTTGCGGCGTCCTTCATTGTCCCGGCGCAGGCGGCGCACATGGCGTTCGTAGGCGCCGCTGTCGATCAACGAGGCGAGGACGTTTTGCTCCCAGCGGGCGGAATGGCGATCAGTCAGGCGCTTGGCTTCTCGAAACACCCCGACCAATTCGCGCGGCAGCACCAGGTAGCCCAGGCGCAATTGCGGCGACAAGGCCTTGGAGAAGGTACCGACGTAGATGACGCGCGCCTCGGTGTCCATCGATTGCAGGGCGTCGATAGGGCGCTGGCCGTAGCGGAATTCGCCGCCGTAATCATCTTCAATGACCCACGCGCGATGGCGGCTTGCCCAGTTGAGCAATTCGAGGCGACGCGCGATCGGCAGCACCGCACCCATGGGAAATTGGTGCGACGGCGTGACATAGGCCAGGCGCACGCGGGCGTCGTCGGGCAGGTGTTGTGTCTGCAGGCCGGCGGTGTCGACGGGCAAGGGGAGCGGGGTGGCCCCAGTGGCTTCAAAGCAGTAACGGGCCATCCGGTAGCCCGGGTCTTCGAAGACGAATGCATCGTCGGGGTTGAGCAGCACCCGGGCACACAGGTCGAGCCCCTGTTGGGAACCGTGGACAATGAGGATCTGCTCGGCATCGCAGGCCAGCCCCCTGGCACGGCGCAAGTAGCCTTGCAGCGCACTGCGCAGGTGTTCTTCGCCTTCCGCTTGGCCGTAGGGGCGGCTGGGTTGGCGCTTGTTCAACTCGGCACGATAAGCACGGTGCCAGCCAAGCGCGGGAAAGTCCCGTGAAGCTACCGAGCCATACCTGAAGTCGATACGCGCGGAGGGCGAGGCCATGCTGTAGGGCTTGAGGGCCGCAACGCGCTGGCCATAAAGGGACAGGGCCGGCGGCGGGTGATTGACAGGCGATCTGCCTGGCTGGGTGCGCCCGACCGCAACGGCCGCCACCCTGGCCACCTTGCCCACCGCCGTCACCACGAACCCTTCGGCGGCGAGTTGCTCATAGGCCGCGGTCACCGTGGTGCGCGACACGCCAAGTGTGTCGGCCATCGCACGGGTGGACGGCAGTTGGGTACCCGCGGCCAGTGTGCCGTCCTCAATCTGTGCACGCAGCCTGGCGTAAATGCGGCGTTCCGCTCCGCGTGGCGATAACTGGCCCATGGAAATACCTCAAAACTGGTGCTTTTTACGCTGCAGGTCATGCTCGACATTATGGGTTCTCTTCTAAAAAAGATGAACGCCCGCCATGTACATTCCCGATCACTTCGCAGAACAACGCCCTGAACAGTTGCACAGGATTATCCGTGACAATCCGCTGGGCATCCTCGTGATGCCGGGCGCAAATGGTATCGACGCCGACCACGTACCTTTTGACTTCGACCCGCATGACGGCACCCACGGATTACTCACCGGGCATGTGGCCCGCGCCAATCCCCTATGGCAACGCGGCACGGAGGGTGTGCCGGTGCTGGTGATTTTTCGCGGTGCGAATGCATATGTGTCGCCCAACGGCTATGCATCCAAGCACTCGACTCATCGCCAGGTGCCGACGTGGAATTACGAAGTGGTACATGTGCAGGGTGTGCTGCGAGTGATGCGAGATGAAAAACGCCTGCGCCGTACCTTGGCGCTGCTGACGCGCCAACACGAAGCTTCGCAACCCAAACCCTGGCGAATGGGCGACGCGCCAGCGGACTATCTGGAGCAAATGTTGGCAAGGATTGTCGGCATCGAGATCCAGCCGCTGCGCTTCGAATGCAAGCGCAAGCTCAATCAAAACAAGGACCATGCCGATCGTCTGTCGGCGATCGCCCACCTGCGCGAGCGCGGTGAGGTGGCCCTGTCCAGGACCATGCTGGAAAACCTCGCACCGCTGGATCAGGAGGCCGCGCCATGGAACTTGAGCTGACCACCGCGACGATCCTGGTGACGTTCGCCGGAGTCTTTTTGATCTGCTTTATGAAAGGCGCGTTCGGCGGTGGGTTCGCGATTGTCGGGATTCCGCTGTTGTCACTGGTAATGGACCCGATCACCGCCGGCGGTCTGCTCGCGCCGCTGTTTATCGCCATGGACCTGTTCGGATTGCGCTATTGGAAACCGTCCACCTGGTCAAAGCCGGACCTCAATGTCCTGGTGCCGGGGCTGGTGGTTGGCATCGGCATTGGCTATGGGCTTTTCCGTGTGCTGGACCACCGGGCGATAGCGATAGTGATGGCGGCAGTCACCTTGATCTTTGTGGGCCTGTGGTTCAAGGCCGGGGGCAACGTCGGTGTGAAGCCACGTTCGTCGCCCAAGGCTGTGGCGGCGGGGATCACGTCGGGGATTACCACCATGGTCGCGCATTCCGGTGGGCCGCCCCTTGCGATGTACCTGTTGCCGCTGGGTCTGAGCAAGCAGGTGTACGCCGGTACCACCAGCCTGTTCTTTACGGTGGGCAATCTGCTCAAGGCAATCCCCTGGCTGATCCTCGCACGGCCAACCGGTAATGTCTTGAGCCTGGCGCTGATCTGCCTGCTCGCCGTGCCGAGCGGCGTGTGGCTGGGCTGGCGGCTGCATGCGAAGCTGGATCAGCGCCAGTTATACCGTGCCTGTCATGGCTTGCTGGTTATCACTGCATTGAAGCTATTGTGGGATGGCATCCTGGGTTGATGGCTGTCACTCGCCTTGACACTTATTGATGAAACCGGCGCCCCAGCGCGTCCAGCCGCACCGCAATCGGTGGCAACTGCTCGCTGCTGCGCGCCAGGGTTTCCACGTCATTGGCGGTGCTCTGCGCAATGCTCTGCACGGCCTGCAATCGCCCGACTATCTCCAGGTTCGCCGAGGTCTGCTCGCGGGTGGTGCTGACGATGTGGCCGTTGAGCTGGTCGATCTGCGCGATGTCCAGGCCGACCGCCTGCAGCATTTGCACGGCGACCTGGCTGTCTTGTACGCAGCGTTCCACGCCCTGGCGACTGTCGTGCATGGCCTCGACGGCTTCGCGGCTGCCTTGCTGCAGGCTTTCGATGATGGTTTTGATCTCCTGGGTGGAGACGGCGGTGCGTTGCGCCAGGCTGCGGACTTCGTCGGCGACCACGGCAAAACCACGGCCTTGCTCGCCCGCGCGGGCTGCCTCGATGGCGGCGTTGAGGGCCAGGAGGTTGGTCTGGTTGGCGATGCTGTTGATCACCTCCAGCACCGTGCCGATCTGCTCGGCTTGCACCGCCAGGCCTTCCACGGTCTGGTTGGCACCGCTGAGGCGCGAGGCCAGTTGGGTGATTTCCTGCTGGGCGCGGCCGACGCTTTCCTGGCCGCGAATGATCTGTTGGCTGGCCTTGCCGGCGTGTTCCACCGCGTGTTCGACGTGCACCGCGATGTGGCCCATGGCGTCTTCCATGCGTTGCATCGAGCCGGTCATCTGGCTGATTTCGGCCAGTTGGTGCCGCGCGCCTGTTTCCAGGGTGCCGCTGGTACTGGCGAGGGCCTGGCCGAGTTGGCCGAGGCCGTGGGAGTCGCGGGCGACGCCGTCGATCAGATGGGTGATCTGCTGCAGGAAGTGGTCGAAACGCTGGGTGAGGGACACGTGCACCTTGCCTTCACCCTGGGCGGTTGCCACGGTGAATTGGGAGGTGACGGCGAGCATTTTCTCGAGCATTTCCTGGCTTTCAACAGCTTCGGCCTGGCTGTGCACGGCCAGGTAGAGCAGGGCGATGGTTTCCATCACCACATAGAAGGCGTGGACGAACACCATGCCCCAGCCGCCGTGATGCTCCATCACGAACACCGGGAAACCCTGATGCTGCAGCGCATGGAAGACCACGTGGTGCACGGCGATGGTCAGCGCCGCGATCAGGATCGGCAGCCAATCGCGGTAAAACGTCAGCACCGCTAACAGCGCGAAGATGCCGAAGTGGGATTCGATCACGCCCTGCGCCTGGTTGATGTGCAGCGCGGCCATCACCATCAGTCCGGCCCCGAGCGCGCAACGCATGGCGCGGCGGCCGCCAACGGCGCGATACAGCGCAGTGAGCACCACGCTGGTGCCGCCGCCCACGATCACCGCCTGCAGCAGGGTGTCGTGCCAGAACGCCAGGCCCAGCGAGAACAGGAACATCAGCCAGATCAACGCCAGCATGATGCGGTCGGCCTTGCGGTAGTGCTCCAGGAAACGCGTGCGGACGGGCATTCACTCTTACTCCATGTGGACTGGCCAGGAACAAAGCATGCGGCGTGCCACGTGGGCCCGCAGGTAGAGCAAAGCAGGTATCAGGATTTTTGCAGGATCAGGGATGCCAAGAGTTTATCGGCATCCCTGTAGGGGACTTTAAGCGCGGCGAGCAGCGTGACCCACAAGGCCTATTGGGGCACGCCGTGGGCGTCCAGCCTGGATCAGAAGCTGTACTTGGCCGTCATCATCATGTTGCGCGGGGTGCCGTAGGCGTCGCCGCCGTAGCTCACCGAGTTGGCGATGGACGAATAGTAGCGGCGGTCGAAGATGTTGTTGGCGTTGAGCTGCAGGTCCAGGTGCTCGTTGACCTTATAGCCGGCCATCAGGTCGGTGACCGCGTAGGCGCCCTGTTTGAGGCGGTAGTTGCCACCGTCATTGAGCGGCACGTCGTTGTACATGCGGCTCTGCCAGGAAATGTTGCCGCCGACCCGGAGTTTTTCCAGCGGGCCCTGGAAGTTGTAGCGGGTGGTCAGTTTGAACAGCTGCTCCGGGGTGTCGGTGTCGAACTGCTTGTTCACTTTCTGCGGGTTGGCGTCGTCCTTGATGGTGTGGGTTCGCGCGTAGGTGTAGCCCCCGCCGACCTGCCAGTTCTCGGTCAGGGCGCCTTGCAACTCGACGTCGATACCCTGGCTGCGAATCTCACCCGAGGCTTCGTAGCACGTGGCCTGTGGGCAGGTTTGCGGGAAGATCTGGACGGCGCGGTTTTCCTGGTCGACGTTGAACAGCGCGAGGCTCGCATTCAGCGCACCGCCGAGGTATTCGCCCTTGATGCCGACTTCATAGTTCTTGCCGACGATTGGCTTGACCGGCGTGCCCGCGGTGTCTTTTTCGCTCTGCGGCGTGAAGATGTCGCTGTAGCTGACATAGACCGAGTGATGGTCGTCCAGCTCGTAGATCAAGCCGGCGTAGCGGGTCAGGTTGCGGGTGACATGGTAGTCGCCGTCGCCATCACGGTTGTTGTAGTCATACCAGTCCAGGCGCGCGCCGAGGATCAGCTTCAGCGGGTCGGCCAGGCTCAGGCGGGTGGTCACGTAGACGCCATCCTGGGTGGTGACTTCGTGGTCGTTGTTGGTGTGCACAAAGTCCGGCTTGCCGGCTGTGAGCGGCCAGTTGGTGTCGTACGGGCTGTAGTTGTGGGTGGTCAGGTCGTAGACCCGCTTGCTGGCCCCCACCACCAGTTCGTGGGTGCGCCCGAAGGCCTGGAAAGGCCCGCTGGCAAAGGCGTCGACGCCGGCCTGGTCCTCATCGAAGGCGGCCTGGTATACCGTCCGGGCCGGTGTGTTGTTGACCCAGCGCGACTGGTAGGAACCGGAGAACAATGCGTTCTGCTGGGCGTAGTTGGCGTTGACCTGCAGGTTCCAGTCATTGGCCAGGCGCTGGCGCAGTTCGGCGAAGACCGTGTTGATTTCCTGGTCCTTGTTTTCCCAGTCGGTGCCGGGGTTGTAGGAGCGCGGCAGGTTCAGGTGGTGGCCGTCCTGGCCGATCATCGAGGAACCCCAGAAGTAGTTGGTCTTGTCCTTCTGGTTGGAGAAACCCAGGGTCAGGGTGGTGTCTTCGCTGAGGTCGGCTTCGGTGACGGCATAGAACAGGCCGTGATCTTCCTCGACCTTGTCGATGAAGCTGTTGGCGTCGCGGTAGGAGGTGACGACCCGGCCACGCAGGGTGCCGCTGTCATTCAGTGGGCTGGAGGCGTCGAGTTCGCCACGGTAGTCGTCCCAACTGCCGGCGGCACCGGTGAGGGTGACTTTCTGCTCATCCAGCGGGCGCTTGCGGATCAGGTTGATGGCGGCCGAAGGGTTGCCTGCGCCGGTCACCAGGCCGGTGGCACCGCGCACGACCTCGACGCGATCGAACATCGCCAGGTTCGGCTGGGCACCCACGTTAACGCCGTTGTAGCCACTCGGGATGCCGTCGTACATCAGGTTGTCGATGTCGAAACCGCGTGAGGTGTAGGACTGCCGGCCAGGGCCGCTGGAGTAGTTCAGGAACAACCCCGGCGTGGCGTTGACCACGTCGTTGATGCTGGTCATGGCCTGGTCGTCCATGCGCTGGCGGGTGATGACGGTGACGGCCTGTGGCGTTTCACGCATCGTCAATGGCAGCTTGGTCGCGGTTTTCATCGCGCCGGTGGTGTAGGACTGCGTGCCTTCAGTGGTTTCGCCGAGCTGGCTGTCACCGGAGATTTGCGTGGCACCCAGCTCGAGCGTGGCCGCTGGCGCTTCGGTGTCGGCCGCAAAGACCGCTTGGGAGCTGGCCAGGCAGACCGCCAGGGCCATCAGGTTGAATGAAAAACCGTTACCGCCGTGTTGTTGCACAGACATGAAGCTGACTCTCCCCGAGCGCCCTCCATGGCGAATAATAAAGATGATGATAATTATTCGCATCAGTGTGCCAGAAGGTTCTGTCGCAAAAAAGCCATTGGGGAGAATTAGTTAACGAATTTTTCACATCTGCAGCGGATGGCATTTGGCTATGCGCTGTAGCAATCACCCCTGTACCGGGGTGTCAATCGCGTCGCGCGATCGCCACTCGGCTGGTTGCCTTGACCTCCCTCAGCGCCAGGCTCGATTGGATCGACGCAATCCCCAATTGCCGGCGCAAAACGCTTTCGACGAACTCGCTGTAGCTGTCGAGATCCGCGGCGAGCACCTGCAACAGGTAATCGGCATCGCCGGTGATCTTGTGGCACGACAGCACTTCGGGCAGGTCTCTGACCACCGCCTCGAAGGCGTCCGGCGCATGGTCGGTATGGATCGCGAAGCGCACATGCACAAACGCCAGGATGTCGAGCCCGAGCATCTTGCGGTCGAGGTTGGCCTGGTAGTCCTTGATCACGCCTTCCTCTTCCAGGCGTTTGCGGCGCCGCCAGCAGGGCGTGAGGCTCAGCGACAGGCGCTCACTCAGTTGCGCGTTGGAAATACTCGCGTCCTCCTGCAAGAGGGCGAGGATGGCGAGGTCAGTGTCGTCGAGAGCGACCTGTTTGGTTTTATTTTTCATGATGGGCAGCCGAAGAGGTAAAAATTCCCGATAAACCTAACAGTGGCGCGAGTAAAAGCAAAGAAAGCCCGGCTCTGCCAGAACAAAATAGAGCCTGTCTTTTACTGGCGGATACCGACAAATGCTGACTGTTTTTAGTGATGACCACCGTTTGCACCATGGCACCGAACTCAAGGACGGCGTGCTCAAGCCCTCATTCGAACAACCCAGCCGCGCCGACACCGTGCGTGACCGCGTCCGGCATGTCGGGCTGGGCGATATCATCGTGCCGCGCCATTTTGATCGGGCCTGCTACGTCAACGCGCACAGCGAACGCTATGTGGCGTTCCTTGAACATGCCTGGGCCGAATGGACCGCCATCGGCCGCAGCCACGACGCACTGCCATTGGTATGGCCGGTGCGTGACCTGGCCAATCAACAGGTGCCGGAATTCATTGATGGCAAGCTCGGCTTCTTTGCCATGGACGCCGGCTCGCCAATTACCCGTACCACCTGGAACGCGGTGAAAACCAGCGCTGATATCGCACTCACCGGCCTGGCCCTGATCGATGAAGGCCATCACAGCGCCTTCGCCTTGTGCCGTCCGCCGGGGCACCACGCCGCCCGCGAGTACATGGGTGGTTATTGCTACCTCAACAACGCCGCGATTGCCGCGCAACAGGCCATCACCCAGGGCGCCCAGCGCGTGGCGGTGCTGGATGTGGACTTCCACCACGGCAACGGCACGCAGAACATTTTCTACTCGCGGCCGGACGTGCTGTTCGTCTCGCTGCACGGTGACCCGGCCGTCTCCTACCCGTACTTTTCCGGCGCCAGCAGTGAGCGCGGGGCCGGCGCGGGGGAGGGCTTCAACCTGAACTACCCGTTGCCGAAAAACACCACGTGGGCCGACTACCGGGTCGCGTTGCTCGACGCCTGCCGCCAACTGCGCGCCTTCGCTCCCGAGGTTCTGGTGATCTCCCTCGGCGTCGACACGTTCAAGGACGACCCGATCAGCCACTTCCTGCTCGACAGCCAGGACTTCGTCGGCATGGGCGAGATCATCGCCAGCGTAGGCGTGCCGACGCTGTTCGTGATGGAGGGTGGCTACATGGTCGATGAGATCGGCATCAACGCCGTCAACGTGCTGCACGGGTTCGAAAGCGCGACCGCCTGATTCCAACAACCCTCGCTGCTCGACTTTTTTCTGCCAAAACTCAAAAACATAACAAGAGGTTTTGTGATGAAAACAACCACGCCCGGGCTGGACGAAAAGCCTGCGTTGCAACGCACCCTGAACAACCGCCATATCCAGCTGATGGCGATGGGCGGTGCGATCGGCACCGGCCTCTTCATGGGCTCCGGCAAGATCATCGCGCTGTCCGGCACCTCGATCATCCTGATCTACATGATCATCGGGCTGTTCGTGTATTTCGTGATGCGCGCCATGGGCGAGCTGCTGTTGTCGAACCTCAACTTCAAGAGCTTCGCCGACTTTGCCGGCGCGTACCTGGGCCCGCGTGCGGCGTTCTTCCTGGGCTGGTCGTACTGGCTGAGCTGGAGCGTGGCGGTGGTCGGGGATGCGGTGGTGGTCGGCGGATTTTTCCAGTACTGGTTCCCGGACGTGCCCGCCTGGATGCCGGCCGTGGGCATGCTGCTGACGCTGTTCGCGCTGAACGTGCTGACGGTCAAGCTGTTTGGCGAAGTGGAGTTCTGGTTCGCGATCATCAAGATCATCGCCGTGGTCACGCTGATCAGTGTCAGCGTGGTGATGATTGCCAGTGCGTTTGTCTCGCCTACGGGTGTGACAGCCTCCCTGGGCCACTTGCTGGATCGACAGGCAGCGTTTCCGAATGGGCTGCTCGGCTTTTTCGCCGGTTTCCAGATGGCGATCTTTTCCTTTGCCGGCACCGAGTTGATCGGCACCGCAGCCGCCGAAACCCGGGCGCCGGAGAAGACCCTGCCGAAGGCGATCAACTCGATTCCGTTGCGCATCATCCTGTTCTACGTGCTGGCTTTGGCGTGCATCATTGCAGTGACGTCCTGGCAGCAGGTATCGCCGAGCAAAAGCCCGTTTGTGGAACTGTTCCTGGTGGCTGGTTTTCCCGCGGCCGCAGGCATCGTGAATTTCGTGGTGCTGACTTCGGCGGCGTCGTCGGCCAACAGCGGGGTGTTTTCCGCCAGCCGCATGCTCTTCGGCCTGGCCGACCTGGGCGATGCACCGGGCATCTTTCGGCGACTGTCGACGCACAGCGTGCCGTTTATCAGCCTGGCCTTCAGCACCGTGTTGATGCTGCTCGGCCTGGTGCTGCTGTTTGTGGTGCCGGAGGTGATGACGGCCTTCACGATTGTGTCGACGGTGTCGGCGATCCTGGTGATTTTTACCTGGTCGACTATCCTCGCGTCCTATATCGCTTACCGCAAAAAACGCCCGGACCTGCATGCCAAATCCACTTACAAGATGCCCGGAGGTGTACCGATGGCATGGTTTTCCCTGGGGTTCCTGGGGTTCGTGCTTTGCCTGTTGGCGCTGCGCCCGGACACGCGCCTGGCGCTGTGCGTGATGCCCGCGTGGTTTATCTGGCTGGGGATTGCCTATCAACTGTCGCGTTTTCGTCAGCGCAACAAGGCACAGGTGAATGGGGCTGCGGCGCTATGAGCTTGCCGCGTGCGGTGTTGATCAAGTAAGCGCGGCGCTGGAAGTGCTTGAGCGACTCGGCGTTGGTCATGTGCTCGGTTTCCGGGTGCAGCGGACCGTTCAGGGGCACCATATCGCAGGTCTTGGCCAGGCTTTCCAAGGTTTCGTGATCGGTCAGCTTGAGCTCTTTTTCCACGGCGTCCGGCAGGCGGTGACGGTGCCCACATGCATGCCTTCCACGTCGTAGGAACGACCACGCACTCGGCGATGTTCCAGCCACCCTTGAGCACCCACTGGGGTGATGGCAGGTAGTTGAGCACCAGCGCCAGTACGCTCATCACCAGATGCTCGGCGACGCTGTTGCTCAAGGTAGTTGCGCAGGCCCACTTCGCCGCAAGCACTGCCAGGCAACGTGCCGGGCCGAAAGTCTATGGCCTTGGGCGTCGGCACGGTCTGGCCGTCGGGCGCGCGTTACAGGTGCGGTAGGTCATCACCCTTCGCGATGTCGTAAAGGCGATAGCGAAAGGTTGCGCCTCACAGGTGGTCCGCATCGATCACCGCCCTGGCAAATGCCTCCGGGGCTTCCTGCGGCAGATTGTGGCCGATCCCACCCTTGACCAGGCGGAACTCATACTTGCCGGTAAAGCGCTTGGCGTAGTCTTCGGGCGCCGGGTGCGGGGCGCCGTTGGCGTCGCCTTCGAGGGTGACGGTCGGCACGCCAATGGCGGGGGCCTGGGCGAGTTGCTGCTCCAGCCCGGCGTATTGGGTTTCGCCCTGCACCAGGCCCAGGCGCCAGCGGTAGTTGAACACGGTGATGGCGACGTGATCGGGGTTGTCCAGGCCTTTGGCGCTGCGTGCGAACGTGGCGTCGTCAAACGCCCATTTTGGCGAGGCCAGTTGCCAGATCAGCTTGGCGAAATCGTGAGTGTTTTTCTGGTAGCCGGCGGCGCCGCGCTCGGTGGCGAAGTAGAACTGGTACCACCACTGCAGCTCGGCCTTGGGCGGCAGTGGGGTCTGGCCGGCGGCTTGATTGCCGATCAGATAGCCGCTCACCGAGACCAGCGCCTTGACCCGCTCTGGCCACAAGGCCGAGACGATATCCGCCGAGCGCGCGCCCCAGTCATAGCCACCGAGCACGGCTTGCTGGATGTGCAGGGCGTCCATGAAGTCGATCACATCACGGGCCAAGGCCGCCGGTTCGCCGTTGCGCAGGGTCGTGTCCGAGAGGAAGCGTGTGCCGCCATAACCTCGCGCATAAGGGATCAACACCCGATAGCCCTTGGCGGCGAGCAGCGGGGCAACCTGTGCGTAGCTGTCGATATCGTAGGGCCAGCCGTGCAGCAGGATCACCGCCGGGCCAGTGGCCGGGCCGACTTCGGCGTAGGCCACCTCCAGTTGCCCGGCCTTGATGTGCTTGAGCGCACCCAAGCCTGCCTGAGGGCTCGCAACCGGCGCGCGCGCGGGCGGCTCGGGCATTTCGGCCTGCGCCAGGCCACTGGCACCGAAGGACAACAGGGCCAGGGCCAGGAACAGCGGGTGACGTGTGGGGCGACGGTTCAACTGAGCGTGCATGGCGAGCCTCCTACGGCTTGATGTGTGCCTGATGCTCAGTTGAACGTTGCGCTGTATCTGGGTTGTTTCAGGAAACCCGTCGAATCAAACGCTGTGTATCGCCGCCGGTCCCGTACACAGTGCGATACATACCTAGAAGGCCACCTTCACGCCCAACGTGCCTTGGCGCCCGTTGAACAGGTTGCTGTCGAGGTTGCGGTCATAGCCGACTTCGCCATACAGGTTCACGCCATTGGCCACCTCCAGCGTGGCGCCGGCACTCAGGTCGAGGGTGGTGGACTTCTGCTCGGTGTCGATATCCGTGACGTCATTGAAGGTGACGGTGTCAGTCCCGGCGCGTGAGTGCCAGACATTTGCGCGCACATAGGGCTGCAGTGGCAGGCCGCTGACCGTGTACTGGCCGCGCAGCCGCACGCCCAGGCGCGTGGTAATGCGGGTGTCGGCATCGTACGAAACATCCGCGATGCCGTCGTTTTGCTTGTCCAGCCAGGTCTTGCCGACGATCACCTGGGCCTGGGGCTCGACCACCCAGTTGTTGACCAGCGCGAACGGCCAACCGACTTCGGCGGATGCGCTTACGTTGTGGCCCTGGGTGTCCATTTTCACCCCGCGATCCGACGCGTTGTTGCCGTCGAAGCGGGTGCCCATCAGGACCAGATCGAGGTAAGCCTGGTTGGCGCCGATCAGCGTCCAATAGACCCCCAGGCTGTCACCGCGCAAGGTGGTCTTGCCGGCGTCGCGGTCTTCCCAGCCGCCATTGAAGCCTTTGACGTTGCCCCTGAGGGTGCTGTGGCCGACAAAAAAACCGGCGCGCTGGGTCTGGCCGCTGTCGCCGCTGCTGGCGTAGACGTCGCTGCCGACCTGGAAGGCCGTGACCGAACTGTCCAGCGTTGGGCTGACGGTCCCGGCGGAATGCTGGCGACTGCTGCTGCCGTACACCCGTCCCCAACCCGCCGGGAACGTACCGACCGGTTGTGGCTGGTCCTGGTCCCCCATGCGCTGGTGATAGGTGCCCAGCATGCCCCGCACGATTTGGTCGGCCGCCGGAAACAGCGCAGCGTAGATCGGCACTTCCTGGCGGTAGATCGGGATCGGGGTCAGCCCGGGGTTGGATGGCAGGGGCGGCTCACCGGGGCCCGGCACGGGCACGAGCACGGGATCGGCCGGCGCCACGGGGACGGTAGAGCGCAAGTAGTAGTTTTCTGCCGTGCCGGCCGATACGCCGCCCTTGAACAGGCGATAGTCGAACGCCCCGGCGGACACCGGCCCTGCGAGGCTGAACGCGGTGCCGCTGCCGCTGGCGCCGTTGATGGCCTGGACAACCTGGATGCCGTCCTGCAGCGTAGCGCCGCCGGCCCCGCCCAGGTTGCTGACGCTGATCGCGGTAGTGCCGCCGAGGCTGCCCTGGCTGACCACCAGTTTATCGCTGGGGGAACCGTCAGCGCCGAGCACGCTTTGCAGCGCGAGCCCGCCGCCGTTGCCGTTGTAGTTGCCATTTACGGTCAGCGTGTCGCTGGCGATGGCGCTGCCGCTGGTCATGTCGATCAGGCCACGGTTGTTCACGGTCACCAGCTGGCCAGCGGTGAACGCACTGATAACCCCGGTATTGACCAGCAGCGTGCTGCTGCCGTTGACCGACATCGTGCCGGTGCCGGTGTCGGCATCGCCCAGCACGAAAGTGCCGCCCAGCGTGAAGCGGGCATTGTTGTCCAGTATCACCTGTTCCCAGTTGGCATAGCGCCCGGGCGTGCTGGCCTGGGTATTGTCGAACGTCAGCGTGTCGGTGCCCGTGCCACCATCGATCAACGCGGTGGATGACAGTTGGGTTTCAGTCAGGTTTTGCAGGAGGGCAGTGTCGTTATCGTTGCCCATCAGGATGGGCCCGCGGATTTGCCCGCCGCCGATCCAACTGAACAGGTCATTGCCGGCACTGGCCAGGATCTGCCCGTTGATGGTGCCGCCGGTCACCGTGATGATATCCGCGCCGCCACTGGTGCTGATGTTGCCGCCGATCAGGCTGGTGCCCGAGACCAGGATGGTGTCTTGGCCAAAGGCGGTCACCAGGTTGCCGATGATCGTGCCGCCGCGCATATCGAAAATGTTGTTATCGAGCTTCATGTCCACCCGGCCGATGGTGCCGCCGCTCATCAGTGCCTGGTCGCCGTCCTCGAACGCGCCGGTGATCGTGCCACCGCTCATGAAGAACTGATCGCGCCCGTCGCCCTGGGCCAATGAGGCAATGGTGCCGCCGCTCATGGAGAAACTGTCGATGCCGTCACCCTGGATGATCGCGCCGGCCAGGCCGCCGGTGACCTGCGCCACATCATTGCCCGAGCCTTGGGTCACCGAGCCGGTGATGCTGCCCAGGTTGAGGCGGAAGATATTGCTGCCGTCGCCTTGGTTCAAGTTGCCGTCGATCCCGGCGCTCGGGCCTTCCACATCCACCAGGTCATTGCCGGCGCCATAGGTCACCGCCCCGGTGATGCGGCCGGTGGCAGTGAGATTCAGGGTGTTGTTGCCGCCAGTGTCGGTAAAGCCCGGCGCGGTGCCGCTGTCACAGGCAGAGGTGTCGTCGCCGGCGGTGTTATTGATGACGCAGGCCCCGTAAGAGCTCAGTGGCGTCGCTGCCAGGGCGACCAAATACAGCCAGGCAAAGGTCCGTGTGCGCATGATCCGTCCTCGATTGAGGGGATAATTGCCCCGGCACCTGCAACGGCAGGCGCGGGCCAGACCATGACAACGAAATGCACGATACAGATCAGGAAATACCGGTCACCTGTTCGAAAACACCGGCCAATGCAACAGGTTGGCATGGCTTTCTCGACTGCGCTTCAAGCGGCACAGTCCTGTCGCAGCATAGCCGTGTATGGACAGGGCGCCACTGTTAGAAATAACAGGTATAGACGAGTCAGAAGGATGGCGGCAGCACGATCTCGTAGGGTTCGCGCATTCGCTCCAACAACACCTGGGCGAGGATCGGCGCCAGACCGATCTGTGGGTCGCCGGCCAATTGGCTGGCATACGCGTGGGCGGCGTGGAGTTTGCGCGCCACGCTCCACGTATCCAGGCGTACCTTGCGCGCGCGCTGCCAGGGGATCACCGCTCCTTCGCGGGCGGGCCAGTGCCAGGCCCAGATCGGCACTTCATACAGGTGCGCGCCTACCAGGCTGCAAGCCTTGGCGCTGGCACGGCCGACGGCGTCATGGTCGTCATTGCCGTCGTTGCGCCAGGTCGAAAACACCACGTCACCGGGGTGCAGGTAGCGGGCGATGAACTGGCTCAATTGCGGTTCGCGGGCGGCGAGGGCGTTATCGCAAAAGCCACCGCGAATCCACTTGAGGCTGTGCAGCGGCATGCCCAGGCGGCGCAGTGCTTCGGCGCTTTCCTGGGGCCTGACCACGCTCAGGCGGCTGGCCGGCCACACATGCGAGCCGGGGTGGCTGGCGCTGCCATCGGTGATGGAGATCAGTTGCAGCGGGTGTTCCAGGGTGCTGAGCAGTTGCAGCAAGCCGCCACAGGCCAGCACTTCATCGCCGGGATGGGGGGCGATAATGACCACGCGTGCGCCAGGAGGCACCAGTGAATGAGGGGCGATCGGCGGGATTTGCGCCAGCTGCGGTGCGCTGTTCCAGATTTGGGCGGGGCCACGGCGGCCGTCGCCTAATGAGGCAAGCTTCATGGGTGACAGATCCTTGTCAATTGATGCTGGGTCGTGCTCCGTTGACGGGACGACGCTCTTTTTACCCACCACAGGCTCCGTCGTGGTGGTTGCATGGCAATCCAATCCTGGATTGCCAGCAAGGCGTCCTCAGCATAGCCAAGGTTTGGTCGCTTTTACATTCAGTAATGGCGTTTTTTTCAAGAGGCCAGCATCAGGCTCTTCAAATAATCGCCAAAGCCGCCCTGGGCCCGCGCTTCCAGGCGTGCACTGGTGATCACCTGCGGCGAGTGGCTCCAGGCGATCGAGGCGCCGCAGCGCTCCAGGTTGCGCACCAGTTGCACATCTTCATGACACGCCAGCGGTTCGAAACCGCCGGCCCGCACATAGGCCCCAGCGCTGATGCCCAGGTTGGCGCCGTGGATATGCCGGTGGCCGTCGCGGGCCTGGTAGGCCTGGTTGTAGCGGATCTGCGCGGCCGGGTCGAATCCTTCGCTCCAGGCGTCTACCGTGACCGTGCCGCACACGGCGTCGGCACCCAGGGCCAACTGTGCGACCAGCCAATCGGGGGCCACGCGGCTGTCGGCATCGGTGCACGAGATCCAGCGCGCACCCTGGTTGAGCAGATGCCGCGCGCCCACCCCGCGTACGTGGCCGACATTGCGTGCCTGCACTTCCAGACGCTGCACCTGGAAGGCTTCGGCAATCGCGGCGCTACTATCGGTGCAACTGTCGAGCACCACCAGCACCTGCACCGCTTCGCCCGCCAGGCCTGGATGGCTGGCCGCGATCAGCGCCGCGTCCAGGCACTCGCCGAGCAATGCTTCTTCATTGTGTACCGGGATCAGGATACCGATCATCGCAGGCCCTCCAGCGTGGCGACCGAGGTCGCGTCGCGGCTCCACAGGTCGAGGAGAAAGTCGTGTTCGTGATGCCGGGCAACCAGCGGCATCGCCAGCCGTTCGTGCAGCAACGCATGCACCTGCTCGGCGGTCTGCGGGCAGCCGTCGATGGGCGGGCGCCAATGGCAGGCGAGGACTTGCCCGTTGGGGGCGAGGCTGGTGAGGGCGCGGTCGATCAGGGCGCCGAGGTCATCGGCGTCGAGGTAGTAGCACAGCTCGCTGAGCACGATGAGTTCGAACTGGCCCTGCGGCCATTGCTCGGGCAGGCGGCTCTGTTGCACCTGGGCATGGGCAAAACCCAGCAGGCGACCACGGGCGAGGGCCACGGCGGCCGAAGCGGTGTCGCAACACAACAGGCGATCGCAGCGCGGTGCCAGTTCGGCGCTGAGTTCACCGTTGGCGCAACCGGGCTCGAAGATCGAGGCATACCGTGGGCGCGTCAGCATCGCCAGGGTCAGCGCGCGCTTGCGGCGCTCATACCAGCGTTGGCGGAAAGCCCACGGGTCATCGTTATCAGCGAACAGTTGATCGAAATACGGCGTGGCCACGCTCATACAAACACCACTTCAAAAGGTTGCAACAGCCGCTCGACCACGTACGGCGCCAGTACCGGCGGCAAGCCGATCTGCGGATCGCCTTCCAACTGGCTGGCGAATGCATGGATGGCGTGGCGCTTGCGGGCCACGGCTTCGCAGGTCAGCGGAATCTTGTGGGCGCGGTGCCACGGCACTTGGCTGTCTTCGGGAGACGCCCAGTGCCAGGTCCAGACTGGCAGCTCATACAGCGTGGCGCCCACGGCCTGGGCCGCCTGGGCGCTCGCGCGACCGACGGCTTCATGGTCGCAATGGCCGTCTTCGCGCCAGGTGGTGAACACCACGTCGGTCGGCTTGAGGTAGCGCTGGATAAACGCAGTCAGCTCGTCCTCGCGTGCTGCCACCTGGCTGTCGCTGAAGCCGGCGCGCAGCCATTTCAGGCTGTGCAGTGGCAACCCCAGGCGGTGCAGGGCCTGCGCCGATTCCTGCGGGCGCACCACGCTCAAGCGTTCTACCGGCCAGCGCCGGGATCCAGGGTGACTGGCGCTGCCATCGGTGACGGAAATCAGCTGCATGGGCCGGCCCAGCGCAGCCAGGCCTTGCAGCAGGCCGCCACAGCCGAGCACTTCATCATCCGGGTGCGGAGCGATGATCACGGCGCGATGGCCCTCGGGCACCAGCTCTTCGACACTGATGTGCGGCAGCTCCGCCATCAGGCTCGAGGCCTGCCAATGTTGCAGCGGCGTGCCCTGGCCGACGATCGGGTTGGGTCTCATAACTGCCACCTCCCTGTGGGTTCGCCGGCAACCAATTCGCCCAGGCCGGCCAGGTCGCGCTCGGCATGGCTCTGGCGCACGTACACCGGCAGGTCCGTCATCAATTGGGCAAAGTGCGGGTCCTTGCAGTACGGCCCTGCACCCACGGCCCGGCCGACATGGCGCATGACCTGCTCGACAGCCTCTTCGATACACGCGCGGGTCTGTTGGGCCAGTTGCTGGGCGTCAGCCTTGGGGTCGCGGTCGATCTGTTCGGCGCTGGCGCGCAGTACGCAGGCGGCCCCGTTCAAAGCGCTGTCGACGGCGCCGAGGTGGGCGAGGGCATGCGGTTCCGGACGTTTGCTGCAGTGTTCGCGCAGGGCCTCGGCCAGGCGTTGCGCGGCGCCGTACCAGCACGCAGCGATGCCCACGCCGCCCTGCCAGAAACCCGGACGGGCGAGGTAATCGCCGGGACCACCCACGGCGATCCCGAGGGCCCCGTCAAACAGCACCTCGACACTGCCGGTGGCCGCCATGCCCACGGCATTCCAGCCTTCGTTGGTGACGGTGATGCCCGGTTGATCCATCTGCACCGCCACCAACTGCTGACGGCCCTGTTCATCCCAGGCCGTCAACAAGCCATGGCTGACCACTGCCGCGCCTGAGCACCAGGCTTTGCGCCCGTCCAGGCGCAAGCGATGCCCGTCCTGGCGCACCTGGACCCTGGCGGTCGGCGGTTCCGCCGCCCACATGCCCCATGTGCTGCCCAATGGCGGCAGTGGACTGTCGAGTTCGGCAATGATCGCCAATGCATCGGTATGACCTTCGAACAACTTGCACAAGCGCAGGTCGTGGCCTGCCACCTGCGCCAGGCGACTGAATCGCGCCAGGGTTTCGCCGCTGCCAGGCAGCGGCAGTTGGTCGAGGCCTTCTTCCTGAAGTGCCTTCAGCGCCTTGCCCAGGTCTTGCGTGTCCGCGTAGCCCTGGAAGCTCTGAAGGAATCCATGCAGTGCCATGTCACACCTCTTCGTCACGCTGCAGTTCGAACAGTAGCAGCGAGCGGCCGGTCACCGCGTACTCGTGATCAAAATCAAACCGCTCCTGGCCGCGTACCGCCGGCTGGTTGGTGTCGAGCATGCAGGTCCAGAACTCACCTTCAGGCACCGACGGCAGGCGGAAATTGACCATGTCGTGATGCGCGTTCACCACCAGCAACAAGGTGGCGTCGGCACCGGCACGTCGAATCCCGGTTTCCTGCGCGCGACCATCCATCAACATGCCGAGGCAGCGGCCATGGCTGTCTTCCCACTGTTCGGTGGTCATCTCGTTGCCATCCGGCGACAGCCAGGTCACATCCTTGACGCCGATGTCTTCGTTATAGTCGCCCACTAGGAAGCGGCCACGACGCAGGATCGGATAGGCCAGGCGCAGCTTGATCAGGCGTTTGACAAACTTGAGCAGCGCCTTGCCGTCATCGTCCAGCTCCCAGTTGACCCAGCCGATCTCGCTGTCCTGGCAGTAGGCGTTGTTGTTGCCGTGCTGGGTGCGGGCGAACTCATCACCGGCGACGATCATCGGCGTGCCCTGGGCCAGCAGCAACGTGGCGAAGAAGTTGCGCATCTGGCGCAGGCGCAGCGCGTTGATTTCCGGATCTTCGGTCGGGCCTTCGACGCCGTGGTTCCACGACAGGTTGTTGTTGCTGCCGTCCTGGTTGTTCTCGTCGTTGGCTTCGTTGTGCTTGTCGTTGTACGACACCAGGTCATGCAGGGTGAAACCGTCATGCGCGGTGATGAAGTTCACCGAGCTGTAGGGGCGGCGACCCCGGTGGTTGAACATCTCGCCCGAAGCGGTCATGCGCCCGGCGAAGTCCGCCAACTGGCCGTCATCGCCTTTCCAGAAGGCACGTACGGTGTCGCGGAAACGGTCGTTCCATTCGACCCAGCCCGGCGGGAAGTTGCCCACCTGATAACCGCCGGGGCCGCAGTCCCAGGGTTCGGCGATCATTTTCAACTGGCGCAGTACCGGGTCCTGGCGGCATGCCACGAGGAAGCTGTGGCGTTCGTCAAACCCGTCGCGGTAGCGGCCGAGGATGGTCGCCAGGTCGAAACGGAAACCGTCGACGTGCATCTCGGTGGCCCAGTAGCGCAGGGAGTCGGTGACCATCTGCAGCACGCACGGGTGGCTCAGGTCGAGGGTGTTGCCGGTGCCGGAGTCGTTGATATAGAAGCGCTTGTCATCGGGCATCAGCCGGTAGTAAGAGGCGTTGTCGATGCCGCGCATGGACAGGGTCGGGCCGCGCTCGTTGCCTTCGGCGGTGTGGTTGTAGACCACATCGAGGATCACTTCCAGCTTCTGCTCGTGCAGGTGCGCGACCATCTCCTTGAACTCGGCGATCTTGCCGCTGGCCAGGTAGCGCGGGTCGGGGGCGAAAAACGCGATGCTGTTGTAGCCCCAATAGTTGGTCATGCCTTTTTCCAGCAGGTGCTGGTCGTTGACAAAGGCGTGTACCGGCAGCAGTTCGACCGACGAGATGCCCAACTGGCGGATGTGCTTGAGCACGTCATCTTCCATCAGGCCGGCGCAGGTGCCCCGCACCGATTCGCCGACCGAAGGGTGGCGCATGCTGATGCCGCGCAAGTGGGTTTCGTAGATGATCGTACGGTCCCACGGCACGCGTACCGGCTGGTCATTGCCCCAGGTGTGCGCGGGGTCGATGACCTTGCACTTGGGCACGAAAGGCGCGCTGTCGCGTTCGTCGAAGCTGAGGTCGTCGTCCGGGTGGCCGATGGTGTAGCCGAACAGTGCCTCGGACCATTTGAGTTCGCCCACCAGCTGTTTGGCATAGGGGTCGATCAGCAATTTGTGGTGGTTGAAGCGATGACCGTTGGCCGGGTCATAAGCACCGTACACGCGGTAGCCGTAAATCAGCCCGGGGTGGGCGTCGGGCAAGTAACCGTGAAAGATTTCGTCGGTGTATTCGGGCAGTTCGATGCGTTCCAGCTCAACTTCGCCAGCGTCGTCGAACAGGCACAGCTCCACCTTGGTGGCGTTGGCCGAGAACAGCGCAAAGTTGACGCCCAGTCCATCCCAGGTGGCGCCGAGGGGGAAGGGCAAACCTTCACGAATCCGCGACGGCTCGTTGCCCGGCGTCGAAGGGGTTTTATGGGGTTTGCTCATGGTGTTGCTCCTGCAAGGGTCTTTTTTCGGGCCGAACGCGGCCGTGCTGACGAATATTCAGCTGACAATCGGGGTGGAAAAATCACCGCTTACCGGCAGGGCCGGCAAGCGGTGCGGGGGTCAAGGCTTGGGCTTTTTCGGCGCCGCTGGCTTCTTCGCCGCCGGGGCTGCCGGCTTGCTCGCGGCCGGTGGCGCAGGCTTGGCCTTGGCCGGCGGTTTGGGCGCGGTCTTGGGTTTGGCCGAGGCCTTGGGCTTGCTCGGCGTCAGGGCTTCGGCTTCGGCAAGTTTGCGCGCCATCTCCCAATGACGTGCGTCCTCCCCATGGGGTTTGCCTTCAGATTCCCAGATCTGATGCGCCAGCTCGCGTATGCGTTTGTCTTCAGTACTCATCACAATGCTCCTCACAGAAAATTTTCAGCTTTCTTGATCATCAGGATTGATAAAGACATTGACCGGGAAATCCCCCAGGGCAGCGCTGATCAACAGCTCCTTGTCTGGTGTGACTGCGCCTGTATGAAAAAGTCCCTTCCAGTTTTGAGTTGGCGCGGCGAACGGTAATTTCACCCGTGTATCGCCCCAAACCTGCGCATTGATCTGGGGATGCACACCGTTTTCAAGCAGGTCAAACGGCCAGCGCGGCACCACCACCAACAGGTGGCGGCCCTGGTGTTCGCGGTGGAACGCGACCACCCGCCCGGCGTGTTGGCCGAGCACTTCCAGCGGCGTATAGCTGCCTGCGCGGAACAGTCCGGGATCGGCCTTGCGCAAGGCCAGCGCCTGGGCAATCACGGCCTGCTTGATGCGCCCGTCTCGCCAGTTGAACAGCAGTTCGCCGGGGTCCCATGGGGTATCCAGCGCGCGTTGCCGTGCGTTGAAATCCACCGGGCGACGGTTGTCCGGGTCCACCAGGCTGAAGTCCCAGAACTCGTCGCCCTGGTACAAGTCCGGCACACCCGGCACGGTGATGCGAAGCAAGGATTGCGCCAGGCCATTCACCGCACCGGCGGGGGCGATCACCTGGGCCGCGTTGCCGATTGCCGTGCGCAACGGACGGCCTTCCTCGCTCAGCAACAGGCGTGACAGGAAGGCTTCGACGCCCTGTTCATAGGCTTCGTTGGGCGCGCTCCAGGCGCTCTGCAGCTTGGCCTCGCGCAGGGCTTTCTGTTGCCATTGCCACAGGCGCTGATGGTAGTCCTCGAAGTCATCGGCCTGGTCCAACGGCCAGCTGCCGAGCAGCACTTGGTAAAGAATCAACTCATCGCCGGCCGACGGCGCACTGGCGTCAGTGCGCAGCGGCGCGGCCAGCCTGCGCCACTGCTCGACCTGCTCGACATACCACGCTGCGCACTCGCTGAGCACCGCGAGGCGCGCACGGGTGTCTTCGCCGCGCTTGTGGTCGTGGGTCGCCGTGGCCAACAGGTTATCGGGGAAGGTCTGCAGGCGTTGCTGGTTGACCGCATGGAACTCGGCCAGCGGCGCGCTGAACTGCTCGGTGCTGAAACCCACGTCATTGCGCGACAGCAGCACGCCCGAGCGATAGAACGCAGTGTCTTCCACGGCCTTGGCGGCCGCCGGCGACGTCAGTTGCTGGAAGCGCACGCAGGCATGCTTGAGCATCTTGCGCTCGCGGCCCACCGGGCGATGGCGCCAAGGCTGGCCGCCGAGCCATTTTTCCAGGTGTTCGAGCACCGGCCAGTCGCCTTCGCCGAGGGTGCTGCGGGCACCGTCCATGGCCTGCTGGAAGACTTTGTCGTCAGCCGCGCTGCGGCCCAGCGCGCTGATGTAGGTGCGGTACACCGGGAAGTGCACGATCAGCTCCTGCAAGGCACGGCGGATCGCACCGAGGGTCAGGTCGCGGGTCATCACATCGTCGCGCGCCACTTGTAGCAGCGCCCGCGCCACGCTTTCGAAATCACCGCCGAGGGAGCCATTGAGGATCTGTTGACGTGCCAGCCGCGCCTCTTCGATAAACGCCGAGGGCCGTTCGCTGTGCTGCGTCCACAACGCGGCCAGCGGCGCAAAGCCCTCCGGGTGGTGTTGCAGCAGCGACAGCTGGTTCATGAATTCGTAGCCGGTGGTGCCGTCCACGCGCCAGTCTTCACGCAGGGTTTCGCCTTCGCCGAGAATCTTTTCGACAAAGATCGGCAGGTGCCGCTCCGGCGACAGCGAATCCACGCGCCGGCGCAGCTTGCGGCAGTAGCCGCGAGGATCGGCGAGGCCGTCGATGTGGTCGATGCGCAAACCGTCCACCAGGCCTTCACTGATCAGCTCGAAGATCTTGCCGTGGGTGGCTTCGAACACGGCGCTGCGCTCCACGCGCAGGCCACCGAGTTCGTTGACGTCGAAGAAGCGCCGCCAGTTGATGTCGTCCGCCGCGGTGCGCCAGCTGGCCAGGCGATAGGTCTGTTGCTCGAGCAGCTGGTGCAGGCGCTTGAAGCCTTCAGGCTGGCGCCCGTCGAACTCGGCCAGCCGGCTTTCGATGGCGGGCAAAACTTCGGTGGCGCGCTCGGCCAGCGCCTGCTTGAGCCAGGCGGCTTCGGCGTAGGCGTCATCCTGGTAGGCGAGGGCGCTGAAGCGGTCGGCCAGGGGCTTGAGCAATGGGTCGTTGCCGAGGATCAACGCGTAGTCGCGTGGGCAGATCGGAAAGCGGTGTTGGTAATGCTCGACGTAGAACGCCCCATGGGCTGCATCGAAATGCAGGGTCAGGGTGCCGGTCTGCAAGGCTTCGCCGTAGTCGCTGCCGAGGAATGGCATCAACAACTGGCCCTTGAGCAGCGGGTCGGGGGAGTGCCATTGGATGTCGAAGAACTCGCTGTAGGGACTCAGGCGCCCCCATTCCAGCAGGTCCAGCCACCAGGGGTTGTCGGCGCCGCCCACGGCCATGTGATTGGAGACGATATCGAGGATCAGCCCCATACCGTGCTCACGCAAGGCCGCGACCAGACGGCGCAGCGCCGCTTCACCGCCAAGCTCGGGGTTGACGCTGGTCGGGTCGACCACGTCGTAGCCGTGCATGGAACCGGCACGCGCGCTGAGCAGCGGCGAGGCGTACAGGTGGCTGATGCCCAGTTGGGCGAAATACGGCACCAGCGGCACCGCGTCATCGAGGGTGAAACCTTTATGGAATTGCAGGCGCTGGGTAGCGCGCAGGGGCAGTGCTTTCATCGGTCACGCTCATAGGCTTGGTTGCGCGCGACGGCCAGCAGTTCGAGGCGGCGGGCGGCGCCGGCATTGTCGAGCAGGCTGGAAGCCTCGCCCGCCAGGCGGCGGCGCCAATTGGGATGGGTATCGGTGGTGCCGGGCAGGTTGGCTTGTTCTTCAATGCCCAGCGCGTCCTCAAGCGGCAGCAGCACCAGCGGCGCACGGGTGTGGCCGAGGTAGCGCACGCTGGCGTCGATCATGTGGTCGGTTTCATTGCGAATTTCTTCGACGAAATTCTGCGGGTCCTGGCTCAAGGCCTGGCGCAGTGCCTGGCGTTCGCGCAGGCGGTGTTCGCTCCATTGCTCCACGGTGGGCGCATCGATGAGGCCGAGCTGGATGTTCCAGTCGATATCACGGCTGTGCCACCAGCCGTTGAGGGTCGGCAGGTCATGGGTGCTGGTGGTGGCCAGGGCGTTGTCCGGCCAGTCGAGGATCGGGTTGAACTGGCCATCGTGGCCTTGTTCGAACAACAGCACGCGCATGCCCAGGATCGAGCGGCCGCTGAGCTTTTCGCGCAGGCCGTCGGGCACGGTGCCGAGGTCTTCGCCGAGGACGATAGCCTTGTGGCGGTGGGACTCCAGGGCCAGCAGCCGCAACAGGTCATCCACCGGGTAATACAGGTAGGCGCCTTCGCGCGGCGAGGCGTCCATGGGAATCACCCACAGGCGCTGCAGGCCCATCACATGGTCGATGCGCAAGCCGCCGGCGTGGGCGAAGTTGGCGCGCAGCATTTCGATGAATGCACGAAAACCGTTGCGCTTGAGGCCTTCGGGTGAGAACGCGGAAATCCCCCAGCCTTGGCCCGAGCGGTTGAGAATATCCGGCGGCGCGCCCACGGTCAGGTCGGCCAGCAGTTCATCCTGGCGGCTCCAGGCCTGGCTGCCGCCGCCATCAGCGCCTACCGCCAGGTCGGCGATCAGGCCGATGCCCATGCCGCTGCCTCGGGCGGCTTGCTGGGCACGCTCCAGGCAGCGCGCGATCAGCCATTGGGCGAAGGCGTAGTAGCCGATTTCCTCGCGGTTGGCTTCAGCGAACTGTACCAGTGCCGGGCTTTGCGGATTGCGCCACTCCTGGGGCCAGTGACGCCAGTCGAGGTCCTCGCCGGCGGCGGCACGCTGCGCCTGCACAGCTTCGAAGCGGCAGTGGTTCTCCAGTGCTTCGCCACCGGCCTGGCGGAAGCTGAGGAAGTCGGCCTGTTGCGGGTGCTGGCCGTGGCGGAAATCTTCATACAGCGCGCGCAGCAGGCGTTGCTTGGCGTTGGCGGCGGCGGGCCAGTCGATCAGCGTGTGTTGCTCCAGCGTGTGCAGTTCATCTTCCAGGCCAAGGGCCTCGATGGTGCTGCGCACTTCGCGTTCGCCGAGGATGCAGGACGGAGAGGCATACAAGCTGTTGAGGAACAGGCGACTGGAAGGCGAGTACGGGCTGTAGCGGCCGGTGTCGGCGCTGAACATCGCGTGCATCGGGCTGATCGCCAGGGCGTCCGCACCACGTTCTGCGGCGGAGCGCGCCAGGTGCTCCAGGGCCAGGGTGTCGCCGAAACCACCATCCCCCAGGCGGCGTAGTGCGTACAACTGGGCACTCAGGCCCCAGGCGCGCGCGGGCTGGGTGTCCACCGCTTCGGCCACGCTGTAGCAGTGCGTGGGCGCGACGGCCAGGGTGAAGCTCTGGTCGTTGATATGCACCTGGTGATAACCCAGGGCGATCACGCCAGGCAGAATAGCGTTGCCGTCGAGGCGCAGCTCCAGGCTTTCGCCGCCTTCGAGGTTGACCCGGCACAGGGTATCGGGCTCGAAGTAACGTGCCAGGTCGAGGCCTTCGCCGGTGTCGATGGTCATCAAGGGGGGCAGGTGTTTGTCGTGTTGCACTTGCTCCAGTTCAAGCAGGCTGGCGTCGATCTCGGCATCGGTGTCGGCCGGGTGGCCCAGGCCTTTGAGAACGGCGCGCAGGGCGTCGGGTTTCACTCGTTGCGGGCGGCCGTTTGCGTCGATCCAATCGACGGCCAGGCCCGCGCGGCTGGCGAGGATTTCCAGGTTCGCTTCGCTCAAGGGTGCTCTCCAACAGGGGATAGGGTCACGCGTGCGCTGTACGGCGGCAGTTGTGCGCCGTGCTCGGCAGGCGTTTGAAACAGAACGTGGGCGGCCGCCGGGTGGTCCACGGCGGTGGTGCTCAGGTTCAGGTCGATCTGCAACAGGCTGCTGTTGCCCAGGCGCCAGCGCGCACTGACGGCGCCGTCGGCCAATACCTGCGCACCCAAGGCCACGGTGCCGGGCAGGTGCGGCACGATATGCGTGTGGCGCAGGTTCAACAGGTGCCGGTAGAGCTCGGCGTGGGGGTGATCGGCCAGCGCCGGGGAGGATTGCTTGAAAGTGGCCAGGGCGTTCGGGTCCGGGATGCGGTCACGACGCTCCGGGTCCTGGAAGGCGGCAAAGTCGGCAAATTCGCCGCGCCGGCCCTCACGCACCGCTTCGGCCAGTTCGCCGTGGTGATCGGTGAAAAACAGGAACGGCTCGCTGGCATTCACTTCATCGCCCATGAACATCAGCGGGATCATCGGTGACAGCAGCAGCAGGGCGGTCGCCGCCTTTAGCGCCTGGGGCGCGCACAACTGGTGCAGGCGCTCGCCCATCGCGCGGTTGCCGATCTGGTCGTGGTTCTGCAGGAAGGCTACAAAGGCGGTGGGCGGCAGATCGCCGCTGGGTTCGCCGCGCTCATGGCCGTGGCGGGTGGTGTGGCCCTGATAGACAAAACCCTCGCCCAGGCAACGCGCCAGTTGGGCGGTAGGTTCCTTGGCAAAGTCGCTGTAGTACGCGTCGGTTTCGCCGGTCAGCAGTACGTGCAACACGTTATGAAAGTCATCATTCCATTGCGCGTCGAAATCCTGCTTGAGCAGGCTGGCCTGGTTGAGTTCGTTCTCCAGCACCAGCCACACATGCCGGCCGGTGTCGACCTGCTGGCGCACCCGCTGCGCGAGCTCCTGCAGGAAGCCTGGGTTGTCGATGGCGTGCACGGCGTCCAGGCGCAGGCCGTCGAAGCGGTATTCCAGCAACCACATCAGCGCGTTGTCGAGGAAGAAATTGCGCACTTCACGGCGGTCGAAATCGATACCGGCGCCCCACGGCGTGTGCACGTCTTCCTGAAAGAAGCCGGCCGCGTACTGGTCCAGGTAATTGCCATCGGGACCGAAGTGGTTGTAGACGACATCCAGGATCACCGCGAGGCCATGCTCGTGGGCGCAATCGACCAAGTGCTTGAGCTGCTCGGGAGTGCCGTAGGAGGACTGGGGCGCATACGGCAGCACGCCGTCATAACCCCAGTTGCGTTCGCCGGGAAATTGCGCCAATGGCATCAACTCAATGGCGGTGACGCCCAGCTCGGCCAGGCGTGGCAGGTGTTTTTCGACCTCGGCGTAGCCCCCCATCGCACCCACGTGCAGCTCGTAGATCACCGCTTCGTGCCAGGGGCGGCCTTGCCAGTGGCTGTGACGCCATGGGTAGGCGAGCGGGTCGACGACTACGCTCCAACCATGCACGTCCGCAGCCTGGGCCCTGGACGCGGGGTCGGGTACATCCATTTCTCCATCGATGTTGAAGCGGTAGCGGGTGCCGGCGGGGCACTTCACTTCTGTCTCGAACCATCCCTCTGCCTGCGGCAGCATGGCGATGGATTTGCCGTCTTCCAATTCAACGCTGACATAAAACGCGTCTGGCGCCCACAAGGCAAAACGCGTGTGTTGCGCGTCCAGCATGATTGCGCCGTGGGGCCAGGTTTCCAAAGTCCGTAACGGCATCTATGAAGACCTCCCTTGATTATTTAGTCGATTTCCCCAAGGCCTTGGCCACCAGTTGTTCATACAGTTCGGCGTAGGGTTCTACCGCCTGGCACCAGTTGAAGGGCTGGGTCATGGCGCGGCTGCGCATGGCGTTGAGCAGGCCCTTGTTGGCGAACACGCGGAACGCGCGGCTCAGCGCCTCTTCGTAGCTTTCTACCGTGGATTCATTGAACAGGAACCCGGTGACGCCATTCTCGATGGTGTCCGCCAGCCCGCCGGTGTTGCGTGCCACCGGCAGCGAGCCGAAGCGCTGGGCGTACATCTGGCTCAGGCCGCAGGGTTCGTAGCGTGAAGGCATCAGCAGGAAGTCACTGCCGGCGAACATGCGGCGGGCGTCGGTTTCGTTGAAGCCGATACGCACGCCGACCTGCCCAGGGAAGCGCAGCGCCAATTCACGCATGGCTTGCTCTTCTTCGGGCTCGCCGCGACCGATGATCGCGATCTGGCCGCCGTTTTCGACGATAAAGCTCGACACGGCCTCGGTCAGATCCAGGCCCTTCTGGTAGACCAGGCGCGAGACCACGGCGAACAGCGGGCCGGTGGAGTCATGCAGGCCGAACAATTCGCGCACGTGGCCGGCGTTGATCGCCTTGCCTTCCCAGTCGCCAATGTTGAAGTTGTGTGTCAGGTGCGTGTCGGTGGAGGTTTCCCAACTTTCATCAATGCCGTTGGGAATGCCACTGAGAAGGCCTTGCTGGGTCTTGGCGGCAAGGAAACCGTCGAGGCCGCAGCCGAATTCGGGGGTGGTGATTTCCTGGGCGTACGTCGCGCTCACGGTGGTGATATGGCTCGAGTAGGCCATGCCGGCCTTGAGGAACGACATCTTGCCGTAGAACTCCATGCCTTCCTGTTGCAGCGCGTGGGGTGGAATGCCCAGCTCCGGCGTCGAGGCCAGGCTGACCACACCCTGGTACGCCAGGTTATGGATGGTGAACAGCGTCGGGGTGCGTGACCCACGCCAGTGCATATAGGCCGGGGCCAAGCCAGCGGGCCAGTCATGGGCATGCACCAGGTCCGGGCACCAGTGGATCTGTGCCAGGTTGGCGGCCATGTCGGCGGCGGCCAGGCCCAGGCGGGCGAAGCGAATATGGTTGTCGGGCCAGTCACGGCCGTTATTGGCGCCGTAGGGCGTGCCTTCGCGCTCATAGAGCTCAGGGCAGATCAGTACATAGATAACCAGGCCGTCCTTGAGGTCCATGCGCCCGATTTTGCACGGTGGCAGCGCGGCATGGCCGCCCAGTTCACCAATGATATGGATCGGGTTGTCACTCTCCATTACCTGCGGGTAGCCGGGGATCAGCACGCGCACATCGTGCAGGTGCGCCATGGCACGGGGCAGGGCGGCAGACACGTCGCCCAGGCCGCCGGTCTTGACCAGGTCGGCGAATTCGGAGGTGACGAACAGGACTTTCTTGCGATTTGGATTATGACTCGGGACCGGCCGCACCGTGTTGAGGTCGACTAAAGCTGTCGACCCGCCAACTGGCTGACTAACACGCTCTCCTTGAATACTTGCAGCGGCACTGATCATAGTTCTCTCCACGTGTTGGTCGGCTAGTGGCCCGCTGCCACTAGCTCCGTTGACCGCATCCTGCGGCCAGGCGCACAAGCGCAATGACAAACTGGCAAGGCGTATGCCAGTTGCACGGTTAGCTCAAAAAGAATGGATAGACGGCATCTGGTGTGAACCGCTTGTGCGCGCCTTACCCTAAACCTGACCTATGGCAGAGTTGGAAAGTTTCGATTTTTTCGCGGGGTTTTTGTTTTGAAACGGACCCATCGGTCATCAGTCTAGGACAGATCCTAGAGCCTGTAGGGTTTGTGGGGGATTTTTGTAGGACAAAATACTTGTAACGATATGCAAAGCTGGGAAAACGGGGGCGGGGTTGGTGGGCGGGGTAGGCGGAGGTAGGGTTGCAGGGGGTGTGACGGTGAAGTGCTCCGATGTGGTGCGTGGGGTGCATCAGGTTGGGCGGGGGGGCAGGTTTTGGGGCTGCTGCGCAGCCCAACGCAGGGCAAGCCTGCTCGCCACAGGGGGAGCGGCTTGCTGGGGGGGAGCGGCTTGCTTAGGGGGAGGGGTTCCCTCATCAAGTGTGTTTGCTAGGGGAGAATTGCTGCTCCCCCTTTCAGTTGAGCAGTCGGAGCGGGGCGTGATCGGCCCAGGCTTGGATGTCCTCGATCATCTGCTGGTAGAACTGCCGGTAGTTCTGCTCGCTGACATACCCCACGTGCGGTGTGGCCAGGACATTGTCCAGTTGGCGAAACGGATGGTCGGCGGGCAGCGGTTCTTCGCTGAACACATCCAGCGCGGCGCCGGCCAGTTGGCCGTTTTGCAGGGCCCGCACCAGTGCCTGCTCATCCACAATCGGACCGCGCGCGGTGTTCACCAGGCGTGCGCTGGGTCTCATCCAGCCCAGCGCCTCGGCATCCACCAGGCCGCGGCTGCGGTCGCTGAGCACCAGGTGGATAGTGAGAATGTCGGCCTGTTGAAACAACTCGCGCTTGCTGACCCACGTCACGCCCGAGGCGGCTGCGCGTTCCGGCGTGAGGTTTTCACTCCAGGCAATCACGCGCATGCCGAACACCTGGGCGAACTGCGCGACTTTCTGGCCGATGCTACCGAGTCCGAGAATTCCCAGGGTCTTGCCATACAGGTCGCCGCCCAGTCCCACCTGCCAGCCGCCCGCTCTCAGCGAGTTGGCTTCGGCCACCAGGTTGCGAGTGGAGGCCATGATCAGTGCCCAGGTCAGTTCCGGCGCGGCCTGTTTGTAGCTGTCGGTGCCACACACGTGGATGCCCAGCGCCTTGGCCGCCGGGATGTCGATGGCCGCGTTGCGCATGCCGCCGGTCACCAGCAGTTTGAGCTGGGGCAAGCCCTGCAGCAGGGCCTTGTCGAAAGTGGTGCGCTCGCGCATCACGCAAATCACCTCAAACCCCTGCAACCGCTCAATCAGGGTGGCGGTGTCCGCCGGGTAGTCGTGCAGGAAATGCACCTGGCCTACCGACTCCAGCACCGACCAGTCCACCACGCCACTGGCGACCTTCTGCCAATCATCAATGACTGCGATCTGTACCGACATTCACGCGTGCCTCGAAAAAGGTTGGATTAAAGGGCGTTCAAGCCCTGCAACAATGCTTTATTGAACTGTGCCGGTTCTTCCATTTGCGGTGCATGGCCCAGGCCCGGGAATTCCACCAGGGTGGAATGCGGGATCAGCTTGGCCACCTGCTTGCCGAGTACCGCGTAGTTGCCGAGCTTGGCCTTGACCTCCGGCGGCGCCAGGTCCTTGCCGATCGCGGTGTTGTCCGCGGTGCCGATCCACAGCAGGGTCGGCATCTGCAGGTCCTTGAATTCGTAGTACACCGGCTGGGTGAAGATCATGTCGTAAATCAAGGCCGAGTTCCATGCCACCTGGGTATGGCCCGGGCCTTTGTTGAGGCCGGCGAGCATATCCACCCAGCGGTCGTATTCGGGCTTCCAGCGCCCTACATAGTAGGTGTTGAGTTCGTACTTGCGAATGCCTTCGGCGCTGAGTTTAAGCTCGCGCTGGTACCACTGGTCGACGCTGCTGTAGGGCACGCCGAGGGCTTTCCAGTCTTCCAGGCCAATGGGGTTCACCAGCCCAAGCTGCTCGGTCTGGGTCGGATAGAGCAGGGCGTAGCGGGTGGCGAGCATGCCACCGGTGGAGTGGCCGATAATGGTCGCCTGGTGAATGCCGAGCTTTTCCAGGAGTTGATGGGTGTTTTGCGCCAGTTGCTGGAAGCTGTACTGATAGTGATCAGGCTTGCTGGAAGTGCAGAAGCCGATCTGGTCGGGCGCGATCACCCGGTAACCGGCCTCGCTCAAGGCCTTGATCGAGCCTTCCCAGGTAGCGCCGCAGAAGTTCTTGCCGTGCATCAGCACCACGCTGCGCCCGTTGGCCTTGCCGGTGGCGGGGATGTCCATGTAGCCCATCTGCAGGGACTTGCCCTGGGATTGGAAGTTGAAGTGCTCAAGTGGATAGGGGTACGCAAAGCCTTGCAGTTCTGGCCCGTAGGCAGGACCTTCAGTGGCTGCGAACACCGGGGTGACACTGGCGGTGAGCAGGCCGGCAAGGCAAAAGGTGCGGATCAGAGGCATGGGCAGGGCTCCAGACGAGATGTCTCGGATGCTGTTGGGAGGCGATTAAGTGGGGATTAACACCCACTGCAAGGTCAGGGCTGCCAGCACCCCGTAACGCACGCCCTTGGCCAGGGTCACCAGCAGCAGGAAACGCCACAACGGCTCGCGCATCACCCCGGCGACCAGCGTCAGCGGGTCACCGATGATCGGTACCCAACTGAGCAGCAGTGTCCAGTGCCCCCAACGCTGGTAATGGTGCCGGGCTTTGGCCAGTTGCGGGTCGCTGACCGGAAACCAGCGCCGGTGCTTGAAGCGCTCCACCCCGCGCCCGAGCGCCCAGTTCAGCACCGACCCCAGCACATTGCCCAGCGTCGCGACCACCAGCAGCCACCACAGGCTGTAATGCCCGCTCAGCAGCAGGCCTATCAGCACGGCTTCGGATTGCAGGGGCAGCAGGGTCGCGGCGCCAAACGCAGCGAGAAACAGCCCCAGGTAACCGGCAAGCATCGGTCAGTGTGCCGGGTACTCGGCCACCACCACATCCTGGCCGTCGCGGGTCAGGCCGATGACCTGATACGCCTCGCTGCGACCTTCGACTTCCATGCCCGGCGAACCCATGGGCATGCCCGGTGCGGCGATTCCCAGCAGGTCGTTGCGCTTGCGCAGCGCCAGGACCTGCTCGGCGGGCACATGGCCCTCGACGAACTTGCCGTCGATCACGGCGGTGTGGCATGAGCCCAGGCGCGGCGCCACGCCAAGGCGTTGCTTGACGTCACTCATATTGGCTTCGACATGGTCATTGACCTTGAAGCCGTTGCTTTCCAGGTGGCTGATCCATTTCTTGCAGCAACCGCAGTTGGCGTCGCGGTGTACGTCGATGGGGATCAGGTCGGCGGCCTGGGCCAGCGTGGTGGTGAACAGGGCCGACAGCAGGGCCAGGCGCAGGGTGGTTTTCATCAAAAGGCTCGCAAGCAGGAAGTGGCGATTGGGATGGCGGCGATCATGACGACGTCATCGCAGGCAAGCCAGCGCCCACCGGCGAGCAACCTTCGCGGTAATGTTTCAAAATTATACGAAGGGCGGGTTTTCCAGCCGATGCTTGAGTTGGTCCAGGGCAATCGCGGACAACTCGATCATGCGCTCATGCAAGGTGGCCAGCTGCAATTCGGTCTCATAGGTCAGCACGCGCTTGAACAGCGTGCCGCCGCGAAACGGCTGCAGGAAGTAGTGAATGGAGCCATCGACAGCGAGGGAGGTAAACACGGTCTTGAACTCGCCGGGGCGGCGGGCGACCTGTACGCGGTAACTCATGGGCACGCGCACGCCCAAGAGGTCGATCATTTCGGTAAAGCGCGTGCCGACGGGGAGTGAACCGGTGGTGCCGGTGTCGGCACTCAGGGATGTGGGGTGCCATTCGTGCCAGCGATCCGGCTGGGTCACATAGTCGTAGACGGCATCGATGGGGGCCTCGATAAAGCGTTCCTGACTGATCCGCTCCAAGCGGACTGACTGCTCTGCAGCGCGCATGGCACACCTCCTGTGTGGCTGTGAACTGTCAGAATAGTCCGACTCCCGCGCATTGCACGGGAGTATCCAGGCCATTTATCAGCTCACCTTGAAACGCCCCATCAAGGCAATCACGCGTCCATTGGCGTCCAGCAGGGTCTGCGTATTGGTTTGCGTGGCATGGCCGCTCTGCACCAGTTCCTCGACCATATGTCGGATCTGCACCATGCTGCGGTTGATCTCCTCGGTCACCGCGCTTTGCTGCTCGGCGGCCGTGGCGATCTGCGTGCTGAGGTTGTTGATATGGCTGACCGAGCCTGCCATCTCGTCCAGGCCGGTGTTGACCCGCGCGGTGGCATCCGCCGCCGATTGGCAACTGGCCTGGGTGTTTTCCATGGCCGCCACCGACGAACTCACCCCGGTAGTCAGGCGCGCGAGCATCTCGTTGATCTGCGAGGTGCTGGCCTGGGTGCGCGCGGCCAGTGCTCGGACTTCGTCGGCGACCACGGCAAACCCCCGGCCTTGTTCGCCGGCCCGTGCCGCTTCGATTGCGGCGTTGAGCGCCAGCAGGTTGGTCTGGCCCGCAATCGCGCCGATCACGCCCAGGGTTTCGGTGATGCGCGCGGCGTCCTGGCGCATGTTCTCCACGGTGTGGGTGGCGCTGGCCACTTCGCCGATCAGGGCGCTGACACTGCTGGAGGCTTCGCCGACCACCACGCGGGAACGGTCGGCGTGTTCGTTGGCGCGTTGAGTGAACGAGGCGGTTTCTGCGGCGTTCTGCGCAACCGTGTCGGCGGTGGAACTCATCTCGGTGATGGCGGTGACGGTCTGGTCGGTCTCCGAGGCGTGGCGCACCAGGATCTGGTTGGTGTGCGCCGAGGTTTTCTGCAGTTGCTCAAGGCCCGACGACATGGCGCCGGTGGCCTGCGTGACCTCGCCGATCATGTTTTGCAGGTACACGATAAAGCGGTTGACCGAGTGGCCGATGGCGCCGAGTTCGTCTTCAGCGCGGATGGTGATGCGTCGCGTCAGGTCGGCGTCGCCGGCGGACAACGCGTCAATATTGGCTTTCAGCGTGTTCATGCGTTGCACCAATTGGCGGATCGCATAGGCCGCCAGCAGCACCAACAGCAGCACCATGGGGATTTGCACCAGGGCCAGGCTGCCGAGCACGTCGTCGCGCTGGGCGGTGATCAACGAGGTGGGCAGGGCGGTCGCCAGGAACCACGGCGTGCCTTCGATGGGGCGCATATAGAACGTGCTGGCCACGCCCTGGTTGTCGAACTCGCTGCGCTGCAAGGCCTGCTCACGGTGGGCCAGGGCTTTGCTGACCTGGGCGGCAAATGCCGAGGTGCCGGTGAGTTCGCTGATGTTCTTCAACACCACCGGGCCACTGAGGCGCGTGCTGTTGCTGATGATCTTGCCGTCGCCTTCGACGATCAGCATCTGCCCGCCGATGTCTTTTTCCTTGCTGGCCACCAGCGCGTTGAAAAAGCCCAGGGTCACGTCAATGGTGGCGACGCCATACGCCGCGCCGTCCCGCTGGATCGCCATGGCGCAGTTGGTGCGCGGCTCCTGGCTGGCGTCGTCCTTGTAGGCGGCAGCCCAGGCGCATTGGCCACGCGGCGCGGCGAGGCCGCCCTTGTACCAGCTCTGGTCGTAGTAATTGGGAGCAGGGTCGCTGTTCCAGAACGTGTTCACTACGAGCTTGCCCGACGCATCGCGGTGCCAGAACGTGCTGTGCTTGTTGCGCCCCGGCGTGCGCTGGTTGGGCAGCGGCCAGATGCCGCCGCCGAAGACTTTCAGCTCGCCGTACTGGTCCACCAGGCCGGGCAGGACCTTGTCGATGGCATCGCTGTCGAGCAGCACAATGGTCTGGGTGATGCTGCGTTGCTGGGCCTGGACCTTGTTCAGTTCGCCCTGGATCTGCTCGGCCACTTCACTGATGCGGTTGAGCACCACCTGTTCTTCGGTGTACTGCAGCTTGGGCGCAACCAACTGGCCGATACCCACGACCGTCAAGACCAATAACACCAGGACGAACAGCACCAGAAACAGGGTGTAGCGAGTTTGGATGGAGCGCAGTGGGGGCATGGGATTCGTCCTTACGAAGCGTTTATTGTCGACGCGGCTTTTTGGAGCTTCGTAGGGCTATCGGCGTGGATGGGCGGAGCTTTAGGTACGATGGTGCTAAATAGCTGGGGCTGACCAGAGCGAGGCCGACTACCCGCCGCGCTCCGTGTAGGAACCGATATTGAGGCGCCGCTCTACGTCCCACGACCTTGATCGCTAGGTGACCATAGGACGGTCTTCCTCAAGGGTTTGCCCATCTCTTCATTCAGGGCGTTTTCGGTGAACGGTCTCGGATTGACAGTGCTCGGCGGTGTCGAGGGGTCATTGTCGAAATCAAAAGGTTCGGCATCGCTGGGCAGGCCAATGGCTTGACGTACTTCATTCCTGGCGAGACCCGATTCTCCCGGCGCTTCGCGGGTTTCCCCCGGCAGGAATGTACCTGTTGCGCCATTGTAGGCGGAGGCCACCTGAGCGAAGAGAGCGGTGGCGGGTACCCGTGTGTTGGTGCGGTCGGCGTTTTCGAGCGTAGCCGGCGAGTCAAAGTGAATGATGCCGCGATCGGCGCGGGCACCGGGCACGCCATTGGTGATCGTCCCGAAGGCCCCTTCGCCTGCGCTTTCGGACTCCTCAGGTGTCATGTTTTCCAGTCCAGTGCTGCCAAACAGGTATTCGTTACCGCCGTGGTTGATCGGCCGTATGCTGACCTTGGCGCCATTTATTGCCGCAAGTTCATCCATTCGCTTGAGTGCCTGTTGCCCCGTAGGTGAACTGCGCAGAAATTCAAAATCGTCGGCGACGCTCTGCTTGAACTCCTGTGCCTGGTCCTCGTTGACTTCTGGTGGGACGTCCACGCTGAAGCCGCGGTTGCCGGCATTGCTGGGTTTGACTTCGGTGAAAGCCGATCCTTGGGTACGGTCGAAACTATCCCCGGCCTTGGCGTAGATGCGGTCATTGGGCTGGTTGTTCCAAATGCTGTCTTTGCCTTTGCCGGTGTAGAACGTCGTGCGTGCGTTCCCGACCAAGTTGTCATCGCCATTGCCACCATGTGCAACGGTGTGCCCGCTGCCGGAGAAGAGCACATCGTCGCCGTCGCCACCGTCCATGTAGGTTTGCTTGGTGGCGGGGCCAGAGCCCGCAATGAGCAGGTCATTGCCCTTGTTGCCGTACATCACGCCGTTGCCGCTGCCGCCGATGATCGTGTCGTCGCCCTCGCCGCCGGCGGCATAACCCAAACCACTGCCCAACACCAGGGCATCGTTGCCACGCCCTCCGAACAGCCTGCTGCGACCGCCGCCAGCCTGGATGCGATCGTCACCATCACCGCCTTCCACTCTTGTACGAAGCTTGACGTCATCGTCGATGATGACCGTGTCGTCGCCGCCGTGGGTATCGATCGCCAGCTCCTGCTCGCGGTCTTCCTTGCTTTTGACGTCGAATACATGCGGTTTATCGTTGATTGTGATCTGCAGCTTGTCATTCGGTAAATTGCGCACATGGACACGGTCAGCGCGATCACCGGTTTCTACGTGCAGGAAATTGTTCAGGATCTGCGGCTTTTTCGGGTCACTGGGGTCCCAGTCGATTGACCGGCTGATTTTGGTGCCACCTTCGTCGAACAGCACCTGTGTCCGGCGGTTAACCATGTCTGGCTTGAGGTCGGTCGGTGGGGTGTAGGGCGAGGTGGCTGTCTCGGGAGGCTTGGGTAGCTGGGCGTAAGGCTGGGTTGCCGAGGGGTTGGATGGCGTGGATATCATGACAGGTCCTTTTTATCGACTCTTGAGGCGCCCCTGATGACGCATCAGGGCTGCTCTTACGTGGCATCGCGCCTGCAAACGTTCCTCTCGCCCGGGGCCGATTGAGTGCCAAACGTTTCGTCGTGGGGGCGCCTCCCTCCAGGCGCCCCGTGGGTTTGGCGGTCAGATATCCAGCATCGCCATTACCGCCTCGGGATAACGCAGGCCGGCGGTGGCATCGGCCGGGAAGATCGCCTCCAGCGCGGCCAGCTCGCGGGTGCTGAGGGTCAGCGAGACGGCGGCGACGTTTTCTTCCAGGTACTTGCGCTGCTTGGTGCCGGGGATCGGCAGAATGAATTCGCCCTGTGCCAACACCCACGCCAGTGCCAGTTGCCCGGCCGTTACGCCTTTTTCGGCTGCGAGTGCCTGGACCTGTTGGACCAGCAGCAGGTTTTTTGCAAAGTTGTCGCCCTGGAAGCGCGGGCTGAAACGGCGGTAATCATCGGCAGCGAAATCATCCGGGCTTTTCAGCGCGCCGGTGAGAAACCCCCGGCCCAATGGACTGTACGGCACAAAGGCGATGCCCAGGCGTTGGCAGGCAGCCAGGCAGCCGTTGAGTTCCTGGTCGCGGCTCCACAATGAATACTCGCTTTGCAGGGCGCTGATGGGGTGCACGCGATGGGCGCGCTCCAGTGTGGCGGCGGACGCTTCGCTCAGCCCCAGGTAACGCACCTTGCCCAGTGTGACCAGATCGGCCATGGCGCCGACGGTTTCTTCGATGGCCACGTCGGGGTCGATACGGTGCTGGTAGTACAAATCCAGGGTGTCGATGCCCAGCCGTTGCAGGGTGCCGTCGATAGCATTGCGAATGTATTCGGGCCGGCCATTGACCCCGCGCAATGCCGGATTCGCCGGGTCACGCACGATGCCGAACTTGCTCGCCAGGAACACTTGGTCGCGCTTGCCGGCGATGGCTTTGCCGATCAGTGCCTCATTGGTGTGCGGGCCGTAGATGTCGGCGGTATCGAGGAAGTTGATCCCCAGTTCCAGCGCGCGATGCAACGTGGCGACGGCCTCCTGGGTATCACTGCCGGTGGTGTAGAAATCCGTCATGCCCATGCAGCCGAGGCCGATGGCGGAGACGTGCGGGCCGTTTTTACCGAGTTGACGAGTGTGCATGGGTAAAGCTCCTGGGTGGGGAAGGGCTCCATTGTCATCCTCGACAAAACCTTGATAAACCGGCTAAAAGCACTATCACTATTCGTAATTTCTAAATAATCAGCCAGGAGCCGGCCCGTGGACCGTTTTAATGCGATGCGTGTGTTCACCCGGATCGTCGAATTGGGCGGGTTCGCCAAGGCGGCCGACAGCCTGCAATTGCCACGCGCCTCAGTGACCATCCTGATCAAGCAACTGGAAGCGCACCTCGGCGTCCAACTGCTGCAACGCACCACGCGCCAGGTCAGCCCGACCCTGGACGGTGCGGCGTACTACCAGCGCTGCGTGCAATTGCTTGCCGACCTTGAAGAAACCGAGGCGGTGTTTTCCACGCGCCGGCAGAACCCGCGCGGCACCTTGAGCGTTGATATGCCCTCGGGTATCGGCCGCTTTCTGGTCATTCCCGCCTTGCCGACATTTACTGCTCGATACCCGCACATTGATTTGGAAATCGGCCTCAACGACCGCCCGGTGGACCTGATCCGCGAGGGCGTGGATTGCGTGTTGCGCGGTGGCCTCGCCTTGGACGAATCGCTGGTGGCGAGGCCGTTGGCAATGATGGATCAAATCACCTTGGCGAGCCCCGGTTATCTGGCGCGCAAGGGCGTGCCGGCAAGTCTTGATGACCTGGCCGGGCACCACATGGTCGAGTACGTTTCCAGTGCCAGCGGCAAACGCTTTGGCCTGGAGTTTCAATTCGGCGCTGAACTGCGTGCGGTCAACCTGCCCAAGGTGGTTGCGGTCAACAGTGCCGACGGCTACTTCTGTGCCTGTGAAGCGGGCTACGGGTTGATCCAGGCGCCGTACTACCACGCGATGCAGCGCCTGGCGCAGGGCAGCCTGCTGGAAGTGCTGGGGCAGCTTGCAGTGCCGAAAATGGCGCTCACGGCACTGTACCCGCCACACCGGCAGCTGTCGCAGCGGGTGCGGGTATTTGTCGATTGGCTGGTGGAGTTATGCGCCCAACCCGGCACCGGGCTGCAACGTCAGCGTCTCAGGTGAGGTAGGTTTTGCGCTCTGGAAGACCCATTTCGCGCCTCATGCCATTCTCCGTGAAATGCTCGGGGTTGATGCGGGTGGGCGGGGTGGATGGATCGTTATCGAAATCGAAAGGCGACGCGCTGCTCGGCAAACCGACGACCTGGAACTCAGTGTTCCTGATAGGAATTGAAATGTCAGGGCGTGCTGGCGGGTGCTCTATGGTTGTGCCTGGCAGGTTTGTTCCCGTCGCACCGTTGTAGGAATGCCCCACTTCATGAACCAGCCCGATGAGTGGAAATCCAAAGGTGCGTCCATCCGGTGCGACCGTAGTGCTTGTGTCGTAAGCGATCACCCCCTTATTGGCGCGCGAGCCAGGTTTATTGTCGGTGATCTTGCCCCTTTTAGGGTCATCACCGTCTATACGGCGACCGTTTTCCCAAGCCTTATCCAGTTCCAAACTCCCGAAATTGTAAGCGTTGCCTCTGTCTGTTTCTTCCTCGATAGTGACTTTTCCCCCTGCCACGGCGGCTTCCCTGTCCATATCCGTGAGCATCTTTTGCCCAGTGGGAGAGCCGCGCAGAAACTCGAGATCATCCTCTACGCGTTGTTTGAATTGTGGCGTGCCTACGACCCCAAATCCCGCACCGCCAGCAGTGCTGGGTTGCACCGGGGTCAATGTTGAGCCTTGCGACCGGTCGTACACATCGCCGGTCTTGGCATATATATGATCGCCTTGCTGGTTGTTCCAGACTCGATCCTGACCTTTACCGGTGTAGAACGTCGTTCGATCGTGCCCGACCAAATCGTCGTCACCTTTGCCACCATGGAGTACCGTATGCCCATTACCGGCGTACAGCCGGTCGTTGCCTGCTCCCCCATCCAGATAGCTCTGTTTTGTGGCGGGGCCGGCGCCCGCATACAGCCGATCATCCCCGTTGTTTCCGTACATGGCTGAATTGCCGGGGCCGCCGATGATTGTATCGTCGCCGTCGTTGCCTTCGGCATAGCCTGCATGCGAGCGCAGCTTAAGCGTGTCGTTGCCCGGCCCGCCCAGAAGCCGAGTGATGCCACCGCCGCCAGTGAGCGTGTCATCCCCTTTGCCCCCTTCAATCGTCAGCGGGTTTTTCACGTCTTCACTGACGGTTACCTGGTCGTTTCCGCCGTGGGTTTTGATCAGCAAATGCAGGGGCTTCCCGTCTCGGTCCTTGTCATCGAGCGCGTATGACTTTCCATTGATCTGGACCTTGAGACGGCCATCAGGGTTTTTGCCGACATGGACCGCGTCGGCGGCATTGCCCGTTTCCATCACCAGTGTGAGTTGCTTTAACTCCGGCGGTCTGCTCAGGAAGTCCCACTTGGCCTGCCGTGAAATCTTTGAGTAGTCGTCGTTGTGCAAAACCTCGGTCTTGGTTTGCATCGGGCCCTTGCTCGGGTCCAAACGCGGCTGGACGTAGATGGAATCCTCGGGCGCTGAATGTTTTGCATCGCGCAGCGGATCATGGTTTTGGCGGCTTGTCGGAGGTGCTGCGGGGTTGATCATGGGTGAGAAGTTCCACTGTTTGCCGAAGATGTACTCCTTGTGTGAGAGCGCCGGAAAAACAGTTCCATATTTTCTTACAGCTTGATTGGCGTAAAACTACACACTTGCATTTTATTTCGACGCCAAACCCTTGCGGTAAGCGCCGGGCTGCTGCCCGGTGACCTTATGAAACGCGCGCGTAAACGCCGCCACTGATTGATACCCCACCGCCAGCGCTACATCGGCCACGGTCTGGTCCTGCTTGAACAGTTGGCAGGCATGGCGCACGCGCATCATCAGCAATACTTGCCCCGGCGATTGCCCGCACAGCTCATTGAACCGCTTGAAAAACGCCGAGCGCGACAGCCCGGTGCAGGCGGCCATGCTTTCCAGGCTCCAGGGTTGCTCGGGGTGGGCGATCAATTGCTCGAGCAAATGCGCAAATGTCGGCTGCCGGGCCAGCGCGGCAAGGCCGCCAAGCTCGGTGTTATCCAGCACCTGCTGGCGCAGCACATACAGGAACAGCAGATGGCAGAGGCGTTCCAGCAAGGCGGAAGAGGGCGGAGTGCGTGCGCATTCTTGCAGGATCAGGTCGAACAGGTTGCGCGCCGCCGTGAGTGACGGATCGCCGGCTCGCAGCACGATCCAGGCGGGCAGGGTGTCGACAATCATCGCCGACAGGCCGGACTGGAAATGAAAGAACCCGCAGACCAAGCCCACGCCGTCGGTGGCGCTGCTGTCCAGCGGCTCCATTGGGCGACGCGGGCATTCCTGCGCGCCCGCCGCCGTGGCTTCACCCGACAGTCGATACTCAAGGTCACGCAGCAGGAACACCGCGTCGCCGTTGTCCAGCGCCACCGGGGTGGGCTCGCCATCGATGTGCAACCAGCACTGACCCTGCACGATCAAGTGGAAACTGGCCCGGGCCAGGCCGTGGGTACTGGCGTGCCAGTCGCCGCAATAACGCCCGACGTGGAACAGGCTGGTGTTGAGTTCGAGGCTGTCTAATAACCAATCGACAAGTGCACTGGACGAATTCATCTAATGGAAAGACTCAAGAGCAAGTAATCGCTACTTTAGCCTATTGAGGGGTTTTTTTATAACCAACAGACTGGTTACACCAACCCCCAAGGAGACCACTCCATGTCCCGTGTACCGCTGCTCACCCCTGAAACCGCCCCGGATGCGGCCAAACCCTTCCTCGAAAACGCGCTGAAAGGCTCGGGGTTTATTCCTAATCTGCTGGCGGTGCTGGCCAATGCTCCGGCGGCGCTGGAAACCTACATCACCGTGTCCGGCCTGAACGCCAAGGCCGAACTGAGCCTGGCTGATCGTGAAGTGGTGCAATTGATTGCCGCGACGACCCATGGCTGCGACTTCTGCGTTGCCGGTCACACCGCCGTGGCGCGCAACAAAGCCAAGCTGCCGGAGGCGGTGATCGAGGCCCTGCGCCAGCGTGGCGAATTACCCAATGCGCGGTATGAGACACTCGCCGCCTTCACCCGTGAAGTGATCGCCACCCGCGGCGATGTCAGCGATGCCGGTTATGACGCGTTCCGTGCGGCAGGCTACTCCGAAGGCCAGGCCCTGGAAGTTATTTTGGGCGTCAGCCTGGCAACCCTGTGCAACTTCGCTAACGTGTTTGCCCGTACCCCGCTGAACCCGGAGCTGGCGCAATACCGTTGGGAAAAACCGGCCAGCTGAAGTGGCGATGGTCCCTCTGCGTTAACAAGGAGAAACATGAATGCTTGACCCTATCTTGAGCCGTTGGCTCGATGTTCAAGCGCAGGCCCTGGATGTGGGCAGTTGCGATCCACAGGAAGTGCTGCCACGGCTGGCAGAAGCCAATGTATTGCGTATCGGTGTGCCCACGGCACTCGGCGGGCTGGGCGGTGATGTGGCCGGCGCCGTGGAGGCCATCGCCAATGTCGCCAGCCATTCGCTGGCGGCGGCCTTCGTGTGCTGGGGCCAGCGTTCGTTTATCGAGTATTTGCTGCAGAGCCCAAATGCGCGGCTGCGCGAGCAACTGCTGCCGGACCTGCTCAGCGGCAAGCTGGCGGGGGCGACCGGGTTGTCGAATGCGATGAAGTTTTTATCGGGCATCGAGACGTTGCAGATCAGCGCCGAGCCCAACGACCACGGCTGGACCCTCAACGGTCGCCTGCACTGGGTGACCAACCTGCGCAAGAACGGCTTTGTTGCCGCTGCGGCGATTGAACATGCCGGCGGTGGCGCACCGTTTATCATGGCGATTCCGGATTCGGTGGCCGGCTTGCAGCGCTCGCGCGACCTGGAGTTGCTCGGCCTGCAATCGAGCAACACCGCGGCGTTGGGCCTGGAAGGCGTGGAGCTGAGCCGCGACTGGTTGCTGCATGACGATGCGCGCAAGTTTCTGCCAGCGGTACGCCCGGCGTTCCTTGGCCTGCAGTGCGGCATGTCGATCGGTCTGGCGCGGCGCTCACTGGCTGAAGTGGCCAACCATCTGGGGGCCAGCCGTACGGTGTTGCGTGAAGAACTCGAGACATTGCGCGTGACCCTCGATCATTTAGTCAGCGAGCTGAAGAGCGGCCTGTTGGCCGGGCGCTTTGCCGCCAAGCCGGTGCCGTTGTTCAAGCTGCGCATCGCCCTGGCCGAAACCGCCGCCAGCGCTGTGCAGCTGGAGTTGCAGGCCAGCGGCGGCAAGGCCTATCTCACCGCGCATGGCAGTGGGTTTGCGCGACGCTGGCGTGAGTCGGCTTTCGTGCCGATCGTCACGCCAAGCCTGGTGCAATTGCGCACCGAGTTGCAGCGTCAGGCCAACCTATGAGCCCGGCGGTATTGACGGCCCAGGGGATTTGCCTGGGGTACGCGAGTGGCCCGGTATTGCAGGGATTCGACCTGCAGTTGCAGCCTGGCGAAGTGGTGTCGATCCTGGGTCCCAGTGGTGTCGGCAAGTCCAGCCTGTTGCGTGTGCTGGCCGGTTTGCAAGCGCCTCAGGGCGGCAGCGTACGTGTGCTCGTTGAGCCTTTGAACGGCCCGCATCCACGCGTCGCGGTGGCGTTCCAGGACCCCAGCCTGTTGCCTTGGCTGAGCCTGGAAAAGAACGTCGCCTTCGGCCTGGATTTCGCCCGCCAGCCGCACCTCAGCCCTGAAGAGCGCCGCCACCGCGTCGACCACGCCATCGCGGCGGTGGGCCTGGAGCACGCGCGCCAGCAGTTTCCGGCGCAGTTGTCCGGTGGCATGGCGCAGCGCACGGCGTTGGCGCGCTGCCTGGCACGCCAGCCGCAGGTATTGCTGTTGGATGAGCCATTCGGCGCCCTCGACGAGGTTACCCGCGCGGACATGCAGCACCTGTTGCTCAAGGTCAATCGCGAGCAAGGCGCGGCGGCGGTGCTGATCACCCATGACATTGATGAAGCGCTGTTGCTGTCCGACCGCATCCTGCTACTGGGCAACCGCCCGGCGCGGACGCTGGGCGAATGGCTGATCGACCTGCCGCAGCCGCGTGAAGAACAGGTGGAAGCCATCGGCACGCTGCGCATCGAGATTTTCAAAACCCTACGGCAGGCGAGCCGCCCCCAACCCAACCCCCTTGACCTGCCGGAGCCCTGCCATGTGCCTGGATGACCTGACTCACTCGCGCCGTGATTTTCTCAAACTGTCCGCCGTACTCAGCGCCGCCGGCGCGTTGCCACTGTTGAGCAGCCTGCAGGCGCGCGCCGCCAGCGAGCCGGATGCGCCGGTACGCATCGGCTACTTGCCGATCACCGACGCCACGCCGTTGCTGGTGGCCCACAACAATGGCCTGTTCGAAGCCGAAGGCATCCAGGCCGAACGCCCGGTGCTGCTGCGCAGTTGGGCGCAAGTCATCGAGGCGTTTATATCGGGCCAGGTCAACGTGATCCACCTGCTGTCCCCCATGACCGTGTGGGCGCGCTATGGCAGCAAGGTACCGGCCAAAGTGGTGGCGTGGAACCACGTCGGCGGTTCGGGCCTGACCGTGTCACCGGGCATTACTGAGGTGAAGCAACTGGGTGGCAAGTCGGTAGCGATTCCGTTCTGGTATTCGATCCATAACGTGGTGGTGCAGCAGCTGTTTCGCGACAACGGCCTGACCCCGGTCGCCCGTGCGGCCGGCAGTGCGATTGCGGCGAACGAGGTCAACCTGATCGTGCTGCCGCCCTCGGACATGCCGCCGGCCCTGGCCAGCAAGCGCATCGATGGCTACATCGTCGCCGAGCCGTTCAACGCCTTGGCGGAGAACCTCAAGGTCGGCCGCGTGCAGCGCTTTACCGGTGACGTGTGGCGCAACCATGCGTGCTGCGTGGTGTTCATGCATGAACACGACCTGACCAACCGCCCGGAATGGTCGCAGAAGGTGGTGAACGCTATCGTCAAGGCCCAGGTCTGGACCCGCGACAACCGCGAGGAGGCGGTGAAACTGCTGTCCAAGGACGGCCCGAACCGCTACACGCCGCATGCTGAACCGGTGCTCAGCAAGGTGCTCGCCCCGGCGGCCGGCGACCGCGCGGCCTACCTGGCCGATGGCGCTATCCAGCACGCCAATTGGGACGAGCACCGCATCGACTTCCAGCCCTATCCGTTCCCCAGCTACACCGAGGAACTGGTGCGGCGCTTGAAAGACACGCTGATCGAGGGCGACAAGAAATTCCTCGCAGACCTCGACCCGGCCTTCGTGGCCAAGGACCTGGTGGACGACCGCTTCGTGCGCAACGCCATCGAAGCGGTGGGCGGCATGAAGACCTTTGGCTTGCCGGACGGCTTTGAGCGGACCGAGGAGATTGGCGTTTGAACAACCGCAGAGTCCCGGGCTGGTTGCTCGGGTTGAGTGGCCTGGCCGGTTTGCTGGTGCTCTGGTGGCTGGGGGTGAAGGTACTGGGCGACGCGGACGGCCTGTCCGCGCGCTTTTCGCTGGCGGCGACGTTCAGCAGCCTGTGGGAATTGCTCGGGCGGGGTGAGCTGTATCTGCACATCGCCGTCAGCCTCAAGCGCATTTTTGTCGGGCTGTTCCTGGCCTTGCTGGTGGGGGTGCCACTCGGGCTCCTGGTGGGCAGTTCGCGCAACCTGGAGGCGGCGACCACGCCCGCGTTCCAGTTCCTGCGGATGATCTCGCCGTTGTCCTGGATGCCCATCGTGGTGATGCTGATGGGGGTAGGGGACCCGCCGATCTACTTCCTGCTGGCCTTTGCCGCTGTGTGGCCGATTATGCTCAATACCGCAGCCGGCGTGCGTCAGTTGGATCCGCGCTGGTTGCAATTGAGCCAGAGCCTGAGCGCCACGCGCTGGGAAACCTTGCGCCGCGTGATCATCCCCGGGGTGGTCGGGCATGTGCTGACCGGCGTGCGCCTGGCCATCGGGATCCTGTGGATCGTGCTGGTGCCGTGCGAAATGCTCGGGGTCAGTGCGGGGCTGGGGTATTATATCCTGGATACGCGTGATCGGTTGGCTTATTCGGAACTGATGGCGATGGTGCTGTTGATCGGGGTGTTGGGGTTCGCGCTGGATGCGCTTGCACGCGGGTTGCATCAGCGATGGGTGCATGCGGGCTGACAGGCCCTGAAACGAAAGCCCGGTATTTCGCCGGGCTTTCGTGGGTCGGTTCATCGACCCGGCTTACGCCGCCACTGAATTCCTGGGTGACGCTTTTTCCTGTTTGAAGATGTGCAGGTCACCAGGCAGATCATCCGGTTTCAAACGCTGGGCTGGATCAGGCACGTGATTGGTTTTCCTGAGCCCGAGGCTTGGCCCCGGATCGGTCCTTTTAAACACCCCGACACCTATGCTGCCCGTCAACTCTGCCACGCCCGGGATACCTTGGCTGGTTTTCATGTGGGCGTTGCCCACCAAGGCAATCCATTTTTCGCCCGCGGAGTTTTGCCGGATGGTTTGCGCGGCGTAGTAGTTGAATTCCTTTAGCCTTGGCACAAAGTCCTCGGCCTTCATCGCTTGCTTGTACAGCTCGCGTTCATCCTTGTGCCGGGTCAAGTAACAATGGTCCAGCGGCACGACTTCTATATCTGCATCGGAAAACTTTTTAACCAGTTGATTGAAAGAGGGAAACCGTGGGGTTATGCCATCCCCAAGGTAGCCGATGCCGTCGTCAACGAGCTTCATCTGTGCGTCATAAAACGTGGCTTCCATATACAGCTTCTTCACGCCTTTTTGCTTGAAGGTGTCCACGTTGCCGAACAGTGTCTGGAAGCTCGCCAGGTCTTTGTGAACGTCACCAAAGACCACCCCATCTGCCGCGTCCAGCGCTTTTTCGATCAGTTGTGAAGGTGTGACACTTTTGGGGATCTCGGGAATGGTCGGGCGCGCTGGCAGTTCGCCAGAGGCCATGCGTTGGTAGAAGGCGTCCATTTCCCGACCAAACTTTTCGCGGGTTGCGGCTTTTCTGCTGGGGGTGAAATGGGCGTCATTGCGCGCACCGTTGATGCTCGTTACGTACTCTGCGTCAGGCAAGTGGTCGGTCTTGGGCGCGGTGGGGACGTGACGGCCCTGCCGGTCGATGGGGTTATACCGGGCGTTACCTGGCCGTCCTATGGCGCCCTCCATCCTCGGCGAGGGCGGCATCATTGCATCCAGAGGGTTGAAGTCGTCCAACGGGGTGCCGTAAGGCCTCATCTGGACCGGATCGTAGGCATAGCGTTGGCCATTCGACAGGATGGTGTCGGCCTCGTAGGTCTGGCCTCCGTACTTGAACGAACCGTACGTCAGGGGCCCATGGTCGCGGCTCATCGCATTGGCCAGGTCCAAGGAGTCTGTCGCGCCCTTGATCTTGTCCACACCCTTGCCGATCAGCTTGGCGCCACCTTCCACCAGGTCGCCGAGCCCACCCAGCGGGTTGAGTTCACTGATGACGGTGGTACCGAGGATTTTCGCGACCTTCAAGGCCTTGCTCGCCGCGCCGGCAGCTTTAGCGCCGACCTTGGCAACCTTCCCCGCGCCGGCGGTGACAAACCCGAAGATATCCATGCCCAGGTCGATTGCGCCGTCCAGGTGGTTACCGTTTTGAAAGTTGACGATCGCCGACCTGAGCGGAATCAGGTCGAGAAAAAAATCCGCCAGTTTCCCCTCGGTTTCCATTTGCTTGTCGAACGTCGTGGTGCCCTTGGCCTGCTTGACCACATCGTTGTTATCAATATCCAGGTGTTCGACAAAAGCATCGGCAATGGCCTGGGTTCGCGTGCTTGCAAAGCTGTTGGGGGTGGCGCGTGGCTCGCTCGCTTGACCGCCTGAAGCCAGGGCTGCGGCAACGGTATCGGAGGGTTTGAACGACTCTATCGGAAAGACACGGTTGGCTTCGCGCTCGCGTTCTTGAGTCAGGACGGTGTTCGGCACCGCGGTGATGGAACCCCGTTTAAAGTCGATCTCATAGACCTTTTCGCCGTCTACCCCCGTGATTTTGACCAGCAACGCCTGGTTTTTTTCTGCGAGGGTTCGATCGGTAAAGCCCAGGCCCAACTGGTAGGTATGATTTTGAAAGAACTCGAGCTTGCCGTATTCGAATTGTTCCCTGTCAGGTAGAGGGAGCTGGGTAATCATCTGTTTGACGGCCGTCTTGAGGCCTTGTTTACGCTGGTCGATGGCAGCGGTGAATTGAGTGTCGAACTCGGTTTTCACCTCCAGATTGAGGGACTTGCCTCGTGTCGCCTCAACGATCCGATCGTCGGTGGATTCCCATTCATACTGGTGCAGGCCGCTCATGGCGATATCCAGCAGCGAATGCGGGCCGGCGGGCGCGCGATTGGGGTCGAAGAGCGGCTGGGCGTGAGGCTGCACGGTCTGCTTGACCGTCAGGAGCTTCTCTTCAAAAGGTACGTTCTCGCCAAACCGTTCTTTCAGCTTGGCCAGCGCGATTTCCTTGCGGCTGGGAATAGGGGCCTCAATCTGGCTGCTGGCGTCGACGCGCATGCGTGCCTGCTGATTGAAGGCACTCCTGACCTTCTCAACGTCGGTGGTGTTGTAACGGCCAGCCTCTGTTTCAGAAAGCACGCCGTTGACCACCCCCCAGACTCGCAGCGCAGCGGTCTGTGCCTGTTGGGTCATGGCAAGGTTTTGCAGGCCGGCATTCTCGGCCTCCAGCATGACTTGGGCAAAGGTCATATTGGGCACCTTACCAGGTGCCTGGTGTTCTATCGTGGCCGCTGCGATCGACAGGCTGACCCAGGCAGGGCTGCCATAGGTGACATTGGCGGGGATATCTTTGATCAGCAGTTCAGGGGCTGTCCTGGCCAGTAGCAGGTAAGCACCGACCTTGGCCATTCCAGATGTGGTGTAGCGTTTGGTCTCCAAATGCTTGCTGAGGTTGTCCACTATCGTGGAAGCGGGTTTGCCCCAATGACTTTGCTGGACCAGATCGAAGCCAGCAAACTTGGTTTTATTGGGCTCAGCAATCGATGTCGGGTCCAGAAACAAATTCATCGCCGCCAACGTGTAGTCGTTTACGCTGGTATCGGTCGCAATCCCGTTCAATTGGGTCTGCAAGGCGTGGCCCAACCCTTGCGCACGCGCGGTGCCAAGGAGTGCTTCCAGTGCCTTTGCCGGGTCCTTCAGGGCCTCCGCAGACAGTGGCTGGTTGCTGTTCAAGTACTCCAGAAGCCCCTGGCTTGTCACCATCGGTGGGGGATTCGGATGCTCTGTCACATAGAGCCGGGCGTTTTCCATCAGCGAGCGCTGCGCCTGGCTACTCAACGGCACTGGCCAGGACAGCGCGCCACCAAAGTTGCCCAGTGGGTGTTCCATGGCGCGGTCGAGCACGGCGTCGGCCAGCGCGCTCAGGGCAAAATGGCTGTTGGGCATTTTCAACCCGTAGTCGGTGATGAAGTCTTCAAGCGTCGATGCGGTGTCTACTTGCGAGGCGTAGGTTGAGGCCGGATGAATATCCATGAGAGCGGTCGTCAGCGCCGAGATGATTGCCTGGGGCGTGGTGTTCACCCCCAGGCGGGCGGCTATCTCGTTGAGCTTTTGTCCCAGGGTCCGCAGGTTCTGCTTGTCCGCCAGGGACCGTGCAAGCCCGGTATGGCTGGTGTCGGTGGGTGAGCGCCGCTGGCGCCCTGTAGGTGTCTGGTCGGCGTCCTCTGAAGGCTGAGGTGTCGGTGCAGGGCTGACCAATAATGCGGGTGTCGCAGCGGGAGTGGGAAGCGGGAGAGTTTCAGCGCTGGGCTGGTGGGGAGGTGTATAGGCAGATATTGACATCGGTGGGTACCTTTTTGACTTGCCAAGAAAAGCGCCTGTCATTAGGAGGTTCCCTGTTCCTCAGGCGCCTCTTTGGGTGTGGAAAACACCCGCCGAGGTTCCTCCTGAGGGGACTGCTGTGTGTAAGACCGAGTGTCGGTAAATCAGAGAATTTTCTGATACCGCTCAGGCGTCAGCGGTGGTAGTACCCCGGCCCGCCTTCTGAATAGCGATGGTCGTGCCAGCCGCCTCCGTGCGGGAAAAAGAAGCAGCCGCTCATGCTCAACATGACCAGCAAGGGGATCAGCAGTGCGATACGACGAAGCATGTCCAAGTCCTCCGGGGGCTTACAGGATCAATCAGGCGTCAGACAAGCCAAAGCTTTTCATCGCCTGTAACATAGGACCCTGCCGACCCGCGTCCATCCCCGTTGCCGGGTATGTACTTGGCATGTTCGGCGATACAAAGTGGATACATTTTTCAGGTTCAGGAACCCGTCATGACCCAAAAGCAACGTTTGAAATACTCGATTCTGATCGCCCTGGCGGTACTGGCGACGATGTTTGGCCTGTCCTATCTGCAGAACATCGGGGCGATCAGTGAGAAGACGTTCCAGACCATCGCCATTGCCGTTGCAGTGGTCGTGGTGGTGATCAACGGCATCATGCGCCGCAAGGTCAAGCTCTAAGCCTGCGACGCGACGTCAGGCGCGACCTTCGAGTACCTTCGCAGCCTCTTCATGGAGGCTGTAGCTTTTATCCGCATTGAGGGTAATCACGCCCTCGCTGCACAGGCGCTTGAGCACCTCGCGCACACTCAGAAACGACAGCGGGATGCCCAGTTCGAGCAAATGGCTGTGCACGCCGCGCACGCCCAGCGTGCGCTGGTTGTCGGCAGCGGTGAGCAGGGCGTCAATGACCTTCAGCCGAATCAGGCTGGTGCGCAAACCGAAACACTTGAGCAAATGGCGAATACGCTGGTTGCCTTGCTGTTCGGGCGCTTTGCCGAACGTCTGTGCGCCGCTGCCGTAATGGGCGTCGGCTGCCGGTGAATGTCCGTCCGTGGGCACTTGCGGGTTGTACATGCAAAACTCCTTATCAGAGCCTGATCAGGAAAATGATGGCGCTCTTAGTTAATAAGACGTACGAGCGAGCAAAATCATGAAGTCTCGGATGTAGAAATTTTGTCGGTATCGGTTTTGTCACAGTCGCGCCGCCTTAAATAAACCTCGGCGCGCGCTAAATTGTCCGCGGCTTTTTGCGTCCTTACGGTGGGGTAGCTACCCCTGGTGAGGGTGTTCAATTTGACTGTGGAGTCTGCGTGATTATTTCCAACGGGTTGTCCAGGGTGTGCGTGGCGGGGCTGTTGCTGGGGTTGAGCCTGGCCGCATCGGCGCGGGAACAGTCGACACAAGCGTCGGCGGATATTCGGCGGACCAGTTTCGGCGTGCCACATATTCGTGCCAGCGACGAGCGCGGCCTGGGCTTGGGCATTGGTTACGCGTATGCCCAGGACAACCTTTGCCTGCTGGCCAATGAGGTGGTGACGGTGAATGGCCAGCGCGCCAAATTCTTCGGTCCCGAGCAGTCGACCCTGGAGGAACGCAGCAACCTGGCCAGTGATGTGTTTTTCACCTGGCTGAACACGCCGCAGGCCGTCGCCGCGTTCTGGAACGCGCAAAGCCCGCAGATCCGCCAGCGCATGGAAGGCTACGTCGCCGGCTACAACCGATACCTGAAAGAGCAGGGCGCTCCCGCGCAGTGCCAGGCGGCATGGGTGCGGCCGCTGGAGGTTGGCGACCTGGTGAAGCTGACGCGCAGGTTGTTGGTCGAAGGCGGTGTCGGCCAGTTTGCCGAAGCCCTGGTAGGCGCGGCACCGCCTCAGGCAACCGCCAGCGTGCGGCCGACCGCCAAGGCCTTTGCACTGGCAGACGCCCAGCAACAGCGCTTTAGCCTGGATCGCGGCAGTAACGCGGTCGCGGTCGGCCGAGAGCGTTCGTTCAATGGCCGTGGCATGTTGCTGGCCAACCCGCATTTCCCGTGGGTGGGCGGCATGCGTTTCTACGAGATGCACCTGACCATCCCCGGCCAGCTCGATGTGATGGGCGCCGCGTTGCCTGGCCTGCCGGTGATCAATATCGGTTTCAACCAGCATGTGGCGTGGACCCATACGGTGGATACCTCCAAGCACTTCACGCTGTATCGCCTGACGCTGGATCCCAAGGACGCAACGCGCTACCTGCTCGACGGCAAATCCATCGCCCTGGAAAAAACCACGGTGACCGTGCAGGTCAAACAGCCGGACGGCAGCATTCAACCCGTGGTGCATCCGGTCTACAGCTCGCAGTTCGGCCCGGTGGTGCAATGGCCGGGCAAGCTCGATTGGGACAACCACTACGCCTTCAGCCTGCGCGATGCCAACCTGGGCAACGACCGCGTGCTGCAGCAGTGGTACGCGATGAACCAGGCCAGCGACCTCAAGGCCCTGCAAACCTCGGTGCATACGCTGCAAGGCATTCCATGGGTCAACACCGTGGCCGCCGATGATCAGGGCCAAAGCCTGTACATGAACCTGTCGGTGGTGCCCAACGTCAGTGCGGCGAAGCTGGCGCAATGCAGCGACCCGCGTGCCGGCCTGCAGATGATCATCCTCGACGGCGCCCACAGCGCCTGCGCCTGGGATGTGGATCCGCGCGCGGCCCAGGCCGGCATCTTCGCCGCCGACCAATTGCCACAACTTGCGCGCACCGACTACGTGCAGCACTCCAACGACTCGGCCTGGATGGCCAACCCCAAGGCGCCGCTGACCGGCTTCTCACCGGTGATCAGCCAGGACCACATCGGCCTTGGCCCGCGTGCGCGTTTTGCCCTGCAGCGGCTGCAGTCCCTGGAGAAGCAACCGATCCGCGTTGCCGACTTGCAGAACATGGTCATGGACAATGAGGTCTACCTCGCCGGCCAGGTCATGCCTGACCTGCTCGAGTTCTGCGCCAAGCAACTCGGTGCCGACGCCACCACGTTGCAACCGCTGTGCAGCCGCCTGAGCACCTGGGACCGGCACGCCAACCTCGACAGCGGCCTGGGCCTGGTGCACTTCATCGATCTGGTCGAACACCTGCAGCAAATCCCCGACGCCTGGCGCGTGCCCTTCGACCCGACCCAGCCGCTGACCACACCACGCGGCCTGGCCATCGACCGCGCGCCTGTTGCCCAAGCCCTGCGCGAAGCCATGCTGGCTTCCAGCGCAGCGGTCGCCAAACTCGGCCTGGGTGCCGACAGCCGATGGGGCGATATCCAGGTGTCCGGCCAGACCCCGGTGCATGGCGGTCCGCAGGAGTTGGGGATCTACAACGCCATGCAAACCATGCCTCGCGCCGACGGCAAGCGCGAAGTGGTCAGCGGCAGCAGCTACCTGCAAATCGTCACCTTCGACGACCAGGGCCCCCATGCACAGGGCGTGCTGGCATTCTCCCTGTCGAGCAACCCCGCGTCCGCGCATTCCAAGGACCAGACGCAGCTGTTTTCACAGAAAAAACTGCGCACGCTGCCCTTCACCGACGCTCAGATCAAGGCCGACCCGGCGTATCAGGAACGGCGCGTGCAGGAGTAGGGCAGGCACGCAACCCCTTGATCCCCATGCGAAATATTTTTGAAATCAAGGGGTTGCAGGCAAAAGCAAATGAGTACATAATGGCGCCCATCGAACGCAACGAAGCATTAAAAACTTCAATGTATTCAATGAGTTAGAGTAGAGGCGGGGTTTTATAGCCCGCTCAAGTTTTTATGCGGTGAATGCCAGCGGTTAGGGCGTTGATCGTTTGAGGCCGAGTAGCAAAATGGTTATGCAGCGGATTGCAAATCCGCCTACGCCGGTTCGATTCCGACCTCGGCCTCCACTCTTAAAGCCCCGTAGATCAATGGTCTACGGGGTTTTTTATTGTCTGCGATTTAAGAACCGTTCCGCAACTTTTGAGACGTGTTCCGCAACCCCGTCTTTTCGTTAAGCAGTCGGAAGGCATCGGTTTTCATTTACATACCACCCCGTCGGGTTCCACAGGTGCAGTTAGGGGGGGTATGATGGTGTTACCCTTGAGTGCTGACGAATTAATTCAGCAGGAATGCAATTATATGGAAATTATAAAGTTTGTTGCGCATAGCAAGAAAGTCATATCAATTGCGCAAAAATATGGATGGTATCCAGGCGCGAGATACACAAATTTGAGAGACGTGAAAACCTTCCAGTTCTGCTCTGAAGGTTTCCTAGATATCAATTGGAAAAGCTACGATTTTGAAATGCACCTGGCCGCGGCTGCTAAAGTTGAACCAAGAATAACGATCGCGCGAGATGTAGAGTGTATACACAGTTTGGACGGGATCATCAGAGAGGCAGAAGAACTACTTCGGCATAGCACTCATGTAGCTATCGTGCCGAAAGATGTGCTTTTGAATGGCCGTTTGCAGGAGTTAATACCAAAGGAGTTCATGCTGGCCTACAGTGTGCCTACAAAATACGGGGGGACCAAAGTTACAGTTGAAAGCTTCGACAGGCCAGTACATCTTCTCGGAGGACGACCAGATGTACAGCGTTCTTTGGCGGATGTAATGAAAGTATTTTCGATTGATTGTAATAGGTTTACCCTAGATGCGAGGTATGGGGATTATTTTGATGGTAGGCGATTCATTCCCCACCCTATGGGGGGATACGAACAATGCCTAACAGCTTCTATCGAAAACATTAACCAATTGTGGACGGACTATTCTGTACATCCAGACGTCAAAGCGCTAATTGGAGGACCAGTATGAGCAGAGAAGACTTGCTTTTGAAGATGTACGATCAGATGTTTAATGACATAAATCGTCATATTTTAGTTGTATGGCAAAGTGTTGGTGTGTTGATAGGGGCATTCGCAGTATTTGCACTGGTTGAGAAAAACGTTGTATCGTTAGATTTCGCTGTTTGTATCGTATTGTTGCTTTCTCTTTGGCTGATGGCGCATTTGTTTGATGCTGCTTATTGGTATAATCGAAATTTGGTTATTATTGCAAATATCGAGCGGCAATTTTTGTTGGTTCAGGACTTGAAAGATATTCATTATTATTTTGGATCCCACCGTCCTACTAATAAAATGATTTACCATCTTAGAATCCAAATGGCGCTTGGTTTGGTTTTAGCTATGTTAGTTCTTGGTTACCACTTCGTTGATCGCGTTGTGCCTGGGTTCTCACTTCCTATAAGCGACTTTTCGGTTGCCAGATCGCTTCCTTATATTTTGGCTTTCGTTTCGTCGGGTTACTTGTTTTGGTTGAAACGACTTAATATCAAAAAATATGAGGAGTTTCTGAGAGAGTCACCTGGTAAAACTATTAATACTACAGGCACGCAGTACGGAGTAGGGCATGGTCACTAATTAATTATGAGAAGTGACTTGGCTATTTCGTCGGGTTCACTATTTCCCCTACACGTCGATAAACTTTTTTAGTGATATCTTCAGTAGAGTGACCCAGCAAGCGACTTGCGTGGGTCAACTCAATCTCGCTGGCAGCTTTTGGGCGGATGTCTTTGAATTGAAATTGGCGAATCATTACGGCCAAGGGCGAGTCGCCATCGGCTGCGGCGTTGATTGCTGCTCTTTCGCGAGCTTCGTCCCAGCGATTGCGCAACATTTGCTGGCTCATGCGAAGGCCGGAAGTATTTGTGATAAGTGTTGACGTTTTAATGCCGCCCAGAGCCCGGCGCTGTTGGAGATCATCGATAAAAACGCTAAGTGCAGACTGAACGCCATCGTTCTCTAGTCGCAAGCGAAGTTTCTTTTCTGTCTTCCCCTGCTTGACCATCAAGAACCCACTATTCAGATCGGTCACGGCCACCTTAAGGACGTCAGCGGGGCGCTGTCCAGTCAGATACGCCAGATTCATGGCGTCTTTCAATTCCTGCACGGCTTCGGCATACACCGCATTCCACACGACATCGCCGGCGTAATAATCCCGCGGTTTTTCCTTGTTGCGGCGCACGCCGAAGCAAGGATTGGCGTTGTTGGTCAGGCCCCACTCGCGCGCGATTGTGAACATGTGCGAAAGCAGGGCGATCTCCCGGTTGGCCCTGACTTTTGCGGTCCTGGCGTCGCGGTACTGCGCGACGACTTGGGGGGTGATCGAATCAATGGGGGCCTTCTCAAACGCTTTTCTTAGCTGCTTGAGTTCCTTCATGTTGTCGGATTGGGTGCGTAGACCCTTTGTCGGGATGATTTCCTTTACGTACCTGTCGAACAAAGATCCCAGCAAATGGCTTGGCTTTGGTGGCGCTCGGCGTTCCAGCCTGGCCCATTCCACTTTGGCCTGGTCGAGGTCGGCGCCCAGGGGGATCTCTTTGCGTTTACCTTGGGCGTCCCTGCCGTTGTAGTAGTAACTGATCCAAGTCTTTCCGCTCTTGCGCGTGCGGCATCGGCGGATCATTCGTGGGGGTAGGTCCCGGTTGGCGATTGATTTCTGGCGCATTGATCAGCTCACGTTCGCCAGGTCGAGCGTCCAGGTTTCAGCCGCTGGATTCGACGCGGAGGGTTTGACGCCCGCCAGTTTCATTCGGGCATACACTCGACCAACTATCGGGCGGCGGGCACCGGTCAGAACAAACTCCCAGTGATTGCAGGTTAGCCACTGGATTTGCTTGGATGGGATCTGATAGCCAGTGATGGTTGCCAGCTCTTCGTCGGCCAGGGTTTCGCTTTGGAATTCCATCATCGTGCCTCCGCCGCATAGGTTTTCTCAGTAGCGGGCAACGATAGGAGTTCGCCACCCGCCGGCGCTATGCCAGCGTGTAAATCAACTTCGCTGCCTGCCAACATCCCCGCGCTCTGGGCGTCAAGGTCGAGTTCGATGTCCGGGGATTTGCGTGATTTTCCGATGGTGATATTTGATAGGTATTCAGCTATCAGCGCCTTGTCCTGGCACTGTACTGTCACCAGCTCATGCCCATCAGTTGTTGCGTACGCGTCGTCATCGCCTTGTGGGACCAGTGCCAGAAGCTTTCCGTAAACCTGGGCAACCCATGCCAGGGCAAAATGGTCACCTGCTGTTTCTGCGGAATACGAGCTGCGGTACTTACCTGAGCGGACTCCGGCGGCGTATTGCTTGCGCGCCAGCTTTAGCTTGGTGAGCAGGGCTTCGTAGGCGTATAGGGCAATGTGCTGAGAGGGTGTGACTCCGATGAATGAAGCCCGCTCCACCACTCGATGCTTGGTTTTGCACCAATCTCTAACGCGCAGTGAGGAGCAGTTAAAAGCCGCAGCAACAGACGCACTTAGTTGTTGGTCCCACGCTGGTCGACGCTCGTTGCGCGAAAACTGAGACTCGACTTCCCCGACGTCGCTGAGCTTAACGTCCGTCTCGGTCAAGCGGTATTCGCGCATCAGGGCCTGAGCCTGACGAAGGGCAGTAGCCGCTTCGTTTTCATTGGCGCTTTGCGATAGGGCCAAACAGTGCTTGATTTTGCGGATAGCACGTTCAAGTTTCTTTTCGTCAATGTGATCGCTGGTCATGCTGCATCCTCCGCACTGAGTGGTGCAGGGTAGGCCGCTAACCACATCTTCGCGGCGAAGGCGGTTAGCTGGCGACGTTGTTTGTTCACCCGGGCAACCATGATTTCTGTGCCTGGGAATGCCTGCCAGGTTTCCACGGCAAGCCCCAGTGACGTAGTGATCCTCGTCATCAGTTCGTGGTCGTCGATGGTGCAGGCAGGCGAAGCGGCATGCTGCTCGCGGGCTAGGTTGACGCCACGATCAAAGCCGCGCACAAAGGCTTTCTTGCTCGCTTTGATCAGGAAGAAAGCGGTCGCAATCCAGCCCACGAGCAGGCCGGCGACGATGATGTAAGTTTCGATTTGCATGTGCTGTATGCCTCGTTAGAACCCGCCGCCGGACAGTTTTGGTGAGAGGACGGCGACGGGGTGTTGCAGAGAGTTAGTTAGATCGTGGCTTCATAGAGCGGCACGTCGTTGATGGCGCCTTCGATCTTGGCGCGCACTGCGTTGTAGGCTTCCTCGAGCACCTTGTCGGCGCGCACCAGCTCGTACCACATGACCAGACGGCCTTCCTGAATGCGGTAGCGGAAACGGGCGGGCACGCAGAAGGCGTCGCCACCGAGGAATGGCTTGAGCGCGATGAAGAATTCTTCGGGGATACGCAGTTGGCCAGCTTCGCCGGCGCGCCCGTCGATTTCTTCGTTGTAGGTCAGTTGCACCTGGCCGTTGTCGAGGCGGGTGCCTTGGCGGAACGTGATGTTCTTCTTGGCTTCCAGGGTGCGGCTGATTTCGAGCATGTCGGCAGCGCTTGGGGTGTTCTCATGCTCGGGGTGGTGGGTGATGTCCTTCACGTTGTCTTCGATGAATTCAGCGAAGGTGGCCTGGTCCATGCGCTTGCGGTCTTTTTCCTTCCAGTTACCCCATTCAACGGTGGTCGGGCAGCGGTACGTCGCAACGTGGTCGCGCCAGGCCGGTGCGGCTGGATCGTGGTAGTCGATGACCGCTGTGAAGGTGCGACCTTCGGGGCCATTGCAAAACACAGCCGTTGCCTGGGTGGCGAAGCGGTTCACGTAGACGATGAACGACTCGGCATCGAGCACGGTGAGCTTCTGCTTGATGCGTGAAGGTGCGGGCAGCAGGTGCTCCAGGCTTTCGATGCTGACCCCGTTCGGTACGAGCGCCAGCGGCGCAGGGATGCCCGGGACCTCGATTGGCTTGCCAAGGGATTGAGCCAGGGTGACCAGGTGCTGTAGGGCTTGTTGCATTGGATGTGCTCCAGTGGGTGACGATTTGGTGAGAGGTTGGTGGTTTGGGTGTTACTGGCTGACCTGGCGCAAAGCTCCAGGCCCGGGTTCGTCCTCGACACTGCGCAGCGGGATTTCCTGCTGTCGTGGGTCGCGGCGGGTGATGTTGCCTTCCGGCGTGAGGAAGAAAAGCGACGTACCGCGCGCCAGTACAGGCTCTTTGGCTTTAACGTCAGCCTTCACGGTCATCTGGCCGCCGCCATCAGGCTTGTAGGTAAGCTTGATGGTCAGATCGCCGCCCTTGCCGGTCATGCGGATGGCGTCGATCAGGCTGTGCTGGGCCTCGGTGAGTTCGTCCAGCAGGCCACCGGCCTCGATGTCGCGCAGGGTGTCCATAAAGGGACGTGCTTTGGTGTTCATGTGCTGTGCCTCATTGGCTGTGTCGCCCCTGGACGGCAGGGGCTACCGTTTGAATCAGGCCGCTTGCTTCGTCGCCTGGGCGTCGAGGTAGTCGGCCAGGTCGTGCAGGTAAACGACTGGCTTGGCGCGGGCCGAGCAGTGCAGCCGCTTGACCACCAGGGCGATCCGACCGGCCTTGATTTCGCTCAGCAGGTAGCGGTCGGTGCGTATGTGCGTGAAGTACTGTTCACGCACGGCGGTTAAGGTTGGGCACGGCGTGGCGAACTGGCGCCGGAGTTGTTCCAGGGTGGTGGTCACGCGGATTCCTCCCCATGCCCCTCCTTTCGGGGCACCAGCTTGAGCCGGATCAGTTCGGCGAGACCTTCTTTGCTCTTGCCCTTGGCCGCTGCCAGGACGTTGCCCTCGGCGTCTGCGACGACAGCGCCGTATGGGTATTCCGGGCACTTCACCGGCGTCACGTAGGCGATCTGACCTTCTGCGATCACTGCGTCAACGCAGCGGAACACTTCGGCCAGCTCGACCGACACGCAGGGCAATGCCTCCAGCAGTTCAACGGCTTCGGCTGAGGCGCCGATCAGCGTGGCGCGGCTGATCACGCCGGGGTGGTTGAGGAACATTGGCACCAGTTTCAGAGCGCCTACAGCGGAGTTGATGGCGTTCGGCGTCTTCATGCTGCTGCGTCCTTCTTGGTGATGGTGATGTCCAGCTTCTTGGCGATCCACTCAACGCCTGCTTCCTTAACCATCACCACGGAGTAGTGGGTGTAGTTGCGGAGTGTTGGATTCCAGCGGCTGCGCGGGTCGGAGAACAGGTAGCCACGCTCACGGTGGGCGCTGGCCAGGTCGCCGGATGAATTCAGCACGCCGAGTTCCCGCAACCTGGTGCGGAAGGCGCGGGGCTTGAGCCCGAGCAAAGCTGCGGTTTGATCCAGGGTGCGGTTCATGGCTGCGGCCTCAGGCAGTGAGATGTTCGGAGTGTTGCTGGATGCGGCGAACCATCAGGAACACCTCATCCAGCGCGCGCAGGAACTCCTCGACCGTGCCGTAGTTAGTCAGCGTCAGATCATCCTTATGAGCAGCTACCCCGGCCTCGCTGACGTGAGGGTTCACGGCTTGTGCATCGGCCCGAAAAATATGAATGACCGTGCCGCCGCGCCGCCGAATGAGGTCCGCTTCGTTTTCAAAGCGCACGTCGCTAATGACGAAGCCCAGCACCGCGCCCAGCGCCTTTGTCATGTAATCGAGGTTTTGTTCAGCGAGCTTTACCCATACATCTGGGTGCACGGTGTTGCGTGCCCACTCAGTGCCCATCGACTGCATCAGCTGACGTGGCGAGCGGTCGAGCCAAGCCAGTGGCTGCTCCTTGCGATCGCCTTCGAAGTCGGTAGGGTCGAGGTTGAACATCGCCATCAAGCCATCGCGGAGCGGATCAGCGAATGCGTAGTGCTCCAGAAGGTAAGTGCCAACCAGGTGTTCGGCGGCTGTCGACTTGCCGGAGCGGGCACGGCCAGTGAGGCCAATCAGAATAGGCCTCATGCTGCGTCGCCTCCCCATGGGCCCAGTTCATCGTCGGCGGTGGGGGCGGGAGCAATCGTGGCGCGGCCCAGGTTGACGATGACCAGAAGGCCGGTGCTGCGCTGGATACGTTCTACGGCGGCGGGGCTGGTTGCCGCCGCCGGGTGAAGGTACACCGGGCAGCGGGTGTTGCTGTGCTGTGTCGTTTGCATGGCTCGTAACCTGTGGTGAGAGGAGTACGAGACAAAATTAGCAATAGCTAAATTATAATGCAATAGCAGATGCTAAATTAGTTGAGGTTCGTCATGTGTGGCTAGTCAGTTTCTGGTACATCCCAGTACACGCGAATAGCGCCGTCATCCTGAAAGGTGACGTATACCCCATCGGTTTCTGTTATCGCCTCAATGATCTGGTCCCAGTCTTCTTGCGCCTCATCGGCGGTTTTGAAGATGATTGCGGCGTGCGCTTTCTGTGCGGCAGGGGCATTGATTATTTTCTGAAGACGCGCGCCCAGTAGCTCAATGGACGTTGTTGGGGCGGGGGTTTTGGGGTTTGGTTTAGCCATTGGGTCCTCCTTGGTATCTGTATATTCATACAGTATTCCGAGAGGGCTCCTACGGCAACAAAAAAGAGTACGTATGTACTCTTTGCCGGGGCGGACAACAAAAAGCCCGCGAATGCGGGCTTGGATTTCTTCAGCGGCGACTAAAGTTTTTTAGCATTCCAAACCAGCAATACCCTGGCTTGGATGTGGACCTTCTCAAGGTCGGCCCCCTCTATCATGATTGCTGGATAAATTGGGTTATCTGAAATCATGCGCAGGGAGCCGCCAGTTAGGCGTTGTAAGCGCTTTATGAAAAGGTCTCCGTCCAGTGTGAACACGTACACGGCGTCGGTTCTGATGTCCGTGATGCCGCGGTCGACCAGCAAGGAGTCGCCGTCGCGAAACGTTCCATTCATGCTGTCGCCGTCACCGGTGATGATTGCCAGATTCTCTATTCCGGAAAACGCTAGACCCTGTGTTTTGATCCAGTCCAAGTGGACCGTGATTTCACGGATTACCTCAATTTGATGATCGGGCGGCACATTGCCTGATCCCATTGACGCGGCTACATCAAGGTGGGGGATCGTGACAAAGCCAAGGGACTCCATCACCTTCTTTTTGCCTGGAAGCACCGGCGGGTGCAAATTGGTATCGGCCTGAATATCGCCCGACTGAGTGGGCGCTACCAGCGTTCCAGGGGCGAGCTGGATCTTTGCCTCAAGCGAGGCCGCGGCTCTCTCGCCGAGCTTTCGGTGGCCTGTTAATAGCTGAGACAAATAGGAAGCGTCCAACCCGTGCTGGTTGGCGAAGTCTTTCTGGGTGAGCCCTGCCATGGCGTGGCGTAGAGCCCTGATGCGCTGTTCGTAGATATCCATTTCTCATGATCGCTTGACGTTAGCAAACAGTAAATTACGGTTTGCTATTGCTGTGCTGATTAGCAATTGCTAATCTGCGTATCCAGAACGGAGGTGCACATGACTCTGCACGAATTTTTGAAAGGTCTTAACAAGACGGATCTAGAGGCGTTCGCGAGTAAATGCGACACCTCGGCAGGACAGCTTCGGCAGGTCGCATATTGCAATCGCCGAGCAAGTGCGGCTCTCGCAGTCAACATTGAGCGTGAGTCCAAAGGGGCTGTGGTCTGCGAAGTGATGCGACCCGATATCGATTGGGCGTACCTGCGCGGTTCTGAAGCGGCTTAAACAGGTGCCGGAACTGGGGCCTCTCACCACAAGATTTCCCCAGTCCGGCTACGACGACATACAGCACATGCACATCGGTCGTGGTCGTAGGATAGGGCGTGCCCGTTTCTATGGCTAGACCGTAAAAGGGGTATTTACGGTTATGAGTCGAACAGATCAATCACCGGCCGCTGGGCCGGTTCTTTCTCTGCGCAAAGCGATCTACCGCGCAGCCCATGATTACCGGGGCGGCGTGACCGCTTTGGCGCTCGACATGGTGCTCGATTACGACAGCCTGCAGAAGAAGGTCAAGCACGATGAAGAGCGGCGCTGGCTGGATCCTGACGAAATGGAAGAGGTGATCAGGCTGACCGCCGATCCTTGCCTGTTAGATGCCCTTGTCAGGCCTGCGGGTGCCGTTTGGTACAAGCCAATTCCGGTACCGGCAACTGCTGATGCGTTGAAGGCCGTCGGCAAGATGCTCGAGGAGTCAGGTCAGTTCGTGGCCTGCATGCACGACGGCGCCGCCGACAACGTCTGGGAGCCCCACGAAGTACTCTTGCTGGAGCAGCGCGGCATGGATGTTATCCGCGAGGTGCTGGGCATAATGGCTGGTGCGCGCAAGGCTATGGAGGGCGCTGACAATGTCTGACGATATCGATATCGCTAACGATGCTGCTGAACATTTCCGACAGCTCGCACTGGCGAGCCGTCCGCGCCCAACGTGCTCCGTCAGTGCGCAATTCTGTGAGGATTGCGACGAGCCTATCCCGTTACTTCGGCAGCAGACGATCCAGGGTTGTGCTACCTGCGTTAGTTGCCAGGGGTTGCGGGAGCGGCGGCGATGAGTGAGCAATCCACCAGCACAGCGATATCGTCCTGGGCTCGCCGCTACATCGAAACCTTTAACCTTGCCCTGGTCCCGATTGATCCGGGCGAAAAGGCGCCGAAAGGCATGGGCTGGAACAAGCCAGGTGGTTACATCACCGATCCGAGTGCCGCCGAAGCATTCTGGCAACGCAATCCTAATCACAACCTGGGCGTGGTGCTCGGGCCCAGCCGTGTCTGCTCGCTGGATGTCGACGATGTGCAGTGGACGCGGTTTGTGTTGTTCGACCAGATGGGGCTCGATCTGGATGCTATGGCGGTGGTCTATCCGACCATCGTGGGCAATCCGTTGCGGTTCCGCGTGCTGTTCAAGATGCCGGATGACATCGAGCTCACGCGCCACTCGCTATCCTGGCCCAATGAAAAAGACCCCGACGGGTCAATTCACAAGGGGCTGATGGCTCGGGCGAAGACGGCGAAAGAGCAGGGAGATGCTGCTGGTGAGGCGGCAGCGAAAGCCGAGGCTGAGGAATATAAGCGCTTCACGGTGTTTGAGCTGCGTGCGGGCTTGGTGCAGGACGTACTCCCGCCATCGATCCATCCGGGCACTGGCAAGCCGTATACCTGGCGTACTCCGCCCAATGCTGCTGATGGTCTGCCAGTGCTTACCAACGAGCTGCTGAATATTTGGCAGAATTGGGACGTCTTCAAGCGCAACGCCGAGGCCGCGTGCCCATGGGCGCCGAAGCCAAAGAAGCCTGCGGCAAAACCGATCAAGCGCACTCTACCCACCGACGGCAAACCCTCGGTGATTGATGAGTTCAATCGGTGCCACGATGTGGAGGAGCTGTTGCGCGCTCATGATTACATCAAGCGCGGAAACAAATGGCTGTATCCACACAGCAGCACCGGGCTACCTGGTGTGACGGTCACAGACCGCAAGGTCTATTCGCACCACGGCGCGGATCCGCTGGCCAACGGTCACCAGAATGACGCGTTTGAGGTGTTTTGCCTGCTGGACCACGATGGCGACCAATCGAAGGCAGTGAAAGACGCCGCTCGGATGTTGGGTATGCAGCACGCGTCGCGCCCAGCCCCACAAGATATTCCCCCAGCCCCATCGGCGGATGCCAGCGAGCAGGACTCCCGCGTGCCGCCAAGTGAGGCCGCTCCAGCTGCTGACGGGGGAGCGGGGGAGGTGCTGACCTATGAACAAGTACTGCGGCGTTACGTGCTGGTCGAAGGCACCACGCATGTGTGGGATCTCGACAAAGCGCGGGTGATGAAGAAAACTGCGTTTGAGGCTCGCGTCGGTAAGCCATTGGCGAAACAGTGGGTAGACGACACCACCAAAAAGCTGATCTCGGATGACAAGGTCAAAGAGATCGAGCAAGCCCGCAAGATGGCTGGCAAGAAGGGTGGGGCTCTGAACCTGGAGCCGATTGAACGGTACGTGTACATCGACGGTACCAAGGACGTTTGGGACAGGGAAAAGAAACGGCGGGTTGCCGAAGGCGCGGTCAAGATGGCCCTCGGTGATATGTACGGTATGTGGTTGAACAGCCCGGAGCGGCGCGTGGTCGACGTGGAGAACATCGTGTTCGACCCGACGATGACCAAGGATCCCAACATTTATATCAACACATTCGACGGGCTGCCCATGGAGCCGGCGCGTGACGATGCCGCGTGCGAGAACCTGCGGTGGTTGATTTCATTCCTGTGCAACCACGACCAGTCGTCACGCGATTGGCTGGTGAAGTGGCTGGCGTACCCGTTGCAGCACCTGGGCGCGAAGATGGATACGGCGGTGCTGGCCCACTCGACCATGGAGGGCTCGGGTAAAAGCCTGTTGTTCGCCGATGCGTTCGGTTTGCTCTATGGGCAATACGCGGCCACGGTCGGGCAGACTCAGCTCGAAAGCAACTTTAACGCCTGGCAAAGCCGCAAGTTGTGGGCGGTGTTCGAAGAGGTCGTGAGCCGTGATCAGCGTTACAACCAGGTGGGCAAGATCAAGCACTTGGTGACCGGCAAGACGGTGCGCATGGAATCGAAGTTTATCAACGGTTGGGAGGAGGCCAACCACATGAATGCCGCGTTCCTCAGCAACGAGATCATGCCCTGGCCGATCGCTCCCAGTGATCGGCGAATGTTGGTCTTGTGGCCGATGGAGACGCTACCGGTGGAGCGCCAGAAAGCGGTGGGCCGCGAGCTGGAGAATGGTGGTGTTGCAGCGCTGTACGCGTGGTTGTTGTCCGTTGACCTAGGTGACTTCGACCAGCGCACCAGACCGCCAAGCACTGATGCGCGTGAGCGGTTGGTGGCATTGAGCCGGGCCAGCTGGCAAACTTTCCTGTTCCTCTGGCAGTACGGCGAGCTTGGGCGTGATATGTGGGGCGCCTGTTTGTCCTCCGACATCTACGCGATGTTCCTGGAGTGGTGCCACCGCAACAAAGAACACGTGATGAGCCAGACGAAGTTCTCGTTGTTCATTGGCTCTGAGGTGGACAAGACCCGCGCCATCCCCTGGACTGACGGTAGCAACCGCAAGTTTGGAGCTTTCTTCTTTCCCCGCGACGGGCAGGCTTCCCAGCCCCCATCACTCAGCTCGGCCGACCTGGGCAAAGCGGTAGTTACTTGGCGGGCAGCGGCGCGCCTGGCGGGGTGGAACGTCGACAACTGGGACCACATCAAGGCGGCTGCAGCATGAGTCCGGCTATATGTGTGTTGGGTGTGTCGGGTGTGTGTTGGGTTGGTTTTCGATACCCCACACAATTTAAAGCCTTCTATTTCGCGGCTTTCCGGCTTGTGTGTTGGGTGTGTTGGGTTTGGCGTCGCGCACGCACATGGGCGACGTTATTTGAGTCCATGGCAGCAAGATTTTTTTCTTATGCGAGTACCCTTAAACCCAACACACCCAACACACTCAACACATTTGATTTAAGGCTATTGAATTTAAAGGGTTTTAGGTGTGTTGGGTTTGTGTTGGGTAAGGTGTTTTCTGTGTCGGGTTGGGTTTTGAGCGTGGGAGCGGGGCGATGATCGAAGAAATGGAAACTCTGTTGAACCATTGGGGGGAGCAAACGCGGCGCTGTGGCACTGCCGGCGGTCTGGGCAGCCCAATGGCCACGATCATGGAGTGGGGTGGTTGTGCTCCTCGTGGTACGCCTGGGCCTCGCAGCCTACTCAATGGCGGCGCTGGCATTGACGCCGTTGCGCAAGAGGTTGCAGCGGCGCTGGCTGAGGTCAGTCGACAGGATGAGCGCGGTCAGATGCTGGAGCGTCTGGCGGTGCTTCGTTATACCGATGACTCGGCGCCAACGTGGTTGATGCAGTTGCATCTGTGCGGGTCAACGTCCCGCGTAAAGCGGACCTACTACGATCAAGTGCACAGCCTGCACCTTCGGCTGTTACAGGTGCTTGCTGGGCGGTCGGATGCCCGGAAGTGGCTTACCACTGGTCGGGGTGATTTACCTCAAAGTCTCCTCAAAGCTGCGTCAAAGTTGCGTCGAGCTGGTTAACCGAAATTGCCCCCTTTTCGGTTTCGCACTCAGGGGGTAAAAAGTCCCCACGATATGGAATTTGCGCCTCGGTGCTGACCTCGCACGTGCTGTGCAGCTTTACCCGGTTCCCCTAGACCGGTCACTTAACCCCGCTTCGGCGGGGTTTTCTTTTTTGTGTCCGGCACACTCCTTCATTTGAGGCACAACATGACAAATGAGCAGCAAGCGCTGGCTGAGATGCCGATCTGGTTAGTGATCGTCCTGGCTCTGGTCGGCGGCGTATCGGGTGAGATGTGGCGAGCGGATAAGGACGGGGCTCGGGGCTGGGCGTTGGTTCGGCGGCTGGTGCTTCGATCGGGTGCCTGCATCGTCTGTGGCGTGTCGGCCATGATGCTGATGATAGCGGCTGGCATGTCTATCTGGACCGCCGGCAGCTTGGGTTGCCTCACGGCAATGGCCGGTGCCGATGTTGCAATTGGCCTTTATGAACGCTGGGCCGCCAAGCGGCTGGGCGTATGCGAAACAGCCTCCCAGTCGAATCGTGCTGAATAGCATCCATCCACTCGTTAAGCAGGTCTTCAGGCATGAACGAATCCAGGCAGCAGCAGATACTCGCCGGGCAGTCTTCTATTGCCCAGAAAGTTTTTGGTTACGTACCGATCCAAACGAGCTGGAGCGTTCCCGCTATCCACGCCGCCACTCAGGCAGCCAAAGCCACTGGTGCCGCAGCCCCTGCAATACGCCGCGCGCTTGGCGAACTCAAAGATGCCGGACTGATCCGTGAGCCGGTACCCGGAAAGTTTCAGCGTGACGCAGCAACCCCAAAACTCAGGAAGGACCAGGCCGTGACTCAGGTAGCCAAGCAGACCGTTGTTTCGATCAAGAAGCCCGAGGGCGCATTGGATGTGTTGGCTGCACTGTCTGGAGAGGTGGTGAGTCTTTCTGACGAGTTCAGCAAGCGCATGAAGGCATTGGCTGGTCGCATCGAAGAGGTAGCCCTGTCGGTAGAGGCTGAACGCGAAAGTAATGCTGAAGCCATCGTCAAAGCCAAGCGGCTGCAAGAGGCGTTGCGTGAGTTTGCGTAAGAGGAGACCGAACCATGAAGGTACATGTTTTTGAGAAAAGCTCAGAAGTACTGTGGGTGAAGACAGAAACCGGCGGCCTGACAAGTCTGTCTTACCGCCGGGATGGAACGCTGGAGAAGATCATTGCTGCGCTGGAATCAGCTTTGTTACAGGCTCGTGCGGAACAGAATTGCCCGATCATGGGTACTGATGTTGCAGCTGATAACTCCGCAGCTCTCGCAGAAATGTTAGATCGTCAGTTCCTTGTTGATGTTAGTCATCACCCATTCCCAGATGCCCGGGGACCTGAAGAACGAATGCCAGGCAGTTGGGGCGCGGAAGTGAACGCGATTCCCGGACTGCCAGATGACTGCGACGTGTCCAGCTAGGTCTGCACCCCAAGCTGCTTGTTGGAGCGAGTCCATGATCTCTTGTTGAGACGTGTTCGACTGAGAGCCGAACGAAGACGTCAGCGGAAAGATGATCATGTCTTGACCGCTTTGGCGGACATGAGCAATTTGATATTTAGCCATCTTTTACCCTTCGTGATTGATGAGGCGTCCTTCCTCGGCATGCCTTCTGCTGAGGAAGGACTATCTGATGGTAGCACTTTGCTTTTTATGCCCGCTGTGTCGACCCGGAAGGCCTCGATTTTCCGGGTGGCACGATTTTGGGGCGCCGAAAAATCGCCGGGGACCCTGGGGGGATTCGAGGTACACGGGGCATGAAACCCGCGGGAAAGCGTTAGCGGGTGGGCTGCCAGCTTACTGAAATTCAATCCATTGAAATTGAAAGGTTTCCATTGAAAAGCCGTTGAAAAGGAGGGCTTATGACGGATCCACTGTTTCTGTCTAAAAGCGCTTTCGCGGCTCGCATCGGCAGGACGCCGAGTTACATCACCTGGCTCAAAGGCAACAATCGCCTGGTCCTGTCGCCGGACGGCAAGATGGTCGACGTGCTGGCAACTGAAGCGCTGATCGTCGAAACCGCCGACCCCAGCAAGGCCGCCGTCGCTGCTCGACACCAGCAGGACCGGATCCAGCGTGACGTTTACAGCCAACTGTCCCCCCTGGTCGAGCCGACTAACACGGCTGCGCCGCAGCAGCCTATTGCTGTAGGCGCCAAGGCACACGACTTCCAGAAGGCTCGCGCCATGCGCGAACACAACCTGGCGCAACTGGCCGAGATCGAGCTGCACAAGGCGCAGGGCTCACTGGTAGCCAGGGATGCTGTCGAGATGGGGGCGTACAACGCGGGGCGCCATCTGCGCGACCAACTGTTCGGCCTGTTGCCCCAGCTGTCCCACAAGGTTGCAACCATGACCGATCCCTGGGACATCGAGAAACACCTGGCGGCGACACTTCGTAAATCACTGGAAGAGGCTGAGCGCATGTCCTCGTCCGACCTTGAACGAGCAATGACAACGAGCTGACCTATGACCACGGAATTTCCTGACGGTGACCGTGCGTACCGTGAGGCGTATTTCCGTGGACTACGTCCTGACCCTGACCTCTGGATCGACGAGTGGGCCGACGAGTACATGCGCATCCCGCGAGATACCGGCGCCCCTGAGCCCGGCCAGTACCGCACGGATCGGACGCCGTACGCTCGCGAACCCATGCGCTGCCTGTCACCGGCTCACCCTTGCCGGCGAGTCATCACCATGGTGGCCTCGCAGCTGATGAAAACCCAGATCGCCTTGAACTGGATGGGCGGGCTGATCCACATGGCACCGTCCAACATCCTGGCGCTGCTGCCCAGTCTGAGCCTGTCCAAGCGGGTTTCCGGACGGATCAGCAAGACGATTAAGGCGACCCCAGAACTGGCGAAGCGAGTAGCGGCCAGCCGCTCGCGGGATGCCCGCAACACCATGGATACAAAGGAGTTTGAGGGCGGCGCCTTGTACGTCACCACGGCGGGTTCGGCTGCGAACCTTTCCGAATTGTCGGCACGCTACATCTACGGCGATGAGGTCGACCGTTGGGAGAATGACGTCGGCCAGGAGGGTGATCCCATCGTGCTGGCAGAGACGCGGGCGACCAACTTCGGGCGCAATGCCAAGATCTACTTTTCCAGCTCGCCGACGATCAAGGGCGCCTCGCGGATCGCGGACCTGTTCGAGTCCAGCGACCAGCGTTACTACTACGTGCCGTGCCCTTCATGCGGGCATATGCAGGTGTTGGAGTGGGAGCGGCTGCTCTATAGCAAGGACTACCGCACGGTTCACTACCAGTGCGCCGCGCCTGAATGTGACGTCCTGATCGAGGAGCATCACAAGACCGACATGCTCGCCCGTGGCGAGTGGCGTGCCCATGGCAGCGGCGATGGCAAGACGGTGGGTTTCCACCTGAATGCCCTCTACTCGCCAATTGGTTGGAAGGACTGGGCCTCGCTTGCCGAGGAGTTTGAAGACGCCAAAAAGGCCCAGGCCAAGGGCGACATGGGCCTGATGCAGGTGTTCTACAACACCCGTCTCGCCAAGGTCTGGGACAGCGCGCAAGAGCAGACCAAGGCTGAAGTGCTGATCGCTCGGGCACGACTGGAGACCTACACCCTCGGCAGTATGCCGGTGGGCGTGCTGATGCTGACCGGCGCCGTCGACGTCCAGGCAAACCGCCTGGAGCTGATGGTGATGGGCTTTGGTGTTGGGATGGAACGTTGGGTGGTCGACCACCAAGTGATCTGGGGCGACCCTGCGGATGAACGTACCTGGGCGGTGTTGGACGAAAAGCTCAAAGCTCGATACCGGCATCCCTGCGGTGTTGCCTTGGCGATCCTGGCGACGGGCGTCGACTCTGGTGGTCACCACACCGATGAGGTGTACCAGTTCTGCCGCGTGCGGCGCTGGCGCAACGTATTCGCGCTCAAGGGGGCGAGCAAGCCCGGTAAGCCGGTGATCGCTCAGCGGCCATCCATGGTTGACGTGACGTGGAAGGGGCAGACCGAGCGCGGCGGCGCCGAGCTGTGGTTTGTCGGTACCGACACCGCGAAGGACTGGATCTACAACCGCTACGCATTCGAGGACGGACCCGGTTCGCTGCACTTTGCCAACGACCTTCCGGACGAGTTCTTCGCCCAGTGCGTGGCCGAGCGCAAGGTCGCCCGGTACGTCAAAGGCTACAAGCGTATCGAGTGGGTCAAGGGCAAGGCCGAGCGCAACGAAGCGCTCGACCTGATGGTGTACTGCCTGGCGATGGCGCATTACCTGGGCATCAATCGCTACCAAGAACACGACTGGGAGCGGGTACGCCAAGCGCTGGCTCAGTCCGGTTTGTTCGACGATGTGTTGGGCGTCAAGCCCGTACAAGGCGAGCGCGTCGATTCTGACGAAACACCAGCACCGGTTGCGGCGCGTCAGTCGCAACCTGCACCGGCACCTGCAGCACCACCTGCAGCACCTGTGGTCCAGCCGCGACCCGCTGCACCCCCACAACGCCGCAGCTCCACCAGCGGTTACCTGAAGAGACGTTGATATGTCGTTTACCCCGAAGCACCTCGAAGTCATCGAGCGCGCCATTGCACGCGGTGAAAAGACCGTGCGCTACAGCGACCGCACGGTGGAGTACCGCTCTATCGACGAACTGCTCAAGGCCCGCGACGAGATCCGCACGTCGCTGAGCCAAGCCGCCGGGCCGCGTTCTCGCGTGATTCGGCTTACCCACGGAGGCAAGGGAATCTAATGGCCCGACATTATCCGACGCTGACCCGTAACGGATTCTTGTTGCCGTCGAACATCAAGGCCAGTTACGAAGGCGCCGGGGAGGGCCGTCGTTCGGCCAGTTGGGAGGCCACCGACAACGGCATCAACAGCATCAACACCCCGGCACTGCGCAACCTGCGTGCGCGCTCTCGGGCAGCCGTGCGCAATGACCCCTATGCGTTCAACGTCATCGACAAACGCGTCAGCAACCTGATCGGCACCGGCATCACGCCCAGGCCGACCACGGCCGACGCCGAGCTGCGCAAGCTCAAGCAGCAGCTGTGGGATGACTGGGTGGATGAGGCAGACGCCGATGAGCTGACCGACTTCTACGGCATGCAGGCCCTGGTGGCGCGCACCGTAGAAACGGCCGGTGAATGCTTTGTGCGATTGCGACCCCGCAGCCCGAGCGAAGGTTTGGCAGTGCCGCTGCAGCTGCAGGCGCTGGCGCCTGAATTTGTTCCTCACGACAAGTTCGAGGCGGCCAAAAACGGCAATGTCATCCGTGCCGGGATCGAGTTCAGCCCTGCCGGCAAGCGAGTGGCGTATTGGATGTATCTGGCGCATCCGCGTGACTCGTCGTCTTTGAATGCGGGTTACAACCAACTGGTACGCGTTCCTGCGGCCCAGGTGCTGCATATCTTCGAACCGATGGAGCCCGGGCAGTTGCGCGGCGTACCGCGCTTGGCGCCGGTGCTGAAGCGCCTGCGCAGCTTGGATAATTACGACGACGCGGTGCTGTTCCGGCAGGAAGTGGCGAACCTCTTCGCGGGCTTCATCAAGCGCCCGGCACCGGAGGCAACGCAGCAGCCTCGCGATCCCGTTACAGGCATGCCATTGAATGTTGACCGCGATGGCTTCACGCCTATGGTCGCCTTGGAGCCCGGCACCATGCAGGAGCTGGGTCCAGGTGAAGAGGTGGAATTCTCCAAGCCACCAGATGCCGGCAACAACTACCCGGATTTTATGCGGCAGCAGCTGATGGCTGCGGCGGCGGGTTCGGGCACGCCTTACGAGATCCTCACCGGCGACATGCGCGAGGTCAACGACCGGGCGCTCCGGGTGGTGCTCAACGAGTTCCGGCGGCGTCTGGAGCAGCTGCAATTTGGTGTGTATGTGCATCAGTTGTGTCGCCCGGTGCGGGCGGCCTGGATGGACATGGCGGTGTTGTCCGGTGCCCTGGTGCTTGAGGACTACGCGCAACGACGTCGCGAATACCTGCGCACCCGTTGGGTACCGCAAGGGTGGGCCTACATCCAGCCGGTGCAGGACGTACAGGCACGGAGCATGGAAGTGAAGGCAGGCTTTGCGTCGCGCAGCGAGATGGTGCTGCGCACGGGCTACGACGCGGAAACGGTCGACACGGAAAACGCCGCCGATCTCGCCAGGGCCACACACCTCGGACTCAACTACACGACTCTTGAAGCCATCGAGACGATTGATGACAAGGAACAACCATGAGCAAAAAAGCGAAACCTCGCGTTTACGACAAAGCTGGTAAGCAGGTAACCGTCGCGGACAAGAGCTGGTACACGCTCCAGGCCAGCGGCGAAGCCGAGCAGCGCAACATCGAGATCTTCGTCTATGGCGAGATCGGCGCTTGGGGCGTCACCGCCAATCAGTTCGTGCAGGATCTGCGCGCCATGGATGACGGCGTGTCACCGGTGATTGTTGCGTTCAACAGCATCGGCGGTGACCTGTTTGACGGTCTGGCGATCCACAACGCGTTGTCGCGCTTGGGCGAGCGTTGCACCGGTCGTATTGATGCCCTGGCGGCCAGCGCGGCCAGTGTCGCGGTATGTGGCGCTCACCGGGTGGTGATCGCTGCCAATGCGATGTTGATGATTCACAACCCCTACACCTTCACCGGTGGCGATGCGGAAGACTTTCGCCGCGTTGCCGATGTGCTGGACCAAACGCTGGAAGCGATCATCGCGGCCTACAAGGCCAAGGCGCCGGACATCGACGAGGCCGAGCTGCGGCGCATGGTTAACGCTGAAACCTGGCTAACGGCCAATGAAGCGGTGGCCTTGGGCCTCGCTGATGAGGTGGGTGACGGCCTCAAGGTTAGCGCCTGTCTCGGCCAGGGAAGTGTGTTGCAGCGGTTCCAGCATGCCCCGCCTGAGTTGCTGGCCCAGCTCGATGAAGATCCAGAGGTGGAACTGCCAGCGCCGAACGATCCACCGGCGCCGGCTCCCGTGGTGGACGCGGCAAAACTGGCACTGATGGTCACGCAAGGTTGCGCTGCTGCAGGCATCAGTAACCTGGTGGAACCACTGCTGGCATCAACCAATCTCGAAAGCGAAGTTGTGATCCAGGCGGCGCTGACCAAGGCCAAAGCCCTGCACGGTTTGTGCGTTGCCGCACGACTGCCCGAGCTGACCGGTGAATTCATCACCGCCGGCTTGGACGAAGCCGCAGTCAGGGCGCGACTGTTCGACAAGCTGGTGGGCAGCGGCGGCGGCTTTGAAATCAACAACAGCCTGCCGCTGGACAGTGACCCCGAACCCACGGTCAAGGCCAAGCAGGTCGACACCCACGCAATCTGGAGCTCCCGTCAGGCGGCTCAGAACGGAAACTCGAAAGGAGCAAGAGCATGAAAATTGAATCGATGCACGCAGGCGAGTTCCTGCTGTCCGAGGGTGCTGGCAACATTTCCCGCGAAGCGATCAATGTCGCCGCCGGCGCCGCGCTCGAACCGGGCCAGATCCTGGGCCTGATCACCGCAACCAGCGAATTTGCGCCGTATAAGCCTACCGCAGAGGATGGCACTGAAAACGCCATCGCGATCCTCTACGGGCCATTGAGCGAATCTGATGTGGTAAGGCGCGGTCGTGCCATTGTGCGGCTCGCCGAAGTCAGCGAAGCGCATTTGACCGGCCTCGATCCCGCCGCCGAAAAGGCCCTGGGCGTCAACCACATCATCGTCCGTTAAGACGATCACCCTGTTTATTCATCCCGCCGAGTGCGGGATTTTTCGTTTCTGGAGAGTACCCCATGGCCGATATCGCCATTTTTGAAGATGACGCGTTCAGCGTTTCCTCCCTGACCGCTGCAATCAATGATCAGGAATACTTGCCGGGCCGCATCAGCAGCCTGGGCTTGTTTCGCGAAGAGGGCATCAGCACGATCACTGTTCAGATCGAGAAGGACGGCGACACTCTGGCACTGGTGCCAGCGGGTGAGCGCGGTGCCTCTGGCCTGGTGGTCGGCGCGACCAGGCGTCAACTGATCCCTTTCAACACCGTGCACCTGCCGGAACGCTTCACCATCAAGGCTGATGAGATCCAGGGCATTCGCGCTTTTGGCTCGCGTACCGAGTTGCAGTCTGTGCAGGATGTGGTCAACAAGCGTCTGGCAAAGGCTCGCCGTCAGCTGGATGCCACTCACGAATTCCAGCGCATGGGGGCCTTGAACGGCCAGGTGTTGGATGCTGACGGTAAGACCGTGCTGCTGGACATCTATAAAACTTTCGGCGTCCAGCGCAAGAAATTGCCGATGGGCCTTGGCAACCCGGACACTGAGCTGCGTGTGCGCGCCGGCGAAGCGCTCGACATGCAAGAAGAGGCGCTGGGCAGCATTACCAGCACTGGCTCTCGCGCCTTCTGCGGTAAGAACTTCTGGAACAAGCTGATCGTCCACAAGTCGGTCAAAGACACCTATCTCAATACTATGCAGGCCGCCGCCCTGCGTGGCGATGCCCGGGAAAGCTTCGAGTTCGGCGGGATCGTCTGGGAGCGCTATCGTGGCAAAGTGGCAGGCATTTCGTTCGTCCATGACGATAAGGCTCTGCTGATTCCCGAAGGTGTCCCTGACCTGTACATCTCTTCGTTCGCACCGGCTGACTACATGGAAACGGTCAACACTCAAGGCATCCCGTACTACAGCAAGATCGAGCCGCTGCCCTTCAACAAGGGTGTAGCAGGTGAAGCCCAGTCCAACCCGCTGCACCTGTGCACGCGTCCCCTGGCGCAGATCCTGCTGGAACTCTGATCGTGGCGTTTCGCGATCTGATCGAGGACATCGACGACGTGGTCTTCGAAACCCTGGGTGATTCAGCCCAGATCGAAGGCCGCGCTGAGCCGGTGCTGGGCATGTTCATGGCGCCATGGAAGGCGCCGCAGTTTGGCAAGACCCAAACGGCCATCCGAGAGCCGCGCTTTGAGATCCGCGTACGTGATTCGGACGGCCTGATCAAAGGCCTGCGCGTCACCGTCGATCTGCCTGTGCTGGACGGCGGCGGGGAATATGACCTGCTGCAGCTGGAGCCTGGTGGTGACGGCCTGGTGGCCCTGATCTTGAGGAAGCGTCCATGAGTGTCGGCAGCTACGCACAGCAAAAACGCGACGGTGGGTTGATCAACATTCAGCCGTCACTGGCAGACCTGAAGCGCTTTCAGGACTTCGCCCGGCTTGTGCCAAAAGCTGCAGCAGCCGCACAACGGCGAGCGATCAATAAAACCCTGGGTTGGCTGCGCACGCATATCGCCAGGGCGGTGGGCAAGCAAGAGCGCATCGCGATTGGCGCTGTGCGGCAACGGTTGCGGGCGTATCCCACCAGCGGAGGTGCCATGCGCGGCAAGTTGTGGTTTGGTCTCAACGCGATTGAGGCCAGCCGCATCGGTCGGGCGCGTCAAACCGGCAGAGGTGTGTCGGTGGCGGGGCGTCGCTATCAGGGCGCGTTTTACAAACAGGTGTACGGCAACAGCGCCGATATCTGGATCCGCACTGCCAGCAAGCACTTCAACAGCGATGACTACCCCGAGGCGACTCAAGGGCGGCGGCGCAGTGGTTTCGTTGAGGAAAACGACAACCGCTTTCCTCTGGCGAAAGCCAAGGTATCGCTGGAGCAAGCCCGGCCGCACTTTGAGGCGTGGATCAAACGCGCCGATGAACAGCTGCTGGTTGTCCTCGAGCAAGAGCTCAACTACGAACTGCAGAAGTATCTGAAGGGGAGCGCCAATGTCCGATGAGCCGTTCAGCCTGAGTCAGCTGTACCAGGCTATCGAGCAACACCTGACGGAGCATCTGTCGGGCATCAAGGAGGTTGTGTTTTGGCCGGATATACAGGAAAACCAAGGCATTCCACTGCCGTCTGTGTTTCTCGAAATGGCTGAGTTTGAACCGGGTATCGATATCGGTACTGGCGAGTCCAGCCTGGTCTGTAAGTTTGAAGCCCGGATCATTGTTGACCCGATCAAGGCCAATCACCACGAGCAAGCGGTGCACCTGGTTTCGCAGCTGGCGGTGCTGCTCCGGCAGCAAAGCTGGGGGCTTGACGTCAACGTTGCCCAGTTTGAGCGAGCCACTCAGGATTGGACCAAGCCTGAGCTGGATGGCTATGTCGTGTGGGTGGTCGAGTGGACTCACCAAGTCTATTTGGGGGTGGAGGTTTGGCCTTTCCCTGAAGAGAAGCCGAGCATGCTCAAACTCAACCTTGAAGCGTACCCGGACGTTGATAGTCCAGGGGGCGCGCCATGAGTTATCAGACGGGCGAGCATGACCGGATGATCGCGGCCATGTTGATGCCGTGTGTGGTGGTTGGGGTCGATCTGATGGCCCCGGCCGTGCGGGTCAAGTCGGGAGACTGGGTCAGCGCCTGGGTGCGCTGGCACGGCCAGGCGGCAGGGAAGGCTCGACACTGGCGTGCGCCGAGCCTGGGCGAGCAGGGGATTTTGTTCAATCCCAGCGGCCAGGCAGGAATTGGCACTTTTGTACCTGGGCTGTATGGCGGCGCCGGTGCCCCACCGGATAACCGTGATCATGTCGAGGTGTGGCGGTTCGACGATGGCGGCTCCCTGGTCTACGACTGGAAGGCCAGGAGCTACACCATCACTTTGCCCACGGGCACGGTGACCATCAAGGTAGGCGCGACCGAGGCGGTGGTTACGGATAACGCGGTGACGGTCACGACTACCAACGTTAAGTTGATTGCAGACGTTGCCATTGAAGGCTCTTTGTCCGTTACGAAAAACGTAGCGGTCCAGGGCGCCTTGCACGCGGTGAAAGACATCACCAGTGCCGGCAAGATCCTTGACGCTGGCGGCAACAGCGCGAACCACAAACACTAGCCGTTCAATTTCACAGGCCCGCCGCGAGCGGGCTTTTTTGTGCCCGGGAGAAACCATGGCCAAGACTTCTGAAACACCCCTTGCCGGCGCTGGGTCTGGCTCAACGTTTCGCGACAAGCTCTATACCTCTCGCACCCTGATTCTGCCCGACAGTGGCCGCGCTCTTGTGGTCCTCAAGCAGCGTGTGTCGGTGCCGGCAACTGACGCTGAAGCGCTGGATTACCTCAAATCCAACGAGGAATTCGAACTACTGCAGGAGTGACTTAGATGATCGGAATGGACCGCCACACCGGCCAGCCCATTTCGGGCATTGCGCATCTGCGGCAGAGCATCGCTGACATTTTGAGCACTCCGCTTGGCAGCCGTCGGCAGCGACCGGACTACGGCAGCAAGCTGCGCCGTTACGTGGATCTGCCGGTCAACGAAGGCTGGAAGGGCGCGGTTCAGGCCGAGGCGAGCAGGGCGTTAGGCCGCTGGGAGCCTCGGCTGAAGCTGGAGCGCGTGCAGGCTGTGTCCGTCCTGGGCGGGTTGATCAAGATCCAAGTCACCGGGCGCTACCTGGGCGAGAGCGTATTGTTAGAGGTGAGTGTATGAGTATCGTCGACCTGTCCGAGTTGCCGGCGCCGGACGTGCTTGAGCCTCTGGATTTTGAGGAGGTCTACACGGAGTCGCTCGGTGTCTTCCGTGAATTCATGGGCGACAACTGGAGTGCGCCGCTGGAGAGTGATCCGGTGGTCAAGTTGTTGGAGGCCGGTGCTTATGCGCGTATCGGTGATCGCGCCCGGGTGAACGATGCGGCCAAGGCTTTACTGTTGGCCCATGCCATTCGTGGCGACCTCGATCAGTTGGGTGCGAACGTCAACACCCCGCGCCTGGTGATCCAGGCTGAAGATCTAAGCGCAGTGCCGCCGCTGGAAAAGATCACGGAAAGCGATGACGCTTACCGCGAGCGAATCCAGATGGCGTATGAGGGCCTGACAACAGCCGGGCCGCGCAACAGCTACATTCGCCATGCCCGCAATGCATCGGCACTGGTGGCCGATGCGTCCGCTGAAAGCCCGTCCCCGGCGTGCGTTACGGTCACGGTGCTTGGCCTGTCCGGTGACGGAGCGGTCGGTCCTGAGTTGTTGTCTGTGGTAGCGGCTGCGGTCAATGATGAAAACGTCCGGCCGCTGGGTGATCGGGTGACGGTGCAAAGCGCCGAAGTGTTGCCGTACCGCGTTGATGCGGTGCTGTTCATGAAAGGCCCCGGCCCTGAAAGCGCCGTGGCGCTGGCAGAAGCAGAAAGACGGCTCGCGGCCTGGATCAACCCACGCAAACGCTTGGGCGTCGAGGTGGCGCGTTCAGCGGTGGATGCGCAGGTGCACGTGCCTGCGGTTTCACGCGTTGAGTTGACCGGATGGCAGGATCTGGCCCCTACAAAGGCGCAAGCGGCGTTCTGCACTGGCTACAGCGTCAAGCTGGGGGAGTGACATGAAAAGCCTACTGCCGAATAACAGCACCCAGTTGGAGCGTGCGATTGAGGCGGCGAGTTCGAACCAGACCGTCATCCCGTTACGCTCGCTCTACAACCCCGCGACGTGTCCGGTTCATTTGTTGCCCCACCTCGCATGGGCCTGGTCTGTTGATCGCTGGGACGATCGCTGGACGGAGGCGGCCAAGCGCAACGCGGTACGGGCGTCGTTTTACATCCACTCACGCAAAGGAACCATCGGCGCACTGCGCCGCGTGGTGGAGCCGCTTGGCTATCTGCTGGAGGTGATCGAGTGGTGGCAGACGGTACCCGAAGGCGCGCCGGCGACCTTCGCCCTTAGGGTCGGCGTACTCGACACCGGTATCACCGAAGAAATGTTCAGTGAGCTGGAGCGCCTGATTGACGACGCCAAGCCCGTGAGCCGGCATCTGACGGGCCTCGACATAACGCTCGAAACTCGCGCTAACGCCTATACCGGCTTCGCTGTTTATGACGGTGATGAAATCGACGTTTACCCTTGGGCCAACCCCGATATCGACGTGGTGATTCAAGGCCATGCAGGCGTAAGCGAATACACCCTCGACGAACTGGATGTGTACTCACATGGTTGATAAGAATTCTATTTTTGGCGGCATGATCACCACTCAGGGGGCCGCCAAGAAGACCAACTGCGATGCCCTCGGTATTCCGTGGGAGCCGCGTTACATGTTGATCGGCGATGCGAACGGCACCGATCCGGTGCCCAGTCCTTCGCAGACCAAGCTGGTCAATCAAGTTTATCGTGCGCAGATCAATCAGCTGCGTGTATCTCCGACTGATGCCAATGTGCTGATTGCCGAGGTGGTGTTGCCGCCCGACGTGGGTGGTTGGTGGGTGCGCGAGTTGGCCCTGGAGGATAAGGACGGTGTGTTTTCTGCGGTGGCCAACGCGCCGCCGAGTTACAAGCCAGTGCTGGCCCAGGGCTCGGGGCGCAATCAGGTGGTGCGGATGCACATTATCACCAACGGCACCTCGAACATTCAGCTCAAAATCGACCCGGCGGTGGTGCTGGCTACGCGTCAGTATGTCGATGAGGCGGTTAACGGCCTTCTGCCTGCGAACAAGCCTGCTGGCACCTACACCAAGGTGACGGTCAATGATCGCGGCGTTTTCGTTTCTGGATCTAACCCGACCACGTTGGCGGGGTATGGCATCACCGACACGTATACCAAGGACCAAATCACGGCAATGATCGCCCAGGCCTCGGCGTTGCCGGTGGGCTCGATGATCGGTTTTCCCGTGGATAAGGTGGCGCCGGGCTTTCTGGAGCTGGACGGTAGCGTCAAAAGCGTTGCGACGTATCCAGACCTGGCGACGTTCCTGGGCGGCGCGTTCAACAAGGGCGACGAGGGCGCCGGTAACTTTCGCCTGCCCGAGTCGCGCGGTGAGTTCCTGCGGGGCTGGGACCATGGGCGCGGGGTTGATGCTGGTCGGGTAATTGGCAGTGCTCAGGCCCAATCCATGCAGAAGCACGATCATGCAATGTGGTCGGGTGGAACCTATGGATCTGTAAGCGCGTCTGGCGGCGGCTCTGCATCACCGTGGGTAAGTGGCGCTGCAAGTGATATGCGAACCGGCGTGACGGGCTCGGATGAAACACGACCGCGCAACTTGGCGGTGATGTGGTGCATCAAGGCTTGGAACGCTCCGATCAATCAGGGGAATATCGATGTTGCAGCCCTGGCCAGCGAAGTCGAGAAAACCCGAAACCTCTCGATTCAAGGCGCTTACCGGGGAATCCTGATCAGTGCAACCGGTGCCGGCTCGCTTATCTCGGCCCGCGTTGATCAGGTGATTGTCAAAGACGGGGCCGGTGTAGCGCGTCGTATCAGCGGTCTTTCTTCTGCGATCAATCTGGCTACTGTCGGAGCCAATGGCCTGGATAGCGGGGTATTGGCGGCGTCCAGTTTTTACTCGTTGTGGGCTATCAATGGCGCGGCCCAGGCGTTCATCGCCGCGCTGTGCCCTGTGCTGACCGGAGCGACCACTGCGGGTTCTGCGGTTGTTACCGGTTTGCCCAGTACCGCGTCACTGCGTGTTGGGATGCAGCTGTCGAGTTCGGCATTCCCTGCCGGCTCCTTTGTGCAAAGCATTGAGTCGCCGTCTCAAATCAACGTTAGCGCCCTGGCGCTGACTACGACTGCTGCGGCGTCTTTGCGCTTCGTCTATGAGCCGGTGCTGCCTGCTGGATATACATCAAAGGCGCGCGTAGGCATGTTATTGACTGCTCCGAACGGGGTGCCATTTGCTTACACGCAGATCGATAACCTTCTCCTTTTCGATCCGACAGCGGCGACAAATACGCTCAATTACCCGATGGCTGTGTCGGGCGCCGCAAGTACGCCGGTGTCGGTGTCGCTCGCGAACCTTGTGCCGCCAACGGCCCGCAAGGTTTCGTTGGTTGCCGGGTGTACGGGGGGCTACGTGGGCTTTGCGCCTGAGGGGGCCTTCGCCTCAACTCCGGGAACTGGCTACCTGAGCCCGGCGCAGTTGAACGGGTTCCCGTTTGCGGGTGGTTATAACGCCTCTGGTCCTGTGCCTACTGCGCAGGGCGAGTTCATTTTGCGGCGTATGAGCTTCCTGTTTTGCGCGACCGCTGCGACTGCTGTGGCGCAGGTCATGGGCTGGGAGGACGGGTTATGAGTTTTGCTGTTCGTAATGACGGCGTTTACCGCTGCCGGTCTATCGGTGGACCTGAGGAACTGTTGCCAGGCGAGGTGTTTTCTGACGTCTATGTCCCGTTACTTTCGGTTGGTGTTGATGTTGATGCCGAGCGTTCGTGGCGTGATGGGGAACTGGCCAGTCTCATGTGGTTGCGTGAGCGGCACCGTGACCAGTTGGAAATCAGCCGTGAAACAACACTCTCCGCTGAGCAGTTCACTGAGCTGTTGGAGTACATGCAGGATCTGCGCGACTGGCCACAATCGCCGGACTTTCCCGACATTGAGCAGCGGCCAGTGCCGCCGGCCTGGATCGCCGAGCAAATCCAATAGACGCCCCGCATTGACGGGGCGTTTTCTTTTCCGTTACGCGTAACACGAACAACCCACGGCCTCGCTTATGCGGGGCTTTTTCGTTTCTGGAGATTGCCCTATGAGTTTCTTTCACGGTGTGACCGTCACCAATGTGGACACCGGCGCACGTACTATCTCGCTGCCGTCCTCCTCGATTATCGGTCTGTGCGACACCTTCACCCCGGGGCCGAAGGTGACGGCTAAGCCTAACCAGGTGCTGCTGATCACTCGCGAAAGCGAAGCGGTGGCTGCCTGGGGCGAAGACGCGGCGATCACCAAGTCGATCAAGGCTATCTACATGCGCGCCAAGGCGGTGATCGTGGCGTGCGGTGTCGAGAAGCTGGCCACACCCGCGCTGCAGACCTCGGCCATCATCGGTGGCGTTCTGGCGGATGGTCAGCGTACCGGCATGCAGGCGCTGCTTGACGGTAAGAGCCGTTTCAATGCTCAGCCCCGTTTGCTGATTACCCCGGGTCACAGCGCGACCCAGGCCGTGGCCACGTCGCTCGATGCGCTCGCCGGCAAGTTGCGCGGCCTCGCCATCGTTGATGGCCCGAACACCACCGACGAGGCTGCCATTGCCTACGCCGAAAACTTCGGCAGCAAGCGCGTGTTTCTGGTGGATCCTGGCGTGCAGACCTGGGACACCGGTCTCAGTGAACCCGTGGACGCACCAGCGTCGGCTTGGGTGGCTGGCCTGTTCGCCTGGACCGATAACGAATACGGCTTTTGGGCCTCGCCGTCGAACAAGGAGTTTGTCGGCATCACCGGTACCACGCGGCCGATTGAGTTTTTGGACGGCGACGCAACGTGCCGGGCCAACCTGCTCAACAACGCGAACATCACCACGATTATCCGTGACGACGGCTACCGCCTGTGGGGCAACCGCACCTGTTCCAGCGATCCGAAGTGGGCCTTCGTGACGCGTGTGCGCACTCAGGACATCGTTATGGACGCGATCCTTTACGGGCACAAGTGGGCGGTTGACCGCTCGATCACCAAGACCTACGTCAGCGATGTGACCGAAGGCCTGGAAAACTTCATGCGCGACCTGAAAAAGCAGGGCGCGGTTATCAACTTCGAAGTGTTCCCGGACGACGAGCTGAATACTGCCAGTCAGCTGGAGCAGGGCAAAGTCTATTGGCGCATCCGTTTCACCGACGTGCCGCCGGCTGAGAACCCCACTTTCCTCGTTGAAGTCACTAATCAGTGGATCACCGAAGTCATCGAAACCAAAGCCTAAGGAGGCTTCGCAATGTCCATGATTCCCCAAACGCTGTTCATGATGAACATGTTTGTCGACGGCATGAGCTTCGCCGGCGACGTGCCCACTTTGAGCTTGCCCAAGCTGAAGATCAAAACCGGCGAGTACCAGGGCGGTGGCATGGATGCCCCCATCGATATGGACCAGGGCATGGAAAAGCTGGAGGCGTCTTTCAGCACCAAAGGTGTACGCCGTGAGGCGATGAAGTTCTTTGGCCTGGCTGATCAGACCGCGTTCAACGCCGTGTTCCGTGGCTCGTTCAAAGGACAGAAGGGGGCAACTACTGCAGTGGTCGCCACCCTTCGCGGGATGGTCTCGGAGCTGGACCCAGGTGAGTGGAAGCCGGGCGGCGACGCTGAATTCAAGTACGCCGTCAGCGTCAGTTACTACAAGCTGGAAGTCGCTGGCTTGCGTATGTTTGAAATCGATCCTGTTAACGCGGTTCGCGTTATCAACGGCGTTGACCAACTGGCATCTGTTCGCCGCGACCTCGGCCTTTAAGGAAAATACCCATGCCTCAAGACATCAACAAAATCCCGGAATGGCTGACGATCACCGCTGACTCGGCAACCATCAAACTGTCCAAAATCGTCAAGGTCAATCAGATCGAAACTGATCAGCTGACCATGCGTTCCCCAACCGTTCGCGAAGTTCGTGCCGCGACCAAAGCCGCCCCGGACGATGAGGAGCAAAGCGAAATGATCCTGTTCGCTAGCCTGACGGATGCAGGCCAAAACGATCTGGGTGAACTGAGTGTGCGTGATTACAAGCGCCTGCAGGCCGCCTATTTTCGCCTGGTGCGCGAAGACCGGGTTTAGCGAAGAGATACAGAGGAAGCTGGCTCAGCGGCTGGCCCGGGAAATGTCTTTCTCGGCCAGCGAGATCGAGTCTATGTCTTTCTCAACGATGATCTGGTGGCTCAAGGAGTGAGCCGCCTGGACCTTTTCGGAGTGACCCCATGGCGAACAACCTGGCGCTTGGCGTCGTCATCGGCGGTGCTATCAGTTCGACCGTCGGCGCTGCCTTCAAGGATGTTGAAGGGCGTATCAAGAAACTCAGCGACCAGGGCACCAAGGCCCGGGTACTTCAAAGCACCATTGGCGACACCATCCGCCTGCGTGATGAGTGGAAAAAAGCCCATGACACCGGCTCAGCCTCGGCTGACGGCCTGCTGAAAAAGTTGGAGACCAACCTCAGAACCCTCAAGGACCAGGGTGTGGAGGTCGGTAAGTTGCGCAACGAGTACCAGAAACTGGGCCAGGTGGCCCGTGGGGCTGAGCTTAAGGCGCTCGGCCACACTCAAATCAAGCAGGGTAAGGACGGGCTGAAAAGTTCGCTCGGCCAGGCGACGGCGCTGTCAGCGGCGGTCGCTATCCCCACCAAGATATCAGGCGACTATCAGGCGCAAATGCGCCAGATGTCGCTGTGGGCGCATACAGCCGGCACAGATGACGAAGGCAAGATGACTGCGATGGTTTCGACCATTGCGGACGACAAGGGCATGAGCCGTCAACTGCTCGCCAAGGCGGTTGGTGGCCTGATCGAAAAGGGTGTTGATTGGCAGGAAGCCAGTGCCTATGCCGGCCAGATTGCCGATCTGATCGATGGGCAGGGCATGGAAGCCGAAACTATTGCCACCTTGATCAACTCGTTCAAGGAGGCCGGGGTTAAGAAAGAGGACATGGCCGGCATGCTGGGTCAGGTCGCTGCAGCCGGGGATATCGGCGCCTTCGGTCCCAAGGACATGGCTCGGTATCTGCCGTCCATGCTCGGTAACATCAAGCGCCTGGGCATGGAAGGCCCGGAGGCGGTTCGCTTTCTGGGGGCCAGCTTGCAGTCGCAATACTCACAAACGCAGGACTCTGCGGCCGCTGCGACCAACATGAACAACCTGTTGAACGCGGTGATCAGCAGTACCAGCCAGGAGCGCTTTGCCAAGGAAGGTTACGACCTGGCCGGCTCGATCCTGGCCGCGACGAAAAGCGGCAAGGCAGCCAACCCGGTTGACGCTTTCATCATGCTCAGTCAGGAAATGATCAAGCGTCAGGATCCGGCGAAGGCCAAAAAGATCGAGGCCCTCAAGGCCAAGATCAAGGCGGCAGCGGACGGCAGCGCCGAGGAACAGCAGGCCATGGTGGCCCTGACTGAAGCCGCTGGCCTAGCCAACATCGTCAGCGATCAGAGCGCCAGTGCGGGTTTGCTCGCGCAGATCAAATACGGCGACAAGATCAAGGCCGATATGGTCACGATCGAGAAAACCGACGGCAAGACCAAGATCGAGTCGGACGCCGCTAAGGCCCGCGAAACCTCCAACCGCAGATGGGCGGAGGCCACGGCGGGCATGGAAGCCTCCATGATCAGCCTTGGAGATGGTTTGCGGCCTTTGACCGATAAGGTCGCGGATGGCCTGGGGAAGGTTGGCTATGCGCTGGCTGACCTGGCCAACAAGTACCAACCAGTTACGGCGGTGATTGCTGCGGTTGCTGCAGGCGCAGTCACGTTGGGCGCCGCGCTGAGCGCGCTCAAGATCGGCAAGGGCCTGCTGAACGTCGGCCGTGGTTCGCTGATGGGCAATCCGAACATCCCGCAAAAGGTAATCGTCACCAATCTGCCGGCAGGTGGCTTGGGCGGCCTGGATGGTGGTGTAGATGGCAGCGGCAAAGGTAGGAGGGGCGGCAAGGCGGGTGGTCGCGGTTTGGGCTTACCCAAGGGCGCCAAGCTGCCTGCGGCCCTGGCGGTCATTGAGGCTGGTTACAAGATCAAAGATACCTATGACAACGCCACGACCCGCGATGAAAAAGCCGAAGGCTATGGCGAGGCGGCGGGGGGCTTGGCGGGCACGCTTGCCGGCGCTGCGGCCGGTGCGGCGATTGGCTCGGCGGTACCGATAATCGGCACGGTGGTCGGTGGGTTGCTGGGTGCCTACCTGGGCAGCCTGGGTGGCGACGCTCTGGGCGGATATTTGGGCAAGTCGTTCTTCGGCGGCGACGATGGGCTGAAGAAAATGCCCGATGCCGGTCCGTTGATGATGGTCAACGCCGGCAAAGACATTCCGCCGGTGCTCGGCGATATCGCGACTTCTTTCGCGCCTAAAGGTGATGGCTCTCTGCTGATGCCTGGCGCCGTCAAGACGCCTGGGCCGGTGGGTGGTGACGTCGTTCGTTCGCTGGCTTCGCAGCCGGCATCGAGCACACCCGCTGGGGTTGCGCTGATGGCGGTACCGCCAAAACCGCCGGCGCCGAAGATCGAGCAAAAGGTTGATATCAGCGCGCCGATTCAGGTGACCGTGCAGGGCGACGTGAAGGATCCGGCGCAGCTCGCTCGCGAGCTTCAGCCATACATCGCACAGCAACAGCGCGAAATCACTCAACAGCTGGAAAGCCGCAAGCTCTACGACGACGCGCATCTTTGACCTGGGGGATTTATGGGCTACATGGAGCAGCTGCAATCAAGCGTTAAGTCCCTGGCGGCGGCGGGTGAGACTGGTCGCCGTAGCCTGGATGGGATGATCGCACCGGTAGACGGGGCGATCAGTGAACTCAGCGGCGCGGCCTCGGAGTTGGAAGGCATTCCGTTTGTGGGACCAGCCATCGGCGAAAAGCTACAGCGGGTTATGCGCGGTGTAACGGCCGCCCAGGCGAAGGTTGGCCAGGTAGTGTCGGTGTACAGCGCAGCAACCCGGGCTGCGTCTCAGATTGACGAGCGCTTGGGTGCGCTGAAAGAACAGGCAGGGCGGGCTGCGACGGCGATCAACAACATCGCCGGCAAGGTCAGTCCTTCACTGTCGGGCATTATTCCGACTGGGGCCTTTGCGGCTGATGCCACACCTGCGCCGGAAGCTGTAAAACCCTTCCCGCACCTGATGATCATGCAGCCGCGTGATCCGAAACAACAGCCGTACTTCTTCAACCTAGACACGGCGGCCTTTGATGAGCTGCGGCGTTCGTCTGCGTTTCGCTGGGCCTCTCAGGAGCGGCTGACGCGTCGACCGGCGCAACAGGCTATCGGTATGGGTGACGAAAAGCTGACGTTGAAGGGCGCCATCTTCCCGGGCTTCAGGGGTGGCATCAAACAACTGGACACCCTGCGAACCCTGGGGGGCAAGTTGCAGCCGCTGACGCTGACCACCGGCTACGGCGACGTGTTGGGCAGCTGGTGCATGACCAGCGTCGAGGAAGAACAAAGCGCGCTGCTGGGCGGCGGCATCCCGCGTAAGCAAGGCTTTACCCTGGAGTTTGTACGCTATGGCGACGACATGCAGAACGTCTGACGGGGATCTGTTGGACACTATCTGTCACAACTACTACGGCCACCTGAACGGCACCGTGGAGGCTGTGCTGGATGCTAATCAGGGCCTGGCCGATGAGGCTCAGCCGTATCGGGCAGGTGTGGTGATTATCCTGCCGGACATGCCGGCACCCACTGAAGAACTTGTGATGCTTTGGGATTAGCCAGGCCTGGCTGTCCTTTCCTTCCGTTACGCGTAACGGCCGCCAACATTCCCCCGCGTTGGCGGGGTAACTGGGTGAACCATGACCCCTCGCTTTCGCGTCGTTGCGGACGGTAAAGACATTACCGCGCTGATCAATGACCGCCTGTTATTGCTGAAAACCACTGATAAGCCCGGCATGGAGTCGGACGACTTCGAGCTGCGCATCGATGACCGCGACAGCGCCGTGGCGCTGCCCAAGCGCGGCGCCGGCATTGAGATCTACCTGGGCTATGCCGAAACGTCCATGGTGCGGCTGGGCCGTTATATGGTGGATGAGGTAGAGATATCCGGCCCGCCTAACACCATCGTCGTGCGCGGCAAGGCCGGCGACATGCGCGGTACCGGAAAGACGGTGCGCAGCGGTAGCTGGGAAGATGTGCCACTGTCCAAGATCGTAGCCGACGTGGCTGGCCGCAACGGCTGGACTCCGGTGTGCAACGTCTCCACGAACGTGCCCCGGGCTGACCAGCTCAGCGAGTCTGATTTCAACTTCATCACCCGCATTGCCAAGCAGCACGACTGCACGGCCAAGGTGGCCGATGGGAAGCTGATTGTCATGACACGCGACGGCGGCACCAGTGCGAGCGGTAAGGCCTTTGGCGCCGTCACCATCACGCCCGCCGATGTCAGTCGGTGGCAGTTCCGCTTAGGCGATCGCAACACGCACAAGGCAGTGGCCACCAAGCACCAGGACAAGAAAAGCGGTGAGCTGAAGCTGATCAGCCTGGACAACACGGATGCGCCCGACGGGCTGCCGGCGGTGCATACAGACCGTCATATCTACCCCAACAAGACCGCCGCGACCCAGGCCGCTAAGGCCCGCCTGACCGCCTTCAATCGATCTTCGGCAGGCGTTCGTCTTGAAATGCCTGGGCGTACCGATCTGTTTGCCGAGCGGTCGGTAAACGCCACGGGCTTCAAGGTCGGCATCGATGGCGAGTACCTGGTCGACTCAGTTGAGCAGGTATTCACCCAGGCAGGCTGGTCGACCACCGTCGAGTGCAATGGCGGCAAAAAGGGCAAGGCCAAGGCCAAGGGTAAAAAGGCGAAAAAAACCAAGGAGGTCAGGGTTCTACAGCTTTGACGTGACTCGCTGAAACCCCCGTTTAACTAGAAACCGCCGCCGTTTGGCGGCTTTTTTTGCCTGGAGAAAACATGTCTATCACCCTGCAGCAGTTGCTGTTGATCCTCCCGAACGCTGGCCGTCAGGCCGGGCTTTTTGTCGGTGTCTTGAATACTGCGATGAGCAAGTACGGCATCGTCACGCCCAAGCGAATCGCGGCCTTCATCGCCCAAGTCGGGCATGAATCCGGCCATTTGACGCGCCTGGTCGAGAGCCTGAACTACAGAGCGGACCGAATCGTAGCCTTGGGTAATGCCGCTAGCCCGGGTTCCCGGTGGCGATCCCTGGTGCCGCGTGCCGCCGAGCTGGCGGGCAGTTCGGCACGTATGGGGAACGCCGTCTACGGCGGCCGCATGGGCAATGGCCCTGAGGCGTCGGGCGAGGGCTATATCTACCGAGGGCGCGGCCTGATCCAGATTACTGGCAAGGACAATCATCGTGCGTGCGGTGAAGCCCTGGGCGTCGACCTGATCAATCACCCCGAGCTGCTGGAGCAGCCGCAATATGCAGCGCTGTCGGCGGCCTGGTACTGGTCCGTGAACGGGCTGAACACGCTGGCCGACGCCGGCGACATCCAGAACATCGGGAGCCTCATCAACACGGGCAGCAAGGGCAAGATCCCGAATGGTGCGGCTGATCGACTGGCGCTCTATCAGACGGCATTGCGGGTGCTGGCATGACGCCCGTGCAGAAGCTGGCCGGCCTGGTGGTGCTGATCCTGGTGGCTATGGCCACGAGCTTCGGCGCTGCTTGGCAGGTGCAGGACTGGCGCCTCGGCAGGGTTGTGACAGAGCAGGGCGCCCAGTTCGAGACGGACCTGACCGCGATCGGCAATGCCGCCGCAGCTCAGGCCCGTACCGAGCAAGACAAGCGGTTGGCCACCGAGCAGCAACTGGCCGCCTTAGACCAACAACACACCAAGGAATTATCCGATGCCCAGCGCAAGCAGGCTTTACTGCGTGACCGCCTTGCTACTGCTGATGTGCGGCTGTCAGTCCTTCTCGACGCCACGGATTCAGCCAGTGGCTGCAACATGCCCGCAACCCCCGGCGCCGTCGGCGTGGTTCATGCAACCCGTCGAGCCCAACTTGACCCAGCGCATGCTCAACGAATTATCGGGATCACCGATGCCGGCGACCAAGGATTGATCGCCCTGCGGGCCTGTCAGGCCTACGCAAAAGAAGTCTCTACACCGAAATAAAGGAGCGGCCGGGTCGGATGCGTCAACATCCAGCCCGGCCACCTTCCCCGCAGATTGCCCCTGCAAGTCCAGCCAAGGCTCCCGCTTCGTGCACAAAGCGGAGCGAGCCTAGCACTGTTTATTCATACAGCAAAGGTCTTGCTTTTATATGTCCACACCCATCATCCCTTGGATGGGCGGCAAACGCCGCCTGGCTGACCGCCTTATCCCGCTCTTCCCGCCTCACGAATGCTACGTCGAAGTCTTTGCCGGTGGAGCCGCGCTCTACTTCATGCGCCCCCAGGCCGCGCCAGTTGAAGTTCTCAACGACATCAACGGCGACCTGGTGACGCTGTACCGCGTGGTGCAGAACCACTTGGAAGAATTCGTGCGCCAGTTCAAATGGGCGCTGAGCTCTCGCAAGGTATTCGAATGGCAGAAGATGACCCGCCCTGAAACCCTCACAGACATCCAGCGCGCCGCCCGGTTCTTCTACCTGCAGCATCATGCCTTTGCCGGCAAGGTGACCGGGCAGACGTTTGGTACCGCGACGACTGGCCCGGCTATTAACCTGCTGCGGATCGAGGAGAACCTCTCGGCCGCCTGGCAGCGCCTGTCCGGCACCTATGTTGAAAATCTCCCCTGGATTGATTGCGCCGAACGTTATGACCGACCGCACACTTTCCATTACATGGACCCGCCTTACTGGCAAACCGCAGGCTATGGCGTGGACTTTCCCTTTGAAAACTACGAGCGAATGGCTGATTTCATGCGGCGCTGCAAGGGCAAGGTTATGGTCAGCATTAATGACCATCCCGATATCCGACGGGTGTTTGAAGGCTTTCACTTCGAAACGGTGGATATCCGATACAGCACAGCTAACCAGCGCCAGGGCAAAACCGAGATCAGCGGTGAGTTGGTGATCATGAATTGGGAGCCGGCAGCGTTGGGTGGGCTGTTCTGATAGGCGCCGCCGCTTTGAACGGTGGCGCGTTACCCTCACTGAACTAAAATTGCCCCTGTAGCTCGTATTGCAGTCTCTTAACCTCACATTGGGTAGCGGATGGATAAGCAACTCGCAGGTCTTTCATTTCTGCTTACCCTGGTGTGGATCACAGCAGTCGCCTTCGTGATGTGGTACCTGAGCTGATCTGTCTGGCTCAATCAGTTCAGGCCCCTGATTTCTAACATTCCCTACGGCCTTGCCTACGGGAAACCATTCAAACTCTTCCGTGGGTTGGCACAGCTCATTTGCAATCTCCTCCGCTCGCGATTGGGTTATGCCGGGATCAAGCCACTCGTTGGCATGTTCTCGGGTCAACACCAAGGGGCGCCGGTCGTGGATATCGACCATGCCCTGATCGCTTGCGGCGGTGATAATGACAAAACCATCGCCTTCATGAGGCTCCAACCCAGGATTTACTTGGGCAAGCGCTCCGAAGAACATCGGACGCCGGCTCTTCAGGCGGATGAAGTAGGGCTGCTTCTTCTTCGGATCGTCCGGATCTTTTACCCATTCATACCAGCCTTCACTGGGCACAATGGCCCGGCGATTCGGCCAAAGCTGTTTGAAGAACTTCCCCGTGGTGACCGTCTCGACCCTAGCGTTAATCGGATCCGGACGTTTTCCCTTCGCCCAGAACGGCGCCCATCCCCATTTCACTGCATCGATATGCAGCCCATCCTCTAATGTGTGAAGAACCTGCACCCGCGTTGAAGGTGCGACGTTGTAGCGATCAATAGGCTGAGCGTCATACCCGCTGAACAGCTCTATCTGCGGGCTCAGCTCTTCAATGAAGATCGCCATCCCTTCGTATTGCACGAATCGCCCACACATACGCACCTCTCCGCTTGTCGAAATTCCCTACAGAAAAATTGACCGCAAGCGTCCTACAAAGTTAACTGTACATTCGTACAGTATTTGTAAAAGGCCGCATCATGAGCTTCACCATTCTAGGTCCTATCGCCGAGGCAGGCGCGAAGCTGCCTATGTGTTCGTTCCAGGTTCCGGCGGGCTTTCCTTCGCCGGCAGCGGATCATATTGAGCAGCACATCTCATTGGATGAGGTCCTGAATATCCGCGCACCGCATGTGTACCTGGTAGCCATTACCGGGGAAAGCATGCAAGGGGTTGGTATCTTCGAAGGCGATCTCGCAGTGGTGGATCGTGCCATTGAGCCGGCTCACGGGCATGTGGTGGTGGCTCTGTTGAACAACGAGCCCGTCTGCAAGCGCCTCTGTAAGCGCGGCCGGGAGGTTGTCCTTCTGTCCGAAAACCCCAAATACCCGGCTCGGTACGTTCTTGAAGGTGATGAGCTGTCAATCTGGGGTGTGATCACCAGCACAGTGCGCAGTCATGTCTAAGCAGCGACCCACCTTTGCGCTGGTTGACTGCAACAGCTTCTATGCCAGTTGCGAGCGGGTATTCCGGCCGGACTTGGCGAAGGTACCCATCGTGGTGCTGAGCAATAACGACGGCTGTGTCATTGCGCGCAGTTACGACGCGAAGCCTTTCATCAAGATGGGCGAGCCGTATTTCCAGATCAAGCACAAGCTCAAGCAGCACGGCATTGTGCCGTTCTCCTCGAACTATGCGCTGTACGGCGACATGAGCGAGCGCGTCATGAGCCTGATCGAGGCAATGGTGCCGGCGGTTGAGGTGTACAGCATCGACGAGGCGTTCGCCGACCTGACTGGAATCGGTGAGCTGGATGCCTTAGGCAGGCAGATTCGCGCTCAGGTACTTCGCTGCACCGGTATCCCTGTCGGTGTAGGTATCGCTCACACAAAGACCCTGGCGAAGCTGGCAAACCACACCGCGAAACGCCTGCAGTCCCAAACCGGTGGTGTGGTCAATATCACCGATCCGGTTAAGCGTGACTGGGTGCTACGCAATACGGACGTGGCGGAGGTGTGGGGTGTCGGTCGAAAGATGAAACTCCATCTTGATGCCATGGGTATCAAGTCGGCTATGGACCTGGCTAAGGCTGATCCGTGGACGCTCCGTAAGAAGTTCAGCATCGTGATCGAGAAGACGGCCAGGGAGTTGGGTGGCACGCCTTGTCTGGAGCTGGAAGAGCCGGATCCGCCGAAGCAGGAGATCTGCTGCAGTCGTATGTTTGGTGAGCGGTTGACGGAGCTGCCGCCCATTAAGGAGGCCGTGGCCACCTACATGATGCGAGCCGCGGAGAAGCTTCGAGCCCAGAACTCTCTTTGTAAGAAGGTGCGCGTGTCTATCCGCACTGGCATGTTCAATCCAGAGGAGGCGAGGTATGCCAATGGAGTGGTGGTAGATATGCCGTATCCCACCGACGACGTGCGGTTGCTTACTCAAGTAGCGGTCGGTGCGCTTGATCGGATATTTCGACCAGGCTTCAAGTACAGCAAGGCTGAGTTGATGTTGCTCAGCCTCTGCCAGCCAGGCGAATACACCGATGACTTGTTTGCTACATCACAGCCGATGGAAGCGACTCGGGTGATGACAGTCATGGACGAGATCAATGAGCGCTGGGGTAGGGGGACGATGCGTTCAGCCAGCGTGCCCAGCAACCCACTTTGGGCTATGCGCCGGGAGATGATGAGCCGGAGCTACACGACCAAGCTTGATCAGCTTTGGACGGTTATGTGTAACTAGAGCGCGTATGAAGTGTAATGTCAGAACGTTAATCGAAGTTATGCGGACAATGCACATCATTTTATTGGCGTTAGATTGGGATCGACCCGGTATTTTACTAGGCAGCTTGTGCATTTTATAACTTCTCCGATTTTGAGTTTTGAGTGGAAGATTTCGAGCTCTGCGCCACATTTACATGTGCATTGTATCTTTGATCCGAATCTGCAACCGCCGTCGTAGCGTTCGATGAAGTGTTCAACTTTGCATGAGTCGTTCTGGCACAAGATTGATTCGTTATTTTCTATATACCAGCTTGTGAACAATATCGCCTGCTGGCATGATTCACACTCAAAGGTGCTGTAATCTGTTTTTATGATTATCAAGTTTCCTCTAATTAGCACCTTTATTGTTTCGAATATTTTTAATAGTTTCTCCTTGTTGATGGAAAAGTCTTTTGCTTTCGAGGGTTGAGGCAGGTGTAAGTAGCTACCAAGATTGTTATAGATTTTAGTAAGTTCAGAATTTTTGATGTTGTTGTAATGGATTTTTATGGGCGAGCTTCCATCGTGTTCCGATATTGTCAATGTTAGGTCCATATCGGCAAGCTTGTCGAACATGGATAGCATTTTCATTGCTTTATTCGGCTCCCATTTTTGGATAATAGATTTTGGGAGCTGATCGGCATCCTTAAGTAGCCTTTCGTATACATGGGCTTCTAAAAAATATCTCATTTCAAGGCTGGCGTGTCTCAGAGAGCTCAGGTCATTGTTTTTTAGTAATAGTTTTGCGCTTGCTAAATGCTTGCGCTTGTTGTAAGGCTTCGCGTCCAAGTTGTGCTCCTCATGAAGGAAGTGTAATCACGGGGCCGCGTACTCTAGTAAGGGTGGAGGCCCTCGAAGTAGTCGGGTGTGTGAGGGGAGCCGTGCCCTCGATATAAACTTTGGTAAAGATAGCGAGGGTGTGCCTTTGACGGTCGGCAACTGAGTTAAGGAAAATAACTATTTTTTCTGTAATAGCTCTAGAGCTATTTCCTCTATTACATTTTTCGAAAATGTCATTCCATTAAAAGAGCTAAAAAGTTCAGATACAATTTCAGGGATTATTGAGGGTATCGATGAGGGAGAGATGTCAAGAGAAATGTTTGCGTGAGTTGTTATCTGATCGTCCCCGCTTACTCTGCCTGGAGAGATATAGCGTAAAGAGTTGTATGAGCTGAGCTCTCTGCCTTCGAGGCCGCTCCAGCGAAAGGCAAACTTCAGAGTGGTTTCTTTTTCTGGGAATGCCATTGATTTGGCGAAAGATATAGCTACAGAAATCGCTTCCGTTACGGTTCTGATTGCGATATCTACCGCTAAAAATTCGTTGGGGTTATTACCTTTTTTTATAGCGACCAAGTCATCCCACAGGACTCGACAATGATAAAAACGTCCAGATGGTTCCGCTCTCCAGAAATCTAAGTGAGGTAATATGAAAGATCCTTCATAATCTTCGATGAGCGCCTCGTAACCGCCGGCACGGGTTCTTGGTCTAGATTTAGGGTCTAGAAAAGCGCGACTGTCTAGCCATAAAGGCCAACCGTTGAGTCCGGGATTAGCATAGATAAAAGAGGATAAAAAGTTATCGTCAGCTCTAACCGCTTCGCGCTCTGCGGCGCACTTTATAATGACGGCAACTTCGAAAAGACCTTTGCCTAAGTCAATGGCGTCGTCGGCTTTTTTTATCTCTAAAAATCGTTGATGGCATTCATTTAGAAATACGTCGACTACTGCTGTCTCGGGCTCTACAGAGTCGCCATTAATTTGAGATAGTAAGCGAGGAATGTCCAGGCCGGAAAGATGGCGCCTAACAAAATTTCCTATGTCCGCCTCCCTGTTGTCAAAGCAAATGTTCATGATCTGCGGCCAGTCGCTAAATTGCGCGGCAGCCGAACTAGGAGTGTGATTAGCTGCTAATGTTCGTACGTAAACTGTGTCTTTTTTGACTAGCTCTTTAGCCTGATTGTTTGGGTCGTTGATACCAAGCTTAGCCGCGACAGGAGTGCGAACTCCTGAGGGAATAGTTATGAAAGGGAATTTAATCCCGTTAAATGTTCCAAATTCTACAGATACCTCAAAAGACTCTGAGGAGTGGCGGGCGATGAGGGCTTGAATCGTATCTTGATGGAATCGATCATCAATATTCTCTGGAGCTAGTTCGGATAGCGGATTGCCTTCATCAGAAATCCCGATACCTAAGTACCCTCCGTTAACGTTTCTAAGCGCAATCGCCGCCTTCACGATCTTGGCTTTTCCCTCTGCTGTGGTGGGGTCAATCCAAGACTTAAGTTCGATATTCAGACTCTCGCGGGGGGCCGTCAGAAATTCATCTAAATTCATCTAGTTACCTTCCTCGCTTAATTTTATATTAATCAGCAGGTTATGCTTTGTTGCTTTGTTGCTTTGTTGCTTTGTTGCTTTGTTGCTTTGTTGCTTTCTTGCCGGCTTCTAACCTTTCTAGGTGATCAACCCTTGCCTGATATTCCCAGCGTTTTTCGCCATGGCTCTCAGCGCTCCGCGAAAATTGTCGCCACGCTTTGGTGAAGTACGCTATTCCACCATTAGCTTGAGCTCTGTTGTCGATGCCTCCAAGGCGAGCTGATTTCTAACCCCTCTTTACGACCTTTGCACGCAAGGCGTGACAGGGCAAGCCGGAGGACTACCGGACTTTAGGCGACAAAGCACAGAAAATCCATTCCGCAACTGAAATAGAGCCGCCCGATTTTAGAAGGCTCCAGCGCTGTGTGAATATTGGCGATGCGGAATTAATTATGATGTAAGATACTGATAAATAAAGAGATAGTCGTGGATTGCAAATCCGCCTACGCCGGTTCGATTCCGACCTCGGCCTCCACTCTTAGAAACCCCGTAGATTAACGTCTACGGGGTTTTTTATTGCCTGGGATTTGGGCAATCACTTCCGCAATTTTTGGGATCGCTGCCGCATCCCTAGCTTTTTTCGGGAGATTTAAGACGCCGCTATTGGTATGCCTCTTCCTGATTGGACGTGGAGTTGTACTCTCAGACTAAGGAGTCTGAGCGTCCACTAACGGCCAGAAGCAGTCACTCAGAGAGGCTAAATTGAGTGGAAAGCAGCTCATCACATGAGAGATTGCATGACCGCAGCGTCATGTCCGGGCACCCTTCATCACGAGTGACGCTAATTGGATATGTCGTGGCGATGTGCTATTCGTTAAAGGTTACTGGAGATGAATGTCATTAGGATTGGAAAAGGGTTAGGGCGATGAGTGATGCAGAAAAATCGAAAACGCAGCACGCGGGATTACTCCAGCAGTGGAAAATATATTCTGTCGATGAATTTAAGAGAGCACCAATCGCCACTACAGCGATACTGGTGGGTGCCATAGGTAGCGTCCTCATGTTTATATTTGCAGGGACTCAACCTCATTCGGAATCCAAGATAACTTCGCCGATTTTAAACGGATCTGCTAACGGTGTTGGGGTAATTGAGGTTAAGAATATTTTGATGGTGATCTCTTTTTTCCTGTTTTCTTCATTCCTTGGCGCGGGAATAGTGAGGCTGATTGCAAAAAAGTATGAGAACGCGTCCATAGTGCTTTCCATTTTGATTGCTTCGTTTACTAATTTCTTAACGATTTTTTTTGTGTTTCTCGCACCACCGCGGGCCGTGAGTGAGCAGTTGTTTCATGCTGCGCACAACAACGTTTTTTATACTTCAATGTTGGTTTATTTAACGGTGTGCGGCTCAGCAGTTTTCAAAGACATTGGCCGAACCATGTTATCGGAGCCTGAAGATAAATCTTCTGGTGGCGGGATGGCATTTTTGTTAGTAGCTGGGCTTCTTATTGCAATTTGGGGGTGGGCGGTATTCGCGGCGCAAAAGCGATTGACAGAAACGTTTTTACCGGATATTGCGCATTACATTGAACAGGCCCCGATCAAGAAATAATTTATAACGCTAGCTTCAGCTAGAAAGGCGATGCGTTTAGAGGCTAGAGAGGGGGTGTAAAATGGGTTCTGCAACTGGATTGTGATGCTGAATAGCCTCTACTTTAGTAGACGTTTTGAAAGTCTGCTTATGGCCGATTCTGTTGAAAAAGTCGGCCATCGTTTCCACGGTAGAACAGTACACGCCTGAGATTGAAATCTTTACTTTTGGCAGAGGCTTCTGGACTCAGATTTCACGCAGTAGCGTGTAAAAAAGGCGTTTTCACCGGTCAATATTCGGGCCATTTGGGCGAACCGACTTTTTCAACAGAATCGGCCGATAGCTGCCTCTTTCGGGCAACAACTACCGGCCAGAGTCAGCTATGCTGCTGACCATCGCACGCACCGAACTGAATCATAGTCACGGCTAGCTGTTTTAGGCAAAATCATTAGCTAAGCACTGTACATGCGCGCCTAAGTACAAATAGGATTTAATCATGGCCGGAAATAAAAATTCAACTTTCTCTGGTTCAGAGCCTACATGGGCAAATGCCTGCGTAGGAAACAACGGCAGCCCTGGATATTTTGAGTACTCCAAAGGTTTCTCCACCGCTGCCAACTTACTAATTGATCAGGTTCTTTCCAAAAAAATGGATATGGAAATTGACGACTTAGTGTATCCCGTTTGTTTTAATATGCGCCATTCTGTTGAATTAAGACTGAAAGGAGCAATTCAGGAGCTGTCATTCGTAGCTAAAGCGAAAAATTACGAACTTTTGTTTGATTTGTCCGGGTCACATGATATTGGAAATATTTGGAACTTCTTTAAGTGTAACTCCGAGCTTCTGGACAACCGTTATAAGGGTGTTAACAGCCTAATTGCCGAAACCATTTCAGACATTGCAGAGGTAGACGCCACCGGGCAGACGTTTCGCTACCCTTTAAGCAATGAAAGCAAAAAACATCTAACTGACGTCGCATCTATTAATTTCTTTCGTTTAAAAGGGAAATTTGGGCAGCTAGAACATGACTTAGACAAGCTCCATGATTTGAATCTGTGGCTTAAAGACGAATATGCTCAAGGGACTTTTACATCAAAGCTTTCACGCCCAATGATTTATAGGCTGGCCAGAGATCTACCCCCGAAATCTGATTGGGCAACACCAGAATTTAAAGATATCAAACAACAGCTCATGTGTAAGTACGACATTGGCAGCAGAGATTTATCGAAAGCTATTGAAAAAATAAAAACGCACTATGTTCTTTCTTCTGTAATAGGTGAGCCTTTACCACTTAAAGGTATAATCCCAGATCAGCTATTTTTCTTCTTCGATCAGTGGGCGCCTCAGAATACCAAGAGCTTACTTCCAGAAACACCAAGCCTTGGCCTTGATTACTGGGATCGAAGTGAGTCGATACTTGACAGCATAAAAGAAAGAGCAAGTACTAGACAGTCGGTTTGGAGTGAATTTGAAGAAAAGCTGACTCCTGAATATCTCGCAGGATTGCATACTTTATTCTATTTTGCGCGCGACAAGTTGTATACAGAATTTTACATCGAGCTATATAAAAGCACTGTCTCGGAAATCAACAGTTATTTTAGAGTTGGCATTCAAAATGTTAGAGAAAGCTTTATGCACATTTTTGATAAAACGAATGCCTTGTCTAACATCGTAACGTCGCTTTTTGCCTTAGGTCATAGTGATTTGGCTGAGGCCATTGTTGATAGATATCAAGTTGATTCATCACTCAAATGGCTTGAGAGATCTAGGAGTGGCGAACTTTTCTCTTATCCAGATTTTGCCAAATACTAAGTGGGTTTTTAAGCTTAGAGATCGACAGGCGGCAGAGACAGGTGACTGGTATGGGTTGATAGCTGGTGACCGCTATCGACCGAGGCTGTGTAAAAACGTTTTAGAGCTCGTTTGACAGTCAGAATCGGAACGAAAGTCGTGTTCCTATGCAAATTTCAGGTCTGCTGACTAACCAAACGCTGGCAGATTTTACGTAGCAATGCAGACTTCAAAACGGTGCATGCGTTTTCACACAGCCTGGACCCATAGCTGCCGTTCGGTACCGGCAGCGCCCGAAAACAACAGCCGCTCAATGCTGCTTGGTGGGTTCCAGACTTGGTGTCGCACACGGAAACGGTCAATCCGTGGTGAGCTTAAAGGAACGATGGATAATTGTTTGCTGGCTGGGCTCCCAACAGAGCGGTATGACGATACCACGCTGCCTACTATGTCCAACCTCAGGCAATCATTGGCTCGCAACGGTGTGTATGGCTCATGGTGATTTCACCTTTCACCTTTCACCTTTCACCTTTCACCTTCCATGTTCCATGTTCCATGTTCGATGAGATCACCATTATTGCTCGAGAACTCACTTTTTATTTTATGTGGCGCGATATGTAAATTTTCGGATTGAGCGAATATCCTGTCACTAGTTTCTTCCAAGCTTCGACTGCTAGTAGAAACTGGATGGAGTTTACGTCCGTGATGGTTTTAATGTCTTCTTCGAAGACGAACCAAAGCGCCGCCGAAGTGAGTTTCTTACTAAATTTGATTTTGTTGTTTTTAATAAGGGTTATGGAGTCTTTCGATTGTTCAATATTGTAAATTAGTTCCGGCTTCTTTTTTGAAATTTTTACGGATATTATCTCGCCTTTATAGTAAAGGTCGGCTACTTCAACTTGATAATCCCTTCTTTTTTTTCTAACGAGCGAATCGCGGTGAGTTCTCGGTCTAAGAGCGTGTATCCGCGCTCGTTGCATATTTTCTGATTGAAATAGGCTTCGCGATAATCAACCTTGTCATCTCCGGCTTTTCGATTGGCTCGTTTGTTTGTTTGCCAAGCAACAAACTCTGTTTCAATCAGTTGTTCTTCGAGAATAACCTCAACAGCGCTGAGAGATCGTTTTAGGTAGTCCATGAAAACCTGATTAAAAAAGAACCATTCGCCATTTTTCAAAAAATATTGCTGGTCGCCCCACACGATAGGCATATCCAGCAGCTCTTTGAGGTTTCTCGTGAAGCGTCCGATATCCTCATTTTTAAACTGCACCGTCACATTGTTTATATCGTCAATATCTGGATTGTCAACGAGGAACTCTGAAATTGCTTCAATGTCCATAGTATTGCCGAGCTGCTTGCTCAGGAGTTTTCCTTCGCTGTTCTTCGCTTTGATGACATAGTCATAGTCATGGAAGCTGAAACATATCGACACACCGCTTACATGAAACTGATCAATCCCCACGTTCCCTTCGCCATCTCTCAAATGAGTGAGAGCCTGAATATCCAGGTCATTTGCAATATCTGCATTGGCTGATTCGAGTTTGGGGAGGTGGATTATCTGATCATCATTAAAGCTGGCTTCAATAATTTTGAATATTTCAGGGAAATGCATGGGCTGCTTGTCCATATCCATCTGGATAGAGTCAGCAAAAATGATGTTGCGGTTACCCCAGACAGTTTTGTTTGCTGCCTTTAGTTTTATATGATCCACGGACTCACCAGCTTCGTAGTTGTTCACCTGGAACTGCTGATAAGAGGAAACGTCTTGCCTTTTCGTGCCAGTAAAATATCGGCTTTTTTTGAGAAGTATTGAACTCTCATCGGCCATATGCAGAGCGAGGTCAATACCAAAATCCAGCTGTATGAATTTCGAAAGATAAAAATGTGATTTGCCCAAGCTGACAGCAAATATCTTTTCAGGTTCTGCAATATTTTGGCAAACCAATACAGCAAAGTTGAAAATATTTTTTGGCTCTTCAATGTCTTCATTGAAGAAGTTACGGTATGTCTTCCACCACCAAACTTCGTTGCCTTCTACTTTTTCAGAAAAATAAAAGGTTTTTAAGTATCCGTCCTTTTCTAGGGTTTTTTGCTCTACCAATCCAACTGATTTTAACTTCTCTTTTAGTTGGTTAAGTTTGGCAGGTTTGACTTTGTAGATATTATAAGTGTTAGCCATAACAATTCCCTTTGTACGTAACAGCGTGATGGAATTCTGAGATTCGTCCTCAGCTGGAGCATTTTTGTCCCTTCGGATGCCATCGTGGTTAAGGCAGATGGGCAGCCGAACTATCGTTACGTGTGAGGCTAAATGCTATCACTGCCTATGGCAATGACGCTGTTGGGTGTTTCGTAGCAGAACGACTGGAAAATGAGGCTCCCCAAATCAAAGGATTGATCCCATGATCACCTGCCACGTCAAATACATCATCGATCCCTATCACATCACGACGTTCGAACGCTACTCACGCCAATTGGTCGGATTGGTGAACCGACCGCACAACCAGGTTGAACGTCCGGTATTGGCCGTTAGCGGTCAGTCGCGATCTGCTGCTTTCGGCCAGCAGCATAAGTTCAACGGGTTCGCTTTCGACAGCACCGAATGCCTGTCCGGAACGTGCTTCAAACATGTTTTTTTTCGGCTGCTGTCCCGAAGTGTCGATGGAGAAACTCGACCTGCGCGCGTAACACGTCGGCGAAACCTGCCCCGCCTTCGTAAACGTCATAGTGACCACCAGTGCTGCGGAACAATTCAGCCCGTGGAGCCTTGCGTGCAACCTTTAGCGCAGCGCGATCGAGTCTGACTCCTGGACGACGAGCAGGAAGAATAGCTGTCGGCCGTTCCGTAGTCTGCACGCCACCTGTATAGCTGCCATCAACGGCCCGAGGAGAGGAGATCAAGACTGATTCAGGCACGGCCATTTGCATGTGAAACAGCAGAATCAGTCACGTGATTGCCCTTGTCGGCTCGTACTGTCCGCTTCCAATCGTCAATTGTCCTGGCTATAACCGGAACGTGCTTAACCACCATTAGCCCGGTTGGACTGCCAGCGCGTGGAACGACCCGCTATGCCTGTAAGTCTACCTGTATCTACTCATGGGTAAGGTACAGCGCAATGGATAAGACAATCACCGTCGATCAACTAGCTACCACCGACCTTAGATCAATCAACGAAATATGGCTCGTCGGGACGCATACCCAGTTATGCCTATGGCGTGGCGAACAGGTCTTCACTCACGAGATGATGAGCGAGGGCACCCACGATCAGAATGTCCGACGCCTGTGCGTGCAGTTGGTCAACTCTGACGATCAAGCCGCCGTGGCCAGCGTTGAGGTAATTGTGCGCGAACGGCTGGAAAAAATCGGGAAGGAGGGCGAGTTTTATCCCGCAGAGGAGGCTGATACTCATCAATAAGAAAAGGAGTATCGGCCATTCATGGGGGAGGTAACCCAAGGCCTGTTGTCCCTTGCAAGCGTATCTTCCGCTGATGAGCCTGGAACGCTTAGGATTACTCACTCAATTCAGTAACACCATGGAGCAGTCAACAGGTTATGGAGATTGAATTTCGCGGTAATGGCATGCATGACAACCCGTCTGTAGGTACATGCGATGAGTACGGTGTGAGCGGGATTACCAGCTTTGACGATCTCGCCCAAGCTCGTCGTAAGATTGCTGAGTCGCACCCTGGATTTACACCTCTGTTCTCGCTCGATGATCTGCACCAGGCCCGCTACACCTCGGGACATGCACGCAACAATTCAGGGATGGACGATGCATCGGAGCAGGACATAGAGGGTTTACCGCCAGAGTGCTTCGAGAATGGTGAATACATAGGCTATCCGACTACGAAGGCGGAGTTCGCAATCTGTCTTCGCAATTTCATGAACCTGGTTGCAGCCACGTCTTTCGAAGACGCTTGCGCTCATGGTTTGACGCTGGATGAGCAGGCCCTGCAGGAGTGGATCGGTTATCAGAACAACCCTGTCTCTCTTCTGGAACAGCCCCTTTCAGCTGTCGTGGTGCCTGTTCAGCAGTCTTGCCAGGCACTCGCGGCTTTTCCGAATGGCTATTTCACTTCCGACCTGGATCCAGCGAAGAACTTTGCGGTTGCGCGCCATTTTTCGGAAACGCATGGCTTTGAGTTGATGGGCGTAGGTGCTTCTTACATCGGCTTCATTCGTGCTGAGCCGCTTGATACATCCTTAGCTAACGTCGTAGCCAGAGACTTCTGTGCGCTCTACAACACTAGCGAGGAAGACCTACAAGTACGCGTTTGCGCAGTTGAACAGGCGATCTCCGGTCGGACGCATTTGTGGCTCCGCTACGTGGAATGAACTCCGTGCGCAGTAAAAGTGCATCGCCGCTGATTTCATAGACGCCATGAGTAGATCGCCCAGCACCAATGCCCAATCCATCAAGCCGGCCCCTCGCTCCTGAGAATACGCTGCTCCTTCACCTCCCCGGCGTACCCGCCAATTTTCGCCTGCTGAGCCGCGAGTAACGCGCTGATCTTCATCAGCGCCACGGCTTCGTGTGGGGTTTTCGCGTTGGCCGCCATGGCCGTCAATTCGACCACGGACCAGCCTATGACCGCTGCCGCATCTTCCAGGTCGTAGAACAGTTCCTGCTGTGCCGTCCTGGGGCCATCGAGGCCTTGTATCAAGTCTTTCATCTATGACTCCGATGACGTGAGTTCAAGCGCCATGACCACCATGCCGATTTCTGCCAGGTCGGTGCTGAAGGGGATTTCTGCAACCTCCTGGAAACCCGACGCGGCGTAAAAGCGACGGGCATTGGCATTGCTCTTGAGGACATCCAGCCAGAGCAAGCGTTCTCCACGTTGCAATGCCCATTGGCGAATGAACTGCAGGAGTTGCTTGCCATACCCGCGCCCTGCGGCACTGGTGAGGAAGTAGATCTTTTGCAGTTCGGCGCCGGGTCCACCGGTCACGGGGGCAGGGGTGGACCGGTTGACCTTGGCAAAGCCTACGAGGTGGCCGCTGTCATCGGCGGCGATAAACCAGGCGTGCTGGTCGGGCTGGGCGAGTGAGCGGCTGAGGGCGCTGGTTGAGAAGTCCTGGTCGAGAAAAGCCTGCAAGCCGGCGGGCGACCAGATGGCCGAGAAGTGTTGCCGGTAGGTTTCGCAGCCGACTTCGCGCAAGGCGTCGAGGTCTGCCTGGGTCGCTTGCCGAATGGTGAGCATGTTCTTCCCTGCGTGGCGCGTCGGCGCGCTTTATTGCGCTGCCGAGTCGCCAGTGTGTCTCAGGCAGCAAGGGCGTGTAAACGCCGTCGTCACAGGCTCCATCCCAGTCCCAGGGCCTTGTGCAGCGAGGCAAAGTCCTTGAGTAATTCGGCATCGCCGGAAATCCGGCTCTCCTGCGCCTGGTAGCGCGTGCGCTCCGCATCCAGCCAATCCAGGGTGCTCGCCGTGCCCGCACGATAACGTTGGCGCGTCAGGTCCGCCGCGCGCACTGCTGAAGATTCGACGTTGCGCAACAGCACCACGTTCTGGCGTTGATGCCCGTAGCGCGCCAGGGCGACGTCGGCATCGCGCAGTGCACTCAAGACCACGCTCTTGTACTGCGCGAGCGCCTCATCGCGACCGGCTTCGGCGCCTTTGACGCTGGCGGCGACGCGGCCGAAATCCAGCACATTCCAGGTCAGGCGCGGCAGGATCAGCCAGGTGCCGTTGTCCTTGCGGGCGAGGTGGCCGGGGTCGCCGGCCGAGAAGGACAGGTCGCCCATCAGGCTGAGCTTGGGAAACCAGTCGGCGGTTTTCTCGCCGATCTGCGCGTTGCTGGAGGCCAGTTTGCGTTCGGCGACGCGGATGTCCGGGCGGGCTTTCAAGAGAGCGGCGGGATCGGCCACGGGTACTTGGGCGGGAATGGAAGGCAGTGCCTGCGGTGTGGCGAGGCGCTCATCCAGTTCGCCTGGCTCCAGGCCGCACAGCAGGCTCAGCTGGTCCTGGGATTCGACGATGGCGGCTTGCAAGGGCAAGCGCTGGGCCTGGGTATTTTCGGCCTGGGTGAGCACTTGTTCGAGTTGCAGCTGGGAGGCCACGCCTCGGTTGCGGCGTTGTTGAGTGAGGTCCAGGGCCTGGTTTTCGATGTCGACACTCGCCTCTACCAGCGCCAGGCGCGCCTGTTGATCACGCAGGTCGGTGTAGGCCTGCACGATTTCGGCGGCCAGTTGCACCTGGGCATCCGCCAGTTGTGCCTGTGCGGCGTCGGCTTCGGCCTGTGCGGCCTCGACGGCGCGGCGCGTGCCGCCGAACAGGTCGGCTTCCCAACTGGCATCGAAGCCGGCGAGGTACAGGCTCAGCGGGCCGCGCCCACCGCCACCACCGCCCAGCGCCGAGGTATCAGGCGAGCGCAGTTTGAGCATCGCCGCATCGCCCGTGACCTTGGGCATCGCCTGCGCACGCGCACCGCTGAGGCTGGCGCGCGATTGGCGCAGTCGGGCCCGGGCGGTGGCGATGTCCGGGCTGTTTTGCAGGGCCTGGCTGATCAGCGCGTTGAGCTGCGGATCGCCCAGGGCCTGCCACCACTGCGCGACGGCAGGTGCGTGTGGCACGTCGCTGTCGGCATGCGGCAAGCGTGCGGCGGCGAGGGTTTTCGGCGCAACGTCGGGGGCGCCGTGGTAGTCCGGGCCCACGGTGCAGGCGGACAGCAGCCCGACGGTCAGGAGGAGGGGAAACGAGCGAGCAATCATCGTTGTACCGTGCGCTTTTTCAGAATGAAGATCAGGGGCAGGCACGCCAGCATCGCCAGGCCCAGTAGGTAAAACGCGTCGTTGTAGGCCATCACCGAGGCTTGCCGTGCGATGTCGCTGGCCAGTTGGGTCAACGCCTGCAAATGTGCGGTGGACGGGTCGCCGGTTTGCGCCAGGTAGCTGGCGGCGTTGCTCGCCATGTGATCCTGGGCCAATTGGCTGTTGGCGAGAATGCCTTCGCGCAGCCGGTCGTCGTGGAAGTGGCTGCGCCGGTCCATCAGCACGCCCAGCAGCGCCAGGCCGATGGTGCCGCCAAGGTTGCGCGACATGTTGTAGAGCCCGGCCGCGTCGCCGGCATCCTGGGTCTCGACCGAACGCATCGACAGCTGACTGAGCGGCATCATCACCAGGATCTGCCCGAAACCGCGCAGCAGCTGTGACCAGACAAAGTCATGCCCGACGCTGTCGGCGGTGAGTTGGGTATCGACAAAACAGCTGGCCCAATACAGCAACAGGCCGATACCGACCATCCAGCGCAGATCATAGCGGCCGAGCATCCTCGGCAGGATCGGCATCAGCAGGAACGCCGGGATACCGGACAGCAGCATGATCGCGCCGGATTGCTGGGCGTTATAGCCGGAGAGAATGCCGAGGAACTGCGGGACCAGATACGCCGTGCCATACAGGCCGGCGCCAACTGCCGTGCCGATCAGCAGCACGCTGCCGAAGCTTTTGTTGAGCACCAGTTGCAGGCGCAGGATCGGCGTACTCGAACGAAATTGCCCGACGGCGATCAGGAAAAAACCGACCAGCGTGGCGATGCTCAACCAGCTGATCAGCAGCGAGTCGAACCAGTGCTCGCGCTGGCCTTCTTCCAGCACCACCGTGAGCGAACTCAGGCCCATGGCCAGGCCGAGAATGCCCAGCCAGTCGGCGCTGATGAAACGTTGCAGGTTCATGCGCTCGGTGGGCAGGCCGGTGATCAACAAGGTGATCAGCGCGATGCTGATGGGCAGGTTGAGAAAGAAGCACCAGCGCCAGTTGATGTTTTCGGTCAGCCAGCCGCCAATCACCGGGCCGAGCAGGGGCCCGAGGATCACCGTCATGCCGAACATCGTGGTGCCGATCGCCAATTGATGCGGAGGCAGGCGGGTGCGCACGATGGTCTGGGCGGTGGGGATCATCGCACCACCGGCGAACCCCTGGCCGATGCGCCCGGCGATCATCGCGCCGAGGCTGGAAGACAGGCCGCAGAACATCGAAAACAGCGTGAACATCAGCGCCGTGCCGATCAGGAACCGGCGCAGGCCGAAGACCCGGGTCAGCCAGGCGGCGAGGGGAATCATGACGATTTCCGACATCAGGTAGCCGGTGGCAATCCACGTGCCTTCGGTGCCGGTGGCGCCGATCTGGCCCTGGATCTGCGGCAACGCCGAGTTGGTGATCGAGACGTCCAGGGTGGCGAGCAGCGCGCCAAGCGCCCCGGCGGCGACGGCGATCCAGTCGGTCAGCGAGGCGTTGCGCGGTGTCTCGGCGGCCACCCCGGCCATGAGTGCCTCAGCCATGGTTGGCGTCCGCGCCGTGGGTGCGGGTGTCCACGTCCACGGTGGCCGACAGGCCGGGCATCAAGGCGGCGCGAATGTCCTCAGGCACATCGAGGGAAATCCTCACCGGCACACGCTGGACGATCTTGGTGAAGTTGCCGGTGGCATTCGACGGCGGCAGCAACGCGAACTGCGCGCCAGTGCCGGGGGAGAGGCTGTCGATATGGCCCTGCAGGTCATGGCCGGGCAGGGCGTCCACGTGCACGTTCACGCGCTGGCCGGGGTGCATCGCGCCGATCTGGGTTTCCTTGTAGTTGGCCGTCAGGTAGATCGCGCTGACCGGTACCACCGTCAACAGGCGCGTGCCGGGCTGCACGTATTGGCCGACACGCACGCCGCGATCGGCGATGCGGCCATCCAGCGGGCTGCGAATCACCGCGTCATCCACATCCAGCTGGCTCTGCGCCTCGCTGGCCTTGGCCACGCCGAGTTGCGCCTGGGCCTGCTTGAGCTGGGCCTGCAGCGTGCCATAGCGGGTCTGGCTGGAACGCAGGGCGGCCTGCTTGGCCGCCACCGTGCTGCGCGCCTGCGCCAATTGGTTGTTGAGTTGCGCCAGGCGTTCTTCCGGTTCGGCACCCGAGCGGGCCAGCGGTGCATAGCGGGCGACTTCGGTCTGCGCATGCTGGGCATCGGCCTGCGCGCCCTGCAACTGCGCGCGGGCTTCGGCGATGGTTGAATCCTGCTGCACCAGGTCGGCCTGGGCCTTGGCGAAATCGGCTTCGCGCGCGGCAATCGTTGCCGAGGCCTCGTCGCTGACGGCCTGGTATTTACGTGCATCCAGGCGCACGAGAATGTCGCCGCGCTTGACGTCCTGGTTATCGCTGACCAGCACCTCGGCGACGTAGCCGTTGATCTTCGGCGCCACGCTGATGCTGTCGGCCTGCAGGTAGGCGTCGTCGGTGGTCTCGATGAAGCGCCCGGAGATCCGCCACCAGGCGGCCCATGACACACCGACCAACACGGCCACGGTCGCCAGTGTCAGCAGGATCCGCCGGGCCTTGCCGCGTTGGGTGGTGACGCTGTCTTCAGGCATGACCTGAGGGGAGGGAGGTGCGGCGGACATCGGGTCACTCCAGAATTTATATCAGGTGGAATAAATTCCTTTTTTCGCGAATTTTTGTCAACTGGTATATTTTGCTTCGGGTATTCGAAGGGAGCAGCACATGGCACGACATAAACCGGCCGCCGAGGGTGGCTATCAGCGCGGTGAAGAAACCCGCGCGCGCATCGTCGAGGCGGCGGTCGTGGTGTTTGGCGAGCGTGGCTACGACGGTGCGTCTACCCGCGACATCGCCACCGCGGCCGGCGTCAACGCGCCGGCGATCCAGTATTACTTCGACGGCAAGGAAGGCGTGTACCTGGCGTGCGTCGAGCACTTGATCACCTTGCTCTGGCGCAAGATGAGCGAAACCGTCGAGGCCGCTGAACAGGCGCTTGCGGATGAAAATACCGCTGATGCGGCCTTGATCGAGGTGTCACTGGGCATCCTCGGCGCGGTGGTCTCGACCATTCAGGACAGCCCCCAGACCAGCGCATGGCGGGCGTTCCTCGACCGCCACCAGGCCGGGTTATGCCCGGCAAGTGCAACCACGGCGTTCGACGAGCGCTTCAAGGCACGCATCGCCCGGGTGATCCGGCTGCTTATCGCGCGCCTGGCCGGGTTTGCGCTGGAGGATGAACGCACGGTCATTCATTCGATGGCGCTGTTTACCCAGGGCCTGGCCTTCCGGGTGCAGAAGCCCAAGCTGCTTGAGGCATTGAAGTGGACCGAGGTCAGCGTCAAGGAGATGGAACTGGTCAGGGACGTAGTGCTGATGCAGGCACGGTTTACGCTCGAGGGGTTGGTTCGGCACCGGGACCTGCGCGCTGAATGAGTACGCGGTCGACTGGGCAACGCCGCCGTTCTACGTTCACCTGATGACGGCGTTGGGCAAGGCGGATTACGTGCCGCCTATGTTTGCCTTTCTGCGCAAGGGCTAGCCTCGACGGATGTTTGCTGTCACGGTCACAGAGCCCAAGCTATTGAAAAACAATGGGTTGTATCGCCATGCATACAAACCTTACCCACGTGTTACACGATAGTCATGACGCACTTCATTTTGCACGGTCATAGCCTGCGAGAAGTTAATCTCGTCAAGCAAGAGAGTGCAGAATGAAGTTGAGTTACGTAACCAAGGCGGCAGTTGTTGTCGCGCTGTTGTCGACCCTGTCGGGCTGCTGGATGTTCATGCCACCGGGAGGCGGCGGTGGTGGCGGTCATGGCGGTGGCCATGGTCAAGGCGGCGGCCCGGGTGGGCCAGGTGGCGCTCCGCGCTGACCGATAGGCACTAAGGCAGGCAAGTCATGCACCATGACTTGCCTGTTTTTTTTGCCCGCGATAAATCACAGGCAAAGAAAAGCCCGTGATGGGGGCACGGGCTAAAGGGATGTTCATTAGGAGCTGGATTGACCATAGACGCTCGTCTGTGAAAGGTTCGTGAAAGACAACAAGTATTTCACTGTGGGCGTTCATCATCCGTTCAGCGCGGATTCAAGCACGCTGGGCAACTATAGCGTTGAGCCATTTCTGCTGGTGGAGACGCGTAGATGCTAGTGATCGTTGCCTTGCTGGCCCTCGTGGGGCTCGGGGTGTGGTTGACCTACCCACGGGTGGGCAATCTGCTGTTTGTGCTGATTGCACAGGTGCAGGCGCGGCGCGCGCGCTTGAAGGGCGTGGTGGTGCCTATCAAGGGCATGACGCTGGCGACCTGGCAGGGCGGTGAGCGCCAGTCGCCGGCGCTGCTGCTGATCCACGGCTTCAGCGCGGACAAGGGCGTGTGGCTGGATTTCGCGCGGTATTTTACCGACGACTACCGCTTGATCATTCCGGACCTCGCTGGCCACGGCAGCAACGCCTTTGTGCCAGGCGGCGACTACAGCATCGCGGCCCAGGCGCGGCGGATGGTGGCATTGCTCGACGCGTGCCAGGTCGCGCAGGTGCACGTGATCGGCAGTTCGATGGGCGCCTACATCGCCAGTTGGCTGGCTGCGCAGTATCCGGAACGGGTGCTGTCCATGGTGCTGATCGGCGCAGCCGGCGTGCAATTGCCGCAGCCCAATGAAGTGGAAGAGCTGGTCAATGCCGGCGACAACCCTTTCCTGATTCACACGCGGGCGCAGTTTGATCGGTTCTTCGCCATGACCATGGCGTCGCCGCCGTGGATTCCCGAGGTGCTGCTGGCGGCCGAGGCGGCGGTGTATATCAAGCGCCGTGCTGAGCTTGCAGAAATTTTCGCAGACTTCGAAGGCAGCCCCCGCATGGAGCCGTGGCTACCCGAGGTGCGCGTGCCCAGCTTGATTCTGTGGGGCCGCGAAGACCGCATGGTGCCTGTCGCCAGTGCGCAGACCTGGCTCGCCGGCCTTGCGCAGGCGCAACTGCAGATCATCGACGGCGTGGGGCACTTGCCGATGGTCGAATGTCCCGAGCTGGCCGCGCAGTATTGCCGGGACTTTCTCGGCGGCGCCAAAGTGTACAGCTCGATCCGCTCCTAGCTGTACGGGGCGGAGGCGCGCGGATGGCTTTACTGTCGCAGGCCTGCCACCCCCGTTTGGATGCCGCGTCATGGTCATGTCTACCAGCCTGCTGTCAGCTTTTGTGTTGTTTGCCTTCGTATCCTCGATCACCCCCGGTCCGAACAACACCATGTTGCTTGCCTCCGGGGTGAACTTCGGGTTTCGCCGCTCGATTCCCCATGCGCTGGGCATCAGCATCGGCTTCATGCTGCTGGTGATTGCGGTGGGCCTGGGCCTGGGTGAGGTGTTCAAGGTCTTTCCGTGGGCCTACACGGTGTTGCGCTACGTGGGCGCGACGTACCTGCTGTACTTGGCGTGGAAAATCGCCACGGCAGGCGGCATGTCCGACAGCAACGATGAACGCGGCAAGCCCATGACCTTCCTCGGCGCGGCTGCGTTCCAGTGGGTCAACCCCAAGGCCTGGATCATGGCGCTCGGCGCCATCACCACCTATACGCCGGCCGAGGGCTATGTCACCAACGTGCTGGTGATTGCCCTGGTGTTCGCCATCGTCAACCTGCCCAGCGTATGCGTGTGGGTCGGGTGTGGCACGGGCTTGCGCAATGTGCTGCGTGAGCCGCGCTGGGTGCGGCTGTTCAACGGCGTGATGGCGGGGCTGCTGGTGCTGTCGTTGTACCCGATGCTGTTTGCCGGTTGAGATAGCCGCTGCCGCGATTGAGGCTGGATCAGACCGGCGAGATGGTTGCCAGCAGGCCGATGCCGATGGTCAATACCAAAAAGCCGAACAGGAAAAGTGCCATCTTGGTCATAAGGCCTCCGAAGGGAAGGGAGTGGGGATGGCGCTATTGTCCGCCCAGGCGGCTTTTCGATACAGATGCAGATAACAAAGAAAAAACCGTATCAGATGCGTGTGCCGCCGTTCTGCCACGGGCTTTGATCGAGCTCGCTTTTCTCAAGATCAGCGCGTGAGACAGCCACCGCATTTGCCCCTAAGATGGCGCCCACTGCATCAACAATAAACGTGGGCCAACCCTCGATGGAAAGACGCCAATTCAGCGGTGGCATGCAAGGCAAGAACCTGCGCTACCTCAACGAAACCTCGCAGCAGCCGGTGCCGCTCACCCGCGTCGGCTTTTTGCTGCTCGAACACTTTTCGCTGCCGGCCTTCACCCAGACCCTCGACACCTTCGTCACCGCCAACCTGCTGCGGCCTGAACTGTTCGCCACGCGCACCTTTGCTTGCGCGGATGACGAAGTGATCAGCGACCTCGGGCTGGTCATTCGTCCTGATGCACGCTTGTGTTCGTCGGCGCTGCAGGATCTGGAGCTGCTGGTGATCTGCGGCGGTTTTCGCACCGAACTCAAGGCCGGCGAAGACTTCATCCACCTGCTGCGCAGCGCTGCCGAGCAGGGCGTGAAACTCGCCGGGCTGTGGAACGGCGCGTGGTTCCTCGGGCGTGCGGGCCTGTTGCAAGGCTATCGCTGCGCCATCCACCCCGAACATCGGCCGGCCCTCGCCGAAGTGTCCAAGGCCACCCACGTCACCAGCGAACCCTACGTGATCGACCGCGACCGCCTGACCGCCTCCAGCCCCTCCGGCGCCTTCCACATGGCCCTGGACTGGATCAAGGCCTTGCACGGCAAGGCCCTGGTCGAAGGCATCGAAGACATCCTGGCCTTCGAAGAGTCGCGCTACCGGCGCATCAAACCGACCGAAAATGTCAGCGTCAGCGCCCCCCTGCGTGAGGTGGTGAAACTGATGGACGCCAACCTCGAGGAACCGCTGGAACTCGACCAGCTCGCGGTCTACGCCGGGCGCTCGCGACGCCAGCTCGAGCGCCTGTTCAAGGAGCAACTGGGCACCACGCCGCAGCGCTACTACATGGAACTGCGCGTGACCGAAGCGCGGCGCTTGCTGCAGCACACCGAGTTGTCACAGGTGGAAGTGCTGGTGGCCTGCGGCTTTGTCTCGCCGAGCCATTTCAGCAAGTGCTACAGCGCGTATTTCGGATATCGCCCCTCGAAGGAGAAGCGGTTGGTCAAGTAGCATGGGCGCGGTAGACAAAAATCCGCACGAATGCTCAGTCAAGGAGAGCTAATGACCATCACGCTTATCGATCGATATCGCGGCAGCTTGCTGGGGCTGGCGTGTGGTGACGCCGTGGGCACGACAGTCGAATTCATGCCGCGCGGTACGTTTGCGCCGGTCACCGATATGGTCGGCGGCGGGCCTTTCCAGCTCAAGCCGGGACAGTGGACCGACGACACCTCCATGGCGCTCTGCCTGGCCGAGAGCCTCCTGCGCAAGAACGGCTTTGACGCGGCGGACCAGATGGCCCGGTACCTGAACTGGTGGACGTGGGGCTACTTGAGTTCGACGGGTGATTGTTTCGATATCGGCATGACCGTGCGTGAGGCACTGTCGGCGTTCCAACAGCACGGCGACCCGTTTGCCGGTTCGACCGCGCCGTTTTCGGCCGGCAATGGTTCGATGATGCGCCTGGCGCCAGTGGTGCTGTTTTACTTTCCAGACCTTCAGCGTATCGAGGACTTTTCCCGCCAAAGCTCGCGGACCACACACGGCGCCCAAGAGGCGATCGAGTGTTGCGTGGTGCTCGCGCGGGCCATCGCCGGGGCGTTAGGCGGCGCCGCCAAAGAGCAATGGCTGACCATCCCAAGTACCGGGCTGCAGGCGCCCAAAGTGCTGGCGATTGCCCAAGGCGGCTACCGCGAAAAGACCCGCGAGCAAATCACCGGCTCCGGCTACGCAGTGGCGTCGCTGGAGGCCGCGCTCTGGTGCGTCCTCAACACGGACAGCTTCGCCGAGGCGGTGTTGACGGCCGCCAACCTGGGGGATGACGCCGACACCACGGCGGCCATCGTCGGCCAGTTGGCCGGCGCCCACTATGGCGTGCAAGGTATTCCGGCTGGCTGGCTGGAAAAATTGTGCATGCGTGACGACATCGAGGAAATGGCGGAGGCACTGTTGAAGGCCTCCACCGACAACCCGGCGGCTTAAAACCTGTCCAGTCGATAGGGCGCGAAGCCCGACTGCAACTGATCGCCGCTTGCCAGCCGGCCAACCATCTCCGCCGTCACCGCCGCCTGCGTCAATCCCAGGTGCTGGTGACCAAACGCCAGCAGCACCTTGCCGTCACACACTCGATCAATCACCGGCAGCGAATCCGGCAGCGACGGTCGAAAACCCATCCAGGGCGTTGCACCTTCCTGGCTCAGGTCCTGACGAAACAGGCCTTTGCTCAGTCGATGCAACTGCCAGGCGCGCTGCATGTTGGCCGGGCGCTCCAGTCCGGCGAATTCCACCGTGCCGGCCAGGCGCAGGCCGCCCGTCATGGGCGTCATGATGAATTTGCGCTCCACGGAGGTCACCGCGAAAGGCAGCCGCTGATGCTCATGCGGCAGCATCAGGTGATAGCCGCGCTCGGTGTCCAGCGGCACGGTTTTGCCCGTCAGTGCCGCAGTGAGCCTGGCCGAGTGGGCGCCACAGGCGATCAGCACCTGACGCGCGGCCAATGGCCCTTGATCGGTGCTCAGCGTAACGCCTTGATCATCTGTGCGGCCGTCCAGCACCTGGCGCTGGAGAAACTGCACACCCGCAGCTTTCGCCGCCTCGACCAGCTCGCAGACCACCTGATAGGGATCGAGAAAGTGCCCGGTACTCGGAAAAAACAGCCCGCCCAGGATGGCATCGCTCAATTGCGGCGCCGCCTGGCGGATTGCATCGCCGGTCCAGAAGGTCACCGGCACCTGCTGCTGGCGCATGCGCTCCTGCACCGCCTCCAGCGCCGCGCGCGACTCCGGACGTTCAAATACCAGCAGCGAGCCGTCTTCGCGCAGCAGTTGCGCGCGGTCGATGCTGTGCAGCAAGCGTTGCCACGCCGCCAGGCTGGCTTCGTTCAACGCGCGGATACCCGCCACCGTACGCCGGTAGCGGGCCGGGCGCAGGTTCAGCAGCAGGCGGATAAACCAGGGCAGGGCGCGTGGCAGGTATTGCCAGTCCAGGCGCAGCGGGCCCATCGGGTCCATCAGCATGCCGGGCAAGCGCTTGAGGATCGACGCGTCTGCAATCGGAAACACCTGCTCGGTGGCCAAGTGGCCGGCGTTGCCATAAGAGGCGCCCATGCCGGGTGCCTGCAAGTCGATCACCACCATCTGGCGCCCTTGGCGCGCCAGCTGCAAAGCGCAGGCGACCCCGATAATGCCGGCGCCGACCACGGCGATCTCTGTACGCTCTGGCATTGTTCAGGCCTCCCGTTGGCCATCGAGCAGGCGGCGCAGCAGCAACGGGTTGTCCTGTTGCAGCGCCGTCGGCAGCAAGGCGTCTGGGAAGTCCTGATAGCACACCGGCCGCAGGAAACGCAGGATCGCCGCCGTGCCCACGGACGTGCTGCGGGCATCCGAGGTGGCCGGGAATGGCCCGCCATGCACCATGGCATCAGACACTTCCACGCCGGTCGGCCAGCCGTTGACCAGCAGTCGTCCGGCCTTGCGCTCCAGCACCGGCAGCAGCGCCTTGGCGTTTGCCAGGTCGGCTTCATCCATCTGAAGCGTGGCGGTGAGCTGGCCTTCGAGCTGTTCGGACACCTGGCGCACTTCTTCACTGTCGGCGCACGCCACGATCAGCGACGCTGCGCCGAACACTTCGGCCTGCAAGTGTTCATTGGTCAGGAAGGCGCTGGCTTCGGTCACAAACAGGTGCGCCTGGCCCTGGTTGGGACCTTGCGCCGGCACGCCGCGGGCCACCACCTTGGCGTGCTGGCTCAAGGCACCGACCCCGGCTTGGAAGGCACTGAAAATACCCGGTGTGAGCATGGTCTGTGCCGCGCTGCGCGACAGCAGGTCTGCCGCCTGTTGGATGAACCGATCCAGGGCCGGGCCCCGAACCGCAATCACCAATCCAGGGTTGGTGCAGAACTGTCCGGCACCCTGGGTCAGCGACGCCACGAACCCCTGGGCCAGGGCGGCGCTGCGTGCTTCAAGCGCCGCTGCAAACAGGTACACCGGGTTGATCGAACTCATTTCCGCATACACCGGAATCGGCTCCGGCCGCGCCTGTGCCGCCTGGGTCAGCGCGATGCCGCCGCTGCGCGAACCGGTAAAACCGACGGCCTTGATGCGCGGATCGGTCACCAGTGCGATGCCCACTTCGCGGCCCGAACCGTAAAGCAGGGAAAACACGCCCTCGGGCAAGCCACAATCGCTGACCGCCTTGGCCACGGCGCGGCCGACCAGCTCGCTGGTGCCGGGATGCGCCGCGTGGGCCTTGACGATCACCGGGCAACCGGCCGCCAATGCCGATGCGGTATCACCGCCAGCGACGGAAAAGGCCAGGGGGAAATTGCTCGCGCCAAACACTGCCACCGGGCCCAGCGCCACGTGGCGTTGGCGCAAATCCGCACGCGGCAGTGGCTGGCGTTGCGGCTGCGCGGTGTCGACGCGCACGTCCAGCCATTCACCGGCGCGCACGGTCCGTGCAAAGGTGCGCAGCTGCGCGCAGGTGCGGCCGCGCTCACCCTGGATCCGTGGTACCGGCAAGCCGGTTTCGGCCGCCGCGCGCTCAATCAACGTATCGCCCAAGGCTTCGATGTTCTCGGCAATGGTTTCGAGAAACTGCGCGCGCTGCGCCAATGATGTCTCTCGGTAGCGATCAAAGGCGGCCCACGCCAGTGCGCACGCCTGCTCGACATGCTCGCCGCTGCCACCGGCGTAGGCCGGCTCCAAGGGCGCGTCGGTGGCGGGATTGATGGCCCGGATCACATCGCGCGTGCCGCCAAGGAGTTGCTGGCCGATCAGCATTTTGCCCGTCAGAGTCATGGGGTTTTCCTGGAAAAAAGAGAGGATGGCCGCCGTGAGCACCACGGCGGCGCGTCGCGAATCAGTCGCGGTTCTGCTCGGCCGACCAATCGGCGTACCACTGGCGGAACAGCGCGTACTGGGCCTCGGCATAGCGCCGCTGGGCTTCGCTGAGCACGTCGCTCGGGTTGAAATGCAAGGCGTAGCCCTGGTCACCGTTGAGCACCATCAGGTGCTTGTAATACAGCACCAGGTCGCAGCCTTCGTCGAAGGACGACAGCACCGCCAGCGCAGCTTCCAGCTCGCGCGCCAGGCGGCGGGCCTTGGCATCGCCCTTGGCCGCTTGCTTGCTCAGCGCCACCAGGTGCAGCACTTCGCGCGGCAGGGCGTTGCCGATGCCGGTGATCGCGCCGGTGGCGTTGCAGTTGACGAAGCCGTGCACCACCTGGGTATCGACGCCGACCATCAGGGTCACGCTGTCGTCCTGGGAGGTGATGTGTTCTGCCGCGTAGCGCAAGTCGGCGCCGCCGCCGAACTCCTTGAAGCCGATCAGGTTCGGGTGTTCACGGCGCAGTTCGAAGAACAGCTCGGCGCGGGTGGCGAAGCCGTAGTAAGGACTGTTGTAGATCACCGCCGGCAGGTTGGGCGCGGCCTTGAGGATCGCCGAGAAGTGCGCCTTCTGTGCGGTGGCGGAGGCACCACGCGAAAGCACGCGCGGGATCACCATCAAGCCATGGGCACCGACCTTCGCCGCATGGGCAGCATGGGCCACGGCCTCACGGCTGTTGACCGCACCGGTGCCGACGATGGTCGGCACCCCGGCGGCGACCAGGCGCGCGACGCCTTCCTGGCGCTCGGCTTCGGTCAGCAGCGGCCAGTCACCCATGGAGCCGCAATAGACCACGGCGCTCATGCCGATATCGATCAACTCGCGGCCCTTGGCAACCAGGGCGTCGAAGTCAGGCGTGCGCGCGGCGGTGCACGGGGTCATCAGGGCAGGGATGCAGCCGGTGAAGATGTTGTCGCTCATTGGGTTAACTCCTAACCACGTTCAATCAAAAGGGATGGGCTCAAATGCCCCAGGCAAAAGGGTCTTGCGCGTCGATCAGCAAGGTGCTGTCGGCGGTGATGTAGGCGCGGCCGGTAATGAACGGGCGCACACGCTCGCCGTCCCATTCATAGCGGCCTTCGAATTGGCTGCCGGTGATGCTGGCTTGTACCCAGGTTTCGCCGGGTGCGAGCTTGGCGTCTGCGGCCAGGCACGCCAGCTTGGCGCTGGTGCCAGTGCCGCACGGGGAGCGGTCGTAGGCTTTACCGGGGCACATCACGAAATTGCGGCTGTCGGCCTCGGCGTCGTCGGCGAACAGTTCGATATGGTCGATCGGCGCGCCATCCGCACCCTGGATGCCCTGGGTTTCCAGGGCCTTGAGCATCGCCCAGGTGTAATCGGTGAGGGCGTCGACGTTGTCCATCTGCAGGCGTTGGCCATGCTCGTACACCAGGAAAAACCAGTTGCCGCCCCAGGCGATATCGCCCAGCACCACACCATGGCCCGGCACGTCCACGGCGACCTGGCGGCGATGGCGGTAGGCGGGCACATTGCGCAGGGTCACCGCGCCGTCGGCGTGCAGCGTCGCGGCCACGGGGCCGACGGGAGTGTCCACGGTGTGCACGCCCGGCGTGATCCTGCCCAGATGGTGCAGGGACGCGATCAGGCCAATCGTGCCGTGACCGCACATGCCCAGGTAGCCGGCGTTATTGAAGAAGATCACTCCGCAGGTGGCACCCGGTGTGACGGGCGCGCAATACAGCGCACCGACCAGCACGTCGTTGCCACGCGGCTCCAGGATGCAGGCGCGGCGCCATTGGTCATGCTCGCTGCGCAGGTGCTCCAGTTGGTCAGCAATGGTGGCGCCACTCAGGGCGGGGAAACCGCTCATCACCAGGCGCGTTGGTTCGCCGCCGGTGTGGGAGTCGATCACATGCAGTCGCTTCATAAAACGCTCCAATCAGTGGGTAGCCGGGGCCAGCGGTGCGTGGGACGGGGACTCGTCGACGGCTTCGCTTTCATCCGCTTCGTGTTCCAGGCGCACCAGGTGGGCCGGCACGCCGGTGGCGGCGCCCCAGTAGTAGATGCCGAGGGCGCAGACCGCGACGACGACGGTGTCGAACGGATGACTGAGCACGCCGATGCCGCCGAAACTGCCGAGCTTGGACAGCAGGATGGTCACTGCGTAGAAACCGATCAGCCACGCCGACGAGCGCACTTGTTGCTTGAGGTTCAGGTGCGCGGTCGGCACCCAGCGGGCGCACAGCAGGTACACCACGAACATCAGGATCTGCAGGCCCAGCAGCCACGACACGGTGCTCCAGCCCGACCAGTACACGATCAGTGCGGCGATGATGAACGACAGCGGGCCGAGCACCGCCATGCCCTTGACCCGGAATGGCCGCGCCATGCCCGGTGCATTGCGACGCAGCGCGGCGACGGTCACCGGGGCCACGGCATAGCTGAGGATCAGCGCGGCGGACACCACGTTGATCAGCGCTTCCCAGGACGGGAACGGCAGGGTCCAGAACACTGACAGGGCAAAGGTCAGCCACAGCGCCGGGCGCGGGATGCCGGACTTCTCATCGATGCGCGTGAAAATCTTGAAGAACGTGCCGGTCTGCGCCCAGCCGTACACCACGCGCGGCGTGGCGTTCATGTAGATGTTGCCGCAGCCGCTGGGCGAAATCACCGCGTCGGCGACCACCAGGTAGGCCAGCCAACCCACACCCAGCGCGAGGGCGATATCGCGATATGGCAGCGCCAGTTCCTTGCTGATCCCGGCCCAGCCATTGGCGAGCATTTCGGTGGGTACGCCGCCGAGAAACGCGGTCTGCAGCAGCACATAGATGGCGGTCGACAACAGCACCGAGAGGATCAGCGCAATCGGAATCGTGCGTTGCGGGTTCTTCACTTCACTGGCCACCGAAATGATCGGCGTCAGCCCCAGGTAGGCAAAAATCACCCCGCCGGCCGACACCGCCATCTCGATGCCCGAGAGGCCGAACGGTGCAAAGCCGTGCACCTGGAAATTCGCCGGCTTGAAGAAGGTGAACAACACGCCGATCACCAGCAACGGCACGATGAACTTGAACACGCTCACCAGGTTGTTGGCGATGGCGAAGGTCTTCACGCTGCGGTAGTTGAGCACGAAGAACAGGCACAGCAGGGCGAATTGCACCAGCCAGCCGAGGGTGGTCGGGTCACTGGAGCCGGTCTTGGTCAGCTCGGGAAACCACGCGGCGGCGTATTGGCGCGAGGCGACCACTTCAATGGCGACCAGGCTGGAAAACGCGATCAACGTGATAAAGCCCATCAGGTAGCCCAGCAACGGGCCGTGGGAGTACACCGGGTAACGCACCACGCCGCCGGCGCGGGGCAATGCCGCGCCCAGTTCGCAGTAGACGATGCCCAGCAGCAGCACCGCGAAACCACCGATCAACCAGGAGAAAATCCCGGCTGGACCGGCGATTGCCGAGACGTGGCTGGCCGCGAACAACCAGCCGGAACCAAAGATCGCACCCAACCCGATAAAGGTGAGGTCCATCAACGAAAGTTGCTTCTTGAACTTGCCTTGACCTGACATAGCGTCGCCTTCTTGTGAGTTATTGGATAGGCATGCAGTGGCGCTATCGTGAACGCATCGGCAGGGCGCCGATTGATGTTTTGCGCAAGCGCGAATGACGAATTCAGCACAGTTTTCCGCGCTCGACAGCGCCCCGGGCATGCGGCAATCTGCTCGGCGTCCGCGTCAGAAAGTGGGGAGAGAGACCATGCTGCACAGCGCATTTGCGACCCTTTGCCAAGGGAGCGAGGCCAGCCGCCCGCACAGCATCGAGCAGCTATTGGCCGGCGTCGCCCAGTTGCTGCCGATGCTGGATGTGATCCCCAACGCCGCGATCTTCATCAAGGACATGGACGCCCGTTACCTCCTCGCCAACCGCACCCTGGTGCAACGCTGCGGCCTCAAGCAGCTGCAGCCGCTGCTGGGCAAGACTAGCGCCGAGGTGTTCCCCGCGCAGTTGGGGCCGGGCTACACCGAGCAGGATCGGCGCGTGCTGCAAGAAGGCTTTGTGCTCGAAGACCAACTTGAACTGCACCTATACGGCACCCGCGAACCGGGCTGGTGCCTGACCCACAAATGGCCGCTGTACAACCACACGGGCCAAATCATCGGCCTGGCCGGCCTCTCGGTCGACCTGCAATCGGCCAGCGAAACCCACCCGGCCTACCAGCGCCTGGCAGCGGTGGACGAGCACATCCGCGCGCACTTCAACCGCCGCGTGACCCTCGGTGAACTGACGCGGATCGCCGGTATTTCCGTGGCCCAGCTGGAGCGTTACTGCAAGCGCGTGTTCCACCTCACCCCCCGGCAGATGATCCAGAAAGTGCGCCTGGAACACGCCCACCGGCTGTTGCACTCGGACATGCCGATTACCGAGGTGGCGCTGCAATGTGGCTACACCGACCACAGCGCGTTTACCCGCCAGTTCAAGGCGTCGACGGGGTTTACGCCGAGGCAGTATCGGCAGGCGACCGGCGGACCGGATTAGCCCCCGAACATCGCAATGCAACGAATGGCCCGCGTACGCCTCATATGTCTACGAGTAATGTTTCACGACGACAGGTACCAAACTTATGACGGCGGCTGAAAACAACCATGTGAACTGGCTGGTAGAACAATCGATGCTGCATGCGGCTCGCCAGCGCGCCAAGCTCTATTCGGGGCAGGGCCGGTTGTGGCAGCAGCCGTACGCGCAGACCCGGCCGCGCGATGCGTCGGCGTTGTCGTCGGTGTGGTTTACCGCCTACCCGGCGTCGATAGTGACCCGCGAGGGCGGTACGGTGCTGGAGGCGCTGGGGGACGAGAGCCTGTGGCATGCGCTGTCGAAAATCGGCATACAGGGCATCCATAACGGCCCGCTGAAGAAATCCGGCGGCCTGACTGGCAGCACGCACACGCCGACCATCGACGGCAATTTCGACCGCATCAGCTTCGAGATCGACCCGCAGCTGGGCACCGAGGCGCAGTTGCAGGCATTGACGCGCATGGCCGCGGCGCACAATGCGGTGATCATCGACGATGTGATTCCGTCCCACACCGGCAAGGGCGCGGACTTTCGCCTGGCCGAGATGGCCTACGAGGATTATCCCGGCCTGTACCACATGGTCGAGATCCGCGAGGAAGACTGGCCGTTGCTGCCCGACGTGGCCGAAGGGCGCGATGCGCAGAACCTCAGCCCTGCGCAGGTGGATGCGCTGCGCGACAAGCACTACATCGTCGGCCAGCTGCAGCGGGTGATCTTCTTCGAGCCGGGCGTGAAAGAGACCGACTGGAGCGCCACCCAGGTGGTGATCGGCGTGGATGGCAAGCCGCGTCGCTGGGTGTACCTGCATTACTTCAAGGAAGGCCAGCCATCGCTGAACTGGCTCGACCCGACCTTCGCCGCCCAGCAGATGATCATTGGCGATGCCTTGCATGCCATCGACGTGATGGGCGCGAAAATCCTGCGCCTGGATGCCAACGGCTTCCTCGGGGTGGAGCGCAAGCTCGACGGCACGGCCTGGTCGGAAAGCCATCCGCTGTCGATCACCGGCAACCAGCTGCTTGGCGGCGCGATTCGCAAGGCGGGCGGCTTCAGTTTCCAGGAATTGAACCTCACCGTAGATGACATCGCATCGATGTCCCATGGCGGCGCCGACCTGTCCTATGACTTCATCACCCGTCCCGCGTACCAGCATGCGCTGCTGATGGGCGATGCCGAATTCCTGCGCCTGATGCTGCGCGAAATGCATCGCCAGGGCATCGACCCAGGCTCGCTGATCCACGCGCTGCAGAACCACGATGAACTGACTCTCGAGCTGGTGCACTTCTGGACCCTGCACGCCCACGACACCTTTCTCTACCAGGGCCAGACCTTCCCCGGCAACATCTTGCGCGAGCACATCCGCGAGCAGATGTACGAGCGCCTGGCCGGCGAGCATGCGCCCTACAACCTCAAGTTCGTCACCAATGGGGTGTCCTGTACCACCGCCAGCATCATCACGGCGGCGTTGGGCATTCGTGACCTGGAGGCGATTACCCCGGCGGATATCCAGCAGATTCGCCAGATCCATTTGCTGTTGGTGATGTACAACGCCATGCAGCCGGGGGTATTTGCCTTGTCGGGCTGGGACCTGGTGGGCGCGCTGCCCTTGGCTGCCGATGAGGTGGCACACCTGATGCAGGACGGCGACACGCGCTGGATTCATCGCGGCGCCTATGACCTGGTAGAACTGAACCCTGAGGCCGAACTGTCCGCCGGGCAGATGCCGCGCGCGAAAAGCCTCTACGGCAGCCTGAACAGCCAGTTGCAGGACCCTGAGTCATTCGCCTCGCAACTGCAGAAAATCCTCGCCGTACGCCGCGCCTACGACATCGCGGCGAGCCGCCAGATCCTGGTACCGGACGTTCAGCATCCCGGCCTGCTGGTGATGGTCCACGACTTGCCGGCGGGTAAAGGCACGCAGATTACCGCGCTGAACTTCGGCGCCACGCCGATCACCGAAACGCTGCACCTGCCCGACATCGCGGCGGGGATGGTGGTGGACATCATCAACGAGCGGGTGGAGGGCGATCTCACTGCCGAAGGCGAGTTCACCATCACCCTGGATGCGTATGAGGGGCTGGCGCTGCGGGTGGTCAGCAGTTCGCCGATGCTCTAGGGCCCGAACGCCGCCATCGCTTCATCAATGAAATGCCGCAGCTTGGCGGTGCGCTGGCGGTCGGCGGGGTAAATCAGGCTCATGGGCTTGGAAGGCCCTTCAAAGGTGGGCAGCACCCGCACCAGTTGGCCGCTGGCGAGTGCCGGGGCCAACAGGTCGAGTGCTGCCATCACCACGCCAAAGCCGGCAATCGCCGCCTTGAGCTGCGCGTCGGCACTGTTGACCCGCAACCGGCTGCCGACCTGCACGGGGTAAGCTTTGCCGTGGCGGGTGAACGTCCATTCCTTATCCATCACGCGGTCGGTGAACACATACCCCAGGCAGGCATGGTCGGCCAATTCGCTCGGCTGTGTGGGGGTGCCATGTGCCTGCAGGTAGGCCGGTGACGCGCATACCAGCAGTTGGTAGGGGCGCAATGGCCGTACCACCAGGCTGGTGCTGTCGGCTACGCCGGGATCGCCGATGCGAAATGCCGCCTCTATGCCCTCGGCAATCAGGTCGACGTAGCGGTCGGTCAGGTCGAGGTCGATCTCGACGCGCGGATGCTGCGCCAGGAAGTGGTTGATCACCGGCATCAGGCTCTGCGCGCCAAAGTTCTGCGGCGCGCTGATCTTCAGCGCGCCCATCGGTTGGGCATGCGACTCCAGCGCCAGCGCATCCGCGGCTTCGACATCCGCCAGCACGCGCACGCAGCGCGTGTAGTAGGCGCGACCGAACTCGGTGAGTTGCTGGCGCCGAGTCGTGCGGTTCAACAAGCGCACTTGCAGGTGCTGTTCCAAGTGATCGATGTAGCGCGCGATCATCTGGGGTGACAACCCCAGCGTGCTGGCGGCGCCCGCGAAGGAGCCGGCATCGGTAGCCGTGACGAAGACGTGCATGGCGCGAAATTTATCCATCATTCATCACTTTCAGTTGTTAATGTGTCAATTAGTGGTCTGTTTATCTTGATCAGGGTGGCGAATAGGCTAGCACCTTTTCCAGGAGACCTCCGATGAACCCGCCAGAAATCTTCCAGCACATTGCCCGCAGTCGTCGTGTAACGCGGCAGTTTTTATCGACGCCGTTGACCGAGCAACAGATCAATCGCGTGCTGCTCGACGCCCAGCACAGCCCGTCCAACTGCAACACGCAGCCGTGGCACGTGCACATCGTCAGTGGCCATACCCGTGACCGTCTCTCGGCCGCATTGCTCGACGCCGACAACCGCCAGCACTTCACCGCCGATTTCGAGTTCGACATCGACGCCTATACCGGCGTGTTCGCCCAACGTGCGCAAGACAGTGGTCGCGCCCGCTATGAGGCGATTGATATCGGCCGTGATGACCACGCCGCGCGCCTGGCCTGCCTGCGCCACAACTTGACGTTCTTTGATGCTCCCCACGTGGCCTTCTTGTTCATGCCGCACATCGGCGATCACGTGCGTTCGGCCGGCGATATCGGCATGTATGCGCAGACCTTCCTGCTGTCGTTGCAGGCGCGCGGGCTAGGCGGAATTCCGCAGACCTTGTTAGGGATGTATGCCGATACGGTGAGGGAGGTGTTGGGGGTGAGTGAGGACTTGAAGCTGATGTTCGGCATTTCATTCGGCTATGCCGATGCGCATTCTGCCTCCAATTTTGTCGAGGTGGGGCGCGCCGCGTTGGAGGACAGCGTGGTGAGGCATTACTGAGCCCCGCCCGTGAACGGCTGGAGCGCGCTCGCCAGCGCTCCAGCACGTCGCGCCTTCAGGGTTGCGCGCGCGCCTGCGCCTCCTGCAACACCCGCAGCAGATTCCCGCTCCAGATATTCGCCACCTGCTGCTCGTTGTAACCGGCATCCAGCAAGCGCTGGGTTACCACCGGCAATTGGCTGACGTCTTCCAATCCGCTCACGCCACCGCCGCCATCCCAGTCCGCACCGATACCGACATGATCCGGGCCGGCCACTTCCAGCAGGTGCAGCAGGTGCTGCATGAAGACATCGAGGTCGGCCTTGGGCTGGGCAAAGCGCTGGTTGATCGTGTCGCGTTCCTGGTAAAGGTCCTTGATTTGCTCCGGACTGAGGGCGGCGAGGTTGTGAAAGCGTGCGCCGAGCGCGGCCATGGCTTTGTTGCGCTCCGGTTTGGGCGTCAGCGGGATCAGGTAGTCGCTGTAGGCGTTGACCTGAATCACGCCACCTTTTGCCGCCAGTTGGCGCACGCGGGCGTCGTCGAGGTTGCGCGGGTGCGGGTTGACCGCGCGGCTGCTGGAGTGCGAGGCGATGATCGGCGCGCTGGACAACGCGAGCATCTGGTCGAACACCGCATCACTGGCATGCGACACATCCAGCAGGATGCCCAGGCGGTTGGCCCGTTGCACCAGGTCGCGGCCCTTGGGGCTCAGGCCTTTCCATTCGGGCAGTGCGGTAGCGGAGTCGGCCAGGTCGTTGTTCATGAAATGCACCAGGCCGAGCATGCGCAACCCCTGGCGATAGTAGGTGTTGAGCAACGCGGGGTCGGAGCTGAGCGGGTCGGCGTTCTCCATGCTGATGAAGACCACGCGCTTGCCCTCGGCGGCGATACGGCGGGCGTCGTCGGCGGTGAGGGCCAGGGCGAAGCTGTCGGGATTGCGGTCGATCACATCGCGGATGCGGGTCAGGGTCGCCAGCCCATAGGCGCTGGCATACGCACGGCCTTCCTCGGTGCGCGGGCCCTGGGGCGTGTACACCGCGAAGAAACCACCGTCCAGGCCACCTTCGCGCATGCGCGGCAAGTCGACCTGGCTGCCATCCTGGCGGTAGTCATGGCGTTCGAGAATGTTCCAGCCGGGGCGGGTCAGGGTCAGGGGGGTATCCAGGTGGCTGTCGAGTACCAGCAGGCGTTGGTGCAGGGCCAGGGTCGCGGGGCTGACCACGGTGTCGGCATTGGCCAACAACGGCAGCAAGGCGAGCAGCAGCAGGCGCTTGTTCATGTTCAGAACTCCATGCTCAGGGTGCTTTGGAAGGTGCGCGGCGAGCCGGGGCGGAAGACCGCGGGGCCGCTGGTGCTGGTGAGGATGTAGCCCAGGTAGTCCTTGTCGAACAGGTTGTCGACGTTGAAGCGCACCTTCACATTTTTCAGCGGCCCGTAATGCAGGCGCTCGCCACCCAGGTCCAGGTAGGCGTTGTAGAGGGTGTAGCCGGGCACCGATTCGCTGTTGGTGAAGTTGCTGTAGCGCTCGCCGATATAACGCGCCGAGAAATTCAGCACTGCCCATGGCGCCAACTCATAGGTCACGCCGGCCTGGGCCAGCCAGCGCGGGCTGTCGGGTACCTCGTTGTGCTTGATCGAAAGGCCGCCGGCATCGTTCTGGAACGTCGAGGTGTTGTAGGTCAGGTTGCCGTTGAGCACGACTTTGTCAGCCAGGTACGGCAGCTTCCATTGTCCGCTCAGTTCACTGCCGTAGGCCTGCACCTTGCCGACGTTCTGGTAGTAGGTTTCGACCTGGCTGCTGCCGGGGACCGGCGAGGCGAAGGCTTGCAGGCGGTTGTCGAAGTCGGTGCGGTACAGCGCCCACGCAGCGTTGAAGCTTGGGCGATTGATGCGGTAGCCGACTTCATAGTTCTTCGCGCGCTCGGCTTCCGGCGGTGGTGCGCTGGGGCTGGCGGCGCGGAAGATATCGTCGGCACCACGCGGCAGCGCCATGTTTTCCGAGTAGGAGGCGAACACCTGGGTGTCGTCGGTCAGGTTGTAGACCAACCCGGCCTGGGGCAGGAACGCGTCGTTCCACTGGGTCGCGATACGCGGCTGGCGGTTGTTGATGTAGTCGCCGGCATTGCGGTAGCCCTCGATGCGGTATTTCAGGTGCAGGCTCTTGAACCCGTACTGCAGGCGCAGGCGATCATCGAGCAGTGTCCAGGTGTCCTTGAGGTGGTACTGCAGCGAGTCGCGAGTGGAGCTGAAATCGCCTTGCAGGTGCACCGGCTCATTGAACAACGGCTCACCGGCCGGGCTGCCGTCGGTGAGGTTGTAGCGCGCCTGCTGACGGTTGAACACATCGGTCTCGGCCCACAGGCCGGTGTCGATCTGGTGCTGGCCGACCTCCCATTGCAGGCCGGTGCGGCCGCCAAATCGATGGCCGCTGAGGGACGACAACCCGTATTGCACGCCGCGAGGTGCGAACAGGCCATCGACGTTACCTTCGGCGTTGTGCAGCGCCAGGGAAGTGGCGTAGGCCTCGGGGGATACGCCAAAGCCTTTCTTGGCCTCGTAGTACAGCGTGGTGTAGTTGAGCAGGTCGGGGCGAATCTCGAACTGGCCGCCGAGGCTGTACAAGGTGTCGCGCCGCTGGTTGACCGCCTGCTTGTAGAACTGGTTGTAGTTGGTGTTGCTGTAGCGCACGCCGGGCACGGTCTCGGGCAAGTCGGGCAGGCTGCCGAGATAGGCGAAGTAACGGCCCGAGCGGCCGAACGGGTCGTTGGCGCTGCCGTCGTACTGGGCGATGCTCACGTACGGCGAGTCATAGTCGTAGAACGCGTTGTGCACCGCGCGCAGCCATACCTCATCACGATCACCGAAGCGGTAGCGCACCTTGGCTTCCAGGTGCTCGCGGTCAATGGTGCCGGGACCGCGCCACAGGTCGCCGTCGATTTTCGAACGGCTGAAATACGCCGACAGGCCCTGGTACTCACCGCTTTGCAGCTTGACGAAACTGCGCCGCAGGCTGTCGCTGCCTAGGGTGTAGGAGAGGCTCGCGCCGGGCTCGACCGTGGGGTTGCTGGTCTGGTAATCCACATACGGGCCCAGGGACGCGTAGCCCGATTGCGAGACATCGCCGGCGCCGGTGGAGGCGGTGACCCGCTCGGTGTTTTCGTTGTCGACATAGCGATAGATCGGGCTGCCGCCAAACTGGTCGGTGCGCCCCAACGGCACACCGTCGATGGAAAAACCGATCTGCTGCAGGTTGAACGCGCGCACGAACACCGAGTTGCCGAACTCATACAAGCCCAGCGCATCGTTGACCTGCACATTGAAACCGGGCAGCGCCTCGAGCATTTTCAGGCCCGAGGTACCGGCCGGTGCCGACAGCAACGCCTGGTGTGAAATGGTCAGGGTATTGCTGATCTTGTCTTCGCCGATGGCGGCGCTGGCCTCGGTCACGCGCGCGCCGACCACCTCGACTTTGCTCAGTTGCGGTTCGGTGGAACTGGCGGCCTGCGCCGCCCAACTGGAATCGGCCAGCAACAGGCTGGCGAGCAGGGTTTTACGGTACTGAGCAATCATTGTCTGTCCTTGGCAAAGAGGTGGCGTCAAAAATCGGCGTGGGCCTTGGCGAGAAACTCGGGCTGGGCCCACTCGTGCACGCTGAAGTCGTTCTGCAGGAAGCCGCGTTGCACCAGGAAGTCCTTTTTCAACTCCAGGGCGGCGAGGTTCTGCGCGGCCAGTTGCGGCACGAAATCCAGCTCGGCGATGGCGCGGCGGATAAACCCGGCATCCGGCAGGAAGGTCACCCGCGTGAACAGCTCGGCGGCGGCATCGCGGTGCTGGTTGATCCAGTGGCCGGCGCGGATTGCAGCGCGCAGGAATGCCACGACCACCTCGGGGTGTTCTTCGGCAAACGCGCGGTTGACGGTGGTGGCGTAGGGGCCGTTGTGGTTTTTCAAGGTCCAGTCCGGGTAGCGTTCCAGGTCCTCGATCACCGTGAATTCGCCGCTGGCCAACAGCGCCGGCACGTGCCCGGCAGCCACGTGCACCGCATCCACACGCCCTTCGGCCAACGCCTGGACTTCATGCCCAGGCTTGCCATGCAACCCATGCAGTTGCGACCAGAACGCCGAAGGCCGGATCGCCGGCTGCAACGTCTGGGGATCACCTTCGTCCTCAAGCTCGATCAGCCGCACCTGCGACGGTTCCAGCCCCGCCAGTTGCAGGGCATTGAACAAGCCATGTTCGGCCAGGGCCTTGAGCACATCGACCCGCGCTTTATTGCGGCTGACCGGCACCCCGATGCGCTTGCCGAACAGGTCGGCGACCTGGCGGATGCGGCCCTCGGCGCGCACCAGGATCTGCCCGGCGCGCTGCGTGGCAGTGGTGGCGACCAGGAGCGTGTCGGCCTGGTCGGCGCGCGCCCACAAGGCCGGCACGGCACCGCCGTCGCGAATCAACCGCGATTCGCCATGGGTGAAGTGCGGCAACCAGCCAAGGTTTTCCGGCAGTGAACGCAGATAGATGGCTTCGGCGCCGACGCGTTGGTATTCCTCATCCAGCCAGCCGAATTCCACGGCGATGTTCGACGCGACCAACAACGGGCAAATGCTGTAGTGGGTGGGCAATGTTTGGCTCATGACAGATTCCTCAAGGCAAGTGGGGTGACACTCAGGCGTTCCAGGCCTTGTTGCAGGTCGGCGATCAAGTCCTCGACCGCTTCAAGGCCCACATGCAGGCGCAGCAACACGCCGGGTTCGATGTGCGCGGAAGGGTGGCGTTGTTGCGGGCGGATCAGGCTTTCGAAACCGCCCCAGCTGGCACCCATGGCAAACAGCTGCAGGCTTTCCAGAAAGGCCTTGGCCTGGGGCGCGTAGACGGGCTTGAGCACCACGCCGAAGAGTCCGGTGGAGCCGAGAAAGTCGCGCTTGAATAACGCGTGCCCGGTGGCCTCGGGCAAGGCCGGGTGCAGCACCTGGGCGACTTCGGGGCGCTGCTGCAACCACTGCGCGACTGCCAGTGCCGAACGCTGGTGCTGACGCAGGCGTACACCCAGGGTGCGCAGGCCGCGCAGGCCGAGGTAGGCATCGTCGGCGCTGGCGATATAGCCGAGCTGGCGCACGGTTTCGCGCACTGACGCGTACAGCGCTTCGGTGGTGACGATCACGCCGAGCATGGCGTCGCTGTGACCTACCAGGTACTTGGTGGCGGCATGGATCGAGATGTCCACGCCGTGCTCGAACGCCTTGAAGAACAGCGGCGTGGCCCAGGTATTGTCGAGCATCAGCAGCGCGCCGTGGGCATGCGCGGCCTCTGCGAGGGCGGGAATGTCCTGTACTTCAAAGGTGCTCGAACCGGGTGCTTCGGCGTAGACCAGGCGGGTGTTGGGGCGCAGCAAACCGGCGATGTCGGCACCGAGCATCGGCGCGAAATAGGTGGCCTGGATGCCGTAGCGCGGCAGTACCTGGTCAAACACCTGGCGGGCATGCCAGTAGCAGTTGTCGGTCACCAGGATATGGTCGCCGGCCCGCGCCACAGCCAGCACCGCGCCGACAATCGCCGCCAGCCCGCTGGGCATGATCAGCCCGCGAAAGCCGCCTTCCAGCTGTGCCACGGCGTCTTCGAAGGCGGCGGTGGTGGGGTTGCCGTTACGGCCGTAGATGTGCCCGCGATAGTGCGGGTCGTCGGCCTGTTGCAGGTGGTTTTCGAGAGTGCCGGTGTCGGGCCAGATAAAGGTCGAGCTGCGGTACACCGGGGTGTTGACGGTGCCGGCGTGGTTGGCAGGATCGCGGCCCAGGTGAGTCAGGCGGGTATCGTCGCGCAAGGGGGGCGTACTCCAGGAGGGGCTCATGCGCGTTCCAGCCGCTTGGCCCAGCGTGAAAGGGGGTAGATGTAGATAAAGAACGCGATGAACACCAAGCCGTAGGCGGGCAGCAGCAGGTCGTTGCGCAGCTGGGTCGAGAGGTGCGACTGCACGGTGGTCATCAACTCTTCCACCCCCAGCAGGTTGGCGAGGGAGGTGGACATGGTCACCGCGCAATACAGGTTCATCCACGGCGCCACCAGGCTCGGCAGTGTCTGCGGGATGATCACGTGACGCAGCGCCTGGCCGTGGCGCATGCCCAGGGCCTGGGCGGCTTCCCATTGGCCGGTCGGCACTGCACGCACGGCGCCGCGCACGATCTCCGAGACGTAGCCGATGGCAGGCATGGCCAGGCCCAACGCGACCTTGAGCCAGTCCGGCAGTTGCCACCAACGCCCGGCCCACTGCACTTCATAGGGCAGCAGGTAGGCCACATAGAACATCACCACCAGCCACGGCAGGTTGCGCAGCAAGCGGCTCAGATGCCCGGCGCCACGCCGCAGGCCGGGGTGGGCGCTGACCTGCAGGCTGCCGAGCGCCACACCGCCGAGAGTAGCCACCAGCATCGCGGTGATGCCCATCAGGATGTTCAGGCCGAAGCCTTGCAGCAGGGCCGGTGCCCACTGCCACAGCAGTTGGAAAAGGCTCGACTCAGGCGGCATCGGGCAGCTCCTGGCCAGGCAGGCGCAGATGGTCTTCGAGGCGACGCAGCAGCCAACTGCTGAGGCCGATCAACAGCAGCCAGACCAGCAGCAATACCTGCATCATTTCCGCGACGTTGAAGTTGTCCGACCAGATCCGGTTGCTCGCATAGAGCAGCTCCGGCACCGCAATCGCGTAGGCGATCGAGGTCGACTTGATGGTTTGCACCACCGTATTGCCCATCGCCGGCAGGCTGTTGCGCAGGGCCAGCGGCAGCACGATATGGCGCAACACCGTGCGCCCGTGCAGGCCCAGGGCGGCGGCCGCGTCGAGGGTGGCGCGCGGCACCGCGTCGATGCCGGCGCGCAGGTTTTCGGCCTGGAATGCGCCGCTGTGCAGGGCAATCACGATGATTGCCCACTGCGTGCCATTGAGCAGGCGCACACTGGCGCCGTCCACCAGCGGCAACAATGCGCCGACGCCAAAGTAGAAAAAGAACAGCTGCACCAACAGCGGCGTATTGCGAAACAACGCGATGTACGCCGCACTCAGGTGACGCCACAACGGGCGGCGCGAACCCAGGCCGGCGGCGCCGAGGATTCCCATGACCAGCGACAGCGCGATACTTGCCACCGACAACAACAGGGTCAGCCCCAGGCCGAGCAGGAAGCGCTGGCGGTCCATCGGGTCCCACAGGATGCTCAGCGACAGCCCATGCTGTTCCAGCCACAGGCGCAGATTGATTTCACTCATGGCTGGCCCGTGCATGCTGCTGCGCTACCCAGGCATTGGGGGTTAGGCCGTAACGCTGTTCCAGGTCGATGATCACGCCGTGGGCATGCCAGCCTTCGACGATGCCCGACACGGCGGCCAGCAGCGCCGGCTGGCCCTTGCGCAGGGCGATGCCCCAGGGCGCCGGGTCCTGGCCTGGCAACTTGACTTCGTAATCGGCCCATTCCGGCTGGCGCGCCAGGGCGTTGTACAACGCATCGTCACCCATCGCCCCGAGGCAACGGCTGTCGGCAACGGCCTTGCGCACTTCGGCGGTGCCGTTGAACGAGGCGAATTGCACGCCATAGCGACTTTCAAAAGGGCGCACCCACACACTGGTGGCGGGTGCGCACAGGGTTTTGCCGCGCAGGCTTTGCCAGTCCGGCACGGCGGTGCTTTTCGGCGCGAATACCGTGGCGGCCGAGCTGTAGAAGCCCGGGCTGGCAAAGTCCACTTCACGTCGCCGCGCCGGGGTGTCGAGCAACGAAGTGACCAGCACTTCGCAACGCCCCTGGTCGAGGAACAGCAAACGGTTCAACGGGTTGACCTGCACCAGTTGCAGCTTCAGCGGCTGGCCGACCTCGGCGGACAGCTGCTGTTGCAGGTCTACGATCAGGTCCATGATCAAGCCGGCGGGTTTGCCTTGGGCGTCCAGGGTCTTGAACGGCGGGAATTCGTCACTGGTGCAGACGTTCAGCGTGCCGCGCGATTGCGCACGTTCCAGCAGAGGCTCGGCGTGGGTGGGCACGGCGAACGCTGCCAGGAGCGCGAGGGCGGCGACCGTCCGGCTCATGTCGCACTCCAGCCCAGCCGCGAACGCTGCGCCGCGCCGCTGGGGAAGGGCTGTGGCGTGCCGAGTTGCTGGGCCAGGAAGGTCAGGTAGGCGGCTTCTTCAAGGTTCACCAGCAAGCGCGTCGCCGCGAGCACATCACGCTCCGACCAGGCAAACGGCCCATGATTGGCCAGCAACGCCGCCGGCGCGTGGGGATGCTCACGCAGCGCCGCGACCACCGGCTCCGGCGCGTAACGCGGGCCCCAGGCGGTCAGCGGGATTTCCTCATCTTCCGCCAGGATCCCCAGCAGCTGTGCGGCGTGGGCACGCAGCGGGCGCCCGGCGATGGCGAAGGCGGTGAGGTACGGCGAGTGGGTGTGGATCACCGCATTGACTTGCGGGCGCTCGCGGTAGATCGCCACATGCAGCGCGGCAACTTCCTGGAGGTTGTCGGTGAGGCTGCCCTGGCTGTGGCGCAGGTCGAAATCGACGATGGCCGCCACGCCACTGTCGGCGCCGCTGAGCGAGGCGATCACCAGCCGCTCCTCGCCAGGAATGCGCAGGCTGATGTTGCCCGCCTCGTTGCTCGACAGCGCCTGGTGCTTGATCAGCAACTGCTTGGCCAGGGCAAATTCGTGTTCGAACACTTGGGTAAAACGCACAGGATCAAAGCTCATCGGGAACTCCTTGTGAGGGTCAGAAGCGGTAGTCGGCTTTCACGTAGTAGAAGGCGCCTTCGGCACCAGCCGGCGAGATGCTCTGGTAGGCCACGCGCCCGCCGACAAAGCGGTTGGCGACGTCGATCTTGTCCGGGTAGCTGTCGAAAATATTGTTGCCGCCCAGGGTCAGGGTGAGTGCCTGGCTGATGTCGTAGGACACGCTGGCGTTGCTCACCCATTGCGCCGAAAAAGTCTGGTCGCGGGCTTCGCCGAGGTTGGAATCGAGGGTGTAGGTGCCGTAGCGAATGGTGTTCCAGCTTGCCTGCCAGGCTCCCTTGCGCCAGTCGGCACCGAGGATCAGCTTGCTGTTGGGCGAGGCGCTTTCCACGTAGCTCAACGCTTCACGATTGATCAGGGTGATGCCGGTGCCGGCCAGGGGGCCGGGGTTGTCCTTGATGTCGGTGACCTGGGTCTTGCTGTAGTTGAAGGCGCCGTTGAGGGTCAACTGGCTGGCATCGGCCAGGTCCAGGCGATAGTGGGCGGCGACGTCGACGCCGCTGGTCTTGGTGTCCAGCGCATTGGTGAAAAAGCTCACCCCGGAGTAATTGCCATAGCCTTGGTTGGCGAGAATCTGGCTGACCTGGGTGCCGCTGAGGGTTTCCGACAGGGCGATGCGGTCCTTGATGCGGATGTGGTACGCATCGACGCTGACGCTGGCGCGCTCAATCGGTTGCCAGACCACGCCGAGGGACAGGCTGGTGGATTTTTCCGGCTTCAGGTCAGTTGCGCCCAAGGCCCGCGCCACGGGCGTGTTCACGCTGACGGTGCCGACCTGGTAGGCGGTCGGGTCGCCGGCCTTGAATTCGGTCTGGGTCGCCGAGGTGCCGATCTGCCCGAGGGTCGGCGCACGGTAGCCGCTGCTCAGGGTCGAGCGCAGGCCCCACTGCGGGGTGAAGTCATAACGCGCGGAAAACTTGCCGGTCGTGGTGGTGCCGAAATCGTCGTAGTGCTCGCTGCGTCCGGCCAGGCCCAGTTGCAGCTTTTCGGTGACCTGCTGCTCCAGGCCCAGGTAGCCGCCGAACACGTGGCGGGCATAGCGGCCTTCGTCGCTGTCCTGGGTGCCAGGGAAGCCTTGGGCGCCACCCGCGCGGGCGGGCAGGGCCGTGCCGTGGGTCCAGGAGGCGAGGTCGCCGGCGATCACTTCATAGGACTCGTTGCGCCAGGCCAGGCCACTGGAAAACACCAGGGGGCCGGCGCCCCAGCCGACCTTGAATTCCTTGACGTGATCAAGGCCGACGTTGGTCTGCTCATTCACCAGCGCCCCGGCGTTGAAGCTCGTCGGGCTGGCGGGGCCGAGGCTGGCATTCAGCGAATCGCTGAGGTGATAGTCGATGCGGTTGCGCCCGTAGTTGGCGCTGAGGTCGAAGCTGCCGAGCTGTTCATCGCGGATCTTCACGCCGCCGGTGACCGAGGCATCCCGCGAGCGCACATCCAGCAGTGGCAGGAAACCATTCGGGTACACGGCCACCAGGTTGTTGGGGTCGATGGGGCGGCGAAAAGTCGCCTGGGATTCACCGGTGCGGTCCTGGTAGGTGGCAAAGCCGTACAGGTCGACCGCGTCGTTGAGTGACAGGCCGCTGTTCAGCGCCAGGTTCCAGTCCTCAAGGCCCGGGGAACCGTAGCGCCAGTGACGGTCGGCATCCGCTTCGCGGGCATCGCCGGTCGGGTAGAACTGCCGACCATCGGTGCCGCCGGTGGAGGTGCGCTCGCTGCGCAGGCCTTCGCCGCTGAGGGTCAGGAAACCGTCGCCGGGCAAGGTGAAGCCGGTCCAGCCGCCTACCGAGCGGCGAAAGCCATCGCCCTTGGTGTACTGGCCAAAAGTGCTCTGCACCGCGCCGCCGTGGTCCTGCTCCTTGAGCACGATGTTGATCACCCCGGCAATCGCGTCCGAGCCGTACTGCGCCGAGGCGCCGTCGCGCAGCACTTCGATATGGTCGACCGCGCTGACCGGAATCGTCGACAGATCCACCGCCTGGGAGCCACGGCCCAGGGTGGCCTTGGTGTTGACGAAGGCCGAGGCATGCCGACGCTTGCCATTGACCAGCACCAGCACCTGGTCGGCCGCCAGCCCGCGCAACGACACCGGCCGCTGTGACGACACGCCGTCGGTGCCGTTGACTTGCGGGTAGTTCACCGACGGCACCAGGGTTTCCAGGGCCTTGGCGAGGTTATCGGTGCCGGCGCGTTCCAGCTGTTCGCTGTTGATCACATCCACCGGCGCCGCGCTTTGCAGGGCGGTGACGTCGCTGCGGCGGGTGCCGATCACTTCGACCGATTTCAATCGCGGTGCCTGCGGCTCGCTGTTGATGGCGGCAGCGGGGGCGGCGGTGCTGGCCAGTCGGTGGATCAACACCGCACCGCTGGCGGTCTGGCTGAAGCCCAACCGGGAGCCGCTCAAGGCAATGCCCAGCGCCTGTTCCTGGCTCAAGCGGCCCTGGATCGAGCGGCTTGCGCGGCCTTCTACCAGCGGCGGGTCAAACGCAATCGGATGGCCGCTTTGCTGGGAGATGCTCAGCAGCACCTCATCCAGTGGCCCTGCGGGGATATTGAAATCAATCACCGTCTGTACCGACGTCGCCTCGTTTTGAGCCAACGCCAGGGTCGGCAGCGTCAGCCCGCCGAGGGCCAATGCGCAGGCCAGCGGCGCCAGGGTGAATCCTGTTTTCAACATGCAAATCTGCTCCGGGTCGTGATGTTCTTTACGACCTTGAGCAACTTCGCGGGCGGATTTTCACCACTAAGTTAGAACGATTAGTTGGGTGTCTAGATGATTTTGTTGTGCGCATAAGCTTCGATCAAACTGATCTAAGTGCGCACTGAAAATATAAGGGAGTATTCGCACAAGGGTACTGACAGCCAGATCGGGTTGTCCGCGCACAGCATACAAAGTTCACCGATGTGAACATGTACGGCGGTCTGCACGCTTACGGAAAAGCTCATCAGGAGACAGATGCCCATGTCTGACGTATCAGTTTTGAACCCGCTTGGCTCGTTGCCGAGCCTGCATTGCGAAAACACCGTTCCGCGCAGCATGGTGCACCGTGCCGCCGTCAGCGAAGTATTCCTGACCGGCGCCGAACGCATCAAGGACGGACACTTTCGCTGCAGTGCGCAATTACCGCGCACCCACAGTTACTTCAGTGAACATACGCACCGTGCCGCGCACTACGACATGTTGTTATTGCTTGAAGTGTTCCGGCAGGCGTCGATTTATATCTCCCACGCGTTTCTGCAAGTGAATGCCCAGGACAAGTTTATTTACCTGGACAGTGTCACTCGGGTGACCGAGCGGCATTTGCTGGTGGTTGGCGATCGCCCGGCGTCAGCGTCGATCGATGTGTATGTCGTGGATGAATACCTGCGCCATGGCGAGCGCAGCGGCGTCACCCTCAACATGTCGCTGAGCATCAATGGCGAAGTCGCCGCGCGCCACGAACGCATGAGCATTCGCTGGATGAGCGGCGCGGCCTGGAACAAGATGCGTGCCCGTGGACTGGCGGCCATTCCGTTGGACGCCGACCCATTGGCACAACTGCCGCCGCCCTTGAGCCCTTCGGCGGTGGGGCGTCACTGGCTGAATAACGTGGTGCTCGGCCGGGACCTGGAGCAGGGCGCCGAGAGCCTGGTCGCGCCGCTGATTGTCGACCTCAACAATCCGGCGATCTTCGACCATCCGCTGGACCATATCCCCGGCATGCTGTTGCTCGAAGGCTTTCGCCAGGTCGCGCTGGTGGCGGCTGACCGGCAACTGCAGGTCGCCCCCGAGCAACTGTTGCTGTCGCGCTGCCATGTGGTGTTCACGCGGTTCGGCGAGTTCGGTCTGCCGACGCGGGTGCGTGCAGATCTCGCCTCCTTGTCCCGTGATGAACACGGCCAGATCACCCTCGCGCTGGATGTCGAGCAGGACGGCGTGGTGATTGCCACCGCCGAACTGGAGTTGCTGCCGGTGGCGGCCAGCCAGCCCTTGGCCCTGGTGGCAGGGGGTGTGCGATGAGCGCGCCGGAGTTTATCTGGTTCGATTTCGGCGGCGTGCTGTCGCCGCCGATCCCGGCATTGTTCGAGCAGTACCAGCTCAAGACCGGCCTGGCCCCGCGCGTGTTGCAGCAGGCCATGAGCGACGTGGCGGACGAGTTGGGCGTGCCAATGCTCGCACCGGTCGAGAACGCCTTGCTGACCGAGCGCGAGTGGGGCGCACGGCTGGAGCAGGCGCTGCGTCGCCGCGATCCACAGATCGACCTGTCGCGTGCACGCCTGCAAGGCTTCGGCGAGCAATGGTTCGCCGGGGTGCCCGCGAATGCGCCACTGGTGGCCGCCGTGCGCGCGTTGAAACGTAACGGTTTTCGCGTCGGTATTCTCACCAACAACGTGGTCGAGTGGTCGCTGCATTGGCGCGCGATGGTCGGCCTGGATGAGGTCGTGGACCTGATCGTCGACTCCAGCCAGGAGCGCACCCGCAAGCCGGACACGGCGTTTTTTGAGGTGGCCACCGCACGTTCGGGCGTGGCGCCGCAGCACAGCCTGTTGATCGATGACGTGGCGGAAAATATTCACGCCGCTGCAGCGTTGGGCTGGCAAGTGCTGCACTTCACCGACAACCACCAGGCCCTCGCGCAACTGCAGCGCGTCACCGGTGTGAGCCTGTTGCAACCTGCCGTGGAGCCTGCCTGATGAATATCGCCGTGACCACCACACCTGAAGTGACCGTGGCGCGCATCCCGCACCTGGATGCGCCGCCGGCTTATCAACCTGCCAGCCCGGCCAATGGTTTGGCGAGGATCCTGCTGCCCAGCGGCCACCTGGCCTTTCACTTGACTCGATATGAACACGTGCAGGCGCTGCTGCTGGATAACCGCGCGATTCGTGCACCGTGCAACGAAGAAGACGGCGCGAGCTTTTTGCCGACCATCACGCCGCCCGAACTGCTGCTCAACAATGATATTCCCGACCATGGCCGCCTGCGCAAAGTGGTCGCGCGCGACTTCAGCCCGAGCGGCGTGGCGGTGCTGCGTGAGAAGGTCGAGCAAACCACCCACGAACGCCTGGATGTGCTGCAGCGCCAGGCGCCCGGTGCCGACCTGTTTGCCCAGGTGCTCGACCACATTCCCGCGACGGTGGATTGCCAGTTGCTCGGTATTCCCTTGAGCGATCGCGAGTACTACCGACCCCTCAGCCATACCGTGCAGGTGGCGTCGGACGCGGATGTGCCGGAGCTGTTGAACCAGTTCTGGGGCGTCTACAACTACCTGACGGACCTGGTCACCGGCGCGCGGCCAACCTATCCCGATGGGTTGATCCAGCGTTTCGTCGCCAGCCGTGCCGACAGCGAACCGCCGCTCAACGACAAGGAACTGGTGGGCATCCTTCTCGGCGTGTTGATCGGCGGCGACCAGAACATCCTCACCGTGCTGACCAAGTCGGTGTACACCTTGCTGGCGGCGCCCCAGCTGTGGCAGCAATTGGTGGAGGACCCGAGGCTGATTCCGGAGGCCGTCGAAGAACTGCTGCGGCTGATCCCGCTGGGCACCATCTCGACCTTTCCGCGCCTGGCCAGTGTCGACCTGGAAGGGCCGTGGGGGCTGATCCCCGAGGGCAGCATCATCTACGCCGATGCGTTTGCCGCCAACCGCGATCCGGCGGCATTCCCCGAGCCGCTGGCGATTCGCCTGGACCGCAAGGGCGCGCGGCATTTGCAGTTCGGCTATGGCATGCACAACTGCATGGGCGCAGCGCTCGCCCGGCTGGAAATCACCACGGTGTTGCAGATCCTCGTGCAACGCTTTCCCAACCTGCGCCTGGCGGTGCCGGCGGACCAGGTGCCCTGGATCGACGGCATCATTCTGCGCCGTCCGGCCCGTTTACCGGTGCTCGGCTTTACTTCAACCTGACCTGGAAGGACCCATGAAAACGACCTTTGCCGATACGGCGCTACTGAGCATCATCCTGCTGGCGATATTTGTCGTGCCCAGTTCCATTTCCGGCACGGCCCTCGCGCTGCCGGCCATCGGCGCGGATATCCAGGCGCCGCTGACCAGCCTGCAATGGGTGGTCAATGCCTTCAACCTGGCGTTCGCCTGCTTTACCCTGGCCTGGGGCGCGCTGGCGGATCGGCTCGGGCGCAAGCGCTGCTTCGTCGCCGGTGCTTCCCTGTACGTGGTCGCTTCGGTGCTGTCTGCGGTGGCCGAGAGTGCCTGGCTGCTGGACGCGGCACGGGGGCTGGCGGGCATCGGCGCGGCGGCGATTTTTTCCTGCGGCATCGCTATTTTGTCCACCCACTTCAGCGGCCCGGCGCGGCTGCGCGCATTTGCCTTGTTCGGCACGGTGGCGGGGCTGGGCGTCAGCCTGGGGCCGACCTTGTCCGGCCTGTTGCTGGACAGTGTCGGCTGGCGCGCGATTTTCTGGGCGCATGCGGTGACCTTGGTGATTGTGCTGTTGGGGAGCCCGCTGATTACCCGCGACGGGGCATTGGCGGAGCGCACCGCGCGCTTCGATGTGCCGGGGGCGACGCTGTTCGTGCTGGCGTTGCTGGCGCTGATGGTTGCCATCGTGCAGGGCTCGCAATGGGGCTGGAGCAGCCAGGGCGTACTCGGCCTGGTGGCCGTGGCGGCGGTGTTGCTGGCGGTATTCACCTGGCAGGAGAGGCGTCATCGCCAGCCGATGCTCGATCTGTCGCTGCTGGCGCGCGGGCCCTTTGTCGGCCTGGCGCTGGTGACGGTCGCCGCGTCATTCGGCTTCGTGACGTTGCTGACCTACCTGCCGAGCTACCTGTTCGGCGTACTGCAACTGAGCGCGACCCACGCGGGCCTGGCGATGTTGCTGCTCACGGTACCGATGCTGTTTTGCCCGATCCTGGCCGGCAAGTGGGCGGCGCGCGGGGTGTCGGCGATTGGCATCCTCAAGGCCAGCCTGATTGCCTTGCTGGTCGGCGTGGTCGCGCTGGCGTTGGTAAGCCAGGTGGGTGTGGCGCTGTGGCAATTGGCGCTGCCCTTGCTGCTGGTAGGCATCGGCATGGGCCTGTCGGCGGGGCTGGTGGATGGGCTGGCACTGAAGACCGTCCCGGAGCAAAAGGCCGGGATGGCCGCCGGGTTGCTCAACACGTTCCGCCTGGGCAGTGAGGCGATTGCCGTGGCGTTGTACGGCTCGCTCCTGGCGACCTTGCTCGACAGCCAATTGCGCGCCACCTTGAGCCGCCTGGCACCGGACCCCGGCACCCTGCAACGCTGGATCGACGAGGTTGCCGCCGGCAACCTGACCGGTTCGCTGCAGGCGCTGGGCACCGAGCAGGCCGGCACCGTGCACAGTCTGTTTATCGGCGGCTATGACAGTGCCTTCCACGGCGTGCTGTGGGTGTTGGCGCTGATCCTGCTGGTGTTGACGGTGGTGGTGACCTGGCTGGTACGGCCACTGCGTGAACAGGAACGCAGCGAGGCGCAACTGGCCGCCCAGTAAGTGCGGTTTCACACTGCCCGCGATGGTCGCGGGCGGTGACTTTGCGTGCCTGGAAGGTTATCCAGGGTTATGCAAAAAATGCAGTTTGATGGCTTTTTTTATTCTTTTATCTGGTGATGCCCACTGGGGCAAACTGGATTCACCTGCCCGGATGCAGGTCTACCTCAAACCGACAGGCCCACCACCACTTGTCCGCTGGCGTGTGCAGTCCATGAAGATTATGGACCTATGGACCCGAATGCTTTGCTCAAGACCCGCCTCATCGGCCAGATTTTCCAGCAGCACTACAGCTGGTTGTGCGCGCGGTTGTCCTACCGCACCGGCTGCAACCATAGCGCTGAGGATATCGCCGCCGAGACGTTTCTCAAGGTGTGGATGCTGCCCGATCCCACTGCGATCCGCGAACCGCGCGCGCTGCTGACCACCATCGCCCAGCGCCTGATGTACGAGAGCTGGCGCCGTCGCGACCTGGAGAGGGCGTACCTGCAGATCCTCGCCGAGGTGCCCGAACACGTGCACCCGTCGCCGCAGGAGCAGTTGATCCTGATCGAGAGCCTGCTGGCCATCGACCGGCTGCTCGATGGCCTCTCGGGGCAGGCCAAGGCGGTGTTCGTACACAGCCAGCTGGACGGCATGACCTACACACAGATCAGTGAACGGCTGGGCCTGTCCCTGGGCCGCATCCACCAATTGATGACCCAGGCCCTGCGAGCCTGTTATCTGGGGTTGAGTGAGTGAGCAAACACCCGTTGAACGACCCGGTGGCCGAAGAGGCCATCGGCTGGCTGGTGCAAATCCAGTCCGGCGACTTCAGCCCTGCGCAGCAACAAGCGCTGGATGAATGGCGCAGTACCTCGGCCCACCATCGCCAGGTGTACGCGCAACTGATCGCCGGCCTCGACCAACTCAAGGCCTCGCCGTGGCGTGGACGCTCCAGCGCGCAGCTGTTGCGCAGCCTGGAGCAGCCGAGCAGCCGGCGTTCGTTCCTGCGTACCAGCCTGTGTGCGGTGGGCCTGGCGGCGGGCGCGGGCTGGGTCTCGCGTTTCGACGACGCGGGGCAGTCCTATGCCACGGGTACCGCCGAGCGTCGCACCTGGCAACTGGCGGATGGCAGCACACTCAAGTTGAATGCGCGCAGCCAGGTGCTCGCCACGCTGAAGGGGGAGCCGCGCAGCCTCGAGCTGCGCGCCGGGGAAATGCTGGTGAATGTGCTGCGCCCGCTGCAGGTCGACACCCGCGCCGGCCGCATCAGCGCCAGCACTGGCCGCCTGATGCTGAGCGAGCAGGGCGCTGCGATACGCCTGGTGACCCTGGATGCCGACGCGGTGTTGCACTTCGAAGGCGGCACGCAGCAGCGCGTGGCGATGCACCAGAGCACGCTGTTCGATCACCAGCGCATCCTCACCCAGGTGCCCATGGCCGCCACCGATACCGCCTGGCTTGACGGCTGGCTGGTGGTGCGCAACCAGACCCTGGCCAGCGTGGTCGACGCAATTCGCCCGTATCGCAACGGCATCGTGCGCCTGGACGCCGCTGTAGCCGGTCTGCGCGTGACCGGACGCTTTCCCCTGGACGATGCGCGGCAGACCCTCGAGGCCCTCGAGCAGAGCTTGCCGATCAAGGTGCGGCAATGGGGTGGGGTGGTTGTGTTGATTGGCGCGCGGGCCTGATTGGCGGTTGATGCTCGTGCTGAATGTCTTTACGATCACGCCCTTTTCAAGGGATTGAAAGCATGCTTGCCAAACACATTCGCGCGTTCTCGATGCTGGGCTTCAGCCTGGCGCTGGCCGGCTGTATTCATTACGAGCACCAGAGCGCAGAAGGAAAACCTGCGGACCAGGTTGCGGTCATCCAGCAGTTCGACAAACACCTGACGATCACCCGTATTGATAACAACGGGACGCTGTTCTGGCTGGGTCGTCAGAACGAATACCGCCTCGGCGCCGGCACCCACACCCTGCAAGCTACCTGGTCGATTGGGGAGGGCCGAACCGCGCCCCTCGCAACCACGGTGAGCCTGGTCGGTGGCCGAACCTATGGGCTGTATGGCGAGGCGTCGAAGGGCCGCTGGAGCTATGACATTCGTGATGTCGAGACGGGGCAGAGCGCGACAGTCAAAGCCCCATCGAACTAAGCACCTGCTTCACGGCAACGGGTTGGCCACCGGCGCCGGCTGTTTGCGAAAACGCGACGTGCGCACGTACCGAGCCAGCATCCACAGACCGGCGGCAATCGTGGTCAATATCGCACTGGCAAGTAAATAGCCGAGCACGCGGCCAATTTGATAAGGGGTCAGGAAGCCCGCCAGCAAGATCATCCCCGCATCGAACAGCGGCTTGAGAGTGAGCAGGGATGCGAGGATGGACGCGGCGTAAATCGGCAGGGAGACTACCAGGCGCAGCGCGCCAGACAGGTTGTTCATGCGTGATGTCTTCCATGAGGTGTTGAACGAAGGCCGCATGTTACGGCTTTTTCGCGTTCGGTTCATGCAAGCGTCACAGGTCATGCGGCTTCAATATGCATAATAATCATATTTATTATTGCTGAATATGCGATTGATGAATTGTTCGCACAGGCCTAGGGTAGTGATCACGGGCCGCCGCTGTGGAATGGCCACCGACCTGCCAAGGATTCTGCCATGCCTTTAGTTCGAATCGACCTCGCCGCCGACACTACCGAAGCAACCGCTGCCGCCATTGGCGACGTGGTGTACGCGGCGATGACCAGCGTTGCGAATGTGCCCGAGCACGACAAATTCCAGATCATCAATCGGCATGCCCGCGATGAACTGGTGTATCCCGCCGCTGGCTACTTGGGCGTGACTTACACCCCCAGCATCGTGTTTATCCAGGTCACCTGGAATGCCGGGCGCAGCGTGGCGGTGAAAAAGGCCTTCTATCAATTCATCGCAGAAGGCATTCACGCCAAGACCGGGCTGCGCAAGGAGGATGTGTGGATCAGCCTGGTGGACGTGAAGCGCGAGGACTGGTCGTTCGGCAACGGTGAAATGCAGTACGCGCCGACCGAATAAGCAAAAACCGGCGACTCATCCAAGAGTCGCCGGTTTTTTTCATGGGGCCGTCAGCGCCTGCAGAAACTGCGTGTGTTTCAGCGTCTGCGAAAACATCGGCAGTGTGAAGTTTTCCGCCGCCTGCTGTTGTTCCTCGGTAAACGTCGCCGTGCAGTCGGTCAGGGTGACAACGTTGTAGCCTTTCTCATACCCCGAGCGCACCGTGCCCTCGACGCAGCAGTTGGTGAGGAAACCCGCCACCACCAGCGTCTGGATGCCATTGTTGCGCAACACCAGGTCCAGGCCCGTGGTGGCAAAGCCATCCAGCCCGCGCTTGCCTTCGACGACGATATCGCTGCTGCCCTGGGACAGCGTCGCAGTGATCTCGGCGCCCCAGGTGCCCGCACTGAAGGCGTTGCCGTCGGCCACGCCCTTGAGAATCCCATAGTCGCGCGTGGTCAGTTCGGGGTACCCCGCGGCGAAGCTGATCGGCAAATGCACGATCTTCACCCCGAGCTTGCGGGCTTGCTGCACCGTGGTGGCGGTATTGGCGAGCATGTCGGTGGCGTGCATGACGTCTTTGACAGCGTCATGGAACACGCCACCCTGGGTAGTGAAATCGTTCTGGAATTCGATCAACACAAGCGCGGTGGTGTGCGGGTTCATGCGGATTCTCCGAGAGGCGGGCGGTGGGCTTTTAATCGTAGATCAAGTGCGGCCCGGAGGCTGGATTTGTTTGACTGCAGTGCGCGTCTCGCCGTTCGTCCATTGCCCGGCACTCTCGTGCACCCGCTGCCTCTCATGTTTAAGCCCGGATTCCCCGCGCGCCAGACTGGAGAGACAGCATGCACATTGACGAAAAAGCGCCGGGCAACCAATCCCAACAGGTGGTAACGCGCACCACTGACAACGAAACCGGCCCGGACCCGAAGCGCACGGAAGGGGAGATCCCGCTGCCGCCGGAAGACGGTGCGCCGCTTGAAGAAGACATGTCGGACGTGGACGCCGCCGATTCGGTCGCGAGTGAACACCCGGATGCCTGACGACGGCACCTCCGTCAGTCGTCCACGGTGAACGTCACCCAGCCAGGGCCGTCCGTGGTTCGTTCGATCTCGACGATCACCCCGCCTACGGATGAGCCATCGGGCAGGTTGACCGCGACAAAATTCGGGTGCCCAGGCCATTGAAGGGGCCGGTCGAAGTTCAGGCGCGCGATTGTCGGCTTGCCGCTGCTGGTCAGTTGGATTTCCACCGACTCATTGAGGTGTTCATCTGAAGCGGTGCCCAGATGACGAGAGGCCGTGATGACACTGGCGGTACCCTGGTAATCGTAAGACATGGACTGACCTTTTGTGAGTGGGCGTGGACGCGACGCGCTGAAATTCTGCTGCGCGCGCTGCTCTAGTGAATAGAGCCCGTGCGCCAACGCATCGTTCAATCGACATCACACAAAGGCCGAGGCGCTGCGCACGCCTGCAATCAACCGCGGCGGTCACAAGGCGCCGGGCAGGTTTTCCTCGATGATGATTTTCATCGCCAGTGGCAGCAGGGGCGGCGTGTCGATCATGCCGTGGGCGTGCAGCAGATAGTCGATGCTGGCCTGCACCTGACCTTCCGGGTCCTGATCGAGTACCAGTGACATCACGCCCTGGCGCAGCAGCGCGGCGTGCTGGGGGGTGGCCTCATGGCCGATCCATACCGGATCGACCTGCCTGTGCGCCAACGCCGCGTAGATCCCCTGCGAACCGCTGCCGGTGTCATACAGCCCTGCCAAGGGCCCGGCGGCGAGGCACTGCGCGACAGCCGCGCGGGTCAGTTCATCGTCATCAAAGCACTCGACCGGGCCGACAATGCGCGTAGCCGGTGCGCGCTGCGTCATTACGTCGATGAAGCCTCTGGCGCGCTCCTGATGAGCACTGTAGGCGAGCGAATTGACCGTCAGCAGCACAGCGCCGGGGCGTTGGCCGATCCATTCGCTCATCAAGCGCCCGGCACTGCGCCCGGCGGCGTGATTGTCGATGCCGACATACACCGCGCCCTCGACCGTGCTGAGGTTGGTGGTCAGCAAGACGGTGGGCGTGCCGTTCTGCACGATGGTGTTCAGCGCCTGGTGCACGTCCGGCGTGTCGGGCGCGACGACGATCATGCCATGGCGCCGCGAACGCGGTTTGCGCAGGGCGTCGAGCAGTTGGCCGGGGGCGTTTTCCGGCCAGCGCTGGCGGCGCAACGTGAGGTCCGAGCGCAGGCGTTGTGCCTGGCGCTCGAACGCCGCGTCCAGGCGCTTGAAATGGTCAGTGGCGCTGTCGGCCAACAGTACATCGACGATCATCGGGCCGGTGAACGGCGCGGGCAGGCCGCGACGCACACCCAGCGCATGCGCCATCGCCAGGACCTTGCGCCGCTTGGTGTCGGACACGCCCCCGCGATCATTGAGGACCCGGTCCACGGTGCTCAGGCTGACGCCGGCCAATTCTGCGACCTTGATCTGGCCGTGACGCTTGAGGGTGTTGCCCATGCTGCGTGCGTATCCTGTGGCCGGTTAAAACTGCGATTGTACTTGCAGGCCCAGTACCAGGGCATTCTTGACCTGACGAACGCCGTCCGGGTCCTTCACGTACTGCAGGTTCGGCATGATGTTCAACCAGCGTGTGGCCTGGATCCCGTAGTTCAGCTCGGCAACATATTCACTGTGCTGCTCGGGCAAGTCACCGCCAGCGGCGTTTACCGCGCGGGCATTGCGCAGGTACACCGAGCTGGCGTGAACACGTGCAATGCCGGCGCCCAGCGTGTCGGTGGGACGCGCATCCCACAGGCCCTTATAGACCAGGCTGAGTTTCTGGTAGCTGTCGATCGCCGTCGTGTTGCGATCCTGGAACGTGGCGCTGGCCGTCAGGGTCAAACCGCGAGAAGTGTCGCCGTTGACCGAGGTCAGCTGCTGCTTGGCCACGACCCACTCGCCATGCCGTGTGGCATCGGTGCGATAGGCGTTGCCACGGGTGGCCGCCGCTTGCCCGAACTGATCCTTGTACACATCCTCGGCCTGTGCGGTGCTGTGGTAATAACCCACACGGTATTCGCCGGGCAGTTGGTTGATAGTCGGGCTCCATACCAGTTCCAGCGGCGTGAAGGTGCCGGTGGTGCCGTGGGTGTTGAGCTTGAGGCCGTTGTCATTCTCCAGGTTCGACGGGTTCACGTTGAACGCGCCGACCTGTGCATACACCGTCGGGCTCAAGCGGTAGCGCAACCGTGCGGCCCACTGGCTGATCGGGCCGTTGTAGATGCTGTTCACGTAGTTGCCCGGTTGCGAGCCACAGAACGCCAGCCCCTGAAACAGGCAGTCTTCCACGGCGAAGTCATCGCTGACGGCAAACCGGCCCAGCTTGATGTTCACCGCATCGTCAAGCCAGCCCTTGCTCAACCACAGTTCGCTGAGGCGGGTCACGCTGCCACGGCCCTGGATCTCCTGGGTCGAGCCCATGCCGGCGGCGCCGGGTGCGCTGATCTTTTGATTAAGGTTATTGGCGCCGTTGCGGTTGGTCAGCCCCAGGCTAAAGGCTGCGTCCTGCCAGCCCAGCAGCTTTTGCAGGTCGATGTCGACGCCTGCGTTGAATTGGTCGGCGTAGCGGGTCGAGCGGTCTTTGTGCTGGTAACCGCCGCGTAGCAAGGTCGACGTTTCGCCGGTGTAACCCAACTTGATATCCACCCCCTGGGCCAGCCAGGCGCTGCGCAGGCCGCCCCAATCGCCGCTCATCCAGGGTGAGTCGCTGGCGAACGCATCCGCAGCGTGTGTCGCAGGTACGCCCATGGCAACGCAGGCCGCCAGGCAGCGCAGTGGAAAACGTAGCATCTGATTGTTCCTTCAAAGGCAGGGACGCGGCCTGGAGCAGGCCGCGTCACGGGTTCAGCGGGAGGTGCCGTCGGCGCTCAGTTGGGCTGGCAGCTTGCGGTCTTCGCGTACGGCGGCGACCTGTTTGGCGCTCACCTCGGGGGCGGTGTTGCCCCAGCTGTTGCGGATATACGAGAGCGTCGCCGCGATTTGCTGGTCCGACAATTTCCACGCAAAGCTCGGCATCGCACCGCTGGTGGGGTTGTCGACGGTCACCGCGCCACGGCCGCCTTCGAGCACCGTGGTGATCAGGCTTTGTGGATTTTCTGCCTGGATGCCGGGGTTGCCGGCCAGGCTCGAGGCCAGTTGGTTGATGCCCTTGCCGTCGCTGCTGTGGCACGCCGAGCAGTTGGCCGAGTACACATTCGCGCCTTGCTGCATCAATGTGCCGGAGGCGTTGAGCGGCCGCGGGCTGCGGGTGTCCGAGCCAGGCAAGGTCTTGAGGTAAGCCGCGATGGCGTACAGGTCCTCGTCGCGCAGGTGCTGGGTGGAGTTGGTCACGGCTTCGGCCATCGGGCCCGACGCCACGGCCACGTGGTTGCTGCCGGTCTTGAGGTACTGCACCAGTTGCGCATCGCTCCAGCCGCCGATACCGACGTAGGGGTTGCCGGTAATTTCCGGTGCGTGCCAGCCAGCCAACTCGCCGCCTTGTAGGAACGCGCCGCCCTTGTCACCGCCGAGGAAGTTCTTTGACGTGTGACACGCGGCACAGTGGCCCAGGCCCTGTACCAGGTACGCGCCCCGGTTGACCTGCGCAGACGCCTCAGCCTGCGGTTGGAACGGTGTGTTATCAAAGAACAGCAGGTTCCAGCCCATCATCATCAGGCGGATGTTGAACGGGAATGGCAACTGGTTGGACACCACCTCGTTGTCCACCGCCGGGACGGTCTGCATGTAGGCCCAGAGGTCATGCATGTCCTGGTCGCTGACTTTTACGTAGGCGTTGTAGGGCATCGCCGGGTAGAGGTTTTCGCCATGTCGGCCTTTGCCTTCGCGCACCGCGCGGGTGAATTCCTGCTCGGTCCAGGCGCCGATACCGGTGTTCTTGTCGGAGGTGATGTTGCTGGCGAGCAACTTGCCGAACGGTGTTTCCAGCGCGTAGCCACCGGCGAACGGCTTGCCGTGATGCGGATCGGTGTGACAGGCCGCGCAGTCGCCGGCAATCGCCACGTAGCGCCCGCGCGTCACCGCCGGGTCTTCCTGTGCCTGGGTGGCAGGCGCCTTGACCCCGGCGCCGTCAGCAGATTGCTGCCCGGGTTGCGCAATGCTGTCCGCTGCATCGGCAATGCCGAATGCACCATACAGGCCGATGGCGGAACCCAGGGACAATACGGCGGTGGCCGTCAGGGCCATGCGAAAGCGCGCATTCATGCCGGTACCTCCACCAGTGGGCCGCGTTTGGCCAGGTATTGGTCAATGATCGCCTTGGCGGTCCACAGGCTCAGCGCGCCAATGGTCGACGTCGGGTTATAGCCGGCGTTGTTCGGGAATGAAGAGGCACCCAGGACGAAGACGTTGTGCACGTCCCAGCTCTGCTGATAGCGGTTGAGTACGCTGGTTTTCGGGTCCAGGCCCATCACCGCGCCGCCGATGGTGTGGTCGCTGGAGGGCAGGTAAGGCCCATAGTTCACGGCTGCCGAGTCAAAGCCGTTGACGATTTTTGCACCCATGGCCCTGCCGATTTCCACCGCTTTGTCTTCGGTGAACTTGGCCATGCGCCGGTCGTTCTCGTTGTAGTCGAAGGTCACGCGAATCAACGGGTCGCCATTGGCATCGTTGTATTCCGGGTCCAGGTCCAGGTAGCACTCGTCATGGGAAAAGCTGGTGCCCTGGTTGAAGATGAACGTGCCGTTCTGGAACGCGTGGGTATAGGCTTTTTTCCATTCGCTGCCCCAGCGTGGAGTGCCTGGTGGGACAGCGTCTGCGTTGCCGATCGGACGTGCGCCACGGGCTACCACGAGGATCCCGGCGCCGCCGATGAAGCCCTTGCCGGTGTGGTCGAAATTGTCGCCGTTGTAGTCGTCCACCTGGGCGGAGAGGGCGCCTGCACCGATGTACTGGTTGAGCTGCTCGTCCTCGAAAAACAGGTTGGCGCCGGACACGGTCTGGAAACTGTAGGCGCGGCCCACCACGCCTTGGCGGGTCTCGGGATTGTAGGGTTTACCGATTTTCGAGAGCAGCAACAGCCGCACGTTCTGCATCTGGAAGGCGGAGAAAATCACGATGTCCGCCGGTTGCTCCCACTCCATTTTGTTGCGGTCGAGGTAGCTCACGCCGCTGGCGGTCTTGCCGTCTTCGGCGAGATTGGCGCGCAGCACGGCCGATTCGGTCAGCACGGTGAAATTGCTGCGCTGCATCAACGCGGGAATCACACAGGCATTCGGGCTCGACTTGGAGAAGTTGCCGCAGCCGTAATACAGGCAGTAGCCGCAGTAGGTGCAGGGCCCCATCCGCACACCCAGCGGGTTGGTGTAGGCCTGCGAGGCCTGGCCTGCGGGCACCATGAATGGGTGCAAGCCAAGCTTTTTGCTGCCTTCGGTGAACAGGTCGGTCAGGCGGGTGGTGGCGAGTGGCGGCAGCGGGAATTCACTCTTGCGGTTGCCTTCGAAGATGTTCGCACCGCCGATCTTCTCACCATTCAATACGCCGGCCTTGCCCGATACGCCGGCGATTTTTTCGAAGCGCTCGTAGAAGGGTTCGAGGTCGTCATACGTCACGCCCCAGTCCTGCACGATCAGGCCTTTTTCGATTTGCTGCTGGCCGTAGCGCTTGAGTGTAAAACTATAGGGCTCGAAGTCGAACGGCAGGAATCGCCAGGCCATGCCCGCCCAGTGCGTGCCCGATCCGCCGACGTTGTAGCCCAACTCGTTCAGGCTCCAGTCGCGGGTGGGCAGCGCGGTTTGCGAGCGGTTGTTGCGAAACGTGGTGGTTTCGATCGCGGGCGGCAGCAGCATGCTGCGGCGGGTGTCCCAGCGCAGTTCATCAGTGTCCACCGAGGGCGGGAAGTCGGTGGCGGTCTCAAACCACGGACCGCGTTCGATGGCGACGACATTCAAGCCGGCACGGGTCAGTTCTTCGGCAATCAGCGAGCCGCACCAGCCGAGGCCGACGATCACTGCGTCGACTTTGGGGCGTACATTGGCCATTCGGGAATTCCTCTTCGTTACAGCAAATCACGGTCAGTCGGCGATGATGGATAGGCCTCATCGCTCAAATGTTCTGGGGGCTCAAAGCGTGTTGTCGATCAGGCTGGTGGGGATGATGTTGAGCTTCTGGCCCTTCTTGGCGATGACGTCACGAAAGTCATACCGCGCGCCGGGGAAGCCGAGCATCTTCCAGCTCGCCATGCCCTTGTTGCCGCCGTAGAGCGGGTCCGACAGAAAGCCTTCACGCATGTTGGCCAGCACTTGTTCGAAGATCTCCTTGGCACCGTCATCAAACTCGGCTCCCACCTGCACGGCGTTCTTCTCGAAGCGGGTCAGTACCTGGTCCTGTTGCTCGCCTTGCAGCTGCACGAATGGCTTGCCGAATTGCGCCTGGCTGTCCACGTCAATCGCGACCAACCCTTTGCGCCAGCGCTCGGCGGGGGTGAGTGCCGATTGGGTGCCCTGTTCAAAGGTCCCTTTGACGAAGCGGCCCAGCCGGTACAGCGTGGCGCCCTTGCCGTAGTCGCCCGCCAGCTGGCGATCGATAAAGGTCGCGCAGCCGGCGTCCTTGCCGCCGATGGACAGCGCGTCGGTGGGGATCAGCCGTTCGGCGATGGCTTCGGCGGTCTGGAACTCATGTTGATTGAAAAACGCCAGGCCTCCCTGGCGGACCGGGGGCAGGGCCGGCAGGCTGGCAGTGCCTGGCTCCCAGGGTTGGCCGCCGGTGATTTCCGCGGCGCGGGCGGCGGGCAATGTCGAGGCAGCCGCCAGCGCTATGGCCGAGGATAAGAAGTCTCTGCGCTGCATGAAGGTTCCTTTGCGAGTCTGGCGCGTTTCCCGTGCGCACACGGCAGCGCCCGCAGGGTTTTATGCCTGCGACACTCACACCAACAGGGGCGGCGCGGGGGACGAGCGGGATGATTCAGAATGTTTCGATCTGGAGTTTAGGCGGCGACAAATGACGGTGCTATTAACAATTTTGACGTAAAACCCTCAAAAACTGACGCACTGGGCCATCGCAAATCATTGATAGGAAACAGCATTTTTTCAGTGGCGGGATTTAACGGTTTCCACTGGAGGCTAAAAACGCCTGCGTGCGCCGGATCTGCTGCCATAGAGGGAGTACACGCATTGGTGACGCGACAGTAGGGTGCAGTGCAGGTGGTTTTCCTTACCCGTTACCAGGTGTTACCGCTCGTCGGAAATTGAGCACTATCATAGAGTTGGAGCGGTCGATGTACTGCGAAGAATAATCACAGGTGGCTATGCGATCCCTAATTCTTGATATGCCGAATGGACGCGAGCTCGTTGAGGAACTCGATCTTGCGACCGAATTGATGATGTCCATTCCCATCGAATTGGTGGGCGGAGATGAGTGGCTGGAGGCTTTTGCCAGGCAACAGCGCGCCTTCAAGGAATGGCGCTCGTACCTGCATTGCAAGGCCAAACATTCGGTGTATGACATCGCCCGCAAGATTGCGTGAGGCAAGGCCTGGCGGTTCAAAAGCGTGGTGTAGAGGCATTGATAAGGGGTGTGCACGTGTGTTCACACCCCGTCCTGCGGGAAAGGTGACGCTGGCTTCAGGCGGTCGGCCTGACCCGGAAGGCCAGGAATACCGGGCCGTAGGGAAAGGTGCTGACTTCCAGCTCGTCCAGCGGGTTGAGCGTGTGCGTTCGGGCCCCGGCGTTGCTGTAGATAACATGGCTGCTGGACACCGCAATGTTGATCTTGCCGGCCGCCGCCTGGATCAATGTGGCCTTGAACCCTTCAATCACATCGTCGCCCAGCGTCAGCGTGACGTCCGTGTCGCTGATGACCAGGATCGACTTGCCCGAGTCGGCCATGGTCAGGGCCCTGCTGGCGGTGATCGAGACATTGGTGTGCACGTGTCCCCCCGCGTGGTAGCTGACCATCCTGGGGTCTGCAAAGACCCGGCTGAAGGTCCCGACGTAATTGACACTGGCGCGCATGTCATCAAATTGCTCGATGACGTAGGTGCCGATGCTGCCGGAGACGTCGGCGTCGGCGTCCAGTGCCCATTTACGTCCCACCATCAGCCCGATCTGGGTGCTGGCGCGCACACCTGCACGCATCTCCTCGAGAAACAATTGGCTGATCTGGCCACCGCCCTTGCCCTGGGCATAGGTGAACCGTGCGATGGAGTGACTAGCCCCGGTAGGGCTGCCCTGGGAAGTATCGACCTCGTAGTCGATGAAGTCCGCCGAAACGACGGTGGTGGTCGTATTCGCGTTAGGCGCCCAAGTGAAATCCAGCACCCTTCCGGTCTTGACCTGCTCCAGCGTGGTGGTGGGCTGGGACGTTGTGGTCGAACCTGATTGCTTCAAATCATCGGTCATGATGCTCATCCTTAAGTGCAATGCGTGTGGGTGTGGGTCGAGCGATGAAGTGCGATTTGGGCGTGCCGTGCGACTATTGATTTGATCCAGCACGCGCGTCAGTAAAGCAGCATCCGTAGGGCCTTGCCGTGGTTCAACCCGCGACGATAAAACGGCTCGACGCGTGCTCGCTTGATCTTGGTTCCTGGGGCGACAGGTTTTGCTGCTGAAGTCCGCCCAGGCGGCCATGACGACGCGAGCGCCACTCTGGAACTAAAAATCCACCGCCACGCTCTCAGTTTTATCTTTTCGATTGGGATGAGTCATGAGCATTGGTGCAAGGTTGAAGGCGGAGAGACTGAGGCTGGGTCTATCGCAGTCAGAGATTGGAAAAATCGGTGGCGTCGAAGTGAACGCCCAGGGGCGTTACGAGAACGGCATCCGCCACCCACGCGCGGATTACCTGGCCGAGGTGGCAAAAGCCGGGGTTGATGTACTGTTCGTCATCACCGGGCAGCGTGCGCAGAGCGGCGCTGATGATTCCCTGAAAGCCGTCGAGGCGTTGGACAGCGCCACCGAATGCCTGGAAAAGGCCAGGGAGCTGATTCATTGAGTCTCAGCGACCCGCCGCCCATCTCGGGCGCAGCTGCTACGCTTTGTTTGAAGGATTATGGGCTTTCAACAAGATGACAGGACGTCATGGATAAGCGACTTGCAGGTCTCTCGTTTCTGCTGACCCTCGGCTGGGTAGTCGCCGTTGTGTCGGTCATTTGGTATTTCTACGAAAACTAGGCCGATTTCCGCACTCTATTGCTCAGACCCCAGCGGCTCTGGCGGCCTCAACACCCGGCAAACTGCGCGTCTGCCGGGAATGACGAGCGTTTAAGGCATCAAGACCGAGTCGACAACGTGGATCACGCCGTTGGACTGCATCACGTCTGCGATGCTGATACTGGCCTTGCCGCCCTTGGCATCGACTACCCAAAGCTTGCCGTCATGCAGCTTGATGTTCAGCGACTCACCTTGAACTGTTTTCAATACTACGGTGCCACCGTTCTTCTTGGCGTCGGCCATGAGCTGTGCCGATGTGTGAGTGCCGGGCACGACATGGTAGGTCAGGATTTTAGTCAAATCGGCTTTGTGCTCCGGCTTGACCAGAGTATCGACGGTACCGGCTGGAAGCTTTGCGAAGGCTTCGTTGGTGGGCGCGAACACCGTAAAGGGGCCTTTGCTGTTGAGTGTATCAACCAACCCGGCAGCCTTGACGGCTGCGACGAGTGTCGTGTGGTCCTTGGAGTTGACTGCGTTCTCGACAATTGTTTTGCTTGGGTACATCGCTGCACCTCCGACCATCACTGTGTCGGCGGCAAAGCTGAGCGTTGCGGTGACGGAGAGAATCGCGAAGCAGGCTGCTGCTGCAAGTTTCTTGTAAAAAGCGTGCATGATGTATCTCCTTGGCTCTCATGACCTCCGGGTGAGGGTATTGAATCTACGAGCCAGCGATCAAAGTGGATGCACCGGTTGACAAAATAATTCTTGGCTCCCAACTTTCCTGGCTGACCAGCGTCTCGTCCGGGCTCGGAAGCGAGGTTCGTGGAGGCTAAGGGGCTTCGTTCACTGCCGAGGGCATTATGCAGTCACAACAGAACAGGCTTTGGCGCTGGGATTAATTGCGGACCGCGCGTTGATGTCCAATTGCTTTGAAAGTGACGTGAATGCCCCGATGAAAGTACGGGCTGCAGCCCACATAGCGTATGCACTGCATAATGAGGCCGAGGCGTTCAGCAACGGCGCAGACTTCAACCTTGAGCAAGCCTTTTCACAGGTTGGCACTATCGACCAAGTCCTGGGTGACGGTGTGGTCTGGCCACTCTTGAGCCAACTCGATAGAGACGCTGAGCCCTCAAGCCGGGGCGGGTGATGGTAATCCGTCATCCATCGCTAGACGTTTTAACGTGCCTGTTGTCGAAAACTGCTACCCCGATCTTAAATATCAGCGCGAAGTGACGCACAATAAACCGCGCCTATACGGATGTAGTGCCACTCCCTCTTCATGACTAAGGACGGTAATCATGAATTTCAAATGCGTGTTTTCCCTCCTGCTATTGGCCGGTTGCGCTTCTCAACCCAATCACCAAGGTGTCAATTGGGGGGAGGGCAGCTGCCCCAAACCAGCCCCTGAAGACGTCTCCGCCACTCACCACCTGATTATCCAGGATGGCAAAACCCTCAAGTGCCAAATCCGTCCATACGTATGGAACATGGCTTGCCAAGGAATCGTCGACGGAGAAACCGAAGGCGTTGTTTGCCAGGATGGTGGGGGAAACCAGATGATTTTCCTGTTCGATAAGAGCGGGGTGCTGACTACGCATCGCAGCCTGAGGGCAGGCTAGGATCGGATTCAAAAAGGATAGCGAATCATATGTACTCTAAAACGTCGTTGATATTGACGGGGCAAGCCGTCTTATTCATGTGCATGCTCGCGACCGGGTGTTCAACGCACAAAGACTCACATTCATTGCCGAACCTTGCGGGTGCACAAGGCACGCTCAAGCTCGCGCAACAGGCAATTTCAGCGTATGAGCGAGGCGATAAAGAGCGATGGCAGTCACTGTTATGCCTTGAATCTGTTGATGACCCGCTGACGGGGTGGAATCAAATGCGTTCGCTGGTGGGTGATATTTCTGAAGTTAGATTGGTAAAGGTGTCTGAGGCATCAAACGCGGGTAATGGATCTGATGCAGACAGCTTTACCAACGTTGTTTATGAAGTGAAATCGCAGCATTACCCCCTTAAAACGCTTCTCCTGAAGTTTTTCCCTACTGAAAAAGATCAATGTGTGGGGTTGGTTTATTAGCCGGAGACAGCGGGCGGCCTGTTAATGTGTGCCGGCCCCTGCCAGAGCGCATCGGTGATTTCACGCTGAGGCATGACGGTTGATGGCGTATGGGGCGGTAAAATCTACACTTTTTGTTTTTTCAGGGAGATGAAAGAAATGTTCCACAGGTACGTGCGCCCGGTTGGCTATGGTTTGGCGATAGTAGGCACCTTCTCACTGCTGTTTTCGGCGTTCGAGTTGTTTGCGGGAAGAGACACCCTGTTTGCCGTGGCTAAATCAGCTGTATTTGTTGCGCTTGGCATTTGGGTGATCAAGAACTCAGTAAAGGCCTGATACGCAGGATCACTCCGGTGACATCAGCACGGCCAGAGTGAGCTTAATGAACTCTTCGTTTTCATCGATGGTGTGCAAAGCGCTGCGCACGTTTTCTGCCACTTCAGCGGAACCGCGTTGCTCGACCCAGTTCGATAGCTCCATGACAGAAGCCTCGAGGGCCAATTGGTTCTCGTAGAGTTTTGATAGCAGGGAGGGCAATAGATCTGAGTTTGGCATGGCTGATTCTCCGTGGATGTATCAGCGTAGCAGGTGGTGAAACAGGGACTTTGATTTGAGTCGGCAGAAGGCCGGGAGATGGGAATTGCGGAGCATAAAAAGATAAGGGCCTGCATGAAGTTCATCATGCAAGCCCTTGATATCTTTGGTGCCCGAACCCGGAATCGAACCGGGACGCCCTTACGAGCGGGGGATTTTAAGTCCACATACAAAGATATATAAAACAGTAGGTTAGGGCGATTATCGGTCCGCAATTGTTTGCGCGGGCCTCGCTTGAAGCCCTTTGTTTTCAAGGGCTCATATTTTATTGCGGAACGAGTTTTCACTTCGTTGGCAGCACTTTCAGGCCTTTACGGCGCCGGATATATTGCTCCGTCATACCGACAGTTGTGTGCCCCAGCTGATCTCTCGCATCGCGAATGCTGCCTGTCGATTCCTCCTTGTCTGTAGCCGCTTTTGCACGAAGGTCTCGCATTTGAAACGCAGACTTTTCAATCCCGGCCTTCATCCTGGCCGCGTCAAATCTGCCTCTGAGCATGCTCACTGTCATCGCTTGGCCGTTGTCCATTACGACGAGTCTGGTTGATCGAATCTTGTGCCCCTTTTTCCTTTCCAGAATGCGGTCAATAACCACCTTCAGCTCTCCTACAACCTCAATGCGGCGTTTAGCGCTGGTCTTCCCTTGCTTGATCAGTAACTGGTTATCCAGCAAGTCACGTTCGTCCATCTTCAGCGTGTCGCCTATGCGCTGAGCTGTGAGGTAGAACAGGTCTAACGCGTCCTTGAGTGGCTGATCAGCGTGCAGGTACACCGCGGCAAACATTTCGTCTTCGACGTAGGTGTCCCGGCCTGTTTCCTTATTTCCTTTGATGCCCGCGCACGGGTTGGCAAGTGAGGTATAGCCGCTCTGACGGGCGAAATTCCAAATGGCGCTGAGCAGCGCCTTCTCTCGGTTGGCGCGAACCTTTGCTGTTTTCGACCGATAACGCAGGTACTGAACGACGTGCTTCGGCTCGATCGCCTCAAGAGGGCCAGGTGGGTCATTGAAAAAGATCAGAAGCTGCTTTAATTCCCTTAGGTTGTCTTTTTGGGTGGCTGAGGACTTAGTAGGCACAACCTCTTCCATGTACTTGTTTGCAACGTACTCAAATGTCAGTACGGCGCCGACGAGGGCACTCGCTGCGCGGCTCTTTTCAAGTCGGGCGTATTCAACGATAGCCGCGCCGTAGTCGGAACCCAGCGCGATTTCCTTTCTCGGTTTGTCGCCTGCATCGTAGTAGTAATAAACCCTTCCCCCGGAGCGCAGTCGCTTTCTCAGCCGGGGGATGCTGCCGGGGTTAGTGGGTCGTCGTGCCATTTACTGAATTCCCATCCTTGGTTGCCATTCGGTCTTTTCGGGCTTTCGTTCTTTAGGGCTGGCCAGCAGCGATGCCGATATTACGCATGGCCAACCGTTCCGTTTGATCGTGTGGCGTATGCCGTTTCGGGATAGAACTTGAATCTGGCCGGCCTTGGTTCTTGCGCCGGTAAGCTCGCAAACATCTTCGTGCGACAGGAACTGAATTCCGTCCATTTCTACCTCCCACTGCCCGTAGCGCGCAGTGTCTTGTCGTTGTTCATGGGGGGTGCCTTGCCGCGCTGGGCGGCAGAAGGTGGGTTAGGTTTTTGCTGCTTTTGCGTGCCCGACGCACACCTTGGTGGGTTCGCCTTCTGCGTCCAGGTGGGCGTGGCACATGAATCCTTTTTGGTCGTGGGCCATGAACTCCGCATCGCAAGTGGTGATGGGCGACTGATTAGCAATCGAGCCCAGCCGATATGCGCACCCGTGACAGGCGCCGGCCGGGTCGCACTTGCTGGCGATCATCACGCCCTGGCAGGCGCCGATGAGTGTTGGCAGGTTCACGCTGGTGAACTTGTCGGGGTGGACCCCGCATTCCTCGATCAGCACCTGGTCACTCATCTCCGCGCAGTTCTCCGCGACCGAGTTGGCCATGCCAATCAGTTGCGCCGTGAACTCAACCAGGCGCTGCGAGCCATTACGCTGCAGGTAGCTGGTCAGCGCCTCTCGCCGCATCGCCAAGTCGAACTGGGCAATGCCTGCCAGGTCCGTGGCATCGCTGCGTGTCATGCTGTATTCACTGTTTGCAGGCATGTCGATACCTCGCCCGCCGCTCACCGGCAGGCATGTAGGGAAATGGAGTGATGGCGTTATGCCTAGATATCTGTGTTGTTGGGATGGGTGTAAAACGGGTATTCAACCCACCCAGTCGCCAGGAGGGCGCGTGCCTCATCAACTAGATGCGCCAATTGCGCACGCTTACCGCGGCCAAACGATGTTTCTCAAATTCGTCTGGCGGCGCCCAAACGACAATGCTCCGGTCACTGCCAAGATCATTGAGCAGGCGCCCATCCATGGCCTTGGCGAAGTCGCCGCCGAACTGACGGGACCCTGGCCCGATTACCCGGCCGCCCTTGATGAGGCGATGGCTGCTGCTGAGCGCTGGGTCGACAGCCAGCTGCCTTGAAGTAGCTCACCGGCAGGCATGTCGGGGGATTGGGGGTTAGGCTGCTGGGTGTTGCGCTGTGTCGCGAAAGACATCCATCTGCGCCGCGCCGTCGAGCCAGGCGGAAGCGATCCGGCGTTCAGCCATTGCGGCATATTCCGGGTTCAGTTCGCACAAGATTGATCTACGACCTTCCTGCATGGCGACCACCGCCGTCGTACCGGCACCGCCGAAAGGGTCAAGCACGATGCCGCCGAGTGGGGCGCCGGCCAGGATGCAAGGGCGAATCAGGTCAGGCGGGAAGGTGGCGAAATGTGCGCCCTTGAAACTGTGCGTCGGCACAGTCCATACGCTGCGTTTATTTCGCTCGGTGGGCATAACGGCGAGGGCAGAGTTCATTGAATCGTTGTCCTTGATTCGCCCCCGCGCTCTTTCTTCGCTGTCGGTACCGTGACCCCAGCCCACGCCGTTTGACTTCCTCGCAACTGCCTTCATGTTGCCGTTGCTCTTGGCCCCGCCATTGGCACGGTCACTACCGATTTGCGCGAGAACGTCTTGCGAGAGTCGGTTGTGGGTGTTGGGGGAGCAAGGTTCAAGGATTGCCGACTGGTCGTAGAAGTATTTCGGCGACTTACTCAGCAGGAAAATATACTCGTGGGCCTTGGTGCAACGGTCGCGGACGCTTTCGGGCATTGGGTTCGGCTTGTGCCAGATGATGTCCTGACGCAGGTACCAGCCATCGTCCTGCAGTGCGAATGCCAGACGCCATGGCATGCCCATCATGTCCTTTGGCTTAAGGCCATAACCCTTTGGGTCAGAAGTCGTTTTTCTGGACCGTTTCGGATGGTTGGAAATTGAATTCCTCTGCATGGCACTGGCGTTGTGCCCACTGTTACCGTGGGTTGTGGTTCGCCCTTCCGCCCCCCAACTGCCGGCGTAGCTGTCACCCATGTTCACCCATGCCGTTCCGTCGTCGCGGAGTACTCGACGCACCTCGCTGAACACATCCACCAAGCGCGCGATAAATTCGGCCGGCGTTTCCTCCAGGCCGATCTGGCCCTCGACACCGTAGTCCCGCAAGCCGTAGTAGGGCGGGCTGGTAACGCACATTTGAACCGATTTATCCGGTAGCGTCCGCATCGACTCAATGCAGTCGCCGATCAAAACGCGATGCTGTTTCATGGCCTTGGCCCCTTGTAGATGAAGACGTAGGCTAACCATAGGGTGGCGATCATGGCGCCACCTCGCGCCACTTTTCATACCCCTCACCATATTCCCAGCAGTAGGTTGCCGGCCATGCTCCGCGAGTCGCCTGGTTAACGATGTTGTAACTCCATCCGTCTTTCGTTGGTGTGGTTTTGATCCAGACGTGCTGCGCGCCGCCGAGATTCCAATCGCCGTAATCCTTGACGACCTCGGCCATGAACGCTCGCAGGTCGTGGTGCCCGCGACTCATCACGATGTAGGTGTCACCGCCAACGCTCTCGACGGCAAGCGGATACTTTTCTTTGGGCATGACTTCGTCCTTGCCGCTATAGCGGCTGACTTTGGAGGGGAAGGGGAGGGTGATATAGGGTTGAATTGAGCTGCGATAGTTTTTGCAGGTATATTGCGTGTTTTAAGACTGAGCAGATGTGATGAACCTTTACCACTACACGGATGTGAATGCAGTTAAGTCAATTCTGGAAAGGAAAAAACTTTGGTTGACTGATGTTAGATTTCTAAACGACGCTGAAGAGATGAGTGAAGGGTTTAAGATAATAATTCGATATTTAGAGTATCAGGTAAAAAAATTTCCTGATCGACATGAGCAGTTTTATGGGGCTGTAGAGTATATCAAAGGATCAATTTTGCTTAGAGAGGGTTACGGGCTTGATCGTCGACCTGTATTTGTCTCTTCTTTTAGCCAGTCAAAAGATTTACTGAGTCAGTGGCGTGCTTATGGCGCATATGCTATCGAATTTGATGCCGAATTGCTTCCCTTTCCATTATCGAAGTGCCTTTATGATGACGACGAGAAAAGTGATGAGGCAGCCTATGGATCTTTGGATTGTGCGCTAACTATGGCGCAAAGCATGCAGGAAAATGACGGTCAACTTGATGAGAAAGGTTATGAGGCGTTCTCAACAATAATAGGTCTTGCTGCTACAATGAAACATGCTAGTTTTTCCGAAGAGTGTGAGTATCGAATCGTATTGGGACACGATATAGATCCCGATGTTGAAGATGCATTAGATATTTCATTTCGCTCAAGAGGGAATTTGCTAGTTCCGTATGTAGAGGTATCAATTCCAGTCGAAAGCATCAAGTCGATCATGGTTGGTCCGATGAGAGATCAGGATCTTGCATACGCTTCGATGAAAGCCTTCGTAAATAAAGTAAATGCTGCTTCATTCGATCAGGAAATTTTTTCTCTGCATGATATCGATATCGTTAAGTCATCAATTCCCTATCGCGCGCCATAGGTGCGCTGTTAAGCTGTATAGATGTTAACTGTCTCTGAAGTAGTTGCGTCTCATGCGGTCTCCGAGACCGGCTGGCGAAACACCGGGAGGATGCCGGCCTGTTCTCGCACTGCTTTAACGCCATCTTCGTCGTAGCCCCAGATATTGCTATCGTCGAAACGTTCAGGGCCAAGATAGAACGGGCTGAGTGGTTCTCCAGTGCGGATGTAATCCCGGAACCCCTCGATGAGCGAGCGGAGCGTGCCGCCATGGCTGAACCCACGCCACCGGCCACCCCAGTTTGTTTTGTGCGTGAAGATCCGCCTGGCGCTGTATTCGTCGATGAACCAGACCTTGCCGCGCTGATCAACTTCCATGCTGGCGTAGCGATCAGCGACCTGGTTGAAGAAGAAGCGCCGGCCGTGGGTGCCGATGATCCGGATCACCTGGTTCACCTGTTCGGTGCGTTGCTGCTTCAGGGTGAGTTTGTTTTCTGTAGGCATGGGGAGTCCTTGCCGGGCCATGCCCGGGCGGTGGAGTAGGGGGATAAGGTGTCGTGTAAGGATCAAAAGTTATCCACAGGGGTGTGCGCTGATCATCTTCTTAATACCCTTTAAGATGTGGCTTCAGATATCTGGAGCGCTGCCGCATGAAACAACTCATCGCTGACCTGATGTACCAAGTGCTGATTGATCTGCTGAGCCAGATGCTGATGCGTCTGGCCGAGTGGATGGCGGTCGTGCCGTGGCTGTGAGTTATGCGGCGCGCGCCTGGCGCTCTTCGGTGCGCCACGGGTCGTTTGCTCCTGCGATTGCCGCCATTGGCGGCGGGCTCACGCTATTGCCGCACATGTGCACTTGCTGGGTGATGGTGAAGGGCTTGCCGTCGGATCCGTGGGTGATGATGTAGCCGGCGGGGAAACCCTGGGCCTTGTACAGCTCAGGTGGCTTGAGCATCCGCAGGCAGATATCGACGATCACGTAGGGCGTGCCCTTCACCATTACCGTGACCAGGGCCAGCCGGTCCTTGGTGGTGATGGTCGGTGCTGGCGAATCGCAGGCGCTGGTGTTCTCGGTACCGTAGTAGCTGATCAGGAAGGCAGCAACCCGGAGAGCACCGGCTTCGTGTTCTGGCGAAAGCGTGAGCGATACAAGTGAGCTCTTGCCCCCGCCACCAGCAGTAATGGTTGGGGCTGGATCATCCAGGCCCTGGCCCACGCTGCCGCCGAATGCCCGCTCCATGAATGCGCTGACCAACCCGTGGTGCTGGCCGCCGGCGCTGATGGTGTGTAGCGGGTCATTTGCGTCCCGTGCATCACAGTTGCCGCGCAAGTGCATCAGGTTCGCCGCCACCAGCTGCTGCTGGCTGCCGGTGTTGGTGACCGTGGTCATCGGGTCTTCGATGCTCTTGGCGTCGGTGGTGTTGAAGCCGCCATTCATCTGGGCCATGAACACCGAGGAGATGCCCATGGCGTGCGCGGCACCGGCGGCGCGCTGATAGTTGCCGCCGCTGGTGATGGTCGGCAGTGGCTCATCCAGCGCCTTGCTCGCGTCGTTGAAGCGGAACTTCACCAGGTGTGCCGCTGCGATCGTGCGGTGGTTCTGCGTCATCAGCGTGCCCACCGGCTGGTCCATGCCAACCGGCTTTCCTGAGTACTCCGGGCCACCGGCCCCAACCATCAACGGGCTGATCAGCGTCAGCTCGCCGCGGTTCGCACAGGTGACTGTCGGCAGAGGTTCGAGTGGGTCGTTGATTCGATCGCTGCCCTGGTGCGTTGCCGGTGCGATCACCGGGCTGACCACGGATAAGGCACCACCCTTTGGATAGGAGGTGATTGTGCGCAGCGGCTCATCGGCAGACTGCACCGACTCACCCGACCAGTTCGCAATCGGCACAATGAAAGGCGCCGGGTTGTCGATGACGAACTTCTTCATGCCCTTGGCAACCCGGCGCAACGTTGCGTCGGCCAGGTCCTTCTTGCGGCCGAAGATGCTTTTGCCCAGGTCGGTGAAGTCGATGCAGTCAGCGGCGGTCTTCCACTTTTGCTGGCCCTTGACCGGGTTCTTCGCGTGAGTAGGCTCCGGCCAGACGATCGGCCGGCCATCGCACCGGGCGATCATGAACAGGCGCTCCCGGCTGGTCGGTGCGCCGAAGTCGCATGCCCTGATCACCTTCCACTCCACGACATAACCCATCCCTTCCAGCAGCGCCACAAACCGACGCCAGGTGCGGCCACGCTGCTTCGGATCAGGGACCAGGAACTGGTTCGATACCGGCACTTGCTCGCCCGGTGCGGCGATTCGGTTGGTGGTCTTTCCCTTCTTGGTTGGGTGCGGCACCTGGTCCAGGGTCACCACCCGCCCGCTGGCCTTGTCACGCTTGGCGATCAATCGGCCCCACTGCAGGATCTGCTTCACGTTTTCCAGGCTGATCACCCGGGGGCGCTTCTTGCCTCCCCACTTGAGGCCGATCCACGACAGGTTGCGTATCTCACGTTTGCGCGGCTGGCCGCCGGCAGCCTGGCTGTGGTGGGTGCAGTCCGGTGACATGTGGAACCAGCCCACGGCCTTGCCGCCGCATTCGGTGTCCGGGTCACCGTCGAACACGTCGGTGGTGAAGTGCTTGGCGCCTGGGTGATTTACGGTGTGCATGCTGATCGCCGCGGCGCTGTGGTTCTTGGCCACGTTCACCGCGCGGCCCAG
>NZ_MAUE01000042.1 GCF_001702265.1 Pseudomonas aylmerensis
GATTGCGGTGTGTGAAGACGAAATGAACCGAAAGTTCGACGCTCACAAAACACCGAAAGCTATCACATACCCAATTTGCTGAAGCGAGGCCACATGGTCACGACTCAGTACCCGAATTTCTTGACGACCATAGAGCATTGGAACCACCTGATCCCATCCCGAACTCAGCAGTGAAACGATGCATCGCCGATGGTAGTGTGGGGTTTCCCCATGTGAGAGTAGGTCATCGTCAAGATTAAATTCCAGAACCCCTGTTTGCTAACGCAGACAGGGGTTTTGTTTTGGGCGGTCGAAAATGCGCAGATGCCGTCGCGTAGTGCTAATCCTCCGCTGTTCTATTTGATACACGCGATGCGCGTTAACCGTAGCGTCCCGAGCCTGATACTGTCGCGACAGCCAAAATCTCCCCATATCCTGCATCCCAAGACCGCCAATACCGCCTTCAATGCTAAAGTCGCTCCCTCGATTTTGCTTTTCCCAAGGAAGCCGTTATGCCGGATGCGACGTCCCTCAGCGCTGGATTCATGGTGGTTCACGGCAACCGCCTGGATGAACTGCGCAGCCTGGTTGTCAGCTGGATGCGTCGATATCCGCTTGCGCCCCTGGAAAACGAAATCGCCCTGGTCCAAAGCAACGGCATTGCTCAGTGGCTCAAGTTGGCCTTGGCCGAAGACCCGGAAGAGGACGATATGGGCGGCTGTGGAATCGCGGCTGCCATCGATGTGCAACTCCCCGGCAGTTTCATGTGGCAGCTCTACCGCATGGTCCTGGGCCGTGACGAAATCCCGCCAAAATCCCTGCTCGATAAAGCCCCGCTGACATGGCGCCTGATGCGCCTGCTCCCGGAGTTGATCGATCAACCGCATTTCGAACCTCTGCAGCGTTTCCTCACTCACGACGCCGATCTGCGCAAACGCTACCAACTCGCTGAGCGCCTGGCCGATCTCTTCGACCAATACCAGGTCTATCGTGCCGACTGGCTGGAAGATTGGGCTGCCGGTCGCCATCAGTTGCGTACCGGCCGCGGTGAAACCAAACCCTTGGACCCAGCCAACTGCTGGCAAGCTGAGTTATGGCGCGCGCTGTTGCTGGATGTAGGCGAGGAGGGCATGGCCCAAAGCCGTGCCGGTGTACACCAGCGCTTTATCGAACGCATCAATACCCTTGAGAAAGCCCCATCAGGCTTGCCCTCCCGAGTGATTGTCTTCGGTATTTCCTCGTTGCCCGCCCAAGCTCTGGAAGCGCTCGCCGGCCTGGCGCGGTTCAGCCAAGTGTTGTTATGCGTGCACAATCCATGTCGCCACCATTGGTCCGACATCGTTGCCGACAAAGACCTGCTACGTAACGAATACAAACGCCAGGCGCGTAAAGCCGGCATGCCCGTCACCATCGATCCACAGACCCTTCACCAGCACGCCCATCCGCTGCTGGCGGCCTGGGGTAAACAAGGGCGTGACTACATCAGCCTGCTGGACAGTTACGACGACCCCAATAGCTACCGCGCGGCCTTCCGTGACGGCCGCATCGACCTGTTCAGCGAGAGCGAACCCAGCACCTTGCTCAACCAGCTCCAGGACGACATCCTCGAACTGCGCCCGCTCAACGAAACCCGTGAGCTATGGCCGGCTGTCGACCTGCAGCGTGATACTTCAATACGCTTTCATGTCGCCCACAGTGCCCAGCGTGAGGTCGAAATCCTCCACGACCAACTGCTCCAACGCTTCAGCGCGGACCCTGCGCTGCGCCCGCGTGACATCATCGTCATGGTTCCCGACGTCGACAGCTACGCGCCGCACATCCGTGCCGTATTCGGCCAGTTGGAGCGAACTGATCCACGCTTCATTCCCTTTACCCTCACTGACCAGGGCCAACGTGGCCGCGATCCGCTGCTGATCGCCGTCGAGCACCTGCTGAAGCTACCCGACAGCCGCTTTCCGGTCAGCGAAATCCTTGACCTGCTGGACGTTCCCGCGCTGCGCGAACGCTTCGCCATCAAGGAGCGCGACCTGCCCACACTGCATCGCTGGATCGAGGGTGCCGGTATCCGCTGGGGTCTCAATGCCGAGCAACGTGCTGGCCTCGGCCTGCCCAATGAGCTGGAGCAAAACAGTTGGCGATTCGGCCTGCGCCGCATGTTGCTGGGCTATGCCGTCGGCACGGGTCTCGCCTGCGACGGTATTGAGCCTTACGATGAGATTGGTGGCCTCGACGCCGCGCTGATCGGTCCTTTGGTCGCTCTGCTCGATGCGCTTAATGACGCGCATCAAGCACTGTCGCAACCGGCCGCCCCACACGAATGGGGCGAACGCCTGCAACGCTTGATGCAGTTGTTCTTCCTGCCCAGCAGCGAACACGATGACTTCCTGCTGGGCCAACTCGAACAACTGCGAGAAACCTGGCTGGAAACCTGCGAGTCGGTCGGCCTGTATGACGAGTTACCCCTGACCGTAGTGCGTGAGGCCTGGTTGGCCGGTCTGGATGAGGGCCGTTTGTCCCAACGCTTCCTCGCCGGAGCTGTCAATTTTTGCACCCTGATGCCCATGCGCGCGATTCCGTTCAAGTTGGTCTGCCTGCTTGGCATGAACGACGGCGATTACCCGCGTGCGCAACCGCCGCTGGATTTCGACCTGATGGGCAGCGACTACCGCCCCGGCGACCGTTCACGCCGTGAAGATGACCGTTACCTGCTGCTGGAGGCGCTGCTGTCTGCCCGGGACCAGCTCTACATCAGTTGGGTCGGCCGCAGCATCCGTGACAACAGTGATCGCCCGGCCTCGGTGCTGATCGGCCAATTGCGCGATCATCTCGCCAGCGGCTGGCATAACGCACACACACAAGAGCCGTTGCTCGAAGCGATGACCCAGGAGCATCCGCTCCAACCTTTCAGCGCCCGCTACTTCCATGAAGGCGATGCATTGTTCAGCTATGCGCGTGAATGGCAGTTGCTGCACGCCGCAGTCGAGGCCATTGCCGTAGAGGACGAACTGGCGCCGCACCAGCAAGAAGAACCCTTGAGTCTCGGCCAGCTGCAGGACTTCCTGCGCAACCCGGTCAAACATTTCTTCAGTCAACGTCTGAAGGTGTTCTTTGAAGCCGCTGAGGTGCCGTTGGCGGATGAAGAGCCCTTCGTCCTCGATGCATTACAACGCTACAGCCTGAGCGACAGTCTCTTGAGTGCGGCGCTGAGCCATCCCGATCACCTCGACCAGGCCCTGAATGCCCAAGCCCTGCGCTTGCAAGGCAGTGGCCTGCTGCCAATGGTCGGTTTCGGCGAGTGCCTGCGCAACGAGCTGATTGAGCCATTGCCCGACCTGCTGCAGCGCTATCAGCAGCTTCTGGCGCTCTGGCCGCAGCCCCACACTACCGCCGAACCGATCAGTTTTGAGCATCAAGGTATCCAGCTGGAAGGCTGGATCAGCGGCCTGCATCGACGCAGTGATGGCGGCCTGCTGAGCGTGACCACCATCCCCAACAGCATTGGCTCGATCAAGACGCGCAAATGGCACCGCCTGATTCGGCCCTGGGTCAATCACGTGGTTGCCTGCGCCTGCGGCCTGCCGTTGAGTACAGGGTTGGTGGCCAGCGACGACACCTTGTTGCTGGCCCCATTGGATCCGACCACTGCCCGGGAGATCCTCGCCAACCTGCTTTTGGCCTGGCACCACGGCATGAGCAAGCCTTTGCCCGTGGCGGTTAAAACCGCGTTCGCCTGGCTTGGCCAGACCGATCCGGTCAAGGCCCAGGCCGCTGCCAGCAAGGCCTATGAAGGGGATGGCATGACCACTGATGGCGAACGCCGTGAAACCCCGGCACTCACGCGACAATTCCCCGATTACGCCGCGCTGGTCGCCAGTGAAGAGTTCGAAGGTTGGTGTGAAACCTTGTACCGCCCACTGATTAACGCCGCATGGCGATCTCTCACCCGCGAGGAGGCCGGCGCATGAGCAGCAAACCCTTGGCCCTGGCCTTCCCGCTGCAAGGCAGCCAACTGATCGAAGCCAGCGCCGGCACCGGCAAGACTTTCACTATTTCCGCGCTGTACTTGCGCCTGGTCCTCGGCCACGGTGGTGATGAATGCGGTTTTGGCCGCGAACTGCTGCCCCCACAAATTCTGGTAGTGACCTTCACCGACGCTGCCACCAAGGAGTTGCGCGAACGCATTCGCATCCGCCTGGCAGAAGCGGCACGTTTCTTTCGCGATGAAATACCGCAACCTGATGCCCTGATTGCCGAGCTGCGTGATCAATACCCGCCTGAGCAGTGGCCCGCCTGCGCCAATCGCCTAGACATCGCCGCCCAGTGGATGGACGAAGCTGCTGTTTCGACCATCCACAGTTGGTGCCAGCGCATGCTGCGCGAGCACGCGTTCGACAGCGGCAGCCTGTTCACTCAAACCCTGGAAACTGACCACAGTGATCTGCTTGGCGAAGTCTTGCGCGATTACTGGCGGTTGTTCTGTTACCCGATGCATGACGACGCGCTCAATTGGGTGCGCAACAACTGGGGCGGCCCTGCTGCCTTGATGCCACGGGTACGCGCCTTGTTCGGCAGTGAACGACCCACGGATGAAGCCCGTGAACCTGCCGAGTTGATCAACGCCTGCCTTCAGGAGCGTCGAGCAGCGCTGTTACACCTCAAGGCGCCCTGGCAGCAATGGGCCGCCGAGCTGCGTGACATCTGCCTGCAGGCCGTGGCCGCCAAAGCCGTCGACGGCCGCAAGATGCAGGCGCGTTACTTCGAACCCTGGTTCGAAAAGATCAGCGCCTGGGCCGCTGACGAAACCCTTGAGCAACTGGACATCGGCACTGGCTTCAGCCGCCTGACGCCCGACGGCATGGCCGAAGCCTGGAAGGGCGCCCCGCCGCAGCACCCCGGTATCGACGCCATGGCTGGCCTCAAAGCTGAGCTCGACGCACTGCCAACGCCTGACGCGGCGGTGTTGCAGCATGCTGCCGGTTGGGTGGGTAAACGCTTCGAAGAAGAAAAACGCCGTCGCGCCGAAATGGGCTTCGACGACATGCTGATTCGTCTCAACGCCGCCCTCCAGGCCGACGGTGGCGAGCGCCTGGCCAGTGTGATCCGCGAGCAGTTCCCGGTGGCGCTGATCGACGAATTCCAGGACACCGATCCGGTGCAATACAGCATCTTCGACAGTATCTACCGCATCGAAGAAAACCACCTCGACAGCGGCTTGTTCCTGATCGGCGACCCCAAGCAGGCGATCTATGCCTTTCGTGGTGCCGACATCTACACCTACTTGCGTGCGCGCCAATCCACCACCGGCCGCCATCACACCCTGGGCACCAACTTCCGCTCCAGCCACGCGATGGTCGAGGCGGTGAACCACGTGTTTCAACGTGCGGAAACTGGCCGTGGCGCCTTCCTGTTCCGCGAGCCGGACGGCCAGAACCCGGTACCGTTCCACTCGGTGCTGTCCCAAGGCCGCAAGGAGCAATTGCAGATCGACGGCCAAGCAGTGCCAGCGATGAACCTCTGGCACCTGCCCACCGATCAGCCGGTTTCCAACGCGGTGTACCGCCAGCAACTGGCCGCGGCCTGCGCCACGCAGATTGTTGAACTGCTCAATGGCGGTCAGCAAGGCACAGCCGGTTTCCTACATCCGGAGGCGGGTTTTAAAGGCGTGCTGCCGTCAGACATCGCCATCCTGGTGCGCGATGGCAAGGAAGCCCAAGCCGTGCGCGCCGAGCTGGCCGCCCGGGGCGTGCGCAGTGTTTACCTCTCGGACAAGGACTCAGTGTTCGCCGCCCAGGAAGCCCATGACCTGCTGGCCTGGCTCAAGGCCTGTGCCGAGCCGGACGTCGAGCGCCCGCTGCGAGCTGCCTTGGCGTGTGTCACCTTGAACCTATCGCTGCCGGAGTTGGAGCGTCTGAATCAGGACGAGCTGGCGTGGGAATCCCGTGTCATGCAGTTCCGTGGTTACCGCGCCATCTGGCGCACCCAGGGCGTGCTGCCGATGCTGCGTCGCCTGCTGCACGATTTCAAACTGCCGCAAACCCTGATCGCTCGCAGCGACGGCGAGCGGGTGCTGACCAACCTGCTGCACCTCAGCGAATTGTTGCAACAAGCCGCTGCGGAACTGGATGGCGAACAGGCGCTGATTCGCCATCTGGCCGAACACCTCGCCTTGTCGGGACAGGCCGGCGAAGAACAGATCCTGCGCCTGGAAAGTGATGAACAACTGGTCAAGGTCGTGACCATCCATAAGTCCAAGGGGCTGGAGTACGACCTGGTTTTCCTGCCCTTCATCTGCTCGGCCAAGCCCGTGGACGGCAGCCGCTTGCCGCTTCACTACCACGACGAGCAGGGTAAATCCCACGTGAGCCTGCGGCCGACCGCCGAGTTGATTGCCCTGGCTGACGACGAGCGCCTGGCCGAAGACCTGCGTTTGTTCTACGTCGCCTTGACCCGCGCCAAACACGCCTGCTGGCTGGGTGTCGCCGACCTCAAGCGTGGCAACAGCAGCAGTTCGGTGCTGCACTTGTCGGCGCTGGGCTATTTGCTCGGCGCGGGTTCGTTGCTGGGCGAATCTGCCGGCCTGGCGCGCTGGTTGCTGGACCTGCAGGAAGGCTGCCCCGCGATTCACTACGCCCACGTGCCCGAAGCTCAAGCCATCCTGTTCCACCCGCCGCGTAACGAAGCCACGCTGCTTGCGCCGTTGCTGCCCAAACGCAAGGCCGCGGAAAACTGGTGGATCGCTTCCTACAGCGCCTTGCGTATTGGCGACAGCATGAGCGCCGCCAGCCTCGAAGCGCCGGAAAGCCCACAAGCCCAGAAGCTGTTTGATGACGAGCGCCTCGACCCCGACGCACCGCGCGAAGTGGCGGCATCCGGCGGTGATATTCACCGTTTCCCACGTGGCCCGAACCCAGGCACCTTCCTCCATGGCCTGTTGGAGTGGGCCGGCGAAGATGGTTTCAACGTAACGCCCGAGGCGATCGAAAAAGCCGTGGGCGCGCGTTGCAATCGGCGCAACTGGGAGGGCTGGATCGTCACCCTCAGCGACTGGCTCGGTCACTTGCTGCAAACCCCGTTGCCCGTGGATAACGGCCAGGTCAGCCTCAGTGGCTTGCAGCACTACCAGATCGAAATGGAGTTCTGGTTCGCCAGCCACAAGGTCGATGTACTCGCCCTCGACAAGCTGGTGTGCCAGTACACCCACAACGGCGTGTCTCGCGTCGCCGCCGAACCGGTGTTGCTCAACGGTATGTTCAAGGGGTTTATCGACCTGACTTTCGAACACGATGGTCGCTATTACGTGGCTGACTACAAATCCAACTGGCTCGGTCCTGACGATTCGGCCTACACCCAAGCCGCCATGGAACAGTCGATCCTCGAGCATCGGTACGACCTGCAATACGTACTTTACCTGCTGGCCCTGCATCGCCAGCTCAAGGCGCGCCTGCCGGACTACGACTACGACCGCCATGTCGGCGGCGCCCTCTACCTGTTCCTGCGCGGTACGCAGGCCGCCAGCCAGGGCGCGTATTTCACTCGGCCACCGCGTGAATTGATCGAAGGCCTGGATCTGTTGTTCCAGGGCAAGCCCATCCCGCCCAAGGTTGAGCCCGCCTGGGAACAAGGAGTGTTGTTATGAGCCTGTCGCCATTGCCGTTGGAGGAACTGGCGCCCCTCAGCCGCGCCGCCGACCTGCTGCAACTCTTGGAACGTTGGGTGGCGCGTGGCTGGTTGCGCGCCCTCGACAAAGCCTTCGTCGGCTTCCTGCATGAACTCGACCCGCAGGCCGACCCCCTGGTGCTGCTGGCGGCCGCGCTGACCAGCCACCAATTGGGCCACGGCCATGTCTGCCTGGACCTGTTCGAGACCCTGAAAGCGCCGGACTTCGCCTTGTCCTTGCCGCCCGAAGGCGATCTGCAGACCACCGCCATGCTGCTGCCGTCGCAGTTGCTCGAAGGTCTGGACGGCGCCCATTGGTGCCATGCCCTGGCTGCCAGCGGCCTGGTCGCGTTGGCCGTCGATGGCAGTGAATCAGCCCAAAGCCGCCCGTTAGTACTGTCCGGCAAGCGCCTGTATTTGCGCCGCTACTGGACCTATGAACGGCGTATCGACACGGCACTGCGCCAGCGCCTCGCCACCCAGGAAAGCGTCGCTGCCGATTTGCCCCAGCGTTTGAATGGCTTGTTCGACCAGCCCGCGCCCGAGGGTGTGATCGACTGGCAAAAACTCGCCTGCGCCCTGGCGACTCGCGGGGCATTCAGCATCGTCACCGGTGGTCCCGGTACCGGCAAGACCACCACCGTGGTGCGCCTGCTCGCGTTGTTGCAGGCGCCTGCGGTGGAAGTCGGCACACCGTTGCGCATCCGCCTGGCCGCACCCACCGGTAAAGCCGCCGCACGGCTTACCGAGTCCATCAGCCAGCAAGTACTGTCGCTGAAAGTGCCCGAAAGCGTGCGGGAAAAAATCCCGACCCAGGTCACCACGGTTCACCGCCTGCTGGGCAGCCGCCCGGGTACTCGGCATTTCCGTCATCACCTGGGCAATCCACTGCCGTTGGATGTGCTGGTGGTGGACGAGGCGTCGATGATCGACCTGGAGATGATGGCCAACCTGCTCGACGCCTTGCCGCCCCATGCGCGGCTGGTGCTGCTGGGGGACAAGGACCAACTGGCGTCGGTGGAGGCGGGCGCCGTACTCGGCGATTTGTGCCGCGACGCCGAGGCCGGTTGGTACAGCTCCGAGACGCGTCAGTGGCTGCAAGCGGTCAGCGGCGAAGACCTCGATGCCAGCGGCCTGCAGGAAGACCTCGATGGCAGCCACCCGCTGGCCCAGCAGGTGGTGATGCTGCGTTACTCGCGGCGTTTCGGCGAGGGCAGTGGCATCGGACAATTGGCGCGCTGGGTCAACCAGCAGAATGCCGAAGAAGCGCGCAAGTTGCTGGCCGCGCGCAGCCATCGCGACCTGTTCTGCGTCAGCCTCAAGGGCGAACACGACCACGCCCTGGAGCGGCTGGTACTGGACGGGCAGGGCGATGGCGCCGAAGGTTATCGCTATTACCTCAACCTGCTGCACAGCGCGCGCCCGTCCCTGGATACTCCACGCGAGGACGCCGCCTGGACCCACTGGGCGCAACAACTGTTGCAAGCCTTCGACGCCTTCCAGTTGCTTTGTGCCGTGCGCAAGGGACCGTGGGGGGTGGAAGGCCTCAACCTGCGCATCACCGCGGCCTTGCGCAAGGTGCGGCTGATCGAAGGTGACGAGCAATGGTACGAAGGCCGCCCGGTGCTGATGACTCGCAACGATTACGGCCTGGGCTTGATGAACGGCGATATCGGCATCGCTCTCAAACTGCCCGAAAGCGACGGGGGGCCGCAGGTATTGCGCGTGGCCTTCCCGCGCAATGATGGCCAGGGCGGTGTGCGTTTTGTACTGCCAAGCCGTCTGAATGATGTCGAAACCGTGTACGCCATGACCGTGCACAAGTCCCAAGGCTCGGAATTCACCCACACGGCGCTGATCCTGCCGGACGCATTGAACCCGGTGCTCACTAAAGAGCTGATCTATACCGGGATCACCCGCGCCAAGCGCTGGTTCAGCCTGATCGAACCCCGTGGCGGCGTGTTTGAAGAAGCGGTACGACGCAAGGTCAAGCGCTTGAGCGGGTTGATGCTGGAACTGGGTCAGGAGACGGAAAAAACTGACTGACAGGTCATGCGATATTTCTAATTCAGTCGCCTGATTTTTCTGAAAAAATAGCGGCCCCCGCGAAAGCCTCGCTTCACGGGGTTTTCCGTTGCTGTGCTATCGTTGCGGCATCACTTTGTACACACCTGAGAGAAATCGCTGCATGAACGTGGCTGTCTCGCCCACAGAGCGCCGTATGAGCTGGGGACGCCTGTTGCTGGTGGCGGTTCTGTGCCTGCTCGCGCCCGGCGCCTTTGCCCAGGCGTCCAGCCCCGCCGACTCCCGGGCCCAGGCGGTGACCCAAGTAGTGCTGGGTATCCTCAGTTACGCGCGTTGGCCGGTGGAGCCTGCGCAATTGCGCCTGTGCATCGTCGGGCCGACCCAATACACCGACGACTTGGTCAAGGGCACCACCCAAGCCACCGGCCGCCCGGTGGTGGTGCAGCGCCTGCTCGCCGACCACCCTGATATCGTCAATAGTTGTGACGCCGTTTACATCGGCAAGCTCAGCGGCGATGAGCGCAGTCGTCTGTTCGCTTCGTTGATCGGGCACCCGGTGCTGAGCATCAGCGAAGGCGGCGACCAGTGCACGGTCGGCAGCTTGTTCTGCCTGCGGGTCGGCGATGATCAGGTGTCGTTCGAGGTCAATCTCGACTCCGTGGCGCGCAGCGGCGTGCGCATTCACCCCAGCGTGCTGCAATTGTCCCGCCGTCGAGCGCTTGCGCCATGAAGGTCGATAAGGTGCGACCGACGCTGCGCTCGGTCATCGGCCGGGGGCACCTGATCCTCGCGCTGGTGGCGGTGAGCCTGGCCAGTGTGTCGCTGACCCTGCTCGGCGTGCTGGCGCTGCGCGTGTACGCCGAGCACAACCTGCATTTGATCGCACGCTCGATCAACTACACCGTAGAAGCGGCGGTGGTGTTCAACGACAGCGCGGCGGCCACCGAGGCCCTCAGCCTGATCGCCTCCACCGAAGAGGTGGCCCAGGCCGAAGTGCTGGATGTCAACGGCAAGCTGCTGGCGCAGTGGACGCGTCCGGAAACCGGCATGCTCTCACGGCTTGAACTGGAGCTGGCGCACACCCTGCTCGAACAGCCCATCAGCCAGCCGATCCTGCACCAGGGGCGCACCATCGGCAGCATTCATGTCACCGGCCATGGCGGCAGCCTGTTGCGCTTCCTGCTGAGTGGGCTGGCGGGGATCCTGATCTGTACCGCCCTCAGTGCGTGGGTGGCCTTGCACTTGGCGCGGCGTCTGTTGCGCGGCATTACCGAGCCGCTGCAACGCCTCGCAGCCGTGGCCCATGCCGCCCGCAGCGAGCGCGACTTCGACCGTCGCGTGCCGCCCGCGCGGATCGCCGAACTCGACAGCCTGGGCAGCGACTTCAATGCGTTGCTCGGTGAAATGGAAGCCTGGCAAAGCCACCTGCAAAGCGAGAACGAAACCCTTGCCCACCAGGCCAACCACGACAGCCTCACTGGCTTGCCCAACCGGGCGTTTTTCGAAGGTCGGCTGATTCGTGCCTTGCGCAGCGCGGCGAAGGTCAAGGAGCAGGTCGCGGTGCTTTACCTCGACAGCGACCGCTTCAAGGAAATCAATGACAGCTTTGGCCATGCCGCAGGCGATGCCGTCCTCGTGGCCGTCGCTGAACGCGTGCGGGCACAACTGCGCGAAGATGACCTGGTCGCGCGCCTGGGTGGCGATGAGTTCGCCATCCTGCTGGCGCCGTTGCATAAAGTGGAAGACGCCCAGCGCATCGCCGACAAGATTATCGCCAGCATGGACGTGCCGATTGCCGTGCCCGGGAATACCCAGGTGTTGACCTCCCTCAGTATCGGCATTGCCATCTACCCCGATCATGGCGCCACGCCCGGCACCTTGCTCAATGCCGCCGATGCAGCGATGTACCAGGCCAAACGGCAGGCCCAGGGCGGCCAGCAAACGGCGGAGTCGGAGAGCCCTGCCGTCAATGTTCAACACAGGAGTTGATCCCTTGTTTTCGACCGCGCGTTTTATCTTCATCACCGTGCTGGTGTCACTGCTGGCTCTCAGCGGTTGCCAGACCGCCCCATCCAAAGGCTTGACCCCGGCCCAGGTCGCCGTGCTCAAGCAACAAGGCTTTGAGCTGACCGACGAGGGTTGGGCTTTCGGTCTGTCCGGCAAGGTGTTGTTTGGCAGCGACGTCGAAACCCTCAACCAGCCCAGTACCGAGATCGTCCAGCGTATCGGCAAGGCCCTGCTCGGCGTGGGCATCGAGCGCGTGCGCGTCGACGGCCATACCGACGCTTCGGGCAAGGAAACCTACAACCAGCAACTGTCCTTGCGCCGCGCCAAGAGCGTGGCCACGGTGCTGATCGGTGTGGGCATGAAGGAAGAGAACATCCAGCTGCGCGGGTTGGGCAGCAGCGAGCCAGTGGCGTCGAACGCGACGGCGGCGGGACGTACGGAGAATCGGCGGGTGTCGATTGTGGTGAGTGCGGACTAAGCGGGTTTTCCACCTGCACTGCATTCAAAGTGTGGGAGCCGGGCTTGGCTGCGATGGCGGTGTATCAGTCAAGGTTAAGCTGGCTGACCCACCGCCTTCGCAGGCAAGCCAGCTCCCACACTTATTTGCGTCTGACCAAAATCTTGCACCCGCTGCAGCTCCCACACTTATTTGCGTCTGACCAAAATCTTGCACCCGCTGCAGCTCCCACACTTATTTGCGTCTGACCAAAATCTTGCACTCGCCGCAGCTCCCACACTATTTGTGTCTGACCAAAACCTTGCATCCGCCGCAGCTCCCACACTATTTGTGTCTAACCAAAATCTTGCATCCGCCGCAGTTCAAATGTGGGACCTGGCTTGGCTGCGATAGCGGTGTATCAGTCAAGGCTAAGCTGGCTGATACACCGCTATCGCAGGCAAGCCAGCCCCCACATTTATTTTGCAGTGCGCTCGCTGCAACACCGCGCGCACCCCTTAATCTGCAAACTTGATCTCCCGCGTCTCCCCCATCAATAAGCCCTGGTTCTGTTCCGTCACCTCGCGGATGTAATCCCACAGCAAGGTGATCCGTTTCAACTTGCGCAAGTCTTCCCGGCAATACATCCAGAACTGCCGAGTCAGTGTGATCTGCTCCCCCAGCACCGGCAGCAACCGAGGGTCCTGCGCCGCCAGGAAGCACGGCAATATCGCCATCGACCGGCCTTGCTGCGCTGCCACGTACTGGGCAATCACGCTGGTACTGCGCAGGCTGGCGCTGGCGCCGGGCACCACGTTCGCCAGGTAGAGCAGCTCGGAGCTGAACGCCAGGTCATCCACATAGCTGATAAACGGGTGCTCGGCCAAATCCGTGGGTTTGCGGATCGGTGGGTGCTGGTCGAGGTATTCCTGGGTCGCATACAGCTGCAGTTTGTAGTCACACAGTTTGCAGCACACGTAGGGCCCGTGTTCCGGGCGTTCCAGGGCGATGACAATGTCGGCTTCGCGCTTGGACAGGCTGATGAAGTGGGGCAGGGGCAGGATGTCCACCGAGATCGCCGGGTAAGTGTCGACGAAATGGCTGAGCTGCGGGGTGACAAAAAAACTGCCGAAGCCTTCGGTACAGCCCATGCGCACATGCCCGGACAGTGCCACGCCGGAGCCGGACACCTGCTCGCAAGCCATGTGCAGGGTGCTCTCGATGGACTCGGCGTACCCCAGCAAACGTTGGCCCTCGGTGGTGAGGACGAAGCCGTTGGTCCGAGATTTTTCGAAGAGCAAAGTACCCAGCGACACTTCCAGTGAGCTGATGCGCCGCGACACCGTGGTGTAGTCCACCGCCAGGCGCTTGGCCGCGACGCTGGCCTTGCGGGTGCGGGCCACTTCGAGGAAAAACTTCAGGTCGTCCCAGTTCAGGGAGCCCAATGATGTGATGTTTTTTTGCATATTGGACCGGCTTTTATGTGCGTTCTTATTAGAGATTTGCACATCTATACTCCAAAAACGCCTCATTCCCAAGGCGATTCACGCGCCTTGTCTCTGCATAACTACAAGATTGGAGACCACATGAACGCATCTGCCGATATTTCCGTGCAACAGGTCAAGCTGCTGATCAACGGTGAATGGGTCGAGTCCAAGACCACCGAGTGGCACGACATCGTCAACCCGGCCACCCAGCAAGTGCTGGCCAAAGTGCCGTTTGCCACTGCCGATGAAGTGAATGCCGCCATCGACGCAGCCCATCGCGCCTTCCAGACCTGGAAGTTGACCCCGATCGGCGCGCGCATGCGCATCATGCTCAAGCTGCAAGCCTTGATCCGCGAACATTCCAAACGCATCGCCGCAGTCCTCAGCGCCGAGCAGGGCAAGACCATTGCCGATGCCGAGGGCGATATTTTCCGTGGCCTGGAAGTGGTGGAGCACGCGTGCTCCATCGGCACCCTGCAAATGGGCGAATTCGCTGAAAACGTCGCCGGTGGCGTCGACACCTACACCCTGCGCCAACCCATCGGCGTGTGTGCCGGCATTACCCCATTCAACTTCCCGGCGATGATTCCACTGTGGATGTTCCCGATGGCGATCGCCTGCGGTAACACCTTCGTCCTCAAGCCGTCCGAGCAGGACCCGCTGTCGACCGTGCTGCTGGTGGAGCTGGCGCTGGAAGCCGGCGTACCGGCCGGCGTGCTCAACGTGGTCCACGGCGGCAAAGACGTGGTGGATGCGCTGTGCACCCATAAAGACATCAAGGCCGTGTCCTTCGTCGGTTCGACCGCCGTCGGCACGCATGTTTATGACCTGGCCGGCAAACACGGCAAGCGCGTGCAGTCGATGATGGGCGCCAAGAACCACGCCGTGGTGCTGCCCGATGCCAACCGCGAACACACCCTCAATGCGCTGGTCGGTGCCGGTTTCGGCGCAGCGGGCCAGCGTTGCATGGCCACCTCTGTGGTGGTGTTGGTCGGTGCCTCCAAACAATGGCTGCCGGACCTCAAGGCGCTGGCGCAAAAACTCAAGGTCAATGCCGGCAGCGAGGCCGGTACCGATGTCGGCCCGGTGATTTCCAAACGCGCCAAGGCGCGCATCCTCGAGCTGATCGAAAGCGGTGTGAAAGAAGGCGCCAAGCTCGAGCTGGACGGCCGCGACATCAAGGTGCCGGGCTTTGAGCAAGGCAACTTTGTCGGCCCGACCCTGTTCTCGGGCGTGACCACGGACATGCAGATCTACACTCAGGAAATCTTCGGCCCGGTGCTGGTGGTGCTCGAAGTCGCGACCCTCGACGAGGCCATCGCGCTCGTCAACGCCAACCCGTTCGGCAACGGCACCGGTCTGTTTACCCAGAGTGGTGCGGCGGCGCGTAAATTCCAGAGCGAAATCGACGTGGGCCAGGTCGGCATCAACATCCCGATCCCCGTGCCGGTGCCGTTTTTCAGCTTCACCGGTTCGCGTGGCTCCAAGCTCGGCGACCTCGGCCCGTACGGCAAGCAAGTGGTGCAGTTCTACACCCAGACCAAAACCGTCACCAGCCGCTGGTTCGACGACGACACGGTCAACGATGGCGTCAACACCACCATCAACCTGCGCTGATTCCGGGAGACGACCATGAAGATTGCATTTATCGGCTTGGGCAACATGGGCGCGCCCATGGCCCGCAACCTGATCAAGGCCGGCCACGCGCTGAACCTGTTTGACCTGAACCAGGCCGTGCTCAAGGAATTGGCCGAGCTGGGCGGCACTATCAGCGATTCACCCCGCGATGCGGCGAAAGACGCCGAGCTGGTGATCACCATGCTGCCGGCGGCCGCACACGTACGTAGCGTGTGGCTGAATGAAGACGGCGTACTCGCCGGTATCGGCCAAGGCGTGCCGGCGGTGGATTGCAGCACCATCGACCCGCAGACGATCCGCGACGTAGCGGCTGCGGCGGCCAAGCAAGGTGTGGTCGTGGCTGACGCCCCAGTCTCCGGTGGCACCGGCGGCGCCAGTGCCGGCACCCTGACCTTCATGGTCGGCGGCACCCCTGAACTGTTCGCCACCCTGCAACCGGTGCTGGCGCAGATGGGTCGTAACATCGTGCACTGCGGTGAGGTCGGCACCGGGCAAATCGCCAAGATCTGCAACAACCTGCTGCTCGGTATCAGCATGGTCGGCGTCAGCGAAGCCATGGCGCTGGGCGATGCGCTGGGGATCGACACCCAAGTGCTGGCCGGCATCATCAACAGCTCCACCGGACGTTGCTGGAGTTCCGACACCTACAACCCATGGCCGGGCGTGATTGAAACCGCGCCGTCATCGCGCGGCTACACCGGCGGCTTTGGCGCCGACCTGATGCTCAAGGACCTTGGCCTTGCGACCGAGGCTGCACGCCAAGCCAAGCAGCCCGTCATCCTGGGCGCCGTGGCCCAGCAGTTGTATCAATCGATGAGCCAGCGCGGGGAGGGGGGCAAGGACTTCTCGGCGATCATCAACAGCTATCGCAAACCCAAATAACCTTGTAAGGGGACCTCCTGTGGCGAGCGGGCTTGCCCCGCGTTGGGCTGCGCAGCAGCCCTAAAGGAAAACGCCGCGATCTTCCTGGAAGATCGCGGCGTCTGGATCAGGGCTGCTGCGCAGCCCAACGCGGGGCAAGCCCGCTCGCCACAACAATGTCAAAGTTGCCCGCTTTGGAAGCGATTTAAGCAAACACAAAATACTTACGCACCGTCTCGACCACTTCCCACGTCCCCTTCATCCCCGGTTCCACCACAAAGATATCCCCAGCCCGCAAATGGATCGGTTCCAGGCCTTCTGGGGTGATCACGCAGTAGCCCTCCTGGAAATGGCAGTATTCCCACTTCACGTATTCGACGTACCACTTGCCTGGTGTGCAGATCCAGGTGCCCATGATCTTGCTGCCGTCTTCGCTGGTGTAGGCGTTGAGGTTGACGGTGTGCGGGTCGCCTTCGAGTTTTTCCCATTTGCAGGCATCCAGGACCGGCAGGGGATGGGTGTCGCGCAGTACGGTGATGGGCTTGGACATGATGACTCCGAGGCAGTGAATGCAAAGATGCACCCTAAGGCCTTGGGCGTCGTGCCAGTGGTCTGAACTCGACATCGGGATGCCCAGAAGCGCAAGTCCCGCGCAATACAAAACCCTGTAGGCGCCGGCTTGCCGGCGATGGGCCCCGTAGGAACGCCATCGCCGGCAAGCTGGCGCCTACATTTGAAATATCCAATCACAAATACGGCAATTCCTCGCAGTAAGTACGAAAGAAATCCCGCCTGGCGCTGGAATTCGCAAGAAAATTCACAGCTGGCCCTCGTATCATTCACCCCAGTAACCGCCGAGAGCCTTGAAATGAATCCAATAAAAACGTGGTGGGACATCAGCCCGCCCTTGAGTACGGCGACCCCGACCTGGCCGGGCGATACGCCGTTCCAGGAAGAGCGCGTCTGGCAGTTCGGTCCGGAATGCCCGGTGAATGTCGGGCGCATTACCTTGTCGCCGCACACCGGCGCGCACGTCGATGCGCCGCTGCATTACAGCGCGGACGGCGCGCCGATTGGCGAGGTGTCGCTGGATGTCTACATGGGGCCGTGCCGGGTCCTGCATTGCCTGGACAGCGGCGCGCTGGTGCAACCGCATCAGTTGGACGGGCGTGTGGATAACCTGCCAGAGCGCGTGCTCTTGCGTACTTATCCACACGCGCCGCTGACCGAATGGGATTCGAATTTCACCGCCATCGACCCGCAAACCATCGAGTTGCTGGCGAGCCTCGGCGTGCGGCTGGTCGGGATCGACACGCCGTCCCTCGATCCGCAGCAATCCAAGACCATGGATTCGCACAACGCCGTGGCCCGTCATGGCATGGCGATTCTTGAAGGCATCGTGCTCGATGACGTACCGGAGGGCGACTATGAATTGATCGCGCTGCCGTTGCGCTTTGCCAACCTCGACGCGAGCCCGGTCCGCGCCATTCTCCGCCCGCTCAAGGAGCCCACGCGATGAGCCAATGTCCCTTCTCTGCTGATTATCAACCGCCGGAAGAATGGCATAACGCCGAGCTGAATTTTTCCGAGTCCATGAGCTATGGCGACTACCTGGACCTGGGTAAAGTCCTCAGCGCCCAGCACCCGCTGTCGCCGGACCACAACGAAATGCTGTTCATCATCCAGCACCAGACGTCTGAGCTGTGGATGAAACTGATGCTCCACGAACTCAAGGCCGCCCGCGAACATGTGCGCCTTGGCGAGTTGCCGCCGGCGTTCAAGATGCTGGCGCGGGTGTCGCGGATTTTCGATCAACTGGTGCACGCCTGGGCGGTGCTGGCGACGATGACGCCGTCGGAGTACAAGGCGATCCGTCCGTTCCTGGGTCAGTCGTCGGGGTTCCAGTCGTTCCAGTACCGCGAGATCGAATTTATCCTCGGCAATAAAAGCGCGGCGCTGTTGCGTCCTCACGCGCATCGGCCGGAGTTGTTGAACGAGTTGAAAGTGGCGATTGCCACGCCGTCGCTGTATGACGAGGCGGTCAACCTGATGGCCAAGGCGGGCCTGGCGATTGACCCCAAACGCGCCGAACGTGACCCGACGGCGGCCACGGTTCACGATGAATCGGTGGAAGCCGCGTGGCGTGAGGTGTACCGCGATCCGAGCCGCTATTGGGATTTGTATCAGTTGGCCGAGAAGTTCATCGACCTGGAGGATTCGTTCCGCCAGTGGCGCTTCAGGCATGTGACGACGGTGGAACGGATTATCGGCTTCCAGCCCGGTACCGGTGGTACTGAAGGCGTGGGGTATCTGCGCAAGATGCTCGACACCGTGCTGTTCCCCGAGCTGTGGCGAGTGCGTTCCACGCTATGAAAAAAGCCCCGGATAACCGGGGCTTTTTCATTTGGAATGCAATCAACAGTGGGAACGGGCTTGCCTGCGATGCGGTGTGTCAGCCACCACAGCCATCGGCTGACCCACCGCCATCGCGGGCAAGCCCGGCTCCCACAGCTATCACTGTGCGTTGACTGGCGCGTTACTTCTGCGGACCCGCATCCGATACGCGATGTAGATAATCCCCACCCACACCGGCATCGCATACACCGACTCACGAATGCCCGGGATCGCCAGCATCACGCTGACGATCATCAGCATGAACGCCAGGCACAGGTAGTTGCTGAACGGGAACCAGAAGGTCTTGAACGACGGCACCACACCTTGCTCGCCCATGGCCTTGCGGAACTTGATATGGGTGATGCTGATCAGCGCCCAGTTGATCATCAGCGAGGCAACCACCAGCGCAAACAGCAACTCCAGCGCACTCTGGGGCGCCACGTAGTTGACCACCACGCACAGCATCGTCACCAACGCCGAAATGGCCAGGGCACGCAACGGCACGCCTTGTTTGTTGAGCTTCATCAGCGCCTTGGGTGCATCCCCCTGCTCGGCCAGGCCGAACAGCATGCGGCTGTTGCAGTACACGCCGCTGTTGTACACCGACAGCGCCGCGGTCAGGACCACGAAGTTGAGGATGTGCGCCGCGGTGTCGTTGCCGATCAGCGAGAAGATCTGCACAAACGGGCTGCCGCTGTAGGCATCGCCCGACGCGCCGAGGGTTTGCAGCAATTGGTCCCAGGGGTACAGCGACAACAGCACAGTCAGTGCGCCGACGTAGAAAATCAGGATCCGGTACACCACCTGGTTGATCGCCTTGGGGATCACCTTGCGCGGCTCGCTGGCCTCGGCGGCAGTGATGCCCACCAACTCCAGGCCACCGAACGAGAACATGATGAACGCCATGGACATCAACAGCCCCATGCCGCCATTCGGGAAGAACCCGCCGTGGCTCCACAGGTTAGTGATCGAGGCCTGCGGGCCGCCGGTACCGCTGAACAGCAGGTAGCAGCCGAGCACGATCATGCCGACGATCGCCACCACCTTGATGATCGCGAACCAGAACTCGGCTTCACCGAAGAATTTCACGTTGAGGGTGTTGATCAGGTTCACCGCGACAAAGAACACGAGCGCACTGACCCAGGTCGGAATCTCCGGCCACCAGAACTGGATGTACTTGCCCACGGCCGTGAGTTCGGCCATGCCCACCAGTACGTAGAGCACCCAGTAGTTCCAGCCCGCCAGGAAGCCTGCGTAACCGCCCCAGTATTTGTGCGCGAAGTGGCTGAAGGAACCGGCCACCGGCTCTTCGACGATCATTTCGCCGAGCTGGCGCATGATCAGGAACGCGATGAAACCGGCAATCGCATAGCCGAGGATCATCGACGGCCCCGCCGACTTGAGCACGCCCGCCGAGCCGAGGAACAGCCCCGTGCCAATCGCCCCTCCCAAGGCGATCAGCTGAATATGCCGGTTCTTCAAGCCCCGCTTGAGGCCTACCGGGTTAACCATGTCATCCGCCATTAACATTCCCTTCTACTTGTTTTTCTCAGGGTTGATTGCACGCCGCACCAGCCCCTCAGAAGTGCTGAGGGTCAGATATTACTCTGCGTGAACTTTTCGTAATACAGCTGAACGCCATCAAGTGCCTGATCTGCCAGCCATTGCTGGATGGATTCGACCATTGGAGGGGGGCCGCACACGTACATATCTGCCGATCTGTCCCGCAATTCGGCCAGGTCGAAATGTTCGGTGAGGTAACCGCGCTTGCCGGGCCACGCCGGCGATGGGTTGCTCAGCACTTCGGTGTAGCGAAAATCGAGGGTGGAGGCGTATTGGTCGATACGTTCGGCCTCGCACAGATCCTCGGCACCGCGTACGCCGTAATACAGGTGTACCGGTTGGTCACAGCCGCTGGCAACCAGTTCATCGAGCATGCCCAGCAAGGCCGACAACCCGGTGCCGCCAGCGACCAGCACCAGCGGCTTGGTCACGTGACGCAGGTAAAAAGCGCCCAGCGGCGCTTCCATCAAAAGGCGGTCACCTACCTGGCAGCGCTCACGCAGGTAATTGCTCATCACGCCGTCGGGCAACAGGCGGACCAGGAACTGCAGCTGATTGCCGGGCCGGTTGGCGAAGGAATACGAGCGCCAGCTGTCGGTGCCGGGAACGGACAGGCGCGCGTACTGGCCGGGCAGAAAATCCAGCGACGCGTCCAGCTGAACCTGCAGGATCGCTGTGCTGGCGGACACCAACTGCACCGCGCTCACTGTGCCTTGCAGCTGTACCGGGCCGGGCGCATTGCACAGGCTCGAATCAAAGTCGAAGTAGAACGTCGCGTCGGATTGCACCCGGGTCTGGCAACTGAGCATCTTGCGTTGCTGCAGGTCGAGGCCGGAGAGGGCTTCCTCGTCCACATAATCCTGGGTGTACTCGCCGGACTCGCAACGGCCCTGGCACGTGCCGCATACGCCTTCGCGGCAATCCAGGGGGATCTTGATGCCGTTGCGCAGCGCCGCATCCAACAGGATCTCGTGGGCGCCCACCGGGAAAAACAGGGTCTTGCCATCGGCGAAGCTGAAGGCCACTTTGTGATTCATGTGTTGGTCTCCGCAGAGTCATGAGCGTGTCGAGTGCGCCTGTCGTGGCGAGCGGGCTTGTCCCGCGTTGGGGCGTGCAGCGGGTCCTGGTCCAGGCACCGTTGTTTGACTGAAGAGATGCGGTGACTGTATTGGGGCCGCTGCGCGCCCCAACGCGGGGCAAGCCCGCTCGCCACAACAAGCCCGCTCGCCACAACAAGCCCGCTCGCTACAACAATCCTGCTCAGCACAACAATCCTGCTCGCCACAACAAGCGCGTTTAGAGGTGATAGAAATCCAGCACCGAGTTGATGGTGTCGTTGAGCAGCAACGCGTGCTTGCGGGTGATCAGCCAACTGTCGCCATGGGGTTTGAGGCGGTAGGTGGCGTGCCCGTAGAACTGCTCCGAGGTGGCCAGGCGATAGAACAGCGTGTGCCAGTTCAGGCGCACTTCCAGCGTGCCGTCCGCCTGCTCGTTGATGCGCACGTTATTGATCAGGTGCAAGGTGCGCGGCATCGGCGTGGCGGATGCCGCCTTGCCGGTGCGCAGGCGGAAAACGCGGTCCTCCAGGCCCGAACGGTTGGCGTAGTAGATCAGCGACATCTCGCGCTTGGGGTCGCGGGTGTAGACGTGTTCGGAGTCCCATTGCGGCAGATGGAATTCACTCTGGGGGTCGAACAGCTCTACATAGGCGTCCCAGTCCTGGGCATCGCAGAGCTCGGATTTACGGTAGAAAAACTGCTCGATCTGGTACTGCAATGGCGCGCTCATCATTTCACCTCCCGCAGTTTCAACGCGTGTCGATCAAGGCCGTCGAGCAGGAACTGCTGCCAGTTGCGGTGCTGGTTGACGTACAAGCCTTCGTGGGTGAATTCGGTGCCGGTCATGGCCGGCTGGATGCCGATAGCCTCGCTGTTCGGCGTCGGGCCGGTCTCCCAGCGGTGGCTGCCACGCGAGATGTCGCTCCAGCGCTCCAGGCGGCCCTGGAAGCCACGCTGGGCTTCGCGGAACTCCACGAGGTCGTCCGGTGTGCCCATGCCGGACACGTTGAAGAAATCCTCGAACTGGCGGATGCGGTTCTCGCGGTCGGCGTCGGACTCGCCCTTCACCCCCAGGCACTGGCTGATGATCTCGGTCTTGTTCCACGCCACCGGGCGGATGATGCGCAGCTGTGAGCTGATCTGGTCGAGGAAGAACAGGCTCGGGTAGATGTTCAGGTTGCGCAGGCGGTGCATCATCCACTCGGCTTTTTGCTGGCCGTGCTCTTCGACCAGGCGCGGCATGATCGTGGCGTAGCCGGAGCGCACGCTGGGGTTGGGCATGTCGCTGAACAGCACGCTGTGCCCGTTGTTGAAAGCGAACCAGCCGTCATCGGTATTCGCGTCGCCGGCGCCGAGCTTGCTGTAGTCCAGGGTGCTGGCGGACCCGCTGCCGTTCTCGGTATTGACCTGCTGGCGATGCTGCACCGTGGCTACGTAGTTATAGTGCACGGTGCTGACGTGGTAGCCGTCCAGGCCGTTTTCGTTTTGCAGCTTCCAGTTGCCGTCGTAGGTGTAGGCGGACTTGCCCGGCAGCACTTCCAACTCACCGGTGGCGGACTGCGCGACCATCATGTCGAAGAACACTTTGGCATCGCCCAGGAACGCTTCCAGGCTGTCCGTGCCGTGCACGTCCAAGCTGATGAATACGAAGCCCTTGTAGCTGTCGATGCGTGCCTTTTTCAAACCGCGCGTGGCCTTGTCGAAACCTTCCGGGTATTCCCCCGGCGCCTTGACCTTCACCAGCCGGCCGTCACTCTTGTAGCACCAGGCGTGGAACGGGCAGGTGAAGGTGGACTGGTTGCCCTTGCCAACCCGGGTCAGGGTGGTACCGCGATGCTGGCAGGCGTTGATCAGCGCATTCAGTTGGCCTTCGCCGTCGCGGGTGATGATCATCGGCTGGCGCCCGGCGCGCATCGTCACAAAGTCGTGGTTATTCGCCAGTTCGCTTTCGTGGCAGGCGTAGATCCAGTTCTTCTCGAAGATCAGTTCCATCTCCAGGTCGAACAGCTCCGGCTCGGTGAACATGTCGCGGGCGATACGGAACACGGCATCGGCCGGGCGAAAATCCAGGCAGCTTTCGATAAAGCTTTTCCATTGCTCGACGCTTCTTGCACCACTCATGGGAGGCACCTTTTGATAATGGCTAAACAGGTGGGCCATTAAGAGGCTGCGACGCGGCGAGGGGCTATCCGGTTAATGGGCAAAGGCAGGCCGCAAAGTTGGGCAGCAAATACCCACGGCGGTGCAGGGCGGTGACGTGATGCGCTACTGTCTTGCAAGGTGAGGGTCGAAAAAGCCGGCGGCTTATCCACTTAGTCGACGGTTGCTATCCACCCAGTGGCAATACGGCTGGCGTGGCGTAAAACTTGCTGTCGATCAACCAGGACGCGCCGTCAGAGCGCGCCGGCCACAATTGCCGTGGGTGCCCCGTGATGAGTAGCAATACACGCGATATACGTATCGAGCGTTTCGACCTTGAAGGCGCCTGCAGCTGGATGTCCGGCATCTGCGGGCCGCACCGGCTGCAAACCGCGACGCCGGAGCGCATCCGCTTTCACCACAGTGCCAATGTGTTCAAGTCCCGCGCCACGACGCTGGGGATTATCGAATACGGCACCGATGTCACCATTGATATCGAGGACGCCGAGCACTTCAGCAGCTACAGCCTGACCCTGCCGCTGGTGGGCGAGCAGGAGCTGAGCAAGAACGGCAAACGGCTCATGTCCAACCGTGACCAGGGCGTGATCATCTCGCCAAACGAACATCAGGTGCTGGAAATCTCGGGCGACTGCCGCAAGCTGCAGGTGGTGATCACCCGCGCGGCCATGAGCGAGTCGCTGGAAGGCTTGCTGCAACGGCCGATTGAGGCGCCGCTACGCTTCGAAGCGGTGATGGATGCAGTCGACGGCGCTTCTGCGTCGTGGTGGCGCATGGCGCGGTATTTCATCGCCGAGTTGGAGCGCAGCAGTGAGCTGTATGACCAGGCGGCGTTTACCCGGGACCTGGAAAGTTCGCTGATCAAGGGCTTGATCCTGGCCCAGCCGAACAACTACTCCGAAGAGCTGCGGGACATGCTGGGCGTGAAGCTGCCGCACTATTTGATCCGCGCCCGGCAGTACATCCACGACAACGCCCGCGAAGCGGTGCACCTGGAGGATCTGGAAGCGGCGGCCGGGGTGTCGCGTTTCAAGCTGTTCGACGCCTTTCGCAAATACTTCGCCCTGTCGCCCATGGCCTACCTGAAGAAATACCGCCTGGGCGCGGTGCGCCAGCAAATCCTCGAACACGGCTCAACCCACACCATCTCCGAAATCGCCCTGGGCTGGGGGTTTACCCACCTGGGCCGATTCTCGGCCGAGTACCGCAAGCTGTTCGATGAATCCCCTAGCCAGACCCTGCAACGCAACGACGCCCGGCGCATGCGTGGATGAATACCTTACTCAAAAACAACGGAGATCAACTGTGGGAGCGGGCTTGCTCGCGAATGCGGTGCATCAGCCAACTCATTCGGTGACTGACACTGCGCATTCGCGAGCAAGCCCGCTCCCACATTGGATGTGTGGTGTTCTTTTAGATCAACTCTTCCACCAGTTGCAGGCAATGACTGAGCCCCGGCGACTGATCATTCACCCGCCGGCTGAGGATGATCGGCGACGTCGCGGTGGCTTCCACAATCGGCGTGTAGCCGATGTCCGCGCGGTGCAGCACCTGCACCGAGGCCGGTACCAGCGTCACGCCCATGCCCGCGCCGACCAGGCCGATGGCGGTCTGCAATTCGTTGGTCCACTGCGCCACCTTGAGGCTCAAGCCGTGCGCATCGAACAACGCAATCACATGGTCGGCATAGCTGGGGCGCGGGTTGCCGGGGTACAGCACGATTGGCTCGGCGGCCAGTTGGGCAAGGGTGGCGGGCGCCTCGAGCAGAGGATGGCCGGCGGGCAGTACGGCCACCAGGCGGTCCTCCACCAGCACGCGCTGGACGATGGCCGGGTCGTCGATGCGGATACGCCCGAAACCCACATCAATGCGCCCGGCCTTGAGCGCTTCGACCTGCTGCAGGGTGGTCATCTCCGACAAGCCCAACTCCAGCTCCAGCGCGTCATGGTTGCGCAGGCGCCGGATCAGTTCGGGCAGCACGCCATACAGCGTCGACGGGGCAAAGCCGATGCCCAGCCAGGTCTTTTCACCCTGGCCAATGCGCCGGGTGTTGTCGCAGACCTTGCCCAATTGTTCGAGCAACACATTGGCGTGCTCATAGAAAAACCGCCCGGCTTCGGTCAGCCGCAGGGGCCGGCCGCGTTCGAGCAGGACCACGCCCAACTCATCCTCCAGTTGCTGGATCTGCCGGCTCAACGGCGGCTGGGCGATGTGCAGGCGTTCGGCGGCGCGGGTGAAGTTGAGGGTTTCCCCCAACACCTGGAAATAGCGCAGATGACGCAGTTCCATGACGGCTCCTTTCATACCTTGAGGGTATTGTGCGAGACCCATTCTATATTGGAAGCCTCGAAAAATAGGGTACAGAATCGGCCAAAACCAATAAAGAACCCAACGGGTATTGCCATGCCGATTTGCGCCATCGAGTCGATCGACACCGTCATCGTCGACCTTCCTACCATCCGCCCGCACAAGCTGGCGATGCACACCATGCAAAACCAGACCCTGGTGATCATCCGCGTGCGCTGCGCCGACGGCATCGAGGGCATCGGTGAAGCCACCACCATTGGCGGCCTGAGCTACGGCAACGAGAGCCCCGACAGCATCAAGGTCAACATCGACCGCCATTTCGCACCGCTGCTGATCGGCCAGGACGCGAGCAATATCAACGCGGCGATGCTGCGCCTGGAGCGCAGTATTCGCGGCAACACCTTTGCCAAGTCAGGTATTGAAAGCGCCTTGCTCGACGCCCTGGGCAAGCGCCTGGACCTGCCGGTCAGCGAGCTGCTCGGGGGCCGCGTGCGCGATGCCTTGCCGGTGGCCTGGACCCTGGCCAGCGGCAACACCGAACAGGACATTGCCGAGGCCGAAAAGATGCTCGACCTGCGTCGCCACCGCATCTTCAAGTTGAAGATCGGTGCCGGTGAAGTCGGGCGCGACCTGGCCCATGTCATCGCGATCAAGAAAGCGTTGGGCGAGCGCGCCAGTGTGCGCGTCGACGTCAACCAGGCATGGGACGAAGCCGTGGCCCTGCGCGCGTGCAAGGTGCTCGGCGACCACGGTATCGACCTGATCGAACAGCCGATCTCGCGCAACAACCGTAGCGGCATGGCCCGGCTCAACCTGTCCAGCCCGACGCCGATCATGGCGGATGAATCCATCGAGTGCGTGGAGGATGCCTTCAACCTGGCCCGCGAAGGCGCGGCGTCGGTGTTCGCGCTGAAGATCGCCAAGAACGGCGGCCCCCGCGCGGTGTTGCGCACGGCGGCGATTGCCGAGGCCGCGGGGATCGGCCTCTACGGCGGCACCATGCTCGAAGGCGGCATCGGCACCCTGGCCTCGGCGCATGCCTTCCTGACCTTGAACACGCTGGCGTGGGACACCGAACTGTTCGGCCCCTTGTTGCTCACCGAAGACATCCTGGTCGAGCCACCGGTGTACCGCGATTTCCAGTTGCATGTCTCCACCGCTCCGGGCCTGGGCCTGGCCATCGATGAAGAGCGCCTGGCGTTCTTTCGTCGTGACAAACACTAAGAGGCGCCTGCCATGCTGTTCCACGTAAAAATGACCGTGAACCTGCCCGTCGACATGAATCCCGAGCAGGCCGCCAGCCTCAAGGCCGACGAAAAAGCCCTGGCGCAGCGCCTGCAACAACAGGGCAAATGGCGCCACCTGTGGCGCATCGCCGGGCACTACGCCAACTACAGCGTGTTCGATGTCGACAGCGTGCAAGAGCTGCACGACCTGCTGATGCAACTACCGCTCTACCCCTACATGGCCATCGAAGTGAATGCCCTGTGCCGGCACCCTTCGTCGATCCATGAGGACGACCGCTGAGCCTGTTCTGCACCCAATAATTACAAGATGAGGATTGCACCATGTCCATCCGACTGTCCCAGACTGCCCACGCCCAACAGTTCCTCGAGGAAGCCAGCGGCAACCTCAATGACGGCGGCAGCCCGCGCACCAAGGCGCTGATCTACCGGATCCTGCGCGATACGGTAAACATCATCGAAGACCTCGAAGTGACCCCGGAAGAGTTCTGGAAGGCGGTCAACTACCTGAATGAGCTGGGCAAGAACCAGGAGGCGGGGCTGCTCGCCGCCGGGCTCGGCCTGGAGCATTACCTGGACTTGCTGATGGACGCCGCTGACGAGCAAGCCGGTAAATCCGGCGGCACTCCGCGCACCATCGAGGGCCCCCTGTATGTGGCCGGTGCGCCGCTGTCCAAGTACGAGGCGCGGCTGGACGATGGCACGGACGCCGCGGTGCCGCTGTTCATGCGCGGGCAAGTGCGTGACACCGATGGCAAACCGTTGGCGGGGGCGATCGTGGATGTGTGGCAGGCCAATACCGGCGGCACCTATTCGTGGTTTGACCCGACGCAATCGGCGTTCAACCTGCGTCGGCGCATCGAGACCGACGCCCAGGGCAACTACCGGTTTCGCAGCATCGTGCCGTCCGGCTACGGCTGCCCGCCGACCGGGCCGACCCAGCAGTTGCTTGATCAACTGGGGCGTCACGGGCAGCGGCCGGCGCACATCCACTTCTTTATCTCGGCCCCGGGCCATCGGCACCTGACCACGCAGATCAACCTGTCGGATGATCCGTACCTGCATGATGATTTTGCCTACGCCACGCGGGATGAATTGATCGCCGAAATTCGCTTCAGCGACGATCCGCAACTGGCCCGGGAATTTGGCGTGGAAGGGCGGTTTGCGCAGATTGATTTTGACTTCGAGCTGCAGGTGGCTGACGCACCGGTAGAGCAGAAACGCATGCAGCGCGTGCGCGCCCTCGAAGACTGAACGCGGTAAACAATGTGGGAGCTGGCTTGCCTGCGATAGCGGTGGTGAATGACACACCGCCATCGCAGGCAAGCCAGCTCCCACAGTTGATGTGGGGTGTTCGTGCTATTTGCGCACTACCAGATCCAGCACCTCATCCCGGTCCTTGATCTTCTGCAACACGATCTCCGAGCGAATATCCATCACCCCCGCCGTGCGGTTCAGGTGGTTCACGATGAAGTCCGAAAAATGCTTGAGGTTGCGTGCCTGCACCCGCAGCACATAGTTGCTGGCGCCGGTGATCACATAGGCACTGGCGACCTCCGGCCAGCCTTGCACCTTCTTGATGAACGTCTCGTGCCAATCCTCCACATCCTGGCGCAATGACAGGTGGACGATGGCCTCCAGTTCAATCCCCAACTGCTCGGCATTCAGGACCGCGCGGTAGCCGCTGATGATTCCCTCGCTCTCCAGCAGGCGCAACCGGCGCAGGCAGGCGGAGGGCGACAGGGCGACCTTTTCCGCCAGTTCCTGGTTGCTGATACGCCCATCCTGTTGCAGAAAATGCAGGAGGCGAAGGTCGGTGGCGTCAAGAATCATGGTTAGAATAAATCCGCGTATTTGGAGGTTAAATTCGAATTTCCTACAGCTTAATTAGCCTGTTACCTACCACTTTGCACGAAAATTCTCTAAAGCTTCGTTCATTATTTGGTCCATATTCCTTATAAAAACCAGGACAGCCCATGACCCTTCGAAGCCATTGCCAAGCCCTAGACGCCCAGGATCCCCTGGCGCCGCTGCGTCAACAGTTCGCCTTGCCGGCGGGCGTGATCTACCTCGACGGCAACTCCCTCGGTGCACGCCCGGTGGCCGCGTTGGCGCGGGCGCAGGCGGTGATCGCCGAAGAGTGGGGCAACGGCTTGATTCGCAGTTGGAACAGCGCGGGCTGGGCGGATCTGTCGCAGCGCCTGGGCAATCGCCTGGCACCGCTGATCGGTGCGCGCCACGGCGAAGTGGTGATCACCGATACCACCTCGGTCAACCTGTTCAAAGTGCTCAGCGCGGCGCTGAGCGTGCAGCGCCAGCGCACGCCGGCACGCAAGGTGATTGTCAGCGAAGCGAGCAACTTTCCCACCGACCTGTATATCGCCGAAGGCCTTGCAGAACTGCTGCAACAAGGCTATTCCCTGCGGCTGGTCAACAGCCCCGACGAGCTGCCCGAAGCCATCGACCAGGACGTGGCAGTGGTGATGCTCACCCACGTCAACTACAAGACCGGCTACATGTACGACATGCAGGCACTCACCGCCTTGAGCCATGAGTGCGGCGCGTTGAGTATCTGGGACCTGGCGCATTCGGCGGGCGCGGTGCCCATCGACCTGCACGCCGCGGGGGCTGATTACGCGATTGGCTGCACCTACAAATACCTGAACGGCGGGCCGGGCTCCCAGGCGTTTGTGTGGGTGAATCCGGAGTTGGTGGATGTGGTGCGCCAGCCATTGTCGGGCTGGTTCGGGCACACTCGGCAGTTCGCCATGGAGTCGACCTACGCGCCCAGCAGCGGCATTGCACGCTACCTGTGCGGCACGCAGCCGATCACTTCGTTGGCCATGGTCGAATGCGGCCTGGAAATTTTTGCCCAGACCGACATGGCCAGCCTGCGCGCCAAGTCGCTGGCCCTGACCGACCTGTTTATCGACCTGGTGGAAGCCCGTTGCGCCGCCCACGACCTGGTGCTGATCACCCCGCGTGACCACGCCCGGCGAGGCAGCCATGTGAGCTTCGAACACCCTGAAGGCTACGCGGTGATCCAGGCGTTGATCGCCCGTGGCGTGATCGGCGATTACCGCGAGCCGCGCATCATGCGCTTTGGCTTTACCCCGCTGTACACCAGCTTTACCGAGGTGTGGGACGCCGTGGAAATTCTCGGTGAAATCCTCGACAACGCCACGTGGGACCAGCCGCAATTCAAAGTCCGCAACAGCGTTACTTAACGGCAACACCTTTCACATGTGGGAGCGGGCTTGCCTGCGATGGCGATGGCGAATTCACCGACATCATCGCAGGCCAGCCAGCTCCCCCAGGGTCCAACACCGGCAACAACCATCACAATAATAAAGGGGCACCCCACGTGACCACGCCAGACAACGGCTTTGCAGAGATTACCCACCGCGAACTGGGCCTCAGGCGCCAGCTCACTTCCGGCCAGATGAGCATGATCGCCATCGGTGGCGCGATCGGTACCGGGCTGTTCATGGGCAGCGCCTATGCCATCGGCTATGCCGGGCCGAGTGTGCTGATCAGCTACGCCATCGGCGCGCTGATCACCTTGCTGCTGATGGGCTGCCTGGCTGAGATGACGGTGGCCCATTCCACCTCCGGCTCGTTTGGCGCCTACGCCGAGTTCTACATCAGCCCGCTGGCCGGATTCCTGGTGCGTTATGCCTATTGGGCGGCGATTGTGCTGGCAGTGGGCGCCGAGGTCACGGCGGTGGCGATGTACATGAAGTACTGGTTCGCCAACGTACCTGAGTGGGTATGGATCGTGTCGTTTTCCAGCGTGCTGATCCTGCTCAATGCGATCAGCGTGAAAACTTTCGGCACCTTCGAATACTGGTTCTCGACCATCAAGATCAGCGCCATCGTCGCCTTCATCCTCCTCGCCGTCTACGTGGTGTTCGGCTCTGGCAACCCGGAATATGGCGTACAGAACTACACGGCCCACGACGGCTTTTTCCCGCATGGCCTGAGCGGCATGTGGATCGCGGTGATCGTGTCGATCTTCAGCTACCTCAGCGTGGAGATGATCGCCGTCGCCGCCGGTGAAGCGGCTGACCCGGAACAAGCGGTGAAAAAGGCCTTTCGCGCGACCATCGTGCGGCTGGTGGTGTTCTACCTGCTGACCTTGGCGCTGATGCTCGCCATCGTGCCCTGGAACCAGGCGGGCCAGACCCAGAGCCCGTTCGTCACGGTGATGCAGACCATCGGCATTCCCGGGGCGACCGGGGTGATGAATTTCGTGATCCTGATCGCGGCGCTGTCGGCAATGAACAGCCAGCTCTACATCACCACGCGGATGATGTTCAGCCTGTCTCGCGCAGGTTTTGCGCCCAAGTCCATGGGCGCCCTGAGCAAGAGCGGTATTCCGTTGAATGCGCTGTTGCTGTCCAGCTCGGGCATCGCGCTGGCGACCTTGCTTAACGTGGTGTACCCGGAAAGCTCGTTCACCCTGATGATGGCGATCTCGATGTTTGGCGCGATCTTCACCTGGTTCATGATCTTCCTCACGCACCTGTTCTTCCGGCGCTATCGCCAGCGCCATGGCGGCGCGAAGCTGTCGTTCGAACTGCGCCTGTTTCCCTACAGCACCTTGCTGGGCCTGGTGCTGATGGGCGCGGTGATGATCACCACGTACTTCACCGACGCGTTCAAGATGACCCTGGTGTTTGGCGTGCCGTTCCTGCTGATCCTGTCGGCGGTGTATTACGGGTTTTTCCGCAAGGGCAGGGCCAAGGCATCGAGCAAGGCCCTGGCGTAACCCGGCAATTGTTCGAACGAGCGTGCGCATAACAGCAATCGGCGACAGGCCCAGTCCTCCTTGAGCGGCAGGGCCTTGAAGCGGTGCTCCAGCGGCCAGCGTTCCAGCGCGGCCTGGGGCACGATACCCAGCCCGGCGCCGCCGGCGACCATGCGAATCAGCCCATCAAAGCCATCGGCGCGAATGCGCGTCTGCAAGCGAAAACCCGCGTGCAGCGCCTGCTCCTCCAGGTACACCGCGAGTGCGCTGTTGGCGGCCAGGCCTACGTAGTCGTATTGCAGGCTGTCGATGAAACTCGCCGTGGTTAACGGATGATCGAGGGGCATGATCAGCACCAGCGGGTCGTCGCGAAACGCCAGCGTCTGCAAACCGTGGGTGTCGACCGCATCAGAGATGATTCCCAGGTCGGCCGTGCCTTGGCGCAAGGCCTGGGTGATGCGCAGGCTCGGCAGCTCCTGCAGGTCGATATCCAGGTTGGCGTGTTCGCGCAGGAAATCCGCCAGCAGTTCCGGCAGGTATTCGCTGAGCGCGGTGGTGTTGCACAACAGGCGCACCTGGCCTTTGACGCCATTGGCGTATTCCGCGAGGTCCTGTTGCAGGTGGTCGGCTTGTTGCAACAGCAGGCGCGCGTGGCGGGCCAGGGCTTTGCCGGCCGGCGTTGGGGTGACGCCACGACGGCCGCGCTCAAGAAAGGCGATGCCCAGCGAGGCCTCCATCGCCCGGATGCGCGCACTGGCCGCCGCCAGGGACAGATGACTGCGCGCGGCGCCGGCGGTGATGTTGCCGGTGTCGAGTATGTGCAGGTAGAGGCGCAGGTCGATCAAATCAAAGTGCATGGCGGCTGTTCTCGGGTGACTGGCTTGCCAGCGATGGCGTCCTCAGCCTCACGCAAAACAAGAGGCTGCCTCAGTATATGGCGAATTTCCCCCCGCATCGAAACCCCTCACAATCGCCCCATGAATACCTTCCTGACCTTCTACCAAAACCTCGGCCCAGCCCTGACGCTGCTGGTGATCGGCACCTTCCTGCTGGCCGGCACCGTCAAGGGGGTGATCGGCCTCGGCCTGCCCACCGTCGCCATGGGCATGCTCGGCCTGGCTATGCTGCCGGCGCAGGCTGCGGCGTTGCTGATCATTCCCTCGACAGTCACCAATCTCTGGCAACTGGCCTTCGGCGGGCACCTGAGCGCCTTGTTCAAGCGCCTGTGGCCGCTGCTGTTGCTGATTTTTCTCGGCACCGGGCTCGGCAGCGTGTGGCTGGGCATGGACGGCGGCCATTGGGTGGTGCGTGCGCTCGGCGGAGCCTTGCTGGTGTACGCATTGAGCGGGCTGTTTTTGCCCACGCTCAAGGTAAAGCCCGAGACCGAACGCTGGCTCGGCCCGCTGTGTGGGCTGATCACGGGGGTGATCACCTCGGCCACCGGTGTGTTTGTGATTCCGGCTGTGCCGTACCTGCAGGCATTGGGCTTGAACCGCGATGAGTTGGTGCAGGCGCTGGGCCTGTCGTTCACGGTTTCGACGCTGGCGCTGGCCGCCGGTTTGGCCTGGCGCGGCAACCTCGGCGGTGGCGAAATCAACGCCTCGATCTTGGCGTTGTTCCCGGCGCTGCTGGGGATGTGGCTGGGCCAGACGCTGCGCCAGCGCATCAGCGCGGTGGTGTTCAAACGCGTATTTTTCATCGGTATGGCGCTGTTGGGGGGGCACCTGCTGATTGGCGGATAATTCACGAGTACGTAGTTATTCGTGCGTAGGGGTCAAATGTATTTTGCTGCACCACCGCTTATTCCCAGGGTTGCGAGTCGCTAGTCTGCCGCCAGACATTTCTAACCCCTTGGATCCCTGCGATGAAAAAAGTCCTCCTGCTCAACGGCGGTAAAAAGTTCGCCCACTCCGATGGTCGCTACAACGCCACCCTGCACGACGCCGCCGTGGCCGTGCTGGACCGTGGCGGTATCGACGTCAAAGTCACCCACATTGACGAAGGCTACGATGTCGCCGAAGAAGTGGCCAAATTCCTCTGGGCCGACGTGATCATCTACCAGATGCCCGGCTGGTGGATGGGCGCACCGTGGATCGTCAAAAAGTACATCGACGAAGTCTTCACCGAAGGCCACGGCAGCCTGTACGCCAGCGACGGCCGCACCCGTTCCGATTCGTCGCAGAAATACGGCAGCGGCGGCCTGATCCAGGGCAAGCAGTACATGCTCTCGCTGACCTGGAACGCGCCGCAGCAAGCCTTCGACGACCCGAGCGATTTCTTTGAGGCCAAGGGCGTCGACGCGGTGTACTTTGCGTTCCACAAGGCCAACGAGTTCCTCGGCATGACCGGCCTGCCGACCTTCCTGTGCGTGGACGTGATGAAACGCCCGGCCATCGAGGCCGACGTGGCGCGCTACGAGCAGCACCTGGCGCAGGTGTTCAACCTCTCGGTGTAAGCTGGCAGGAATCGATAAAGAGGACAGCCTGTGAAAGCCCGATCCGATGAGCTCCAGATCTTTGTCAGCGTGATTGAATGCGGTTCGATTTCCGCCGCAGCGGAGCAGGTCGGGCAGACGCCCTCTGCGGTCAGCCGCACCCTGTCGCGCCTTGAAGCCAAGCTCGACACCACGTTGATCAACCGCACCACGCGGCGCATGGACCTGACCGAGGAGGGTAAATACTTCTTCGAGCAGGCCAAGGTGATCCTGGCGCAGATGGAGGAGCTGGAAGAACGCTTGTCGTCGCGTCAGAAAAATCCGGCCGGGCGCCTGCGCATCAATGCTGCCGTACCGTTCATGCTGCATGGGATCGTGCCGTACATCGACGAGTTTCGCCGTTTGTACCCGGATATCCAGTTGGAGCTGAACAGCGATGACTTGATCATCGACCTGCTGGAACAGAGCACCGACATTGCCATTCGCATCGGCGTGCTGGCCGATTCGACCCTGCATGCGCGCGCCCTCGGCTGGTCGCCGCTGCATATCCTCGCCAGCCCTGAATACCTCAAGCAGCACGGCGCCCCGGCAACGGTGGCCGAGCTGGCCGACCACACGTTGCTGGGGTTTACCCAGACCGAAACCCTCAACCACTGGCCATTGCGCCATGTGGAGGGCGACCGCTGGCTGATCCAGCCGGGGATTGCTGCGTCGAGTGGCGAAACGCTGCGTCACCTGGCGTTGGCAGGGCAGGGGATTTGCTGCCTGTCGAATTTCATGACCCTGGAAGACATCAGCGCCGGGCGCCTGGTGCCGGTGCTGGAAGCGTTCAATACCGGTTATCGCCAGCCGATCCACGCAGTGTTCTACCGCAACTCGCAACTGGCGCTGCGCATCCAGTGCTTCCTGGACTTCATCCAGGCCAAATTGGCGCGCTATGCCCGTTGATTCGTGACCTGCGCGCAAGAGTGAATTGGGCACCAGGGGCTTATTCGCCAGGGAGGGGTCCGTAACAATGGGCCCATCACTTACCCAGTCAGGAGCACACTCCATGAACGTATTCGTCACCGGCGCTGCAGGTTTTATCGGCGGCTCCATCGCCACGGGCCTGGTCAAGGCCGGCCATCACGTTACCGGCCTGGTGCGCAGCGCCGAGCAAGCGGCTGAAATGAGCGCCCTGGGCATTACCCCAGTCATCGGCACCCTGGATGACGCCGGCGTATTGACCGAGCAGGCCAAGCGCGCCGATGCGGTGATCAACGCTGCGAGCAGCGACCATCGTGCTGCCGTGGAAACCTTGCTGGCGGCGTTGAAAGGTTCGAACAAGCCATTCCTGCACACCAGCGGTTCGAGCATTGTTGGTGATGCATCCGGCGGCAAGGCCAGTGATGTCATCTACTTTGAAGACAACCTGCCGGCGCCGACGGTCGACAAGGCTGCGCGCGTGGCCATCGACAACCTGATCCTGGCGGCCGCCAACGACGGCGTGAACTCGGCGGTGATCTGCAACACCTTGATCTACGGGCACAGCCTGGGTGTGAAGCGGGACAGCGTGCAATTGCCGCGCTTGCTCAAGCAGGCCCGCAAGAGCGGCGTGGTGCGCCACGTGGGGACCGGGCAGAACATCTGGTCCAACGTGCACATTGACGACGTGGTGGCCCTGTATCTGCTGGCGCTGACCAGGAACGTGCCGGGCACCTTCTACTTTGTGGAAAGCGGCGAGGCGGCGTTTATCGACATGACCACCGCGATTGCCGCCGCCCTGAACCTGGGCCAGCCGCAGGATTGGCCATTGGCCGAGGCTGAAGCCGAGTGGGGCTATGAAATGGCCAACTATGGCCTGGGCTCCAACAGCCGCGTGCGCGGCAAACACGCGCGTGAACTGCTGGGCTGGGCGCCGAAGCGTACGTCGGTGGTGGAGTGGATTCGCCACGAGATGGTCTGAGTTTTCTGCCGCTCAACTTGTGGCTGTAGCTGTGGCTATGGCTGTAGTTGTAGTTGGGCGGCCGGGCTTTTTGTGGCGAGCGGGCTTGCCCCGCGTTGGGCTGCGAAGCAGCCCCATCCCAGCCACCACCTATATTCCGACAGATATGCGCTGAATGGTTTGGGGGGGCTGCTTCGCAGCCCAACGCGGGGCAAGCCCGCTCGCCACATGGAACGCGTCCGCCACACGAAATTGCCTATCACACCAAGCCCGTCCGCCACACACGCGTGCCTGTCAGAACGACTCCGTTTGTCACAACCGGCCCGTTCCCCACCGGGGAGTGCCTGCCTGAAAAATCTGGTTCTGCCGCGCTCAATTCCGTACCATTCCCGGCCTTATCCCCGCAATGCCCTGGTACCTCATGAACCTCACCCGTCTGCGCGCCGATGCCCTGGCCGGCCTCACCACGTCTTTTGCGTTGCTGCCCGAATGCATCGCCTTTGCCCTGGTCGCCCACCTCAACCCGCTGATGGGCCTCTACGGCGCCTTTATCATCTGCACTCTCACGGCGCTGTTTGGCGGCCGGCCCGGCATGGTGTCGGGGGCGGCGGGCTCGATGGCGGTGGTGATCGTCGCGCTCGTGGTACAGCACGGCGTGGAGTACCTGCTGGCGACGGTGCTGCTGGGCGGCCTGATCATGGTCGCGTTCGGCCTGTTGCGCCTGGGCAAGCTGGTGCGCATGGTGCCGCACCCGGTGATGCTGGGGTTCGTCAACGGCCTGGCGATCATTATTGCGCTGGCGCAACTGGAACACTTCAAAAGCGGTGACACCTGGCTCAGCGGTACGCCGTTGTATGTGATGACCGGCCTGGTGCTGGTGACCATGGCCATCGTCTACCTGCTGCCGCGCATAACGCGCGCCGTGCCGCCGGCCCTGGTGGCGATTCTCGGCGTGGGCCTGGCGGTGTACCTGCTCGGCCTGCCGACCCGCACCCTCGGCGACATGGCCCACATCGCCGGCGGCCTGCCGACCTTTGCCCTGCCGCAGATCCCCTGGACCCTGGAAACCCTCGGCATCATCGCGCCCTACGCGTTCCTGATGGCCATGGTCGGCCTGCTGGAAACCCTGCTGACCTTGAACCTCACCGACGAAATCACCGAAAGCCGGGGCTACCCCGACCGCGAAAGCGTGGCCCTGGGGGCGGCGAATATGGTCTCGGGCCTGTTCGGTGGCATGGGCGGTTGCGCGATGATCGGGCAAACCGTGATCAACCTCAGTTCTGGCGGGCGCGGGCGTTTTTCCGGGGTGTTCGCCGGGGTGATGATCCTGTTGTTCGTTCTGTTTCTGTCACCGCTGATCGAGCGGATCCCGCTGGCGGCGCTGGTGGGGGTGATGTTTGTGGTGTCCCAGCAGACCTTCGCCTGGGCGTCGCTGCGGGTCATCAACAAAGTGCCGTTCAATGACGTGCTGGTGATTCTCGCGGTGACGGTGATCACCGTGTTCACCGACCTGGCCACCGCCGTGCTGTGCGGCATCGTGATTGCCGCGCTGAATTTTGCCTGGCAACAGGCGCGGGAGTTGTATGCCGATGAGCACCTGGAGGCCGACGGCAGCAAGCTCTATCGCCTGCACGGCACCTTGTTCTTCGCCTCGACTACGCCATTCCTGAATCAATTCGATCCAGCCAACGACCCGGCCGAGGTGACGCTGGACTGCCGTCACCTGAGCTTTGTCGACTATTCAGCGATTGCCGCGCTGATGACCCTGCGCGAGCGCTACATCAAGGCCGGCAAGCACCTGCGGGTGCTGCATTTGTCCGAGCGCTGCAAGAAGCTGCTCAAGCGCGCCAAGGTCCATCACGATTAACCTGCCGGCTTCTACAAGGGGAATTATGGCCCGACCAGGTCTTCGAGTTCCTGGGCGCGGGTCTGGGTCATGTCCAGCACGCAGCCGGAGCCATTGACCTGGTCGATCGTGCCGCCGGTGGCACTGCCGGCGAAGGCACAATTGGCGTCGCGGTATTTTATCCACAGGCGCTGCACGTCCTGCAGCTGCTGTTTGCGCGCGCCTTCCTGGGCGGCGAGGGCGGTCTTGTAGGCGCGGTTCAGGCGATCGTCCTGCACCTTGGCTTCCTTGGCGTTGCAACCGACCATGTCGGCGGTCGTGTTGGCGCCGTCCATGCATTTTTTCAGCGCCGCGTTATCGGCGGCCGAGGCAGCGCCGCACAAGGTCAGAAACAGCGCGCCGGCGGCGAGGGAGGTGCGAATCATGGTCGATTTTCCTGGGCATGAGTGGATGCGCATTCTATGACTCAACGCCCGCCCCTGAGTTTCCGGCAGTTGCTGATCTTCATGTAAGAACACACCTTGAATTTTCATGCGTGCGTGTCGGGCATATCCCAACGCGACAGCACGTGTCTGTGGGCGAAAATTACTTTCATAAAATTTGAAAATGCTCCTCGGTAATGATTTATGAGTTTCACAACCAATTCGACGTGACCCTTTCCGAGGAGTACCGCATGGCCGCATTACCGGGCTTTGGGCTATTGGCATACGCTGCCATTGCCATCATTGCATTGATCGTGCTGATTGCACGTTACCGACTCAACCCGTTTATCGTCATCACCCTGGTGTCCATCGGCCTCGCGCTGATGGCCGGGATGCCGGCGGACACCATCATGGGGTCTTATGAGGCGGGTGTCGGCAAGACGCTGGGGCACATCGCCCTGGTGGTGGCGCTGGGCACCATGCTCGGCAAGATGATGGCCGAATCCGGCGGCGCCGAGCAGGTGGCGCGCACGCTGATCAACCGCTTCGGCGAGCGCAATGCCCACTGGGCCATGGTGTGCATCGCCTTCCTGGTGGGGCTGCCGCTGTTTTTCGAGGTCGGTTTTGTGCTGCTGGTGCCGATCGCCTTTACCGTGGCGCGGCGCGTGGGCGTGTCGATCCTGATGGTCGGGCTGCCGATGGTCGCCGGCTTGTCGGTGGTGCATGCGCTGGTGCCGCCGCACCCGGCGGCGATGATGGCGGTGCTGGCCTATAACGCATCGGTGGGGCAGACCGTGCTCTACGCGATCCTCATCGGCATCCCGACGGCGATCATCGCCGGTCCCGTGTATGCCAAATTCATCGTGCCGCGTATTCATCTGTCGGCGGAAAACCCGCTGGAACGCCAGTTCATCGAGCGCGAGCCTCGCGAGCGTTTGCCGAGCTTTGCGCTGACCATGGGTACCATCCTGTTGCCGGTGGTGCTGATGATGATCGGCGGTTGGGCCAACGTCATTTCCACCCCGGGCACCGGGTTCAACCAATTCCTGTTGTTTATCGGCAACTCGGTGATCGCCCTGCTGGTGGCGACCCTGGTGAGCTTCTGGACCCTGGGCCTGGCGCAAGGCTTCAACCGCGAGTCGATCCTCAAGTTCACCAATGAATGCCTGGCGCCGACCGCGAGCATCACCTTGCTGGTGGGCGCGGGCGGTGGCCTGAACCGGATCCTTGTGGATGCAGGCGTCACCAATGAAATCCTTGGCCTGGCCCATGCGTTCCAGTTGTCGCCGCTGGTGATGGGGTGGCTGTTTGCAGCCCTGATGCGCATTGCCACGGGTTCGGCCACGGTGGCCATGACCACCGCATCCGGCGTGGTAGCGCCGGTTGCCCTGGGAATGGGTTATCCACACCCTGAATTGCTGGTGCTGGCCACCGGTGCGGGTTCGGTAATCTTTTCCCACGTCAACGACGGCGGCTTCTGGCTGATCAAGGAATACTTCAATATGACGGTGATCCAGACCTTCAAGACCTGGACCGTATTGGAGACCCTGATTTCGGTGGTCGCCTTCGGTCTCACGTATGGTCTGTCCTGCATTTTGTAACCCGGAGACCCCATGGACATCCTCTACCAGATCCGCGCCCGCCAGGATTCCTTCAGCGCCGGCGAAGGGCGTATCGCCAGGCTGATGCTTGAGGATGTGGCATTTGCCGCGTCGGCCAGCCTGGAAGAGTTGTCCCAGCGGGCCGAAGTCAGCACCGCAACCTTGTCGCGGTTTGCGCGCAGTGTCGGCTGTCGCGACTTGCGCGATCTGCGCCTGCAGCTGGCCCAGGCCAGTGGTGTCGGCAGTCGCTTCCTGGACCCGGCGGGGCTGCCCGAGCAGTCGGCGTTTCATCGGCAGATACTCGGCGATATCGAAACGACGTTGCGTCAGCATTTGTCGGGGTTCAACCAGGCGAGTTTTGTCGATGCGGTCAACCTGCTCGGCAAGGCGCGGATGATTCACGCCTTCGGCATGGGCGGCCCATCGAGCCTGTGCAGCGACGAGTTGCAGGTGCGCCTGGTGCGCCTGGGGTACCCGATTGCTGCCAGCCATGACCCGGTGATGATGCGGGTCACGGCCGCGACGCTGGGGCCCGAACAGGCACTGATCGTCTGCTCGCTGACCGGCCTCACGCCCGAGTTGCTGGAGGTGGTGAAGCTGGCGCGCAACTATGACGCGCGCATCGTCGCTATCACCCTGGCCGATTCTCCACTGGCCGAATTGGCGGATGTCCTGCTGCCGCTGCAACCGGCCGAAACCAGTTTTATCTACAAACCCACGGCGGCGCGCTACGGAATGCTGCTGGCCATCGACCTGCTCGCCACCGAGCTGGCGCTGGCCATGCCGGACGACAACCAGGAACGCCTGCGCCGGATCAAGCTGGCCCTGGACGATTATCGCGGCGGCCCTGACAGCCTGCCGCTTGGAGACTGATATGAAGTACGACACGCTGATTCGCCAGGCGCTGATCATCGATGGCAGCAACACCGAAGGCTATGTTGCCGATGTGGGGCTGCGCGACGGGCGCATCGCAACGATCGGCGATTTGTCGGCAGCACGCGCCGAGCATGAAATCGAGGCCGCGGGCCGGGTGCTGGCACCGGGTTTCATCGACGTGCACACCCACGATGACACGGTGGTGATCCGCCAGCCGCAGATGCTGCCCAAGCTCAGCCAGGGTGTGACCACGGTGATCGTCGGCAACTGTGGCATCAGTGCGTCGCCGGTGAGCCTGCGCGCCGCGCCGCCGGACCCGATGAACCTGTTGGGCACGCGTGAAGCCTTCGCCTATCCGCGTTTTATCGACTACCGCCTGGCGGTCGAAAACGCTCACCCGGCCGTCAACGTCGCCGCGCTGATCGGCCACACGGCGCTGCGCAGCAACCATATGGACGATCTGCACCGCACCGCCACGCCCGGTGAAATCGCGCACATGCGGGCGCAGTTGCAGGAAAGTCTCGAAGCCGGCGCGCTGGGCTTATCCACAGGCCTGGCCTACGCCAGTGCGTTCGATGCCGAGACCGATGAAGTGCTGCAACTGAGTGAAGAACTGACGGCCTTCGGTGCGGTGTACACCACCCATCTGCGCAGCGAATTCGAGCCGGTGCTGGAGGCGATGGACGAGGCTTTCCTGATCGGCCGGCATGCCAAGGCGCCGGTGATCATTTCCCACCTCAAATGCGCCGGTGCCGGTAACTGGGGGCGTAGTCCACAGCTGTTGGCGGCGCTGGAGCTGGCGGCGAAAACCCACCCGGTGGGCTGTGATTGTTATCCCTATGCGGCGAGTTCTTCGACCCTGGACCTCAAGCAAGTCACCGATGCGTTTCGCATCACCATCACCTGGTCCACGCCGCATCCGGAAATGGGCGGGCGTGACTTGCAGGACATCGCTGCCGAGTGGGACGTTTCGCTGATGGACGCGGCGCGTCGCCTGCAACCGGCAGGGGCGGTGTACTACGGGATGGATGAAGCGGATGTACGACGCATCCTTGCGCATCCGCTGTCGATGGTGGGGTCGGACGGTTTGCCCGAAGACCCGTTTCCGCACCCGCGTTTATGGGGCGCGTTTCCACGGGTGCTGGGGCATTTCAGCCGTGACGTGGGGTTGTTTCCACTGCACACGGCGGTGCACAAAATGACCGGGTTGTCGGCGGCGCGTTTTGGCCTGGCTGAGCGCGGTGAAATCCGTGAAGGGTATTGGGCTGACCTGGTGTTGTTCGATCCCCTGCAGGTGCGCGATGTGGCGGACTTCAAAGCCCCGCAACGTGCCGCCGAGGGCATTGACGGTGTGTGGGTCAATGGCGTGCTGAGCTACAGCGACGGGCAGGCCAATGGTCAGCGGCCGGGACGGTTTTTGGCGCGCAGCGGGGATTTGCGCGGCGGGTTTTCGTCTCTATAGTGGGCGATCTCATACACGGAGCGAGCGCAATGCACTTAGGAAAAGTCACCCCCATCCTGCGGATCTTCGACGAGGCCAAGGCGTTGGAGTTTTACGTCGATTTCCTCGGGTTCAAGGTGGATTGGCAGCATCGCTTCGAAGCGAATTTCCCGCTGTATTTGCAGGTGTCGTTGGGCGACTGCGTGCTGCATCTGTCCGAACACCACGGCGATGCTTCGCCCGGCTCGGCGGTGCGGATTCAGGCGCAGGGCGTGGACGCTTACCAGCAGCAATTGCTGGCCAAGGATTATCGGTATGCCAAGCCTGGGGTTGAAGCAACGCCTTGGGGCTCGCGGGAGATGAGCATCGGCGACCCATTTGGCAATCGGCTGGTGTTTGTCGAGGAAGGCGAGGGCTGATCGGTCAATCGCAGGCAATAAAAAACCGCCTGGGTAGGCGGTTTTTTTTGCAATCCCAGTGAGTGGCTGGGGTTGCTATCTAAAAAGACGCAATCAACCCGCAGACGGATACTAGGCCGGTTATGTAATCACGCCACTAATCACGTGTGGACATTCCTGCGGGACAGCTTCGATGACCTCTAAGGTCTGAGAAGTGGAGCCGCCTCGGCTTAAACCGAGGCGGCTTTTTGTTGCTTAAACCCGGAAGTGACTGACCATCTGCTGCAATTGGCTGCCCAAACGCGCCAGCTCAACGCTGGACTTGGCCGTCTCGTCGCTCGCCGTTGCAGTCTGCTCCGACACATCACGCACGTTGACAATGCTGCGGCTGATCTCTTCCGCAACGGCGCTCTGCTGTTCGGCGGCGGCGGCGATCTGCTGGTTCATCGACTGGATATTCGACACCGTGCGGGTGATGTTCTCCAGCGACACGCCGGCCTTGCGCGTCAGCTCGACGCTGCTGTCGGTGAGGCTGCGGCTGTTGTTCATCACATTGGCGACTTGCTGGGTGCCGTTCTGCAAACCGGCCACCAGGCCTTCGATTTCCTCGGTGGATTTCTGTGTGCGCTGGGCCAGGCCACGCACTTCATCGGCCACCACGGCAAAGCCGCGACCGGCTTCACCGGCACGCGCCGCTTCAATCGCGGCGTTGAGGGCGAGCAGGTTGGTCTGTTCGGCTACGGCCTTGATCACGTCCATTACGCTGCCAATCTTGTTGCTCTCTTGCTGCAGGTGCGTCATCGCGTCGGTGGAGCGCGCTACTTCGGTGGCCAGGCGCTCGATCTGGGCGATGGCTTCCGCCACGACCTTGTCGCCTTCGCGGGCCTGGCCGTCGGCTTCGGAAGCCGCCTGGGAGGCTTGCTCGGCATTGCGCGCCACTTCCTGCACGGTGGCGGTCATTTCATGCATCGCGGTGGCGACCTGGTCGGTCTCGATCTTCTGGCTGTTTACGCCGGCGCTGGTCTGCTCGGTCACGGCCGACAGCTCTTCGGCGGCGCTGGCGATCTGGGTGACGCCATCACGAATGCCGCTGATCAGCTCGCGCAGGGTCGTGCCCATGCGCTGGATGCCTTGTTGCAACACGCCGAGTTCATCGCGGCGGGTCACCTGGATGTTGTGGCTCAGGTCGCCGGAAGCGATGCGCTCCACCACGGCCAGGGTTTCCTGCAAGGGTCGGGTGATCTGGCGGGTGATCACCAGGGCGGCAATGACACCGACCAGCAGCGCCAGCAACGTGCTGATCAATTGCAGGCTGCGGGCCTGGGCGCTTTCGGCGTCACGGCGATCCAGCTGGATGTCGTACAGCTTGTCGCTGATGGTGACAATGTCGGCGCCTTGGGTGGTCATTTCGGCGCGGGCGGCGACGATGTTGGCGTTGGCAGCCTTGTAGTTCTGCACGGCGCTGCGGTAGTCGCCCAGGGCGGTTTCCAGCGCGCTCAACGCGCTTTGCTGGCCGGCACCGAAAACGGCGCTGAGGCCCTTCAGGCCGTTGATGGCTTTTTCGATTTGTGCGGCGGCGCGGGCTTCGGTTTCCGCGTTGACGTTGCCGGTGTAGCCGCGCACTTCGTAGCGGGCCAACTGGAATTGCATCTTGGCATCGGCGACGGCCTGGAACTGGGCCAGGTGCTCGGAGCTGTCCGGGGCTTGCTTCACGCTGGTTTCCAGCGCGTTGATTTGTGCATTGGCGATGTCGGCCTTTTCGCCCATCAGCTGGCGAGAGGCATTACCGTTACGGTAGGCCTCGCGCATTTTGTTCAACGACTGCTGGTAGGCGGTGATGATGTTTTTCTGCTCGGTGAGCAGCTTGCGGTTTTCCGGGCTCTTGAAGCTGTCCAGCAGTTTCTGCTGCTGAGCCGTGAACGCGTCCAGGTTGGTCTGTACGTTCTGGGCCACGGCTTCGTCGCCGTTGGCGAGCATGTACTGCAGGCGCACGATCCGCAGTTTGGTCAGCGACGCATTGAGCTGGGTGATGTCGCTCATCCAGTTGCTGCGGTCGATCAGGCCGCCCAGGCTGGTCCAGCCGGTCAGGGCCAGGATTGACGTGAGGACCAGCACCAGGCCGAAGCCCAGGCCGAGTTTGAGATTGACGCTAATGTTGCCGAACCAGCTGTTCATCGAATGCTCCGCAAAAATTGATGTCTGTCTGCTGGACGGTGTTGTTCTTTGAGCCAGCCAAGTTGTGTAGGGCTGTATCGGCGGGGGGCAAGGAATCTGAACCTTTATTCGTAAGCCGATAGGCATCGCCGCCGCATAACCGACCAGCGGCGCTCGGTCGGCGGGCTGCGCGCGGCTCATCCCGGACTGACATTCTGTGCTAGTCTGCTGGCCCTTTTAGTTTCGGGCAGTGCAGGAAAACAGTGTTTTCAGCCCTGCCCTACAGCGGAGCCTCTTCATGTCCGAAGTTAATCTGTCCACCGACGAAACCCGCGTCAGCTACGGTATCGGCCGTCAGTTGGGCGACCAACTGCGCGACAACCCGCCACCGGGTGTCAGCCTGGACGCAATCCTGGCTGGCCTGACCGACGCGTTCGCCGGCAAGCCAAGCCGCGTTGACCAGGAGCAAATGGCTGCGAGCTTCAAAGTCATCCGCGAAATCATGCAAGCCGAAGCCGCTGCCAAGGCTGAAGCCGCTGCAGGTGCCGGCCTGGCATTCCTGGCGGAAAACGCCAAGCGTGACGGCATCACCACCCTGGCTTCCGGCCTGCAATTTGAAGTGTTGACCCAAGGTGACGGCGCCAAGCCGACCCGTGAAGACCAAGTGCGTACTCACTACCACGGCACGTTGATCGACGGCACGGTGTTCGACAGCTCCTACGAGCGCGGCCAGCCTGCAGAATTCCCGGTGGGTGGCGTGATCGCCGGCTGGACCGAAGCCCTGCAACTGATGAATGCCGGCAGCAAATGGCGCCTGTACGTGCCGAGCGAACTGGCTTACGGCGCTCAAGGCGTTGGCAGCATCCCGCCGCACAGCGTTCTGGTGTTCGACGTCGAGCTGCTCGACGTTCTGTAAGACCTGCTTTATGTGGGAGCCGGGCTTGCCCGCGATGCAGACGACTCGATCCGAGCTGTTATCGAGTGGAAGACATCGCAGGCAAGCCAGCTGCCACACAGGGCCTGTGTGTTGGCTGGTTCATGGATGGAACTTGCCATTGAGTTCCGTGGCCGGGCGCAAAGCTCGGGCATAGCAGAACAGAAACAGATTGCGCACCACTTCCTTGAGTACACCGGGTTCACTCGAACTCAGGCCATTCACGTCCAGGTCGCCCTGGTCCTGCAGTTCATTGAGTGCCTCTTCTTCCAGCACCGCACAGACTTCGCCGGTTTCCCGATGCAGGATCCGCAGGTAAGGGTGTGGACGATCCAGCCAGGCATCTATCAAATAAGTCATGGTCGTTCTCCTTGATGAGTTTCAATGAGAATAATTCTTATTCGTAGAATAGCAAGTGCCTATTGGCGGTTTCCGGGTTTTTCTGTGTGGATATTGCGTTCGATCAACGCAGAGGGCGAAACGCCATCCCGCGGCGGGCGCGGGATGGGTGCAGCAGATTCAGACTTTGCGCACGAACTCGGACTTGAGTTTCATCGGGCCAATGCCGTCGATCTTGCAATCGATATCGTGGTCGCCGTCGCACAGGCGGATGTTCTTGACCTTGGTGCCGACCTTGACCACCAGGGACGTGCCCTTGACCTTGAGGTCCTTGATCACGGTGATGGTGTCGCCGTCCTGCAGGACGTTGCCCACAGAGTCTTTCTTCACGGTTTCATCGCCCGCCACTTCGGCCTCGCCACTGGCGGACCATTCATGGGCGCATTCCGGGCAGACCAGCTGGGCGCCGTCTTCGTAGGTGTATTCGGAATTGCACTTCGGGCAGGGTGGCAACGTGCTCACTAAAGCTCCTTGAAAGTCAGGGATGGCTAAAAGTCGCACATTATATAGGGATTTGTAGGGGGAGGGGGCGATGTGGTCTTAATGTAGGAGCGGGCTTGCCTGCGATGACTGCAGTGAATTCACTACCGCTATCGCAGGCAAGCCCGCTCCTACATCAAGTGCGGCGCAATCAGTGCGTCCGCGCGACCGCGAACTCACTCAGCTCAACCAGGGCATCCCGGTATTCGCTGGCCGGAAGGGCTTCCAGGCATTTGATCGCACGGGCCACGTAGTCACGCGCCAATTGCGCGGTGTACTCGAGGGAACCGGAGGCTTCCACGGCGACGCGGATGGCCTCCAGGTCCTCGATCCCGCCTTTCTGGATCGCCTTGCGCACCAGGGCGGCCTGTTCCGGGGTGCCTTCGCGCATGGTGTAGATCAGCGGCAAGGTCGGCTTGCCCTCGGCCAGGTCGTCACCGACGTTCTTGCCCAGGGTCTCGGCATCGCCCTTGTAGTCGAGCAGGTCGTCGACCAGCTGGAACGCCACGCCCAGGTGATCCCCGAAGGTGCGCAGGGCTTCGGCCTGTTCGGCCGTCGCGCCACACAGGGCGGCGGCGCTGTGGGTCGAGGCTTCGAAGAGCATCGCGGTCTTGCCGCGAATCACTTCCATATAGGTTTCTTCGGTGGTGCTGGCGTCGCGGACCTTGGACAGCTGCAACACTTCGCCTTCGGCGATGATGCGCGTGGCCTGTGAAAGAATCTTCATCACCGGCATCGAGCCCAGCTCGACCATCATTTCGAACGAGCGCGAGTACAGGAAGTCGCCCACCAGCACGCTCGGGGCGTTGCCCCACATCGCATTGGCGGTCTCACGGCCACGGCGCATGCCGGACATGTCGACCACGTCGTCATGCAGCAGGGTGGCGGTGTGCAGGAACTCGATAGTGGCGGCCAGCAGGCGCACGTCATCGCCTTCGCGACCCAGGGCCTTGCCGCACAGCAACACTAATAAAGGACGCAGGCGCTTACCGCCCGCCGACGTAATATAGTCGCCAATTTTGGAGACCAGCGGCACTTTAGACGTCAGCTGCTGCTTGATGATGCCGTCGACGGCGCTAAAATCGTCCGCGACCGCGCGGTAGAAAGCTTGGGGTTGCATCAGCGACAGTCGCTCCAGAAGGGTTGCGCGGCATGCTAGGACCCTGACCCCCGGGTGTCAAGGCGCGATAGGCGGCCACTTGCAACGTATCAAAGCCTTGCGTACAATCGCGCACCCTGAACTTCCTGGGCAGCACCTGCCTTACGCAATTGCATTCGGGACGTCCATCCCATGCAGCCATGCCAGCCAATACCTCTTCTTATAAAGCGCTGGGTGAGCAGGATTATCGGAGAAATACCATGTCGTACGCAGTAATTGTTACTGGTGGCAAGCAATACAAGGTCGCCCCAGGTGAATACCTGAAGATCGAAAAACTGGAAGTCGCTACCGGCGAATCCGTTACTTTTGATCGCGTTCTGTTGGTCGCCAATGGCGATGACGTGAACATCGGCGCTCCAGTTGTTGCTGGCGCTACCGTTGTGGCTGAAGTGATCTCCCAAGGTCGTCACGATAAAGTCCGCATCATCAAGTTCCGTCGTCGTAAGCACCACATGAAGCGTATGGGCCACCGCCAGTGGTACACCGAGATCAAAATCACCGGTATTCAGGCTTAATTTCAGCCTAATTCCTCACTAGGAGAATTGACTCATGGCACACAAAAAAGCTGGTGGTAGTACCCGTAACGGTCGCGACTCAGAAGCCAAACGCCTTGGCGTGAAGATGTATGGCGGCCAGGCTATCAAAGCGGGCAACATCATCGTGCGTCAGCGCGGCACCCAATTCCACGCTGGCTACGGCGTTGGTATGGGTAAAGATCACACCCTCTTCGCTAAAGTCGAAGGCGTGATCAAGTTCGAAGTAAAAGGCGCCTTCGGTCGTCGTTACGTAAGCGTTATCGCAGCTTAATTGCGAGACCGCTGGAAAAGCCCTGTCTTGCGACGGGGCTTTTTCGTTTGTGGGGTGAGTCTCTTGCAAAGCTGTTTGTAATGGGCGAGAGCAGCTGGATGTGTGGTCGTTGCTTGAGGTCGCTGCGCTCATTTTTGCAAGAGTCTTATGTCTTGGTTTTTTAAGCTCGTCCGTGCGGCGAGAGGCGTTTTGTTATGAAGTTCGTTGATGAAGTTTCCATCCGAGTAAAAGCAGGCGACGGCGGTAACGGTTGCATGAGTTTCCGTCGCGAAAAATTCATCGAAAACGGTGGTCCAAACGGCGGTGACGGCGGTGACGGCGGTTCCATCTACATGATGGCCGACGAAAACCTCAACACCCTGGTCGACTACCGTTACACCCGGCACTTCGATGCCGAGCGTGGCTCCAACGGCGGCAGCACCGACTGCACCGGCAAGAAAGGCGAAGACCTGGTACTGCGCGTACCGGTCGGCACCACCATTATCGACTCCGCGACCCAGGAAGTGATTGGCGACCTGACCAAGGCCGGCCAGAAGTTGATGGTAGTGCAGGGCGGCTGGCACGGTCTGGGTAACACCCGATTCAAGTCCAGTACCAACCGTGCACCGCGCCAGACCACGCCGGGCAAGCCAGGCGAGCAGCGTGACCTCAAGCTGGAAATGAAAGTACTCGCCGACGTGGGCCTGCTGGGCCTGCCGAATGCCGGCAAGAGTACCTTCATCCGCTCGGTCTCGGCCGCCAAGCCGAAAGTCGCCGACTACCCGTTCACTACCCTGGTGCCGAACCTGGGTGTGGTCAGCGTCGACCGCTGGAAAAGCTTCGTGATCGCCGACATTCCCGGCCTGATCGAAGGCGCTTCCGATGGTGCTGGCCTGGGGATTCGCTTCCTCAAGCACTTGTCGCGTACCCGTTTGCTGCTGCACCTCGTCGACATGGCGCCGCTGGATGACACCAGCGCACCGGACGCCGCCGAAGTGATCGTCAGCGAGCTGACCAAGTTCAGCCCGTCCCTGGCTGAGCGTGATCGCTGGCTGGTGCTGAACAAGTGCGACCAGATCCTCGAAGAAGAACACGAGGAGCGCGTCAAGGAAATCGTCGATCGCCTGGAGTGGGAAGGTCCGGTCTACGTGATCTCGGCCATCGCCAAAGAAGGCACCGAGCGCCTGACCCGCGACATCATGCGCTACCTCGAAGACCGTGCCGACCGCCTGGCGGCCGATCCGGTGTTCAAGGCCGAACTGGCCGAACTCGACCAGCGCATCGAAGACGAAGCTCGCGCCCAGCTGCAGGCCCTGGATGACCAGCGTGCCCTGCGCCGCAGTGGCGTGAAGTCGGTCCATGACATCGGCGACGATGATTGGGACGAAGAAGACGTGGATGATGAAGACGGTCCGGAAATCATTTACGTGCGTGACTGATCCGTTGCGATAAACTTGAACGCCGCTCCCTGGAGCGGCGTTTTGGTATCCGGGTATAACGTTATGGGCGGCGCTGGGTCGCGTGCAGCCCTCACTCTAAGGTTGAAGAAGATGCGGAGCAAAGTGACAGGTGCGCAGCGCTGGGTCGTAAAGATCGGAAGTGCGCTGCTGACGGCAGACGGCAAGGGGCTGGATCGCGCAGCCATGAGCGTCTGGGTCGAGCAGATGGTGGCCTTGCATGAGGCGGGCGTGGAGTTGGTGCTGGTGTCGTCCGGGGCGGTTGCCGCCGGGATGAGCCGCCTCGGCTGGACCGCGCGACCCAGCGCGATGCACGAACTGCAAGCCGCCGCCGCCATCGGCCAGATGGGCCTGGTGCAAGCCTGGGAATCCAGCTTTGCCGAGCACGGCCGCCACACGGCGCAGATCCTGCTGACCCACGACGACCTGTCCGACCGCAAGCGCTATCTCAATGCCCGCAGCACCCTGCGCGCGCTGGTGGAGCTCAAGGTCATTCCGGTGATCAACGAAAACGACACCGTGGTCACCGACGAAATCCGTTTCGGCGACAACGACACCCTGGCCGCCCTGGTGGCCAACCTGGTGGAAGCCGACCTGCTGGTGATCCTCACCGACCGCGACGGCATGTTCGACGCCGACCCACGCAACAACCCCGATGCCCAGCTTATTTATGAAGCGCGTGCCGATGACCCGGCGCTGGACGCCGTGGCCGGCAGCGTCGGCGGTGCATTGGGCCGTGGCGGCATGCAGACCAAGCTGCGCGCAGCCCGTTTGGCCGCACGCTCCGGCGCCCACACGATCATCGTCGGCGGGCGCCTGGAGCGCGTGCTGGATCGCCTCAAGGCCGGTGAGCGCATCGGTACGCTGCTGTCGCCGGAACGCGGCATGCTGGCGGCGCGCAAACAGTGGCTGGCCGGTCATCTGCAAACCCGTGGCACCCTGGTGCTGGATGAAGGCGCGGTATCGGCGTTGTCCCAAGGCAACAAGAGCCTGCTGCCAGTCGGCGTCAAGTTGGTCCAGGGCAGCTTCCGCCGTGGCGAAATGGTGGTGTGCGTGGCGCCGGATGGTCGTGAGATCGCCCGTGGCCTGGCCAACTACAGCGCCCTGGAAGCGCAGAAAATTATCGGACAATCGTCTGATGCGATTGTCGGACTCTTGGGTTACATGGCGGAACCGGAACTGGTGCACCGCGATAACCTGATCCTGGTTTAACCAAAGGAATACACGATGCGTTTAATGAAGGGATTGCTCGGCCTGCTGCTGGCCATGCCGTTGCTGGCTTCGGCTGAAGAGATCGGTCAGGTGTCGACGGTGTTCAAGTTTGTCGGCCCCAACGATCGGATCGTGGTCGAAGCGTTTGATGACCCCAAGGTCGACGGCGTGACCTGCTACCTGTCGCGTGCCAAGACCGGCGGCGTCAAGGGCGGCCTGGGCCTGGCCGAGGACCGCGCCGAAGCTTCGATTGCCTGCCGCCAGGTCGGCCCGATCCACTTCAAGGGCGAACTCAAGGACGGCGACGAGGTCTTCAAGGAACGCACCTCGTTGGTGTTCAAGACCATGCAGGTCGTGCGCTTTCTCGACAAGAAGCGCAACACCCTGGTGTACCTGGTCTACAGCGACCGCCTCATCGAAGGCAGCCCGCAGAACGCGGTCACGGCGATTCCAATTTTGCCGTGGCCGACCGCTCAGTAATCCGCAGGCGAGTTTTGTAATCGGCGTCTATGATTGCAGGCTTGCGGGTTGTAATCTCGATACGTCGCAATGCGAAGAACATGGGATATCTGGAGTTCGTCATGAGTGCTTTCCACGACCTGAAACTCAAAGCGTTGGACGGACAAGAGCTGCCGCTGGCGCCCTTCAAGGGGCAAGTCGTGCTGGTGGTCAACGTCGCCTCCAAATGTGGCTTGACCCCGCAATACGCGGCGTTGGAGAACCTCTACCAGCAGTACAAGGACCAGGGGTTCACCGTGCTGGGCTTGCCTTGCAACCAGTTTGCAGGCCAGGAACCGGGCACCGAGGATGAAATCCGCGAGTTCTGCAGCCTCAACTATGGCGTGACGTTCCCGCTGGGCAGCAAGCTCGATGTGAATGGCCCTGAGCGTCACCAGCTGTACCGCCTGCTGGCGGGCGAGGGCGCCGAGTTTCCTGGGGATATCACCTGGAATTTCGAGAAATTCCTGCTTGGTAAAGACGGCCGGGTCCTGGCGCGTTTCTCGCCACGTACCCCCCCGGAAGACCCGTCGATCATCCAGGCCATCGAAAAAGCCCTGGCTTGAATACCGGGCTGGCTTCGACGAGCGGCTTTTTTGTGGTGAGCCGGCTTGTTGTGCCTGGCAGGCTTGATGGGGTGAGCAGGCTTGTTGTGGCTAGCAGGCTTGATGGGGTGAGTGGGCTTGTTGTGGCTAGCATGCTTCATGTGGCGAGCGGGCTTGTCCCGCGTTGGGCTGCGAAGCAGCCCCAAAACCCTCCACCTCGGAATCTCTGAAAAACTACGGTGACCTGATTGGGGCTGCTGCGCAGCCCAACGCGGGGCAAGCCCGCTCGCCACAAGGTGCCTGCGCAATAAGCGCGCTCATCCCAGCCCAACAGCTACTACGCTCCCCTGCTTTTACTTCTTAGTCACCCCCATCAATTTTGTGGTGAGCCGGCTTGTTGTGGCTAGCAGGCTTGATGGGCTGAGCAGGCTTGTTGTGGCTAGCATGCTTCATGTGGCGAGCGGGCTTG
>NZ_MAUE01000043.1 GCF_001702265.1 Pseudomonas aylmerensis
TTTCAGCTCGAAGCAAGCAAATTGCTTGGGTGTTATATGGTCAAGCCTCACGGGCAATTAGTATTGGTTAGCTCAACGCCTCACAGCGCTTACACACCCAACCTATCAACGTCGTAGTCTTCGACGGCCCTTCAGGGAACTCAAGGTTCCAGTGAGATCTCATCTTGAGGCTAGTTTCCCGCTTAGATGCTTTCAGCGGTTATCTATTCCGAACATAGCTACCCGGCAATGCCACTGGCGTGACAACCGGAACACCAGAGGTTCGTCCACTCCGGTCCTCTCGTACTAGGAGCAGCCCCTCTCAAATCTCAAACGTCCACGGCAGATAGGGACCGAACTGTCTCACGACGTTCTAAACCCAGCTCGCGTACCACTTTAAATGGCGAACAGCCATACCCTTGGGACCGGCTTCAGCCCCAGGATGTGATGAGCCGACATCGAGGTGCCAAACACCGCCGTCGATATGAACTCTTGGGCGGTATCAGCCTGTTATCCCCGGAGTACCTTTTATCCGTTGAGCGATGGCCCTTCCATACAGAACCACCGGATCACTAAGACCTACTTTCGTACCTGCTCGACGTGTCTGTCTCGCAGTCAAGCGCGCTTTTGCCTTTATACTCTACGACCGATTTCCGACCGGTCTGAGCGCACCTTCGTACTCCTCCGTTACTCTTTAGGAGGAGACCGCCCCAGTCAAACTACCCACCATACACTGTCCTCGATCCGGATAACGGACCTGAGTTAGAACCTCAAAGTTGCCAGGGTGGTATTTCAAGGATGGCTCCACGCAGACTGGCGTCCACGCTTCAAAGCCTCCCACCTATCCTACACAAGCAAATTCAAAGTCCAGTGCAAAGCTATAGTAAAGGTTCACGGGGTCTTTCCGTCTAGCCGCGGATACACTGCATCTTCACAGCGATTTCAATTTCACTGAGTCTCGGGTGGAGACAGCGCCGCCATCGTTACGCCATTCGTGCAGGTCGGAACTTACCCGACAAGGAATTTCGCTACCTTAGGACCGTTATAGTTACGGCCGCCGTTTACCGGGGCTTCGATCAAGAGCTTCGCGTTAGCTAACCCCATCAATTAACCTTCCGGCACCGGGCAGGCGTCACACCCTATACGTCCACTTTCGTGTTTGCAGAGTGCTGTGTTTTTAATAAACAGTCGCAGCGGCCTGGTATCTTCGACCGGCATGAGCTTACGGAGCAAGTCCTTCACCCTCACCGGCGCACCTTCTCCCGAAGTTACGGTGCCATTTTGCCTAGTTCCTTCACCCGAGTTCTCTCAAGCGCCTTGGTATTCTCTACCCAACCACCTGTGTCGGTTTGGGGTACGGTTCCTGGTTACCTGAAGCTTAGAAGCTTTTCTTGGAAGCATGGCATCAACCACTTCGTTAACTAAAAGTTAACTCGTCATCAGCTCTCGGCCTTAGAATCCCGGATTTACCTAAGATTCCAGCCTACCACCTTAAACTTGGACAACCAACGCCAAGCTGGCCTAGCCTTCTCCGTCCCTCCATCGCAATAACCAGAAGTACAGGAATATTAACCTGTTTTCCATCGACTACGCTTTTCAGCCTCGCCTTAGGGACCGACTAACCCTGCGTCGATTAACGTTGCGCAGGAAACCTTGGTCTTTCGGCGTGGGTGTTTTTCACACCCATTGTCGTTACTCATGTCAGCATTCGCACTTCTGATACCTCCAGCAAGCTTCTCAACTCACCTTCACAGGCTTACAGAACGCTCCTCTACCGCATCACTTACGTGATACCCGTAGCTTCGGTGTATGGTTTGAGCCCCGTTACATCTTCCGCGCAGGCCGACTCGACTAGTGAGCTATTACGCTTTCTTTAAAGGGTGGCTGCTTCTAAGCCAACCTCCTAGCTGTCTAAGCCTTCCCACATCGTTTCCCACTTAACCATAACTTTGGGACCTTAGCTGACGGTCTGGGTTGTTTCCCTTTTCACGACGGACGTTAGCACCCGCCGTGTGTCTCCCATGCTCGGCACTTGTAGGTATTCGGAGTTTGCATCGGTTTGGTAAGTCGGGATGACCCCCTAGCCGAAACAGTGCTCTACCCCCTACAGTGATACATGAGGCGCTACCTAAATAGCTTTCGAGGAGAACCAGCTATCTCCGAGCTTGATTAGCCTTTCACTCCGATCCACAGGTCATCCGCTAACTTTTCAACGGTAGTCGGTTCGGTCCTCCAGTTAGTGTTACCCAACCTTCAACCTGCCCATGGATAGATCGCCCGGTTTCGGGTCTATTCCCAGCGACTAGACGCCCTATTAAGACTCGCTTTCGCTACGCCTCCCCTATTCGGTTAAGCTCGCCACTGAAAATAAGTCGCTGACCCATTATACAAAAGGTACGCAGTCACAGAACAAAGTCTGCTCCCACTGCTTGTACGCATACGGTTTCAGGATCTATTTCACTCCCCTCTCCGGGGTTCTTTTCGCCTTTCCCTCACGGTACTAGTTCACTATCGGTCAGTCAGTAGTATTTAGCCTTGGAGGATGGTCCCCCCATATTCAGACAAAGTTTCTCGTGCTCCGTCCTACTCGATTTCATGACTAAGAGATTTTCGCGTACAGGGCTATCACCCACTATGGCCGCACTTTCCAGAGCGTTCCGCTAATCTCAAAGCCACTTAAGGGCTAGTCCCCGTTCGCTCGCCACTACTAAGGGAATCTCGGTTGATTTCTTTTCCTCAGGGTACTTAGATGTTTCAGTTCCCCTGGTTCGCCTCTTGCACCTATGTATTCAGTACAAGATAACCATCTTATGATGGCTGGGTTCCCCCATTCAGACATCTCCGGATCAAAGTCTGTTTGCCGACTCCCCGAAGCTTTTCGCAGGCTACCACGTCTTTCATCGCCTCTGACTGCCAAGGCATCCACCGTATGCGCTTCTTCACTTGACCATATAACCCCAAGCAATCTGGTTATACTGTGAAGACGACATTCGCCGAAAATTCGAATTTCTCAATTAAGAGAACTCACAAATTTTACCTTAGCCTGATCCGTTACCAGTGAAAGTAACGTTCAGTCTATCTTTCTATCACATACCCAAATTTTTAAAGAACGATCTAATCAAAGACTAGAAATCAATATTCATTAGTGAATATTCATTTCTAAACTCTAACAGCAGAAGCAGTTAATGGTGGAGCCAAACGGGATCGAACCGTTGACCTCCTGCGTGCAAGGCAGGCGCTCTCCCAGCTGAGCTATGGCCCCATAACAAAATTGGTGGGTCTGGGCAGATTCGAACTGCCGACCTCACCCTTATCAGGGGTGCGCTCTAACCAACTGAGCTACAGACCCAATT